>NZ_JBAZRC010000078.1:0-21014 GCF_041663085.1 Mucilaginibacter sp.
TATATACAGCAAACCGATGCCGATAACATTGCGCGTTGGGTAAAAGCAGGTGGTGTGATTGTATTGATGGCTAATGACAGCGCTAATGTAGAGCTGCCCCACTTTAACCTGCTTGCCGGCAAGTTTGGGCTGCACTTTAATAACGATATGCAAAACCACGTTATTAACGATGCCCATTTTGAAGACGGCGCGGTTGTAATAAACAATAACCCGGTTTTTAAAACAGCGCAAAAAGCTTTTATGAAAGACGTATGCAGCATTGCCCTTACCGGAAAGGCCCGCGCTGTATTAAGATCGGCAAACGGGGCTACTATTGCAGCTATTGTAAAATATGGTAAAGGAACTGTTTTTGCCGTTGGCGACCCATGGCTGTATAACGAATATGTTAATGGCCGATTGCCTGTAGGTTTTGATAATGATAAAGCTGCGGCCGATCTTACAAAATACCTTTTATCTCAAACTCAATTTAAGACCGGTCACTAATAAAAGCACTCGTTGACTTGTTTCTTTTTTAAAACAGAATAGGTATTTTTAGCTGATGAAGAACTTCTACCGGTGCCTTTTTATCTGTATATTATTAATTCCAGTATCGTTAGCCAGTAGTGCCCAGGTTGCACATGAAGATGCAGACCCGATTGAAAGTCAAATAAATCTGTACGGCGTAAAAAAGGCCTCGCCGGTATTATTTGTTCATCTGGATAAAACCATTTACACCAATAACGAAACGGTTTGGTTTACCGGTTACCTGCTTAATATTGATGCAAACGCGATAAAAGAACACCGCATCCTTTCGGTTTCGCTGATTAATGATGAGGATAGTAAAATTGCAGCACAAGCCAATTTTATAATAGATGGCGGACTAAGCTTTGGTAATATTTATATTCCGGATTCTGTTGCGGCAGGCAGCTATCATTTTGTAGCCTATACCAACCGTTTGCTAAAAGGCCGGCCCGAGGTTGTGTTCAAGCAATCGGTAACCATCAAAACCACCAACGAACCTGCTTTTTCCTTGTCGCTAAGTTTGCTGGATAGTACAAAAGGACAGCCCGGTAAAATAACCACCTTGCTTACCGCTAAAGCGAAAGAGCTGCCCGTGATACAAGCCCCGGTAAGCTATAAAATGGGCACAGCCAAAAAACGGGCTACGCTGGCAACCGGCAAAACCGGTGTAACCGGTGAGGATATTTTAAGTATCGATAAAAATCAGGTATCGCCGGAAAACCACGTATTAATTGCCGAGGTTGGCGAGGGGAAGCAAAAGGAAAGTATCCGCCTAACCATACCCATAAAAAAGCAAAAAGCGCGTGTAAGGTTTTATCCCGACGGCGGATACATGGTTGCGGGTAAAACCAGCAGGATAGGCTGGGAGGCCAGGGGCGCCGGCGGCGAACCGTTAAAGATCAATGGGATATTATTAAGTAACGGTATACCTGTAGATACCATAACAACCGATAGTTACGGCATGGGCATATTTAAACTTACGCCCAAAGCCAATAGCAAATACCAGGTAAAAGTGATAAGGGCCGGTGTGGTTGATACTGTTTGTGCTTTGCCAAACGCGCTGCCGCAGGGCATTACATTGCAAGTTGCAGATGCCCTGCAAACTGATAGCATCATACTGAAGCTGCAAAGCACCCGCTACCAGGTGGTAAAGATATTGGTGCACAACTATAAAGAAGTATTTGTTACGCTCGATGAAGAGATCTATCCCAAAGGCCTGGTAACAAGTTTTGCCACGGCCGATCTTCCGCGCGGGTTAAACATGATAACTGTATTGGATAGCCTGGGCAGGCCGCTTGCCGAACGCGCTATTTTTGCGCATTATGATAAACGACAGGATCTCAGTATTAAAACAGACAATAACGAGTACGCCACCCGCCAAAAGGTTAAGCTTAACCTAAAGCTAAGCAGCGCTTCGGGCAGCCCGGCGAAAGGCTATGTTTCTATAGCTTGTGTGCAGGATAACCGGCTGAGTTATAGACACCCCAACAACATCGAAAGCTATTATTACTTAAGCAGCCAGTTGCAGGATATCCCCTTAAAAGATAACCTGATGGGAAACGATGCGGCCGATAAGGAATACCTCAATAAAGTATTACTAATAAAAGGCTGGAGCCGTTACACCTGGCAGGAAATGCTGAAAACCCAACCCGCAGATACGCTGAGGCAATACCAAACCATAGCCTACAACGGCGATGTAACCTTTGCCGGCAAGCGATTAAAAAAACCGATGATGCTAAGTGCTATTGCCGATACCCTGGCCCGGATAGTGCGTACAGACAGCACCGGCCATTTTGTGATGGATGAACAGGGCATAGTTACCCCCGCCGATAAAAAGATGACATTGTATATAAGCGGAAAAGAAAAGACCGACCCGTATGTTATTCATTTTAACAACCCGTTTGAGGGGATGACAAAAAACATGGCAGATACGATGTCTCTTAAAAGTATTGAAGTGCCTGCCGTGACCGAAACCAACGAGGCCCTGGTAGTGCAGGGGCTTAATAAGACCAGGCAGCTACAGGAAGTAAAAATAAAAGCCGTTAAGGATGGTTTGCTTTATGCCTCCATCCCCAAATCAACCCTTGATCATGACCCTGGTGTAAATGAATGTGGCGATTATAAATGTATGAATGATATCCTGAATTGCCCCAACCACCCTAATGATAATAATCAACTCAGGCCTTTAAAAAAGGGTGATTATGTTAAGGTTTGGCGGCGTGGGCAATACGTAAGCGAGATTTATCGCGGTTGTGTGATATTTAAAACAAAGGACTACCCAAGTATGGTGCAGCTAAAAGGGATCTATGCCAATAAAGAGTTTTATGTGGTTGATTATGATGCCGAGAAGGACAGTATCCCCGAATATCAATCAACCATTTACTGGAAATATAACGTGCCGGTAAATTCATCAGGCGAAACCAGTCTTTGGTTTTTTACTAATGATATTACCGGGCGTTTCAGGATAATAGCGCAAGGGGTAACCGAGGAGGACGTGTTGTACAGCGAACAAACCTTTAACGTGAAAAAGAAACTGCCGTAAGCATCAACAGAAAACTATCCGGCCAAAATTGTGTTAGCGATATATGAATAATTTTTTCAGAGGGATAATTGCGGCATGGGGCGCTAAAAAATTGGGTGGCGGCTGCCTGTCAACCATTGTAATATTTATTGTGATTTATGTGCTGCTGGGCAAATGCAGTAACGAACCTGCAAAGGCTGCAGTACAGCAACCACATGCAAAGGTACAGGCGATCAGGTAATGTTATCGTTTCAGTATAAAGGGGTAGCCTTTCCCCTTTATATAATATATACCTTTAATTTTTGCAGGTGGGGTTTCAAACAATTCTTCCATACCGCTTATCACAAAACGATCTGTTTTTGGAGACCGATTCCGTCGATAAAACGTTAAATTCTTGTTTTCATCAGCAGAACCATTATCGGGCAGGAAAGAGATTGTTTTATGGGTTTTATTATCAACGATTTTGATTTCGCATGCTCCTAAATAACCGTCTGCCAGTGTAAAATGCACTACCATGTTTTGAACTTTGCCCGTGTACTTAACCGCCTCGTAAGCTTTTTGCGCATAAGCGAATGCCGGGGAAAGCATACCTATCAAAAGCAATAATTTGAGCTGTTTCATCAGCATCATAACAAAAAAGGCAAACGATGGTTCGTTTGCCTTTGTATAATTAAAGCTGATGGGGTTTATTTAGTTCCGTCAAGCGCTTGCTTAAAATCTTCCATCAGGTCTTCACGGTCTTCAATACCAACTGATAGGCGGATCATCCCTTCGGGAATACCCATTTCGGCGCGTTTTTCAATACCAAGCTCAAAAAATATGGTTTGTGCAACAGGGATAGCCAGGGTGCGGGTATCGCCAAGGTTACTGCTTTTAATAACCACCTGCAGGCGGTTTAAAAAGGCAAATACATCAACGCCATCTTTTAAGGCAAAGCTCATCAGCCCGCCGTTATAGCGGAACAGCTTTTTTGATAACTCATGCTGCGGATGGTCTTTTAAACCCGGGTAATAAACCTTGCTCACCAACGGGTGAGCTTGCAGGTATTCGGCCAACGCTGTCGCGTTACCGCAAGAGCGTTCCAGCCTTAAGGCCAAAGTTTCGGCACCTACCGATATGCTGTGTGCTGCTTCGGGTGCCAGTGTGCCGCCGCCATCGCGCAGGCCGCGCTTGCGTATCTGCGTAATGCCAAGCAATTCGGGTTTTATTTGTTCGCGCAGTACGGCTGCAATGCCCGGGTAACTTGCCCAGTCGTACAGGCCGGTATCGGTTACGCTGCCGCCAAGCGCATTGCCATGGCCGCCAATATATTTGGTTAACGAGTTTATGACTAATGATGCCTTAACTGTAATTGGCTTAAACAAGTAAGGCGAGGTCATGGTATTATCAACCACGTATATCAGGTTTTTCTCCCGGCAAAAATCACCAATGTTTTCCAGATCGGCAATTTGGGTTGCAGGGTTGGCAATGGTTTCTACCATCACCATACAAGTGTTTGGCTGGTATGCAGCCTTTATATTTTCAACAGATGTGGCATCTACAAAAGATATATCCAGCCCAATTTCAGTAAAAGTTTGCAGTATGCTGCGGGTATTGCCAAACAGGTAAGAACTGGCAATAATGTGGCTGCCCTCTTTTACCAGTGCAAAAACGGTTGCCATAATAGCGGCCATCCCGGTAGCAAAACTTACAGAAGCAAGGCCGTTTTCCATCATGGTAACCTTACTCTCTAAAGCGGCTGTGGTGGGGTTTCCCTGCCTTGAATAGGCAAAGCCTTTTGCTTTATTCTGGAATACGTTTACCAGGTCCTGCACATCATCAAAGCCCCAGGTTACCGCGGTATGTATTGGCTGATGCAAAGCGCCAAACTCCGGTTTGCGAAGGCGGTCGGCATGTAACAGGGTAGTTGTGAATCCTTTTTGTTTAGTCATGATGGGTAAAAAAGATAATATTTCGCAATGATAGGTATCTGAGCCTGAAAAACCAAAGCGAATGGTTATATCAACACAAAAGTTTAGGTTTGTATTACAAACCGTATGCACTTAAGCTTTTCAACCATTATTGAGATACTGGGCACCATTGCCTTCACTATATCGGGTGCTTTTTCGGCCATGCAAAAGCGGCTGGATCTGTTTGGCGTGCTCATCCTCGGTTTTGTAACAGCTATTGGCGGCGGTACCCTGCGCGATGTATTGATAGGCAACACACCCGTATCATGGATGCGTGATGTAAGCACCCCGCTTATCATACTGGCTACAGCCATCCTCACCATCAGCTTTAAACGCCTGGTGAAAAACCTGAAGGTTACCCTGTTTTTATTTGATGCGCTGGGCCTGGGCCTGTTTACCGTAATAGGTGTACAGAAAGGGTTGGCGGCCAACCTTAACCCCGGCGTTTGTATTGCCCTGGGCACCATTACCGGTTGCTTTGGCGGTGTACTGCGCGATATGCTGCTTAACCATATTCCGGTTTTATTCCACAAAGAGATCTACGCCACTGCCTGTATAGCAGGCGGCATCTGTTATATCCTTTTACTGCCTGTGGTAGAGCCGCAAATAGCCGAGGCAGTTTCTGTAGTGTTGATCTGCACCATCCGCATACTGGCGGTACGTAATAACTGGCGCCTGCCTACGGTTTAAGAATCGCCTTTATATTTTAACGGGGTTAATTTGTTAGGCTTCAGGTAAATAATATCCTTTTCAAAATCAAGGATCATATTAAAACGCTTCATGAGGCCATTACCCAGGTAGTTGATCTGGAACCCCATTGGGTTTTTGCCGGCTAAAAGCAATGTAGGTATATTAGTCAAAGCAAAACCATTTAAACGGTAAAGCGGGGCGCGTACTATTTTAATTTCAAATTTATTGCCCCGTGGGTCGCTTAGCACGGTTGATTTGATCAGTTTCAGATCTTTAGGGAAATGCTGCTCATTTACCCAGGTGCTATCCAAAATAAGGGCCTGGCCTGATCCCGTATCCATCGAAAAATTACCGGTGTATTTTTTGCCGGCTATTTCAAATGTGCCGTTAATGTACGGGAAGGAGCGCTCAAACCCTATTTTTGATTTGACATAACCTTTCAAAGCTTTTGGTAATTGCGAGTGGATGATCATGATATTTTTATCATAATCCACCTCAACCTGTTTGCCTTCAAACAGGTTCCAGCCAAAACGCCCGTCCATACCATCCGCGGTTATCAGGGTAGGTAAAACCTCTACATTATGCCAAACCATACTGCCCATTTGCAGTTTTGTTGCTTTGTTTAAGTTATTATAATTAGGGGCTGCTTTACCTGCTAAGGCGTCGGCCCGGTTAACCAGCAATTTGGTTTTTTTGAGGATGGCGTCTCTGGTGAAATGAAAATCAAAAGAACTGGCATCAAAATGCAGCAATAAGGTATCGGTATCATTCATAATTGTTTTTACGCTGATAGCGTTATCGGCAGTGAGGGTAAAAGGGATGGTATCGTGTGTGGCAATGCTGTTTTTAACCATGCTTGCCGGTGGTATACCACTTGCAATTTGGGTAAAGCACGAATCTTTACCGTTTAACACTACCACAAAATTAAACCTGCTGCCGGGTTTAACTTTCACCCGTATCGAATCGATATCGGTATAAAAGGTAACCCATTTGGGTTTGCGTGTCCTGTCGGCAGTGTAAACATCAGGCCTGATGCCCGGCGAAAGAGACCACATGTTTTTTTGCAGGACCCCGCCATCGTTAATAGATACACTTTTTGATGTGGCTTTAATAACCGGCAATTTTGCTTGCGCGAAAGAGGATTGAACTGCGAATAAGGATACGAAGAGCAGGAAGTATTTGATGTGAGCTGGCATGTAACAGGTGTTGTAGACCAAATGTACATAAACCGCGTAATAAAAAAAGCTGTGCGGGATGCCATTGCCGGTGGGCCCATAATGGCGGATATTTGAGAAATTGACTTAAAATTAGCCGGAAATAGCTTGTCCCATTTTGTCCCAAAACGGAATAAATGGAACAGGCGTTAAAATATTAATATATTGTAAATCAAATACTTATGCAATTTTGGTGGTTTTTCATATCAATACATTTTATATACAAAAAGGCCGTATGGAGGCCGAAAAATGGTGTAAAAAGGTCGCTTTTTTATCATGGTTTTTTTGTTCCATTTCCGGAAAAGTGAGACAAAAACGTATTTTTATAAATAGTTGATTATGAGTGTTTAATGATAATATTGGTTGGTTTTTTGTTGTTGCTTACAAAATCTTGTTATTGGTAATTATCTTATTATCAATATGTTCCGTTTGTTCCGTTTGTCCCATTTCAAAAATGGGACAAAACAAGAGTTATCATCAATTATCGGCTATTTAATATGCACCTTATGGGTGCCCATCCACCGGCAGTTTTAAAAGGAATGCTTAACTTCGCGGTACATTTACACCTGCTCCATGAAAAAACTACTGTTACTGGTACCTGTATTGTTTGTGCTGTCGTGCAAGCAAAAAGCATCTGATACGGCCGAAGGCAAAAAACTAAACAAACTTGCCGAAGAGTATGTAACGCTTGGACTAACCATTGGGCAGTACGACAGCGATTTTGTTGATGCCTACTACGGCCCCGATTCGCTGAAGCCAAAAGAAATTACCGATAAAACTTTCCCGCGGGATAGCATCCTGGCCAATATAAACAGCCTGATGAACGATATAAAGCTGATAGCCGATGCTTCGGCAGATTCAAACAAGATCCGCGCCAACTGGATGTACAACCAGTTAATAGCTTTTGGCCGCAGAGTAAGGATTTATGGGAAAGAGTATCGCTCGTTTGATGAAGAATCGCGAGAGTTATTTGGTGTGGCAGCGCCTTCTTATGCCGAAGAGTTTTTTAAAGCGGATATAGATAAACTGGACAGCATGTTGCCGGGCAAGGGCAATGTTAACGACAGGTTTCAGAAACTGGCCAATAAATTCATCATCCCCAAAGAAAAGCTTGATGAGGTAATGAAAGCTGCCATTGCTGAGGCCCGTAAACGCACGCTTGCCCATTACAAGTTGCCCGCCGGCGAAAATTTCACTTTAGAGTATGTAACCAACAAACCATGGAGCGGTTATAACTGGTACAAGGGTAAATACCAAAGCACCGTACAGATAAACACCGATATAAAAATATTTATTGACCGTGCCATTGATGTAGGCAGCCACGAAAGCTATCCCGGCCACCACGTTTACAACATGCTGCTGGAGAAAAACCTGTACCACGACAGGGGATGGGTAGAGATCTCGTTGTATCCGCTGTTTAGTCCGCAATCGCTTATTGCCGAGGGGAGCGCCAATTATGGAATAGAGGTAGCCTTCCCGGGGGATGATAAGGTTAAATTTGCTAAAAATGTATTGTTGCCGCTTGCCGGTTTAGATACCACAGGCATAGATATGTATTTTAAAGCGCTGGCTATAAAAGGCCAGCTTAACTATGCCCGTAATGAGGCCGCCCGTGGTTTAATAAACGATACCATGAGCGAAAGCAAGGCGCGCAACTACCTCAGAAAATACTGCCTGATGAATGATGAAACAGCCGATAAATCTATCAGCTTTATCAAAAAATACCGTAGCTATGTGATCAACTATAATTACGGGCAGGATTTGGTGAAAGACTATATAGAACGCAATGGCGGCGCTAAAGACCCTGCCAAACGCTGGGAACTATTTGGCCATCTGCTAAGTAACCCTGTAAACCCGGCAGACCTGGTAAAGAAATAATTATCAATTTAAAAACTATCGCTCGAGCCGCCGCCGCCACCGCTTCCGCCACCAAACCTGGCGGCATGCCCTTGCCCTACTGGCGGCAAATACGATGTAGCCTGGCCAATGGCAAGGCCTTCTAAATTAAGGCTGTCGGCACTATTGGTTTCATCGGGTTCGGCATAGGTAAAGCCATGCCGTGGTATTTTTAAATAGCTGATGATAGCATACGACCCTGCCAGGATAATTATCCCCGCCAGGGTAAGCATAATCTCGATAGGTAATAAGTGATAGTAAACCCTGAAGGTTGCTACCGCGGCCCCTACTAATACCATCCCTGTACGTAACAGCATAGTATCTTTCCGTTTTAGGCCAAACAGGATATAAACTGCAGGTAATGCAATAGTCCAGATCCAAAATATAAAACCGAATGGGATAGTGGTGTGCGAGTCATCCAGTGCATTAAGCATATTGTTTAAGCGGTTCACCACAAAATAATTACCGGCAGCGTAAAGGGTAAGCAGGCTAATGAGCTTTACAATGGCTATGCAACCGGTATAATAAAGGCTCTTTGCATTTTTACCTAAACGGTTAAAACCAAAATAGGCGCAGGCCGCGGCTATCATCATCACAAAAGGCATGGTGGCCAAACCAAACTTGCCCATCATCGCCCAAAAGAAATACACACATGCAAATATGGCCCCACAAGCTACTGCAGCCGTAACCACATCGGCAAAGCGGAGGGTTAGGTAAATGCAAAGTATGGCAATAGTTATTGCCCCAAGCAGGTTATCGCCCGTGGTGAGGTGTGTGTCAATAACGATCCATATAAACCCGCCACCAAGCAATGGCGCCGATGAATAAAGTAACGCGTTATCCACGCCAGAGTGAAAATAGTGCTTGCTTTTGGTAAGAAACTCTAACAGCACATAATATATTATGCCTAAAAATATGGGCCAGCCGGGGCTTCCCATAATATGGACACTCACAAAAGCCATTAAAACTAAAAGGCTTGTAGCAACAATAGCTATTATTAATGTAAGAATAAACAAACCTACACGTACCATTAGGCCGGGCATATAAAAGCCAACCGGGTGTGCAGCTTTTATTTTGATGAATTCATCTTTAGTGATACGACCTGCAGTATAATCGGTTTTAAGCAGATCGACTATGTGTTTATTTTTAAGCCATTCTTTGTTATATATGATCATCCTGCTTTAAGTTTTTGTTGATGTTTATCAGTAAAAATATTAACCCAATAGCCGATGCAATAAAACACATCAGCAATAGATAGATGGCATCGTATTTCATATAACCGTACAATATCCTCGTAATTAAACTTGCCAGGGCGAAGTAGCCATATAATATAGTAAGTAATATAAAGTAGAACGACCGTTCGCGCCGGGCATCAAAATAAATATAGGCAGCCAGGGCAAAAAAAGGCACCAGCCACACAGCATTTGCAGCGCTTTCATAATCGTCAAAATACCCGGCCAACAAGGCAATAAAGGTTACATGAATACCGTAATGGTGGTAAGTGAATTTAAAATGCTTTTTAATATCGAACCGCTGGGTGAGGTAAGCAAAAAACAACAGTATAAGCCCAAACGCCACATAAGTGAATATGATTTGCCTGCTGTTAAATGTACCGTAAGCCAGCAGAGTTTTTGGGGTTACAGATACCCCCATCCATAAAGCCAAACTCGCAATGGCCATGCTCAGGATACCCAGATGATCGAAATAATAAGCAATAAAAAATAAAGCCAGCATGGGTATAAACGTAGCCAGGCCGTAGTTTAACCCAAATACCTGGTATTGGTATTGCAGGTAGCCAACAAACGTTACCATGCTGATGCTGCCCAGCAATAATATATAATCAAACCCGGTGTTGGGGGCTTTTACCTTGTGCCAGCTAAATGGCAGTTTCTTTTTAAAGCAATACACAAAACAGCTAATACTTATCAGCGCTATAAAAGCCAGTACGGCCTGGTGGCTAATGGTATCGATATTTTTATAGATGAGTATACCCAAGCCGCCCGATAACAACATTACGCCCAGGTAAAGCAGGGTTTTAAGTTCCCAGTGAACAGAAAATAATTGATTGAGGTGTTTTTGGCTTACTTTATTATATGACTCATCGCCGAGGTAGCCCTCAGAATGGAGTTTTTGGTAGATGTTGTTATCCAATTTTTTAAGGTTAGTGCTTTATAAAGATAGCAAAGTATATAAGCGTAACAATAAAAAAGGGCATGGTGTTTATAAACACCATGCCCTTTACACTTAACTAAACAAAAACTATTGCAGTTTTATTTCAACGCGGCGGTTAAGCGCGCGGCTTGCTTCGTCGGTATTTGGAGATATTGGTTTGCTTTCGCCGTAGCCTTTAACTGCAAGCACATCGGCACTTACGCCTGTATTTACCAGGTAGGTTTTAACCGAGTTTGCACGCTCTACAGAAAGCAACATGTTGTGCGCTTCACTACCTTCGGCAGATGAATTGCCATTCAGTACAAATTTTACCGATGGGTCTTTCTTCATTTCGGCAGCAGCTTTGTCTAAAATAGGGTAAGCATCTGTTTTTAGTATCCCCGAGTTAAACTCAAACTGAATGTTTTTGAAATTATAGTCGGGTTTCTCAGGAGCAGGCGGCGGTGGTGGTGTTTGCTTCGGAGGTGCCGGTGGCGGAGGTGGTGGTGTAGTTGGCGTAGTGCTTGCCGGTGCTATAAACGGAGGAGACGGTTTCATCACCTTTTTTGATTTACAGGCCGGTAATACAGCGACAGATAGTATAAGTGCAAATGGTAGGTAAAATGTTTTTAAGAACTTCATGTTTGAATGTTTGGTAAATAAGAAAAACGTTTACGGTTGCCCGATATTGTAAATATAGTAACTTGTATCACATACAAAGCCTTAAAATGAATACTTAAACCCCCGGGTTCATTTATTTAATCCGCAAAGAAAATGCGTATTGTTTAAAGAAAGGGAGGCATATGGTTGCTTGTAAATACATGCTTATGCTACACTGATATTGCTTATAGCTTTATCCTGCGCTTTTGCCATGAAAATTACCATACATATTGCACCTATCATAGCGTAAAGCATATCAGATTGCGTATCCCAAATGTAACCTTGAGTGCCCAGGAACGAATCGCCTGATTGGCCGGACGCGATGGATACAAACCATTCCAAAAACTCATACAGTACGCTAATAGTAGTACACACGCAAACGGTTAAAAATGCCATCCAATTGCGTTTTTGTACAACATTAAGGCGGATGAATAACTCGCGGGTTATCATAGCCGGTACAAAGCCCTGGGTAAAGTGCCCCACCTTATCGTAGTTATTGCGTGCCTGGTGAAACGCGTCACGGATCCAGTTAAAAGCGGGTACTTCGGCATAGGTGTAATGCCCGCCTATAAATAATACATAGCAATGTACCAATATCATTGCATACGTTAAGTAGCTAAATTTAAAGTGTTTGTAAGTAAGTGCCAAAATAATAAAACCTATAATGGCAGGAAAAACTTCCAGTATCCAGGTGAAATAATCGTGAGGGTTAATACCCGAAATTATAAGCCCCGCAAAAAAAAGTAAAATTAGTACTACATGTTTATTCATTTACTAATATGGCTATTTAATGTATAATATGATGCAGAAATAATTAAGGCTTGCGGCGCCTTGGGCTACAAGGAATTATGTTTCTATCGGCAAGTCTACAAAAAAAGTTGTGCCTGTATCGGGGATGCTTTCAAACCAGATTTTACCACCGTGTGCTTCTACTATTTGCCTTGAAATGGCCAGACCAAGGCCAAAAGACTGTTCGCCTGCTGTTCCGGGCCTTTTGGCTTCAGTAAACAGGTCAAATATCTTTTCCTGCATTTCAGGTGGGATGCCAATACCTTCATCTTTTACAGAGATGCGTACGTTTTGAGGACCACGATCCATTTTAACAACAATAGAGGCGCCTGTAGGGCTAAATTTAATAGCATTACCTACCAGGTTGCTAATAACACGCCACAGCTTTTCACGGCTGGCCGGCAGTACAACAGGTATTGTCTCCAGCTTAATGTGCTGTTCTTTATCCTTAGCCTTATTAAGCAGCAGCGAAACGCAATACTGCAGCATTTCTGCTATATCGATGGGCTCTTTTTGTAACTCTTCGGTACGGAATTGTACCTGGAGCAAATCGCTGACTAACTCAAGTGAGTTTTTGCCGGATGTTTTAATCATCTGCAGCATCATCAGGTCTTCTTCCGGCCGGCCGGGCTCTTCCAGCATCAGCGCTGCCATAGAGTACATAGCTCCAATAGGGTTGCGCAGATCATGCGCTACTATTTGCATCATGCGGGTATTGTCTGCCTGGCTCTGTTCAAGCGCACCCAGTGTTCTTTTCATTTGGCTGTTTTGGCTGGTTACCTGTTCGTTCAATCGCCTGGTACGTTTTAGGTGTTGCCTTATAACGACGATAACTGCTATTGCAAGTAGGCAAGATAGAACGGAGATGATAAGCAATGCGGTTTGGTATTTTGACCGCGTAGTTAATGACTTGATCTGCTCATCTTTTAGTGCGTAGTCCAGGTAATCTATCCCTGATGCATTGTTGAGTTTTTCTTGTTCATCATGGAGGTTAATAAGGCGGCGGCTATAAACGGATGCTGTTAGCGTATCGCGCCTGTCGGTATAAAAATTGAACAATTTGCGCGCTATTAGCTGGCTGTAAATAAGATATCCGTTTTGACCCGCAATGGCCAGCCCGCGGCGGTAATAGGCTGCGGCCCTTGCCGGTTGGTTTTCGGCAAGCTGGTCGCCCATGTCTATCAGCATATCCATCGAAACGTAATACAATTTGTTGGTTATAGCTGTATCAATAGCATGGTCCAGTAATATTAAACCCTCCTGGCGGTTACCATGAGCTATCATGTCATCGGCCACCAGTTGGTCAATTGCTACCAGGCTCCGTTGGTCATGGTACTTCATGGCTATTTCCCGGGCTTTACCAATATAATCGTGTCTGGCATCCCGATTGAAGCGCGCAGGATAAGACAGCAGATAATTATAAATAGCCAGCGACATGATCGAATCGTGTTGTAGCTTTTTGCCAAGTGAAAGGGATTCATTAAAACGTTGTATGGAACGCCCGTCTTTGCCTAATTCTTTATAAACCATGGCAATGTTCATTAATGACTGAACGCTGTTGGCCGAGTCTTTTAAGCGCCGGTAAACGGCGTAAGCCTCGTTATAGTACCTTAAGGCAAGTTGTAAGTTACCCTTTATATCGAAAAATACCCCAAGATTATTTAGGGCATCGGCTTTTCCTTTAGGATAATCAAAGTGGTCGGCCATTGCGCGCGCTTGCCGGGTATAGTAAAAAGTGCTGTCGATATTTTGTTCGTACATCAGCATTGCAATCCGGTTAAGGGCGTCAACATATCGGAAACTATCGCGAATATGAGGAAGAGAACCCTTGATGCCAGTCAGTTCTGTTGACTGTGCGCTGCAAAATAGCGTTGAAAAAACAAACAACAATAAAAGGGGCAAGGCTTTTTTCATCGTTTTCCGGGTAGGTTCGGTAACAAATCGTGTTACGTTAATATTAGGGTATATTTTTGAGATAAACAATAGGGGCTACCCTTATGGAATAAAAGTATAATTGACACTAATTAATATTCTGATAAACATTAAAAAAGTTTTTAAAAAAATTAAAAAGTTTGTTGATTTTTAAAATTTATATTTTAAGTTTGGTAAACTATTCCTAAATAAATGACTGTTATTAAAAAACACGGGCTTTTGCGAAAAGACCTGCTGAAGCACTTTTATTATAATAAAAGCCTGTCGCTTACTGAATTAAGCAGGCTTACACATAAAAGCTTGCCTTTAATAACCAACACAGTTAATAATTTAATAGAAGAAGGATATGTATCTGAACATGGCCTTGCCCCATCTACAGGCGGCAGGCGCGGACTGGCGTTTTCACTAAATAATCAAAAACAACGATACATTGTAGCCGTAGCTGTTGACCAGATAGTTACCCAGGTAGTTATTTATGATTTGGCGAATGATATAAAAACAGCGCCTGAGAAAAAAGAGATCATCCTGAATGATTCGCCATCGCTAATAAGTACGTTCACCGGATTTTTAAAAGATTATATTTCCCGGTCGGGCGTACCACTTGATGAGATACTGGGCATGGGGATTGGTATGCCGGGCTTTGTAAATGCCGAACAAGGCATAAACCATACTTTCTTTAAAACAAAAAGTGGTGTTAATTTAACCAAACACCTGTCGCATGAACTTGGCCTGCCAGTTTTTATAGATAACGATTCCAGCCTGATAGCACTTGCCGAGTTAAAATTTGGCGCGGGCCGGAAGTTAAAAGATGTACTTGTTGTAAATGTAGGTTGGGGAACGGGCCTGGGGATGATTGTAAACGGAAGCCTTTTTAGGGGCCATAGCGGGTACGCAGGCGAGTTTAGCCATATCCCATTATCACAAAGTAACAAGATATGTTCTTGCGGTAAAAGAGGTTGTTTAGAAGTTGACACCTCTTTATTAGTGCTGTTGGAGCGCGCAAAATCTGAGATGGAATCGGGCGCGAGTTCAAGCATGGAGCAGGTATTTAAAGAAACCGGCAGTTTATCCGGCGATCATTTTTTGCAGGCTGCCAAATCTGGCGACCCGCTGGCGGTATCCATACTTTCTGATGCTGCTTTCCTGATAGGGAAAGGTATGGCAACTTTGATCCATATTATGAACCCGAAACTAATTGTTTTAAGCGGGAGGGGAGCTATTGCGGGTAAAATTTTAATGGCACCTATACAACAGGCCATTAATGAGTTTTGTATCCCCTGGCTTGCCGAGCATACCGAAATCAAAGTTTCTACCCTCGACACAGATCCCGAGCTTTTAGGAGCCGCGACACTGGTGGTAGAGAATTGCAGTTTTAAATAACAAGAATACGTATAACCACAAATAACCAACTAATCGTTAACCAATTAAATTATTACAAATGAAACAAATGTACTTAAGGTGTATTGCTTTATTGTTATTCAGCATGATAACAATAGCTGCTTATGCACAAAAAACAGTTACCGGTACGGTATCTGAAAGGTCCGGGCAAACCATACCCGGTGTAAATGTTGCCGAAAAGGGCACAACAAATGGTATATCTACCGATGTAAATGGAAAGTTTAACCTGTCTGTTAAGCCCGGTGCAACTTTAACTTTTTCTTTTGTTGGGTTTAAAACCAAAGAAATAGTTGTAGGTAACGAAACAACCATAAACGTTGTATTAGAAAGTAGCGAAAATTCGCTTAATGAGGTTGTTGTAACGGCCCTGGGTATTAAAAGGGAAAAGAAATCATTAGGTTACGCTGTGCAGGAAGTTAAAGGAGAAACCCTGTCTGACCGTAAAGAAACAAACGTTGTAAATGCATTGTCAGGCCAGGTGGCCGGTTTGCAGGTTACACGTTCAGGTAACGGCCCGGGCGGCTCGTCAAAAATTACGTTGAGGGGTAATAACTCTTTAACAGGTAGCAACCAACCGCTTATTGTAGTTGATGGTATTCCGATAGATAACTTCACGGGTGCCGAAATTGGCGGTAACGGGAGTGGTAATAATGACTATTACAACCCAAGCAAAGATATGGGGAACGGTTTATCAGATATCAACCCTGAGGATATCGCGAGCATCAGCGTTTTAAAAGGCCCTTCTGCAGCAGCGCTTTATGGTTCGCGCGCAGGCAACGGTGCTATTTTGATCACTACTAAAACGGGTAAGTCTCAAAATGGCTTAGGTATTACTTTAACATCTTCTTTTGGATTTGAAAGTATTTTTTCGACGCCAAAAATGCAGACTGTTTTTGGACAGGGCGAAAGCGGCGGTTACGTAGCTAATTCAGCATTAAGCTGGGGTGAGCAAAATAGTGGGCAAACACAAACCAGGGTTGATGGTACTACCTTTCAGCAAAACTACCATGATAACGTGGCTAACTATTTCCAAACAGGTTTACAATCGTTACAAGGTATTTCGTTCCAGCAGCAATATAAAACAACTTCGGTATATACGTCATACAACCGTTTAGATGATAAAAGTTATATACCTGGCGCCAAACTTATTCGTAACAACTTTTTAGCACGTACGGTAAGCAAATTTGGTAAAGATGATAAATGGACTGTGGATACTAAGGTACAGTATATTAATTCAACTGCACAAAACCGTCCGCAATCTGGTTATAACCCTAACAACTACTTTTATTATTTGCAAACATTACCAAATTCTATCAACGTAACCGATTACAGCAATCCTTTGAAACCTGATGGTACCATGAACTGGTGGCGCAGTGGTCAGGAACTTAACCCATACTGGGCTGCAAAATATAACCTGAATGAGGATGTACGCGATAGGTTTTTGTTAAATGCTTCTGTTAAATATCAGTTTAACAACTGGTTAAGCTTTGAGAGTCGTGGTGGTGCTGATATTTATAATACCACTACAGTTAACAAAACTTATGCAGGTGGTTCTTCAAACCCAACTGGATCTTATGGCGAACGTAGAGCAGATTTCACCGAAACCAACTATAGTGGTATGTTAACTGCTAAAAAAGATAACCTGATTGGTAAATGGGGTGGTGTTTTAACAGTTGGTGGTAATTTAATGAACCAGCAACGCTCTTTCATTAGCGTTAACGCAGGTACGTTGAACGTACCAAACTTATTTGCTATAAACAATGCTGTAGGTAACCCATCTTATGATCAGGGCCGCTTTTTGCACAACATTTACTCAGTATACGGGTCATTAGGCATTAACTATGATCAGGTATTCTTTGTGGATGGTACAGCCCGTAACGACTGGAGCTCGGCTTTAAGCAAAGCAAACCGTTCATACTTCTACCCATCTGTAAGTACTGCATTGGTATTCTCTGAAATTCTTAACAAAAACGGCAGTCTGCCATCATGGATTACTTATGGTAAGGTCCGCGGTTCATTCGCTGCAGTAGGTAATGACATGGATCCTTACAAGCTTTACAATACTTACACTATAAGCAAAGACCCGCTTGGTAATACCACTGCAGGCCGTAACGATGTATTGTATAATGAAAATGTTAAAAGTGAGCTAATCAAATCATACGAGGCAGGTTTGGAGATGCGTTTCTTTGACAGCCGTTTAGGGTTTGACTTTGCTGTTTACAAAACAAACGCAACCCGCCAATTACTTGACATCCCTATGGACCCCTTAAGCGGTTACAGCTACAGGAAAATTAATGCCGGTAACATCCAAAACAAAGGTTTGGAGTTAATGGTTGATGGCAAAATTTTACGAAGCTCGGAAGGTTTAAACTGGAATACGATGGTTAACTTCTCTATTAACCGTAACAAAATTATTGAGCTTACTCCGGATATTACCACTTACCCGTTAGCAACATTTGATAACGTTTCTGTTGTAGGCCAAACCGGTCAACTTTATGGTGCAATTTACGGATCAAGCTTTAAACGTGTAACTGATCCCAATAGCCCATACAAAGGCCAGTTATTATTAACCAGTGCGGGTTTGCCGCAAACAGCTGATGGTGGTGCCCAGCTTTTAGGTAACCAACAAGCTTCAAGTTTGCTGGGTGTAACCAATTCATTCTCTTACAAAGGCTTCAATTTATCATTCCTGATAGATGCACGTTTTGGTGGCAAGATCTTCTCAAGCACTTTGGCACACATGGAAGCTTCTGGTACATCTGCTAACACAGTTGTTAATGGCAAACGTGATAATTTTGCCGTTGATGGTGTAGTGTTAAATACAACTACTAACCAATACGAGAAAAACACCATTAGCATAACGCCTCAGCAATACTGGGCTGCTGTTACTACAGGTAACCAGGGTATCACTGAAGCCAATTTATACGATGCTTCAAACATCCGTGTGAGAAATATCCAGTTAAGCTATGATATTTCTAAAAGCTTACTTTCAGGTACAGGTATTCAAAGAGCTAAGATTGGGGTGTCTGCCAATAACGTTTGGTTAATAAAAAGCCACATGATGGGTTTAGATCCTGAATCTGTGTTTGCTACAGGCACTAATGCAACCGGCTATGAGAGCGGAAGTGCACCTACAACCCGTACCATCTTACTTAATCTTACTTTAGGTTTTTAATAACATAAAAAGAAAATTCATTAGATATGAAATCAATATTAAAGAAATCCTGCCTGGTGCTTACAGCCACAATGATGCTGGCATCTTGCAAGAAATTTGATGAAATAAATCAAAACCCATTTGCTGCTAACGGCGACCAAGTACAAACCGAGTATTTTCTTGATAACGCCATTGTAGGCGCACAGCAGGACCCTGGATTGTCTGAGCGTATGTTTATCCTTTACTGGGTTGTTGGCGGCCGTGCTTTACAGGATGAAGATGGTGATACCTTCTCGCGTGGTGGTTTTGTTGATGATTGGGCTTCGGCATATTATGGGCAATCATCACAATGGCAAAATAATGCCACTTCAGCTATTACCATTGGTACTGACCAAATTGCTAAAGGTAAAGCTAAAGTATATACGGCAAATTTGGTACAGGTTGCAAGAATCTGGAGGGCCTATTTGATGAGCGAGTTTGCTGATACTTTTGGCCCTATGCCGATTAATGGTTTCCAGGGAGTTAACCCGGAATATAGCGACGTAAAAACAGTTTATTATTATATTTTAAGTGAATTAAAGGATGCTTCATCAAAACTTGACCTGACTGTTACTAACCCGGGAGATTTAGCAAAATGGGATCCGGCTTATGGTTACGATTATGCAAAATGGCGAAAATATGCCAACTCAATGCGTATGCGTTTAGCTATGAGGTTATCTGAAGTTGATGCTCAAAAAGCGCAATCAGAATTTGAAGATGCTGCTAAAGGTGGCGACTTTATTAAAGATGCTTCAGAGATGTTCAGCGTACAAGAATCCAAAGGTTGGGACCCACTGGCCAGCGTATTCAGAAGAGAATCATCATGGATGGGCTTGCCTATATCTGCAACCTATAACAATCTTGCAGTTAACTTAGGTAGCGTAAAGTCTGCCGACCAATTGAGCAGCTCTTTCCAATCAGCCATCAAACCCGCAGACTACCTTGGTCAGCGTTATTTTGACCAGTTTGCCACAAAAACCAACGACCCGATGGCCGGTTACTGGCTAGATGGTTTGCCAAATGTTATTGACCCTCGTGCTTATAAAATATTCAGCATTCCGGGGAATACCACAGATGTTAACTATCCGGCTATTGGTGATTCGTTCACTACTTTCACGGGTCCTTTAAAAGATGCATCAGGTGCTACCATAAAAACGCTTAATGCTAAAAATACCTGGAATGCAAAAGCTGATGGTAACTGGGGCAATAAAGTTGTGAGAAACCAGCCTATTGTTACCAATGGTGTTAAACCACTGTTGAATATGGTATACCGTGGTGGTACAAATCGCAGAGTGTTCTTTGGCCCATGGGAAACTTATTTCTTGTTAGCCGAAGCGGGCGTACGTGGTTGGAACTCTCCGGTTGCTGCTCAAACTGCTTATGAAACCGGAATTGCTAAAAGCTTCGAATATTTTGGTACTTCCGCAAATCTTAGCACCTATACCGCATCTACTTCATACAACCGTGCCGGTACTTCAGTAGCATGGAACCATACTACAGAGCCTGGGGATACACATAGCATGAACTATCAGGATGGTATTTCAGGTACAAACGGAACCGTTTCGGTTGCCTATGCTAAAAATAATTTGTATCAATCAGGTAGTGTTAGAAATGACCACCTTACGAAGATCATCACACAGAAATATTTGGCACAAGTGCCATGGTTACCGCTCGAGACCTGGAATGATCACAGGAGATTAGGTTTACCTTTCTTTGAAAACCCTGCAGTTGAAGAACCAATGGCTAACTTGCCAGACTTGAATGCTTCTAACTATATGACCGGAAGCATTAAATTCTTGCCGCAGCGTGTGCAATATCCGTCTAACTTGAAAAATAGTAATGCAGCCGGATATAGCAAAGCGGTATCAGCCTTAGGTGGCGCGGATGCTGTTTTAACACCCCTATGGTGGGCACAACACTAATTAATATTAATTGAGATTTAGTGTTTTGATTTAAGGGAAAAGAGGTGCCAAAAGCACCTCTTTTTTGTTTAATCTTTTAATCGCTCATAGCGGACTAAAGTGCACTTACTCCGGTTGTTCTTGCTAACCCCTCTCCGCAAACTCCTCCTTGTTAAGTTTGAATCCTGCATCAAGTTTTTTTTATTATTTGTTTGGCAT
>NZ_JBAZRC010000079.1:0-20902 GCF_041663085.1 Mucilaginibacter sp.
GTAAAATTGATGCACAGGATAACGTTACCGCTTATCCGCAATCGCCGGGTACTATTACTGCTATTTATGTAAAACCAGGCCAGCATGTTAGCAAAGGCCAGGTACTTGTACAGTTAGATAACAGCACCCAAAGGCAAACTATCGCTCAAAACGAAGCGACAGTTGAATTGAACCAGACTTTATACGATCGCCAAAAAAATCTTTGGGGTCAGAAAATTGGTACTGAGGTGCAGTTTTTACAGGCAAAAACAACATTAGCGGCAAGTAAAAAAGCATTGTCGGCTTTACGCGAGCAGGCAGCTATGTATCGTATTGTATCGCCAATAAATGGCACAATTGACCAGATGGACCTTAAGCTTGGCCAGGTTGCTCAGCCGGGCACTACAGGTATCCGTATTGTAAATGCCGATTTTTTAAAGGTTAAGGCTGATGTGCCGGAATCATATGCTGGTAGTGTAGGTACTGGTAATAATGTTATGATTTTGGTGCCCGATGCCCACGATTCATTAACAACCAAGGTAACCTTTGCCGCCAAAGCTATCGACCCAACATCTCGCAGCTTTGCGGTAGAAATAAAATTGCCGGCGCGTAAAACACTTCGCCCTAATATGACAGCTATTATTAAAATAGCAGATTATTCAAAGGCTAACGCTATTGCTATACCGGTTAAAGCTGTCCAACGCTCTGAAGAAGGCGATTACGTATATGTAAATGTGAACGGGAAAGCTAAACGTACTGCCATTAAATCGGGCATTACTTATGGTGGCCAAACAGAAATATTATCAGGCTTGAAAGCCGGCGACCAGATAGTAACTGAAGGCGCTGCCGATATTGAAGATGGCGATAAAGTAAAGGTTTTACAATCTGCAAATTAATTAACACCCTTATCTATTACAGATATGAAAGATATTAAAAAAGAATTTGGCCCCTCAAGTTGGGCCATAGATAATAAAACCGCAATATACGTACTCATACTGATGATCTCGGTATTAGGATTGGTTAGTTATAACAACCTGCCTAAAGAGAACTTTCCGGATATTGCTGTCCCTAAAATTTTCATCACAACGCAGTTTTTGGGTCAGTCGCCACAAAACGTAGAGAATTTGGTTACCAGGCAGTTGGAGAAAAAACTAAAATCGCTAAAAGGGTTAAAAAAGGTTACATCAAACTCGGTACAAAACGTATCTATTATTACAGCAGAGTTTAACGCCAACGTTAAAACAAAGGATGCAAAAATTGATGTTAAAGATGCCGTTGACAAAGCCAAACAGGATTTGCCGCAAAACGACAACAACTTTAAAGAACCTGTTATATCTGACGTAAACGTAGCTGATCTGCCTATCCTTTATATTAATATATCCGGCGATTATGATCTTAAGAAATTAAAGGAATATGCCGACATTTTAAAGGATGAGATAGAAAGTTACAAAGAGATCTCAAAAGTTGATGAAGTTGGTGCTTTAACGCCTGAAATACAGATAAACGTTGACATGAATAAAATGGCAGCGGCTCAATTAAGCTTTGCGGATATTACAAAAGCTGTTGGCGACGAAAACGTTCTATCATCCGCCGGTACTATTAAAACTGATGGTGTACGCCGTAGTATTGATATAAAAAAGGATTTTAAAAACGCCGATCAGGTTGCTGCAATGGTTGTTCGTAACCCGAAAGGGCAAGCCGTTTACCTGCGTGATATTGCCGAGGTGAAAGATTCGTTTTTAGAACAGGAAAGTTACGCGCGTTTAAAAACAAACGATAACCCAAAGTTTAAAAATGTAATTACTTTAAACGTTAGTAAACGTACAGGCGAGAACCTGATACAGGCATCAGACAAGATCAACGAATTGATCAAATTGAAGCAAAAAACAGCATTCCCTAAAGGATTAGATATTGTAGTAACTGGCGATCAGTCTGACAAAACCCGTACAACGCTTAATGACCTGATCAATACCATCATTATAGGTTTTATACTGGTAACTGTTATCCTGATGTTTTTTATGGGTACTACCAATGCCATATTTGTGGCATTATCGGTGCCGCTATCCTGCTTTATCGCGTTTGTGGTAATGCCGTGGATAGGGTTTACGTTGAATATGATCGTGTTGTTCTCCTTCCTGCTTGCCCTGGGTATAGTGGTGGATGATGCCATTGTGGTTATAGAGAACACGCACCGTATTTTTGCAAATGGAAAAGTGCCTATCAAAGAAGCTGCAAAAATGGCGGCTGGTGAAGTGTTCTTACCAGTATTCTCTGGTACCATGACAACTTTGGCGCCGTTTATCCCTTTAGCATTCTGGAATAGTATCATCGGAGAATTTATGTTCTTCCTGCCGATAACACTAATCATTACCTTACTGGCGTCATTGGTGGTAGCTTATATCATGAACCCGGTATTCGCGGTTGATTTTATGGAACCACATCATCCGGGCGAACATGATAATCCTAAATTTGATAAGAAAACCAGGCGTGCTTTGATCTATTTGGTTATAGCAACCGCAATAGGTTATCTGATCAATGTAGGTATTGGTAATTTATTTGCTTTGTTTATTGTATTGTACCTGCTCAATCACTTCGTATTGTTGAGAGTGATAGACAGGTTCCAGAATAAGGCTTGGCCTAAATTCCAAAACTGGTATGCCAGATGGCTGGAAAAAGCTGTTCAAAGGCCAATCACTATGTTATTAGGTACCGTTGGGTTATTCATTTTATCAATTGTGTTGTTAGTAACAATAGGTAAAACCCCTGAGTTTTTTCCTTCGGGTGATCCTAACTTTGCCTATGTGTATATTACTATGCCAATTGGGACTGACCAGGCAACTACTGATAATGTAACCAAGAAAATTGAGCAGCGTGTAGCCAAAGTGGTTGAACCCGATAAAGATGTGGTTTCATCAATCATATCAAACGTTACAAAAGGTGTAACAGACCCACAGGATGAAGACCAGGGCGATTATCAAAACAAAGGTAAAGTGACCGTTGCTTTTGTTGAGTTTGGTAAAAGAGATGGTAAGGATACCAAGGCCGTTTTGGCGAAGATACGTAATGCTGTACAAGGTTTACCGGGCGTTAAAATTGCTGTTGCACAAGAAGCAAGCGGCCCGCCGGTACAAAAGGATATTAGTATCGAGATAATTGGTGATGACTTGGATTCATTGGTGAAAACCGGAAGCAGGTTAAAAACTTACCTGGATAAACAAAATATTGCCGGTATTGAAAACCTGGTTGCCGATGTGCAAAGTGATAAACCTGATATTGTTTTTGATATTGACCGTGAGCGTGCTAACCGCGAAGGTATCAGCAGCGCCCAGATAACAGATAATCTTAATACAGCTATCTTCGGCAGAAAAGCAGCCGATTTTAGAAATACTAAAGAGGACGATTACCAGATAAAAGTTAGGGCAATGGAAGAGCAGCGTGGTAACATCGATGAATTGCGCAACTTAAAAATAACTTATCGTGATTTGGCTACGGGCGGTGCAATACGCCAGGTGCCTATATCTGCCTTTACAGATATCAGGTACACCAATACCTTTAGTAACATTAAGCGTAAACAACAGCGCAGGGTATTAACCCTGGGGTCGAGTGTTATTAAACCTTACAACGCTAACGAAGTAAACGCCAATATTTTAAGGGCTATTAATAACTTTAAAAAAGATGATAACATTGTAATACGCCAGGGTGGTGGCCAGGAAGACCAGATGGAAGCTGTTAACTTCCTGGGTGGGGCAATGGCAACATCATTTGGTTTGATATTGATCATTCTGATGATCCAGTTTAACTCGATCGGTAAAACGTTTATCATTATCAGCGAGATTTTCTTAAGTATCATTGGTGTATTCCTGGGGGTAAGCCTCTTCGGGATGACTATGTCTATTGTAATGACTGGTATCGGTATCATTGCACTGGCAGGGGTAGTGGTACGTAACGGTATATTACTGGTAGAGTTTACCGATATGTTGATAGAGCAGGGCGTAAACCTGCACGATGCAGTTGTAGAGGCTGGCCATACGCGTATGACTCCGGTATTGTTGACAGCAACAGCGGCCATATTAGGACTAATACCATTGGCAGTTGGTTTCAATATCGATTTCGTAGGCCTGTTCACCCACTTTGAACCACATATTCACTTTGGTGGCGATAACGTAGCCTTTTGGGGCCCGTTAGCATGGACAATGATCTTCGGCCTTGGTTTTGCAACCATCATTACACTGATATTGGTGCCATGTATGTACATCATCCGTGTAAACATGAAAAACTATTTCTTTGGTAAAAAAGAATTATCGGGTGTTGAGAAACGCAAATTAGAAGTTGCCAAAGCAGAAGCTTCAGTATAAATTCTCTATCAATATAAAAGGGCTGCATAGTTTAACTGTGCGGCCCTTTTTGCTTATGGCGATGTTACCTTATCTAAACCTTTTGATAAGGCTTTTTAAATTATTGCCAACCTTATTCAGTTTCCTTTCGCGCCGGCTGCCCGCGTCAAGGGCATCATACACCAGGCCGGCGGTTATGGCATAAACGCCGTGGTGCAATACGTCAATGGCTATATCTTTTGGTTGCTGTTGGTTTATGGGTTTTGCTGCATTATGCTTCGGTAGCATAATTAATGCTGTACCCCAAACAGCGCCAAAATGTATAAGGGTGGCAGGTAAACCTTTTAGCCCTGTTAAACCAATTAACCCGCGGGCCACTCCCCATGCTGTACCGTAGCTCCAGTGCAGCTCCTGCGATAGTTTTTGCTTATCCTGTTTAGTAGTTGGTTTAACACCTGCGGTATCTTCGGCAACCTTAACCGGCGTGTCGCTGGCTTTGCGTTTGGTTATTTTCATCTCTATCATTTGCGATGCTGTCATAGCTGCAGTGGCGGCAATACCGGCTAATAAGCCTTTTCCTATTGCGCTGCCCAGGGCGCCAAGCGAGTTATCTTTGTGTAGTTTCATCGGTTTTGTTGTTTGTATTGATATTAACAAGCGTGTTTAATTATTGATTTATATTTTTTACTTCAAAGCAGAATATGGTTGCGTTGTGACTAAAGTATATATATTACAACATTATATAACACAAACTGTTATCACATCATATGGAACTTAAATTAACAAACGCATTTAAGCAGGCCGCAGGGCTTGGGGTTATTGCCGGGATGCGCACCTTTTCGGCACCGGTGGTTGTTAGCCACGTTTATAGCAGGCACCCGTCAAAGCAATTAAAAGGCACGCCTGCACAATTCATGCAAAACATTACTACATCCAAAGTATTTAAGGTTTTAGCCGCTGGCGAACTGGTGGGCGATAAATTACCATCTGCACCAAACCGAACCAGTGCAGGCGGGTTAATAGGCCGTTTCCTATCGGGCGCGTTGTGCGGGGCTACTGTTTATAAGGCAAATCATCAGCAGCCTGTAATAGGAGGGATAATAGGCGGGGCTGCCGCAATAGGATCGGCATTTGGTTGTATGTTTTTGCGCATTGCCCTGGGTAAACGTACCGGCTTGCCTGATCCGGTTGTGGGGGCAATTGAGGATGTTATTGTAATTGCCACCGGTACTGCCATTGCTAAACACATGTAGTTTTTACATTTTAAAATCATCTTTTTAGAAAGCTTTGATTTATTGTTTGGTAAATTGATAGTTTTGTTAAAAAAGTCAGGTTTTAATAAAAATCATCTTTAGTAAAAGTAATGAGCGCAGTAAATGATCAGCAGGATATAAAACGTGAGAAAATTCTAGAGGCTTCGTACCAGCGATTTCTTCATTACGGATATTCAAAAACCACCATGAATGAAATTGCCGGCGACCTTTCGATGTCGAAAGCCTTGCTTTATTATTATTTCCCTGACAAAAGCGAGTTGTATATGGCCGTTATGCGCAAACTGGCTAGCGATTATTTAAAACAACTGGAAGACAAGTTTGGGCATTTTACCGACCTGCGCGAGGCCTTTTTGTTCCAGGTTAATACCCATCACGAGTTTATTGTAAATAACTATAACTTCTTTGATTTCTTTCGCCTTAACGAGCAAAACCTGCCCGATACAATTTGGGAAATTGTTGGTCATATCCGCGAAGCTGAGATTAAATTACTTGCCGGCGCCATACAATCCGAAGTAGAAAAAGGGAACTTAAAACCAGTTGCAAACCCAATTGAGATTGTAGAAGTATTTTTAGATGCCTTGCATGGTATTAAGGTTGGCGGCTCATTATCTTATAAAAAACTAAACTTTCCGCATAAAGAACACCTGAACGAGATACACAATAAACGCCTGCTGCTAATAGATATTTTTGTTAAAGGCTTAAAATAGGCTGTATTACACCAAGCTGTTGTTTACAATAATGTTGCCTACAAGTATTTTATGAATGGGGCAGGCATCAGCAATGGTTATTAAGCGTTTTATCTGCTCGTCAGTAAGGATGCCTTTAAATGTGAGTTTGCTTTCAATCACTACACCTTCAGGGTTTTTAAAAAGCTCGAGCTTAATATTGATCTCATCAACTACCCACATTTTACGATCAATGTACATGCGCAGTGTGATTACCGTACAGCTTGCCAAACTGGCCAGTAATAAGTTATAAGGTGACATCCCTGTATCGGCACCGCCACTATCCACAGGTTCATCAGTAATAATGGTGTGGTTACCACTTGTTACCGTAGTTTGATACTTTGCGTGGGTAATAACTGCTGCAGCATCAACAATAAACTCATTTTCACTTTCCATACATCAAAAATTAAGCAGCAATTAGTTATCCTTATCTAAATTAAGCATGGTCCAGTTTGATGCGTTTGCGCCTGCACCGCCATTATATTTTAACGTGATAGTAAAATGGGTTTTAGAAACCTCGCCATCATCAAATTTCTCAGTGTAAAATGATTTGATCACGTAAACCGAATCTGATTTTTTGGCAAATTTATATTCAGCATCCGAAAAATCCACGTGAGTTGAAAGTATGGTAGGCTGTATAAATTTTCTGGCAACGCCATAAGCGGCATCACTATCGGGTAGGCCGCTAAATACCCCTGTAGAACCCGAAAGGGCGTATTTGCCAAGTAAAACTGCGAAAATAACTACAAAAAAAGCCAGTAACCAACCTGCTTTTGATGCTGATTTTTTCTTCGCTTCTTTTGCTTTTGCGTAATTTTTTGTCATAAATGAATTAGGTGGTGCAAAATTAAGCAAAATTAATAAAAGTCATAACACCTGCTTGCACCCAAAAATTTGTGTTCGCTGCCTGAGCGGGAGGGTAATGTAGTTTCATAGCCAATGCTGCCTTCTGTAGTGCCGCTTGTGTTACCATAATTAATACCACCCGCAGGTACATCGTGGCTTACCCCAAAACGTAGTTTTTCGCCACCATCTCTATTGATGAACAGATCGAAAATAAGTGATACCACAATGGCGCTTGGCCCGCCAGCACCACCACTACGATACCAAAGCCCGGCGTTTATACTGCGCCGTTTGTATTGCATACCCGCACTTATGGATTGTGCCTGCGCCTGCTTATAAAATACTACCGATGGGATGATATATGATTTGTCGTCATCATCCATATTATCATCGCGGGTAAGGTTATAACGGAAACTGGCATGCGCTGTTGCTCTCATAGGCAATACATAAGGTGTGCCGATAAATGATTCGTTAGGGCGGTTAATATGCTGTACCGCGCCGCCAATATTTAAGTTTTTAAGCGTAAGGTTTATACCCGCACCGGCATCAAAAAAGAATTTGTTGTTAAAATCAGGTTTGTCGGCGCCGGTAGTTGAGCCAGGTATATAACCCAGGCTGGGGTCTATCTGGTCGCCAAAAACAAGCTTGCTAAAATCAACAGAACGGTTGGTTACACCGGCTTGTAAGCCAAACGATAGTACATAATCTTCAGACCCAACACTATAGGAGTATATGCCCGCGAAGTTGTTTTTGGTTAGATAAGCGGAACCCTCGCTGCTGCGTGTAACCAGTAAACCAATACCGCCACCAAACTGTGGTACGTTATAATCAATAGATGCCGAAATATAAGAGAGGTTGCCCGGTAAGGATGAATATTGGTTGCGGTAGATGAGGTTCATCCGTAAGTCGCCCTCAAACTGACCGTTCAGGGCAGGGTTAAGATAAACGGGAGAGTTAAAGAACTGCGAGTACATATGATCTTGCGCGGAAACGTGCAGGCAGCCCAGTATGGGTATTAAAACTAAAAGATAATATTTTGCCAGTCCCTTCATCTCACTTATCTGATTAAATGTATTGAGCCCGAGCGCTTAGGCAGCGAGCCGTTGTATGACATGCCTTTCCAGTCGGATCCGTTTAAAAACTTAGCGGTTATTTGCCAAACGTAAACCCCTTGCTGCGCGGGAGCCCCTTTAAATGTACCATCCCAGCCTTCGGTTGGTTCGCCATTGCTGTTAAGCTTTGTGGTTTGCCATACCAGTTGCCCCCAGTTATTAAATACCTGCATGCGCCATTCTTTTAGTTTTTGCCCTTTAGCTTTAAAGGTACGCAGCTCGGCTTTGCTTGATGCCGGTTGGAAGGCGTTCGGCAGGAATAGTTCGCCGGTGAATTTAATTTCTATAGTATGGGTTATCAAACCTTCGCATGATGTACCCGGGTTGCGGGCTGTAAGTGTTACCGTATATGGCGATTTGGTATAATCATAGCTATGATCGTTAGGCGTAAAGCTTGTTTCAGGAGCAGTTCCGTCGCCGAAATTCCATACATAGTTTAAAGATGTTGCAGGCGTGCTGCCGGCAGCGGGGGTAGTGTTTGTGAATTTTACCTTATTATCAACATCAACTGTGTAAGTAAATTGCGGTTGAGGTAAAGGTATAACCTGTATGGGTATTAAGGTAGATGGTGGTGCATCACCACACCCGGTATTACTGGCTGTAATAGATACAAAATAAGAACCCACGTTAGGGAAAGTGTAAGAAAGGTCTGCCAATCCCCCCGGGAAACTTGTTATAACGCCTTGATTTTCATCATAGATGGTATATTTAAAAGCATCGCCACCTGCCGATAGGTTCCTGAAAAATACAGGGGAACCTAAACAAACGTAAGCAGGGTTGTCTTTTATCTGCATGTTGGAAACAATATTTGACGGAGATACCGGGATCTGGAATTCCGGAGACCTGTTTATGTTACCGCATTTATCCTTTGCCTCCATATACAAGCGCCAGGTGGCGATATGAGTAGGGTTTATTGCCGGAAATATTGCCGAAGATTTATCATTATTTGTTTTGGTTATAGGGGCTGTTACCTGGTTGTTATTCTCGTCCATCAAATAAAAGGTGTACGTATCATTTGTACCCGGTGATAAGTTATCAACAGTAAGGTTCAAAACCCCACATGACCTTACCTCACTTGGGTTTATGCGTGCATCGGGCTTGGCCGGGCTTACAGTAATAGTAGCGGTAACAGGTTGCCTAACCACGCAATTACCAACAATCGTTAATGATACCGTGTAAATGATATCTTTACCATCTGTGCCAGGCTGGAAAGTATGCCTTGGAATTGTTGACGCAGGTGATCCATCACCAAAGTTCCATTCGTAAACCGTGCCGGGGAATACCGGTGTCGAGGTGTTGTTGAAAGTAATCTCTGTTGGGCCGCAAGCTTGTGTTTGGCTTGGTATGAAGCTCGCAATTATATCGGGCTTATCAATAATAACAACATCGTCAAAGCTATTGCCACAAGGCAATACACCCTTTATTGTCCACCTGAAGGTATAGCTATTGCCCGGTACTAAACCCGTTACCTGAGATAGCGGATTAGAAGGGGTAATTATCGTAGCCGCAGGGCCGGCAATTTGTGTCCACTCGCCAACAAAAGTTCCCGGGTTGTTACCCTGTAGGTTTGCACTGGTTACATTACACTGCGGGTTATCAGGCCCGGCATTTGCTGTAATGGCGGGTTGGTTAACTGTAATGGTTGTTACATTCGAAAATTCGTTACCGCAACTGCCGCCGCTTATAACAGCCCTGTATTGGGTAGTTTGTGTTAAGTTGCTGTAATTTAATGTTGTAGTTATATTGGTTATAGGCACCCATGTTGTGCCACCGTTAACCGAACTTTCCCAGCGGAGTATATTGCCTGTATATCCGGATAATATTACAGCCCCGTTATTAGTTGGGGCGCAAACTGTAGCTGTGCCGGTAGTAGTACCGCCAACAGCTTCTGCATTATTGGTAATAGTAACTATACTTTGGGTTGATGGGCAGGTAGGTGCGGCTGTAATTGTCCAGGTAAATTTATAGATCTGGCCCGGTTGCAAACCGCTTACAACGGCATGCGGGTCGGTGTCATTACTAAATGTTATACCAGCCTGTCCGGATGCAACTGTCCACTTGCCCGTACCAGGTGCAGGGTCGTTACCCTTTAATGTGTAGGTAGATGAGATACATATTGCCTCATCAGGCCCGGCTACTGATGGTATTGGCGCAGGTTTAACAGTTACAATCGCCTGTTTTTGGGTGCCCGGGCATGTGCCGTTGTAAGGCGTTATGGTGTATGTAACGGTGCCTTGTGTGGCGGCGCTGTTTATTAATATGTCTTGTATGCTTGAAGCTGTGGCTGCTACTGTACGATTTGTATTACCTGTTATGCCGGCACTGGTAACGCTTGTCCAAGTGTATGTTGTTGGGGTTACGTTTGATGTTAAAGTAATATTTGCCGGCTGATTACTGCAAATAATGGCATCAACAGGTACAGCTGTAATAACCGGCAACGGGTGCACGGTTACTTTTAAACTGAACGGCGTACCGGGGCAACCATTAAGCGTGGGCGAAATGGTATAAGTTACAACCGCGTCTATATTACTGTTATTGGTAATAATGTCGTTTATGATATTACCGTTACCCGGGTTAGTAAAGCCCGTGGCCGTGCCTGAGGTTAAGCCCGCTGTCCAGGTAAATGTTGTTGCTGGGTTAGCCGCAGTAATAGTATAATTGAAAGTACTGCCACTGCAAACAGACGGATTATTTGGACTGGTTATGGTAGCTTTTTTAATAATGATAACCGTAGTTTGGTCTGTAATAACATTACATGGCGCTGTTAACGATGTTGTAACCTGGTATGTTAAGATAACCTGCCCAGCAGCGATATCAGCTGCGGATGGGGTATAGGTAGCATTAGGTGTGTTTTGATTAGTAAAAGTACCACCCGTGGTACTTAGCCATGTTACACCGGTAACAAGGCCGCCAACACCCGGTGTGCCGTTTAACAAGATTGGGGTGCCTTCGCATACCGGATTATAAGTACCGGCCACTACAGTAGGCGATTGTACAAATGTAAGCACCTGCTGATCGGTAGCTGCCGCGCCGCAGCTATTTAAATGAGTAGCAGTTATAGTATAAGCCGCCAATGCATCAAATCGTATTTTGGGGTATTGGCTATGAAGATCGGTACCGCCAACAAATGCAAAAGCACCGCCTGTAACTGCCCATGTATATGTTGTAGCAGCGTGCTGTGCAGTGCCGGTTAAATCAGATTTGGTTGTTGTAGCCGTTGGGTCGAAACTTAACGTTACACCCTGGCCGCAAACATTGGCATCTGCAGAAAGCTGAACTTTTGGTGCATCATTAACAACAATGCTTTGCACAGGTGATAATACCGTACCGCAACTTAATGTGGTAATATCAAGCCTGAATTGATAAACACCAATAGTGTTGAATGTAAACGATGGGGTTTTAATGTTTGAATTAAATGCAACCCCGCCAACAGGGCCTGCTACCTGTACCCATTTATAGGTTGTATTGGTATTACAGGTTTCATCAACGATGGATGTATTTATCGGTGTTAAAGCACCGGTTGCGAGGCAGTATGTTGGAGGGATTGTAAAAGCGGGTTGCGGTGGGTTTTGAACGCAAACCGTGTGTGTTACATCTTGTGCATCGCACAAACCCGTATTATTTTCGAAATGGATAGTTACATCGTGATTGCCATTTGTGGTAAAAGTGTATACAAAAGGTTGAGACAATGAATAACCGGATTGTTTTAAAACGCCATCAACATACCATGAATATTTTGCATTAAGATTTCTGCAATTAGTAGCGTTGCCATTGGGATCATCGCCGGGTAACGATGTATTATTAAATGTTGTAGGACTGCCCACGCAAGCAGCAACCGGCGCTGTAAAACCATTAATTGCTAATGCCAGAACCTTAGCGTAAGTAGTAACTGCTTGAGTAATGTTATTACAAAAAGGGCTTTTGGGCTGGATATCTACCTGGAAAACATTCTTGTGGTTGTTATTTGGATTGATACCGCATGATGAGGTAGTATATGAGTGGTTAACTTTCCCGTTTGCAGCAATTATTTCACACAAAGTGTACGTACTGCTTGTGTTATCTCCCCATGATACGTTGTACTGTAAACCCGGATAATTTTTTTGTATCCCGTTGGCACCGGTAATATCAACATTATATTCTAAGGCACCGCCGGCACCCAAGCACACTGTGCCATTACCTGTAATAGTGAAACTGTTGTTTGCAACATTGTTTATTAATTCATAAGATTTTGTTCCGACAATACCGGCTAATACAGTTTTAACAGTAACTGTGTAATTTGCTGTTGTAGCTGCAAAATTTCCATTCAGGGATATTGTGGCCTCATTGGCTTGTGATAGTTCGTTAAAAAAGGTAGCTGTTGCAGGTGTGTTAAAGTCAGAGGTATTTGTAAAATTGAAAGTTTTGTTGCTACCTGCGCATTGCCCAAATACCTCCATGCTAATAGCAGGATTTAATATTTGAGGGGAGGTCATCCCGGCTCTGATACCTGTTGCGGCATTTATAGTAAATACTGCCGATGCTGTGCTTGTTGTTGCTGGCTTGTTTGAAGAGATACGTACTTTATAGTTACCGCTTGCGCTTACTCCATTAGGAATAATACCGTTTATAAAAGTTGTATAGAAACCGGTATGAGTACCAATGGGGGTGGGCGTTCCGAAGTTTCCGGCTGCATCAGATAAATATAAGGTGTAAACATTAGTTGGGTCGGTTATACACCCCGTTACCTTAAATGGCACAGAAATACTTGATCCCCGCCCGTAAGGCCCTGGGTCAATAGCACCTACGGTAATGGTTTGGGCCGAGGCAGCGGCCGTTATTACAAGTAGGGGTAGTAGTAAAATAAATAAACCTTTAGTAAAAGTTTTATCCATCAATCACAAGTCAAAATCAATTTAACGCTTCGGCATAAAATAAACCAGTAGTTTACTAACTGCCTTATACGGAATAAAAACGTCCGTGTTACAGAAAAATGAAGATTTTTAAGGCCGAATGGAGGGATTTTTAGCCTTAACTTATCCGAAAAATAAATAAGATATCAAGATAGCCGCTATTACACCTGCAAAATCGGCAATAAGGCCCGCAGGGATAGCGTAGCGTGATTTTTTTATACCAACCGAACCAAAGTATAATGCAACAATATAAAACGTTGTATCGGCAGATCCGTTGAACACCGAACCCAACCTCCCTGCAAAGCTATCGGGCCCGTAAGTTTGCATTACGTTTATCATCATGGCCTTTGAACCGGAGCCGCTCAGTGGTTTCATATAAGCAACAGGCATGGCATCAACAAAGCGGGTGTCCATGTGTAAACTTGTGGCAGCCCAGCGTACACCGCTGTTAATATAATCCAGCGCGCCGCTGTTGCGGAAAACGCTTATGGCAACCAGCATAGCCACTAAGTAAGGGATTATTTTTACAGATACTTCAAAGCCACTTTTAGCGCCATCAATAAAACTCTCAAAAACGTTTACTTTTTTGCGCAGTGCACCCAATATAAATACGGTTGGTATGGCAAACAGCAGCAGGTTGCTGGCAACTTTCGAAACGGTTGTTATCTGTGATTTATCAAGGTAGTGGGTGAAGTAAAATACCAGCAGAACTATAAATGTTGTCATGCCGCCCAGCCAGCCCAGAATAACCCTGTCGAACAGGTTTATTTTTTGTTTAATGGCTACTGCAATCATCCCTACAACTGTAGCTACATAAGTAGCTATAATGCAAGGTATTAAAACATCCGCAGGGTCTTTGGCGTGGAGTATAAATCGCTGCGCAATGATGGTAACCGGCAGTAGTTGCAGCCCCGATGTATGCAGCACCAAAAACATGATCTGCGCGTTGGATGCCGTTTCTTTATCGGGATTAAGTTCCTGCAGGCTGCCCATGGCTTTCAGGCCAAGCGGGGTGGCTGCGTTATCTAAGCCAAGCAGGTTGGCCGAAAAATTCATCATCATTTGGCCGGTGGCAGGGTGCTTTTTTGGAACCTCGGGGAATAAACGGCTCAAAAATGGGCCTACAATGCGGGCCAGGAAATTCATTGCTCCGGCCTTTTCACCTATATTTAATATCCCCAGCCATAGTACCATATTGCCGGCCAAAGGCAGGGCAATATCCATTACTGATGACTTGGAACTATCAAACATGCCATCAACCAATAGCTTAAATGCATCTACATCGCCCAAAAACACCAGCTTGCAAAACGCTATTACAAATGCGATGAGGAAAAAAGCTATCCAGATGTAGTTTAATGCCATAAGTATGATTCAGGCCATGAAGATAATTTTTTTTGAATAATTTATCAGGATTAAGCATATTTAAATGCAAATATTTGATCAGTGATGAAAGAAACAGCCCAAAAACTTACCACTGCTATTGGTGAATTTTTAACCCGGAAAGCACAGTTTATAAATTGGGAAACCCACGCCGCGCCCGGTAAATGGACAAACAAGCAGATCATAGGCCACCTTATTGATAGCGCGCATATCAACCTGCAACGTTTTGTTCGCTGTACTTATGAAGAAGGTTTTAAGCTAATCTATTTCCAGGAGGAGTGGGTTAGCGCCCAGCATTACCAGGATGCTGATATTTCCGAACTATTAAAACTTTGGGAGCTGGTAAACCGGCAAATTGCAAGGGTGTTGGCCAATTACCCCGCCGATCGTGAACAAATAAGGTGTGACAACGGCCGTTACGAGGTTTCATTTAATACCGTAGCTTTTTTAGCTGAAGATTATATTGAGCACATGCAGCACCATTTAAAGCAGTTGATTTAATTGTAGGATGTGATGCCTTTATCAGCTACTATCCTGATGGTATATTCGCGGCGGGTAGGGTTGTAAGGCACGGCATCGTTCACCATAATGTAGATTGTACCAAGGTCTTTTACTAAAAAAGTTTGTACATCGGGGGTGGTGCTTTCCTTGTTTACGTATTGCGATATAGAATTGTAGATCATGGTATACTGAGCCAATTCGTTTGTTTCCATTTCAATATACATACGCCTGCCGTCAACACGTACATTGTTGCTCACATAGGTGCCACCCGGGATCTTCAGGTCGTATTTCCTCAGGTTCTTTTTCTCGTCTTTTTTGGTAAGCGTGTATCCTTTGGCTATGAAAAAGGTATCCGCCTTATTAATATTGTTATGAAGCAGGTAGCTCAGGTCATCGTACGATATAAGGTTGGTTTGCGCAAAACACGCTGAGGCGAAACAAAACAGGAGGGTTGATAGCAGTAACTTTTTCATGCAGGTTTGCGTATATATAATTAACGTCAAGATATGTAAATGATATCCGTTTTTTAGCCTAAAAACATAACTTAGCAAAATTATTACACTACTATGCCTACTATAAAACTATCACGCGTTAGCGGCGACTACGGCTTTGAGGCCACCGACGAATATGGACACACCGTACGTATGGACAGCAGCACCGAAAGCGGCGGCCAAAATTTTGGTGTACGCCCCATGCAAATGCTTTTAATGGGTTTGGGCGGATGCTCGGCTATTGATGTTATTGCTATCCTAAAAAAACAACGTCAGGATGTTGTTGATTACAAAATGGTTATTACAGGCGAACGTGAAGCTGGTAAAGAACCATCATTATGGCAGGATATTACCCTTGAATTTCATTTATACGGTACTATTGATGAGGATAAAGCCAAAAAGGCTGTTGAATTGTCGTTGGATAAATATTGCTCTGTAGCAGCCACGCTTTACAAAGCCGATGCCGATATTAAATGGAAGGTGATCATCCACCCGGCCGTATAAATACCTGGTTATCCATGCAGCAAGTTATATCTATACCAACCTTGCACTTATTCCCTGTACTGGATGAGTTGTTGATAGAATTGCTTGGCTCGTTAAGTGCGGAGGATTGGAATAAACCTACTGTTGCACGTTTGTGGACGGTTAAGGATGTTGCAGCGCACCTGCTTGATACAAATATGCGTACCATATCTTACGCGCAAGGTTACGAAATGGCAATTGCCACCCAGATAAACAGTTACCAGGATCTTGTTGCTTATTTAAATGAACTTAACGCTACTTGGGTAAACGCGATGAAAAGGGTTAGCCCGCAATTGCTTATTCAGCAGCTGGAAAGCACCGGCAAGCAATATATTGAACACTTAAATACATTAAACCCTTTTGAACAGGCCAGATACCCGGTTTCCTGGGCGGGAGAAAGTACATCGCTCAATTGGTTTGATATTGCCCGCGAATACACCGAAAAATGGCATCATCAGCAGCAGATCCGTGATGCTGTTGGTAAACCCGGGTTAATGACCAAAGAATTATTTTATCCCTGTATTGATACCTTTATGTATGCCTTACCACACGCGTATCGCAATGTTAAGGCTGCAGAAGGCACGATGATTAAAATAACCGTAAGCAGCAATGTTGGTGGTGATTGGTACTTGTTAAAAACTGCACGGAAATGGGAATTGCTGAAACAACAACCGGCAAATTCTATCATGTCGGAGATTATTATTGACCCCGAAACCACCTGGAAATTCTTTACTAAGGCTGTTACACCTCAAGCGGCCCTTCAGCGTTCTATAATAAAAGGTGATTTTTACTTAGGCGAAACTGTATTTAATACTATAGCTGTAATGGCTTAAATAATCATTTAATGTCCATTTTTAAGATCACTTATTTTTACCTCTTAAACCCTAATGGTTAAAGAGTCAGCCAATCTATTTAGTTTAGCTAAATAGATTGGTAATGGTCTATTTAATAGTGCTTTATTAAAATCCTAAAAAACATCACTCATTGTGTGAATTGTACGCATTGGTCTTAAATACGTGTGTTGGCATTAATGTTGTAAACGTGGCTGTAGTCATGCTATCCATTTTAGCAGACAATCAAAAATTAACACAACATGAAAACAAATTTAAAAAAAGCATCCCTACTGCTTACAGGTTTACTGGCAGGCAGCTCTTTATTCGCTCAGACCGATTCAGTAAGCACTTCAAATTATGTTAAGCCATTTTCTGGTGGGCCGGTGAAAACTTGGTCAATAGGTATTAATGGTGGTTTGTTAACTCCTTTCACAATTTTTGGAGCAAACGGTCGTCAGGATTTCAGACAGCCACAATCAGAAATTGGTTACGGTGGTTACATCAAAAAGCAATTTACGCCAACATTTGGTTTACAAGCCGATTTCCTTCGCGGGCAAGTTAGCGGGTTACGTGGCCAGGATGGTGTAGGTACGCCTGAAGGTTTTAATACCAAGTTAGATTGGTCTGCGGCTTTAAGCACAAATATTACATTGGGTAATATCAGTTGGTTCCATAGCAAAAGCGTTATACAACCGTATTTAACAGCTGGTGCCGGTTACATGGGTTACAAAACAACCATTACAGATGGTGCCGGTAACACTACAGCTTACAGAAATGGTGCAGGTGAAAACTCTATCAAAGAATGGTTTATACCAGTAGGTTTAGGTTTTAAAGTGAACTTAGGCTCAAACGTAAACTTAGATTTAGGTTACCAGGTTAACTTTGTACAATCAGACAACTTTGATGGTTACAACACAGGTGGCTCAAACGACAGGTTCTCTTACGCTCACGTAGGTTTAGAGTTTCTGTTAGGTAGCTCAAAAACACCTAACATGGCTACTTATAACCCGGTTAACTCATTACGTACCGAGTATGTTTGGAAAAACGAACAAACTAAAGCTATGTTACAGGCACAAATTGATGCTGAAAAAGCTAAAAACGATCAGTTAAGAAATGACCTTAACACTACCAATGCTAACTTAGCTAAGTTAACTGTTGATAGCGATGGTGATGGTGTATTGGATATTAACGATAAATGCCCTAACACACCTGCCGGTACTAAGGTAGATGGTTCTGGTTGCCCGTTAGCTAAACCGGTTGTTTACGTAACTGAAGAAGATAAACGTGTTGTTAAAGATGCGATCAAGAACCTTGAGTTTGATTTGGGTAAAGCAACTATCCGTGAAAAATCATTCCCAAGTTTAGATAGAGTTGCTAACTTATTAACTGAGAAAAACTTCAGCTTAAAATTAGCAGGTCATACAGATAATACAGGTTCTGATGCCTTAAACTTAAGGTTATCTAAAGACCGTGCAGAATCTATCAAAACCTATTTGGTAAGTAAGGGTGCAAATGCATCACGGATAGAGGCCACAGGTTACGGTGAAAGCCAGCCGATTGCTACTAATAAAACTGCGGCAGGTCGTCAACAAAACCGTCGTGTAGAGTTTACCTTATACTAAGGGATAGATTCAAGACCATTAGAGTCAGGAATCAAAAGCTTTAAATAAAAAGAGCCGCTCCAAATTGGGGCGGCTCTTTTGTTATAATTTGTTTTTTCGTCTCAACTCTTAAATTATCCTTCAGCAAAAAAATCTGCAAGGTTACCAAAATAGCTGTCATTCCAGCCTTCGGCTATATCGTTAAAATCATCATCGGGTATATTCACATGCCTTAACTCTACAGATGAGCCGTGCTTATCCGGATGGATCTTGATGGTTACGATAGACTCATCGGTTTGCCCGTCAAAATACCATTGCTGTACAATTTTCTTATTTTCTTCAAACTCCAGGTTTTTACCTACAATACTACCTTCCCATAGGGAAAACTCTGAGCCGGGGCTGGTAGACATTTGTGCGGGTTCGCCAGTCCATAATTCTAAAGTTATGGGGTTGGTAAGCGCCGTATACACCTCTTCAGGAGTGGCCGGTAACAAATAATATTTTTTTAGATCTTTCACCTGCGCAATTTAGCAGAAATATTTGAGAGGAAGGACGGGAGAGTTAACTAACCGTCCCGATAGGTAAAACTATACGCCCGTAAACTTCGTTTAATACACCAGCAATGCCTGTATAAATAGCAGATAAGCCGCAGATAATACCTTCGTACCCTGCAAGGTGTTTAATAGTTTCATTGCCGGTAGCATCGCCCCAAACCAGTAATGCGAAAAGTATAGTAAGCGAGCCGAACACAAACTGCAGCGCACGGTTTAGCTTTAAGGTGCCAAAGAACAGGCAAAAGGTGAAAAATCCCCAAATGCCTAAATAAGCGCACATAGCGCCCTCCGTTGGTTTTGTTCCCCAGCCCAGTTTAGGCATAACAATAAGGGCTACTAACGATAGCCAGAAAAAGCCATAAGATGTAAATGCAGTAAGCCCGAATGTGTTATTTTTCTTAGCTTCGATTATGCCGGCAATAACCTGTGCCAGTCCGCCATAAAAAATGCCCATAGCCAGTATCATAGCGTTCAGTTCAAAAAAACCGGCATTGTGAATATTCAGTAAAACGGTGGTCATACCGAAGGCGCATAGGCCAAGCGGTGCAGGGTTGGCAATGCCATCCTTTACAACAACAGGAGTAGTTGGTATCATAAAAAGGTTTAAATTTGGTTTATAAGATGCAATCTAATCGAAATAAATCGAATTAGCAATAGTTTTTTAAACTCCAACCCCTATTAAACGTTACCTATTGACCATGCAAAAATTAGTATTGATACGCCACGGCGAGAGTATTTGGAACCAGGAAAACCGCTTTACAGGATGGACGGATGTCGACCTGTCTGATGGAGGCCTGCAACAAGCCATACAGGCAGGTAAACTGCTTGCCCAGCATGGTTATACCTTTGATGTGGGTTTTACATCGGTGTTAAAAAGAAGTATAAAAACCATGCATTTTGTGCTGGAACAGATGGATGCGTTATGGATCCCGGTGCATAAATCATGGCGGTTAAACGAACGTTTTTACGGTGCCCTGCAAGGCCTTAACAAAGCCGAAACTATTGAGAAATATGGCGAAGAGCAGGTGCATAAGTGGCGCCGCGACCCGCATGAACATCCGCCTGCTATTACTGAGCAGGACGACCGCTTCCCGGGCAATTACCTGCGGTATAATGATTTGACTTACCGCGAACTACCCCTTACTGAAAACCTGAGCGAAACCATGGACAGGGCACTACCTTTTTGGCACGAAAGCATTGTGCCGGCTATCCGCGAGAATAAGAAAGTTATTATTTGTGCCCACGGCAACAGCCTGCGCGCGCTTATACAATATATAGAGAACCTGAGCGACGAGGATGTGGCCAAACTGGATATCCCCACCGCAACGCCATGGGTGTATGAACTGGATGACAGGCTGAACTGTATTAAGCATTATTATTTGCAATAATTTTTCATAAAAAGGCAAGCCATGTAATGCGGCTTGCCTTTTTTATAGAGGGGGATTTATAAAGTTGTAAACTTAAAGTTATGTATCACCACCTCAACACCCTGCCCGTTTGATGGTGCAAGGCCGTTAAAGCACCAAAGATTTAGCAATACCGGCATACTTAAAGTACTGATAGAGGTACCCGGGCTGTTAAATGTTTTGGTCAGGAATAGGTTGGTGTCGTCGTTATAAAACCCGTAAAGGCTTTTAAATACCACGCTGGTTGATGTGCGTTTAAACCTGTGGGTGGTATAGGTACCGCCCGGCGATGTAAACTCGGTAGAATAACTTGCAGGGGTTGGCGGGTCGCCGGCTTTTGGGAATATGGTATAGTTTAAATTTGGCCATGCCGAGTTGCCCCATCTTGCAAACTCAATATCAATTTCGTCGCGGCCATCATTGCCCGAGTAATCAAACAGGCCAAGCACAATATTTTT
>NZ_JBAZRC010000080.1:0-20829 GCF_041663085.1 Mucilaginibacter sp.
CCTCGCCTTTATCGGCACGGAGCAGATCCAATATCATACGGAACAGGGTGGTTTTACCCGCGCCATTATTACCTACAAGGCCAATGCTTTCGCCTTTGTTTATTTGTACATGCGGTACGTTTACTACAGTTACGCCGTTGTAAACTTTTTTCAGGTCTTTAATCTCAATCATGTTATTTATTTCTGAAGCCTTCGGCTATTTTATATCTTTTTGTGTAAAAATCTGCTTCCAGTTTTTTGATCCAAAAGTCGCGGGTTATGATAAATGCTACGCCTATTATTGCCAGTACCGCCAGGCCTACATTGGTATAGCCCATAAATTTAAACGGTAAATAAATTACGTAGGGGAACAATATCAGCGGGAACGACAGCAACAGCTGACTTGCACCTACGCCCTCCCAGTTAAAAGAAGCGCCTTTGCTCAGGTCGATACGTTTATAGTTGCGGTTGGCAAAGTATAGTACAATGGTGGTATTGATGCCCAAATTCCACAGGTACATTACAAAGTGGATAAGCACCGTGCGCCAGCCAAAGTAAGCGTAAGGCGTGGTGAGTATAAACGCCACAGTTGATACGATAGTGAACAGCAGGTATTTCGCTTTTAAAAAATCGGAGAATTTAACCTTGCTCACCAGTATTCCATCAAAATGCGAGGCCTGCCAGCTAAACATAAACTGACCGTAGTTAATAATGAATATGCCCGTCATAAACATACCCACAAAAATTTTAAAGCTTTCGCCCAGTTTGGGGTTCGTGTAAAATATCAGCCCGTAAAACATAAAGAACAAGCCCATAATGAGGGCCGAGCGCGGCCGTTTGTTACGCAGTATCAGCTTTACTTCGTTTGCTACCAAATCGCCTACATGGCCAAAGCGGCTTAGCAATGGTATTTCGGTACTGCTTTTTGCCGATTCCTTTTTAGAGCTAAGCTCTTCTAAATACAGGTTGCCCTTTAAGTAGTAAAAGTTTAGGTAATACATGGCAACAGCAAGTACTACCGGCAGTATCACCAGGTAGGGTTTAGTAATCAGGTTGCCAAAAAACAGGTACGAGATTGCCTTTAACGAATACAGGTGCCATACATAATCGCCACAGGTTGCCAGTGTTAAAACCGCGCCTGCTATTAAAAATATCCAGCCGTTTAAGTTGGCTTTACGTTTAATATATAAGGCCAGGTAATTGTTAAATATAGAATACCCGATGATGGAAACGATGAATACAAGTGTTGTTACCGCGCCAGATACCGGCAGGATTATCTTCAGTATAAACGGTCCGAATATCACTATGGGCCACAAATTAAAGAACGATAACTGGGCAGTTAACGCCAAATAACCAACAACGCTGTTCCGTTTAACCGGCAGGTGCAAATAGGGCTGAACTTTAAGGGTAGGCAGCTCCTGTAACTGTAAGCGCATCAGCAGGTCGAACAGGAAATAGACCAGTACAATGCCACAGAAGGCAACTGTCAAATCCTCTTTAGGGAACATGGCACCAACCAGCTTATCCATAAAAAGCCCGAGGGCTAGTACATACAAAAACAAAATGAAGATGAGGATCCCCATCACCACTTTTACCGCTATACTTTTACCTGTGTTTTTTGAGCGCCAAAAACTTTTAAGCTCGTGATCGAAGAAGGTAGATATCATTTGAATGATCGTGAAAAGTTTAACCTGAGATTAACCAGCGGTTAAGATACTAATATTTATACCTGTCGCCCCAAAGTTTCTTTAGCTTTTCTTTTGATTCATTCTCGCGCGCATTGTTACCAGGCTCATAAATTTTTGTTCCCCTGATGGCTTCGGGTAAAAAATCGAGCTCGGCAAAGTTGCCTTCAAAGCTATGGGCGTATTTGTAGTTTTTGCCATAGCCTATGTTTTTCATCAGTTTGGTTGGCGCATTGCGCAGGTGCAGGGGTACGGGCAGGTCGCCGGTTTGTTTAACCAGGGCAATAGCCGCGCCAATAGCTGTAGTGGCCGAATTACTTTTTGGCGATGTTGCCAAATAAATAACCGTTTGGCTCAATATCAGTTGCGATTCGGGCATACCAATTTTATTGACTGATTCAAAGCAAGCCTGCGCCAGCAATAATGCATTGGGGTTAGCGTTCCCAATATCTTCTGATGCCAGTATCAACATCCGGCGGGCGATGAACAGCGGGTCTTCTCCACCTACTATCATCCGGGCAAGCCAGTATATGGCGCCGTTCGGGTCGCTGCCCCGCATGCTTTTAATAAATGCCGAAATAATATCGTAATGCTGTTCACCGGTTTTATCATACAGGGCCATGTTCTGCTGCACATGCTCCAGCACCACATCGTTGGTCAGTACTATTTTTTTACTGTCGAACGCGTTTACCAGCAGTTCAAAAATATTCAGCAGCTTGCGGGCATCGCCTCCGCTAAGGCGTAGCAGGGCTTCATGTTCTTTTATGATGATGTTCTTCTCTCTCAGTACAATATCTTCTTTTTTAGCTTTCTCCAGCAGGTCGAGCAGGTCCTGCTCTTCCAGCGGTTGCAAAATATATACCTGGCATCGCGACAGCAATGCGGAGATCACCTCGAACGATGGATTTTCTGTAGTAGCGCCAATCAGTGTTACAATACCCCGTTCAACAGCGCCCAGCAGCGAATCCTGCTGCGATTTAGAGAAACGGTGGATCTCGTCAATAAAAAGTATTGGTAATATTTCGCCCTGCTCTTTTAGCAGTGATGCCTTTTCTATCACCTCGCGTACATCTTTAACTCCGGAGTTAATAGCACTTAACGCAAAGAACGGGCGGTATAACGATTGTGATATGATATAAGCCAGCGTAGTTTTACCCACACCCGGCGGCCCCCAAAACAACATGGAAGGCAGTGAGCCACTCTCGATAGCCTTGCGCAAAACAGCGCCCTTGCCAACGAGGTGTTTCTGGCCCACATAATCATCCAATGATTTGGGGCGCATGCGTTCGGCTAATGGCGGCAGGTTGTTCATAAATGTAAAAATCAGAAATAGAAATGCTAAATCCTAAAAAAATTAGTATTTTAATGGGATTTGAACTACTTTGTCATCCTGAGGAACGAAGGATCTATCGGCGAATAGATTCTTCGTTCCTCAGGATGACAACTTGTTTATACTAACAAAACAATGCCACAACAGTTTACCAAAGCTACTTATAACGCCATCTGCGACAAGCTCGCCCAGATGGATGCCGATTTCGCTAACGTTATTCAGCTATATGGCTACCCGCCAATGTGGACAAGGCCCAATACCTTTGAAACCCTGGTACACATTATACTGGAGCAACAGGTATCGTTAGCCTCGGCTTTATCAGCCCTAAATAAACTGCGCGAACGGGTGCAGGAAATTACCCCGGGACGCATCTTACTATTAACTGATGCTGAAATGCGCGAATGTTATTGCAGTCGCCAAAAAACGGCTTACATCAGGTACCTGGCCGAGGCTATCATCAGCGGGCAAATTGATCTTGAAGCTTTTCAGCAAATGGAAGACGCTGACATCCGCGCCCAGTTAACCGCTCTAAAAGGAATCGGCAACTGGACGGTGGATGTTTACCTGATGTTTGTACTACAGCATACCGATGTTTTACCCATCGGCGACCTGGCCATCGTAAATGCTATTAAACGGTTAAAAAGCTTGCCAAAAGAAACGCTTAAAGAGGAATTAGTATTACTGGCCGAACAATGGAAACCTTACCGAACAATAGCAAGTATGTTGTTATGGCATTATTATTTGAGCGACAGGAAGCCAAAGATGTAGAGACGCGAAGTATCGCGTCTCTATAATAAAAAAGCCCGTCTGATTTTTTAGACGGGCTTAAAGCATTTCAAAAGCTCCCCCTTCAGGGGGCTGGGGGGCTAAACGTTAAACAATCCGTTCCGTTCCTGCTCCTGGTAATTTTGTACCGCTTCAATGGCGTTATCAACCACATCGCTTAGTGCGGTAATGAATGTGCCCGGTTGGGCCAGGCTCATGGCGTGTTTAATAGCGTCGATTTCTTTTGGTACCACTTCAAACCGTTTATTAATATCTACAGATTTTATACCGTCTGTTAATAGGCTCAGAATATTTTCTGCAGTGCGGCCACGCAGGTGTTTCTCCTGGCGAAGGATGATATAATCAAACATCTCGGCAGCTATCTTACCAATCTCGCGGATATCATCATCGCGCCTGTCGCCGGTACCGGCTATAATACCGATCTTCAGCGGCGAATCGATATGGCTCAGGAAGGTTTTGATACCGTTATAGCCATCCGGATTATGCGCAAAATCTATCATGAAACGGAAATCTTTGAACTCAAAGATGTTCATCCTGCCCGGCGTTTGTGCTGCCGACGGAATGAAAGTTTCCAGCGACATTTTAATATCCTCGGTTTTAAAGCCGTGTAAGAAGGTAGCCAATGTAGCCGCCATTACGTTATCAATCATAAACGGCACGGTGCCACCAAAGGTAAGCGGGATAAGGATGGTACGCTGCACGCGTATCTTCCAGTCGCCTTTCATAATGGTGATAAAGCCATTCTCGCATACGCAGGCAATACCGCCTTTTTTGCAATGCGCTACAATTACCGGGTTTTTCTCATCCCTGCTAAAATACGCTACATTACAATCGGCCTTTTTGCCAATTTGCACACAGTATTTGTTATCAGCATTAAGCACAGCCCAGCCATCTTTTTTAACCGAGTTGATCACTACGCTTTTTACACGTGCAAGGTCATCAAGGGTATGAATATCGGCCAGGCCCAGGTGGTCTTCCTGTATATTGGTTATAACGCCAATATCGCACCGGCTAAAGCCAAGGCCTGATCGCAGGATACCGCCACGGGCGGTTTCCAACACGGCAAACTCAACCGTTGGGTCTTTTAAAATAAACTCGCTGCTTACCGGGCCGGTAGTATCGCCCTTCAGCATCATATTATTCTGCACGTAAATCCCGTCGCTTGTAGTAAAGCCTACACGCAGGCCATTGTTCTTCACAATATGCGCTATTAAACGCGTGGTGGTTGTTTTGCCGTTGGTGCCGGTTATGGCTATAATAGGGATGCGGGCAGATTTACCCGGCGGGTAAAGCATATCAATAACATGGCCGGCCACGTTACGCGCCAAACCTTCGCTTGGTGCAATGTGCATCCTGAAGCCCGGGGCTGCGTTAACTTCTAATACCACGCCGCCATTTTCGGTAAGTGGCTCAGTAAGGTTTTTGGCCATAATATCAATGCCGCATATATCCAGGCCGATGATCTTGGAAATGCGCTCGCATATAAAAATATTTTCAGGGTGTACATGGTCGGTAACATCAACAGACGTACCACCGGTGCTTAAGTTAGCGGTCGATTTTACAAATATCTTTTCGCCGTTAGCCGGTACAGTTTCTAAGGTATATCCCTTTTTCTCCAGCAAGTCTAAGGTGTCGCGGTCAATATCAATCAGGGTAAGCACATTTTCGTGCCCATATCCACGGCGCGGATCGGCGTTTTCCTTGTCTATCAGTTCCTGAATATTCAGTTCACCGTCGCCAATTATGTGTGCCGGGTCGCGCAGGGCAGCGGCAACCATTTTATTATCTATCACCAGTACCCTAAAATCATAGCCGGTTATGTAGCGCTCTACAATTACACGGCGCGAGATATTCGCAGCAAACTCGTAAGCCGCAATGGCATCTTCAGTTGTATTAATATTGATGCTGATGCCGCGCCCGTGGTTACCGTCAAGCGGTTTGAATACCAGAGGGAAGCCGATACGGTCAATCGCTTCTATCACCTGCTCGGTTTTGCTGATGGTCATGCCCTTGGCAACGGGGATTGCTTGCTCCTGTAAAAGGCGCTTGGTTTCGTCCTTGTTGCTGGCAATATCAACAGCAATACTACTCGTCCTCTCGGTCATGGTAGCGCGGAAACGAACCTGGTTTTTGCCGTACCCCAACTGCACTAACGATTGGTTGTTTAGACGGATCCATGGGATGCGACGGGCAATAGCCTCTTCAACAATAGATCCGGTGCTTGGGCCCAGGCGTGTGTTCTCGCGAATTTCGCGCATGGTTTGTATATCCTTCTCCAGGTCGTATTCGGTACCATCAATAATTGCCTGTACAATATTTACGGCGCTTTCGGCCGCAAACACACCCACTTTTTCTTCCAGGTAAGCAAACACTACGTTGTATGTGCCCGGTGTTTTGGTTTCACGCGTGCGGCCAAAACCGGTATCCATACCCGCAAGGGTTTGTATCTCTAAAGCAACGTGTTCTATCACATGGCCCATCCAGGTACCCGCAATAACACGCTCAAAAAAACCGCCCGGTACACCCGGCGAGCAACGGTGACTGTATAAACTTGGTATCAATTCTTTTAAACGCTCATAAAAACCATCAATGGTATTAGATGGGCGGTCTTCCATTTCCTCCAGGTTTAGCCGCATTTGTATTAACTTTTTGCGGCTAATGCTCCAAATGTTTGGGCCGCGCAGTACTTGTATATTCTCGATCTTCATAAATGCTTCAGGAACTTGATATGGGATAATATCTCTAAAGCTAAAAAACTTATGAATGTTTTGAAATGTTTTAGCCAAAAAAGGCAGTTTTATTAATTAATGTGTTAGTTTTTAATCAATTTTTTTTTAATTTGTATATAACTGATACAAAGATTATGGATGTGCCGAAAGGAAAACTGGTAATAATAGGCGGAGCTGTTGATATGGGTAGTAATGTGAGCGTAGTAGAGCATATTATGCAGCCCAATTACATTAAGTTTTTTGAAAAAGGCATTCTAAAGCGCATTATTAACGAGTCTGAGAAGAAAGAAGGTTCTGTTGTAGAGGTAATTACTACCGCATCGCAAATACCCGAACTTGTTGGCAACGAATACATTAAAGCATTTAACCAGCTTAATGTTACGCATGTTAACGTACTGCATATAAAAAGCCGCGAGCACGCTTCAGACCCGGAGTATTTAGAGCGAATAAGCAAAGCCGATGTGGTGATGTTTAGCGGTGGCGACCAGCTGCGTTTAACCGCAATTTTTGGTGGCACCCAATTTTTGCAGATCCTGAAACAACGTTACCAAAACGAGAATTTTGTTATTGCGGGCACATCTGCCGGTGCCGCGGCGGCTTCAACTCACATGATCTATCGCGGGCAAAGCAACGAAGCCCTTATTAAGGGCGAAGTACAGATAACCGCAGGCCTTGGCTTTATAGATTCGGTTATTGTTGATACGCACTTTGTACAGCGTGGCCGCATTGGCCGTTTATTGTACGCCGTAGCAACCAACCCCGGTATACTGGGTATTGGCCTTGGCGAAGATGCAGGCCTGCTCATAACCGAAGGCTATATGATGGAAGCTATAGGCTCGGGATTAATAATGTTGGTTGATGGCAAGAATATTGTAGAAACCAACGTTTATGATGTAGAGATAGGCGACCCTGTTTCTATAGAGAACTTAAAGGTGCATGTAATGTCGATATTTGATAAATACGATTTGCAGCAGCACCGCATGATCATTAAAAAAGCGATAAAGGTTGAGGAGGACGTTTTTATTAGCGCCCAGGATAGTGATAATAATGATTTACAATGAAGCTGATTATACACGGAGGTTTTTTTAGCGAATCGCTTACAAACCAGGAAGTAAAAAAAGCCAAACAGGATGCCCTGCGAGAAATTGTTACGCTTGGCCACAAATACCTGGAAAGCCATACCGCTGCCCAAACCGTTGTATACACCGTTTGCCTTTTAGAAGATTGCGACCTGTTTAACGCAGGCACCGGCTCACAAATACAAAGCGACGGCAAAATAAGATTAAGCGCCTCCCTGATGGATGGCAAAACCCAAAAGTTTAGCGGTGTTATTAACATTGAGGATGTAAAAAACCCCATTTGCATTGCCGAAAAACTGATGGACTATGACGACCGCGTACTCAGCGGCTTAGGTGCTAATGCATTCGCGGCCAATAACGGCGTAGCCTATTATAACCCCGAAACGCCCCAGCGCCGTAAGGAATACGAAAAAAAGCTAAGCGATTCCATCCGGCTGGGTACAGTAGGCTGTGTAGCGCTTGATATTTATGGCGATATCGCTGCGGCAACCTCAACCGGCGGCAAGGGGTTTGAAATACCGGGCCGTGTGAGCGATTCGGCTACTACTGCCGGCAATTATGCCAACAAATACGCGGGCATATCATGCACCGGCGTAGGTGAAGATATTACCAGCGCATCCGTAGCAACCAAAATTGTTACCCGCGTAACCGACGGTATGCCGCTTTCTACAGCTACAGCAAAAACTTTGGATGAAATGAAACCCTACGATGGCTTTGCCGGAATTATAGGCATAACCAATACCGGCGATATTTACCATGCCGATACCCACCCCTATATGGTTTGGGCCTTGCATGATGGCGAGGTAGAGGTTTTTGAGTAGCCTCTTTTATACTTAGGGTGACATTCATATAGCTTTTTGATGTCAAAAGCTATTTTTACACCTATAGTTAACAAACATGGTTGAGATATTTCAGAATATTCGTAAAATATATGAGTTCAGCATGCCTTGTGAAGACTTGATCAACCATGTCGAGTTTTATTCTCAGTCGGTTTTAGATAGCTCCGTTCAGCATATAAAAGATAAATTTTCATCTGTAAAAATGTTCCCCAGTTGGACGCCTACTTTCTATATTAATCTTGGCGCTCCTTATTATATTGATTTGAAAAATACCCGATACTATGTAAATAAAGAGCAAGATGTTTTGATATTGCGAAACGGGGATGTAACGAGACATAAATTACCTGTTGATAACATATTTACCGTAAAATTCAACCCCGGGGGTTTAGAAGCCGTTTTGGGCATAAATCAGGTTTGTTTTATCGATCAGATCATTAACCTTAATCAAATATTGCCTTGGCAACTACTCCAAAAAATAAAACAGCCAATAAGTTTTGAAGAGCGGGTGATGCATATGGAGTCTTATCTATTGAAAACTTACATTAAGCGAAGCAACCAAGATCATTATGTTAAAATAGTTAATGATTGTATTGGTCAATATCAAGTTGCGGGGATGCAGTTAAAAACCTCTATGATTGCAGAAAAATTATTCATTACTTCTAAAACCATCAATCGTTATTTCAACAGGGTTATCGGCACCCCACCCAAAAAATATTTTTCAATATTGCAGGGAAGAAATGCACTAACGGCTTTCATTAATGATAGAGAACACTTTATCCCTATGGATTATGGCTATTATGATCTGAGCCATTTTCATAAAGGCATTGTAAACTTTACCGGCCAAAGGTTAACAAAGCAATATTTATAAGATGTCCGTTTTTTACTTTCCGCGGTTGCTTACAATCCTTTTCTTTGTATGCAAACAGCGCTTATGAAAACACTTATTATAGCTTTGCTTTTTGCCACAGCGTTTAGTGAAACCCTATACGGCCAAAAGTATAAGCCGATTATTGAGCCTTTTCCCGCAATGGTTAAGGCCGACCCAAGGCTAATTTTAAAAACCGGCTATTTAGTTGTACCCGAAAACAGGAATAAACCGGGCGGACGAAAGGTGAAAATCCCATTTCTATTTGTTCGTAAACCAGATCAGAATCCCCGTACAAACATTTCACTTTATACAACGGGCGGGCCTGGTTACAGTACAACCCTTAATATTGATAGCATCAGTTATAATTCGGGCTTTTTAGCATTTGGTGGCTTTATCGCATTTGATCAGCGTGGAACAAAACGGGCAAAACCCTGCCTGGATTGTATAGGAGTAGCATCGGCCATTAAACGTAGCTACAGAGAAGGAAAAGATTAAGACAGCCTCTTATTAGCTGCCATAATGGAATGCCGAAACAGTTTTACAAAGCAAGGGATCGACTTATCAGCATACAACACCATTGAGAGCGCAGAAGACATGAATGATTTAAGATTAGCCTTAAATGTTGACTCACTCAACTTAGTAGGCATTTCTTACAGTGGGGGTTTGATGCTGACTATGGCACGGATTCATCCGGAAGGGGTTCGTACCCTAATTTTAAACTCCCCTCTACCCGGCTATGTTAATTTTGAAGAACACGCTTTATTTAACATAAATGAAGCCTTGGATCAGGTTTTCAATGATTGCGAAGCAGACTCCCTGTCTTCAAAATATAAAAACTTAAGAACACGCTTCCATCGTTATTTTACCGCTATCAATGGAAAACGTTTTACTATTCCTTACAAAGAAAATGACAGCACTAAAAGCATCAATGTAATTTACACTAAAAACGAGTTGCTTGACGCAGTAATTAACCGGCTGAATTCTCGGCAGGTTAATACAGTAGCGGGTGTCATGATCGATATTATCGAGAACCGCCAGGAAAAATATGTTAAAGAAGTACTCGACGAATATTTTGCCGGCAACGCTGGTATTTCTCTTGGTATGCGTTATTCTGTTTATTGCACAGAACAAATTGCTTATGCCGACCCTGAATTAGAAAAGCAACAGGCTTTGGTACTGCCATGGTTAGCCGGCTACCCGTTTAATAATGTAAACCACGCCATATGCAATTGCTGGCAGGTAACGCCCGAACCAAAAGTTGCAAAACAACCTGTTTACTCCAACATCCCCGCATTGATATCGGCTGGTGATATTGACCCTGATTGCCGGCCATTTTATAACCGTTTAATTAAACGTTATATGCCCAATTGCCAATTAATGATTATACACAACAAAGGGCATGCCCCGGGTTTTACCGTGGAGGGGACAGATTATGTGAAATCTTTCTTAAACAACCCATACCAAAAACTCACGTCTCAATCTAAAAGCGTAATTGTAGAATAAATGGCCACAAATATGTGTTATTAGGCATCAACCACTTATCTATCTTATAACATCTATCTTAGATTTTATGAGATATGCCATGCCCGTATAGATTTATTATTACTGTTTTAATTAATTTAACCGTTGCTCTTGTAAATTAGATGATGTAGGCGGGTTAATTTGCTTAACAATATTCAACCCGATGGCCCGTTAAGATACTTTTCAATTTATGTACTTAAATGTCAGCGTATAACAAGCTGTTTTAAGCTATTGTAAATCAGAAAACTAATTTTTACATTTGCATACCAGTTAATTTAACTATACCCCCGCGAAAGATTTAAATGCGATATATCATCTTAATAATTCTTTGTGCTCTCAACCTTTCGGCATCAGCCCAATGGTGGCGCGGCGACTTTAAAAAGCATACCAGATACCCGCAAATTGCGCAGGTTAAAGACCGGTCATTAAAAAATTACCTGGCGGCAAAACGCCCTCCGTACAATCCAAAAACACTTTCTGCAGCTGTTATCCCGCGCAGCCAATTCAATCTGGAGATCAACGAGCGTATAGTAATGCGCGCAGCACAGCACAATATGCGTTTCCGCGAGTACGCGCAGGCCAGTTACCGTTTTAGCGAGCTGGCAAGGATATATGTGGGCGAGAACCGCCTGTCGGAAGCTAAGTGGTATTACCTGCAAAGCATCCTTATATCAAAACAACAAAGCGATCATCAGCACACCATAAATAACCTGGTAAGCCTGGCCCTTATTAAGGCCGATTTGGGCGATATGACCCAGGCCCATCAGGACTTAACCGAAGCGCGGGACCTGGCACGTAATACCGGCCGTACCCAGGACGTTAAGATGGTAGACGAAAAGATAAAATTCGTGCAAAGCAATAAGGTTTGGTTACCAAAATCAGAGTTGCGTTATGCTGAGGCTGTTGATACCGCTCCAAAATCGAAATAGCACGCTATTTTTGTAACATTTGCGTAAAATGGAGTGTCTATAATAAAACAAACCAAACATTATTGTAATATTGTTATTCAATATATTAGCGGGACGGCTTGGTGGCTGTCTCTTTTTTTATAGGCAAATTAAAAACAGGCACAAGTATTGATGTTTTATTCAGGTCCCGATTTAAATAGTGTAAAAGATATGTTCAAGAAATTATATTTAATGCTGGTTTTAGCGGCTGCTCTTGCCTGCAACGCAGCTCCGTCAAAAATCAACTACAAACACGCAGGCCCTAATGACCTGCAGCCAGACGAACAGCAAGCCGTTGTTTTAAAATATGTAGCCACGCTTATTTCTGATTATAATTACAAAAAGGTACCGATGAACGATTCGGTATCGGCAATTATATATGACCGCTACCTGAAAAAACTAGATGAGAACCACAACTACCTCTTGGCATCTGATGTAAAAGAGTTTGACCAGTTTAAAACCCAGTTTGATGATGATATTAAAGCCGGTAACCTGGCCAATGTATTTTACATGTTCAACGTGTTTCAGAAACGCTATAACGAGTACGTTGCATTCTCTGTAGCCGAACTTGGTAAAAACTTCGATTTTAGCCAAAACGAGACATACACCTACGACCGCGATAAAATGCCGTGGGCAGCATCAGAAACCGACCTGCATAACCTTTGGGCACAGCGCGTAAAATACGACCTGCTTAACCTGAAACTAACCGGCAAAGAACTTGCCGCGAATAAAGAAACACTAAAAAAGCGTTATACCAGCATCTTATCGCAATCAAACAAGCTTTCAAACCAGGATGTTTTTCAGGCGTTTATGGATGCCTTTACCGAAGCTATAGACCCGCATACAAATTACTTTAACCCTGCGCTTGCTGCAAATTTCAATATAGATATGACCCGCTCTTTAGAGGGCATAGGTGCATCGTTACAGGTAGATAATGAATATGTAACCATTAAAGCTGTTACAGCCGGTGGCCCTGCCGATAAAAGCAAACAGGTAAATGTTGATGACCGCATTATTGCGGTTGCCCAGGGTAAAACCGGCGAATTCCAGGATGTTGTTGGCTGGAGGATAGATAACGCCATTGCGCTTATACGTGGTGCAAAAGGCACAACTGTAAGACTCCAGCTTTTAGCAAAAGGCAGCGCGGCCACAGCCAAACCACGTATTGTAGAGTTGGTTCGCGAAAAGATCATCCTAAAAGATATCTCTGCTAAAAAGGAGATCCGTACGTATAACAATAATGGCAAAATAGTTAAGATAGGGGTTATCTCTATCCCGGCGTTTTACCTTGATTTTGCCGATTATAAAGCAGGCAACCCTAACTATAAAAGCACCACCCGCGATGTGAAGCTGATACTTGACACCCTAAAGCGTGAAAACGTTGATGGTGTTGTGATAGATCTTCGCCAAAACGGTGGCGGATCATTAATGGAAGCGGTTGAACTTACCGGCCTTTTTATAAAAACAGGGCCCGTTGTACAGGTAAGGGATTCACGTAACCAGATAGATGTTAATCAGGACGAAGACCCTGCTGTAGCTTATTCGGGCCCATTAGCCATCATGGTTGATAGATTCAGTGCTTCTGCATCAGAGATCTTCTCGGGCGCTATACAAGATTATGGCCGCGGTTTAATATTGGGTACCCAAACCTACGGTAAAGGCTCGGTACAAAACCCTATAGACCTGGATAAAGTTATCGCGCCATCGTTAAAAGATAAATTACTATCCCTGGCCGGTAAAGCAAAAACAGTGGCAACCGGTAGCCAAAACAAGTTTGGCCAGCTTAACTTAACTATCGCAAAGTTTTACCGCATAAACGGCAACTCAACACAGCACAAGGGTGTAATACCCGATATCACATTCCCGTCAATCATCCCGTTGGATAAATATGGCGAGGATACCGAGCCATCTGCAATGCCGTTTGATATGATCGCGAAAAGCGATTATACGCCAGTAGGTAGCTTCGCTAATGTTTTACCTCAGCTTAAAAAGCTGCATGACGACCGTATGGCCGCCAGCCAGAGCTATAAATATTTGCTTCAGGACATCGAAGAGTCAAAGAAACAGTCGGAAGAGATAAGCGTAACACTTAACGAGCAAAAGCTTAAGCAACAGCGCGACGAGGAAGAGAAAAAAGCTTTTGAGCAAAACAATTTGCGCAGGGTCGCTTTAGGCTTACCGGCATTGAAAAAAGGCCAGCCTAAACCAAAAAATGAAGACCTTGATTTCTTACAAAAAGAAGCTGGGCAGATCCTGACGGATTACCTTACACAGGGTAATAAATTAACCAGTGTAAAACCCGCAGGCACTAATTAACATTCTTTTTCAACAAACAAAAAAGGGAAGCGATATATCGCTTCCCTTTTTTGTTTAAGCTCTTTTTGTGCGCCCCCGTATAAATAATTTACATTTCAATGTACAAGTAAGCTAAATTCATGTTTATATTTGTTTTACTAATAATTAGTATGACAACTAAAAAATTCGATAGTTATTCTTACCTGCTCGATCGCACAGCGCGCCGGGTAAAGGGATATGCACAGCAAAGATTCGCAAGTGGTAATTTTGATCTTACTGTTGACCAGTGGCTGATCCTTAAAAGCCTGGATAACGACCGCTACCTAAAACAAAAAGAGCTGGCAGAAATTACAGGCAAGGATAATCCCACGCTAACCCGCATTATTGATTTGCTTTGCAAAAAGGAATTAACCGAGCGCATAACACATAAGGACGACCGCCGGAGCTTCACCGTTCACCTTACCAAAGCCGGTAAAGCCAAGTTGGTTGAACTATCGCCACTGGTTGATGATATCCGGATGAAAGCCTGGCAAAACCTTACCGAGCAGGACTACGAGCAGTTGAAGACCATACTCAACAAGATATACCAAAATTTAGAATCTTAACACCAATGATATGATAACTACAGATATAGGCATCATCGGCGCCGGGCCCACAGGGATGTTTGCCGTTTTTGAAGCCGGCCTCCTTAAAATGCATTGCCATTTAATAGATTCGCTGCCGCAAGCCGGCGGGCAGCTTTCAGAAATATATCCTCAAAAACCCATCTATGATATCCCCGGTTACCCGGCTGTTAACGCGCAGGAACTGGTTGATAAACTATCCGAACAAATAGCACCTTTCCACCCAGGCTATACACTTGGCGAGCGTGTTGAAACCCTGCAAAAGCAAGAAGATGGCACCTGGCTTATCGGCACAAATGAGGGCACCCAGATCAATTGCAAAGTAGTGGTAATAGCAGGCGGCCTGGGCTGCTTTGAGCCGCGCAAACCCGAGGTTGACCGCCTTACCGAATTTGAAGGTAAGGGTGTGATGTACGCCGTACGTAACCCCGAAGTGTTTCGCGATCGTAATATTGTAATTGCTGGTGGCGGCGACTCCGCCTTAGACTGGACCATTTTTTTAGCTAACGTAGCAAAAAAGGTAACCCTTGTACACCGGGGCGATACCTTTAGAGGCGCGCCGGATGCTGCTGAAAAGGTAGCCGAACTGGCCAAAACCGGCGTTATTGATCTTGTCCTTAAATCGCGCGTTGTAGCACTGGATGGCGCGGGGCATTTAGAGCAAATAACGATTACCGGCCCCGATGGGCAAAACAAGCATTTACAGGCCAATAATTTTATCCCGCTGTTTGGCTTGAGTCCGAAATTGGGGCCGATAGAAAACTGGGGACTGAATATTGATAAGGCAGCCATCGAAGTAAACACGTTTGATTACAGCACAAATGTAGAAGGTATTTATGCCATAGGCGATATTAATACCTATCCCGGTAAGCTAAAGTTGATACTATGCGGGTTCCACGAAGCGGCCCTGATGGCGCAGAGTGCATTCAAGCACGTGTACCCCGATCAGCGCCTTACATTTAAGTACACTACCGTTTACGGCATAACAGAACTGGCATGATCACATTTACAGTAGAAGGCAGGGATGGCATACAGTTTCCCGTAGAAATACCCGAAGGCATCAGCCTGAGCCTGATGGAAGTTCTAAAAGGGAGCGATTACCCGATCCTGGCCACCTGCGGCGGAATGGCCCTTTGCGCCACCTGCCGGGTGCAGGTACTTAAAGGATTAGAGCAACTGCCATCGCCCGGCGATGATGAGCTGGATATATTGGATACCCTGCCCTTTGTTGATGAAAGCAGCAGACTATCATGCCAGTTGCGCATAAACGAAAGCCTGGAAGGTTGCCTGTTCCGCATCCCGCAGGAGGATTAACCGTAGAGACGCGATACTTCGCGTCTTTTTTGTTTGGAACAATTTTAACCACAGAGGGCACAAAGAGAAAACACAAAGTACACAGAGGAAAAATCTGAGAGTAGCTCTTAAAATCTCAGTGTTCTCTGTGAAAAACTCCGTGCCCTCTGTGGTTAAAATCCTCAATTGAAACCAATTCCCATTCCGCTGGTTATTAAAACACTATGGCCAAACCATTACTGGAGTTTACAGACAGGGGCATTTACTGCGCACAGGGGAAGTTTTACATTGACCCATGGAAACCTGTGGACGATGCCGTCATCACCCACGCGCATGCCGACCATGCTTATGTGGGCCATCAGAACTACCTGGCGCACCATCTTTCAAAAGAAGTATTGTATTATCGCCTTGGCGAAATAAACCTGCGCACCATCGAATACGGCGAAACCGTAACCAAAAATGGTGTGCAGATCTCTATGTACCCCGCCGGGCATGTCATAGGTTCGGCGCAGATAAGGGTAGAATACAAGGGCGTTGTTTGGGTGGTATCTGGCGACTATAAAACGGATGACGATGGTATCTCCACACCGTTCGAGCCTGTTAAATGCCACCATTTTATTTCTGAGTGTACCTTCGGGATGCCTGTTTATTCGTGGAAACCACAGTCCGAAATTTTTACCGATGTAAACAACTGGTGGCGCAGCAATGTGGAAAACGGCGTGGCTACAGTTATCGTTGGTTACTCTTTGGGCAAGGCGCAGCGTATCCTGCAAAACCTCGACCTGGATATCGGCAAGGTGTACACTCACGGCGTTATCGAAAACACCAACGAGGCGCTGCGCCGAAACGGCGTAATCTTAAACCCTACCGAACGTATCACTTCCGAATCCTCAAAAGAAGAAGTGCGCAAAGGCATTATCATTGCCCCACCATCATCGGTAGGTACGCCATGGATGCGTAAATTTGGCCCGTATAGCTTTGGCTATTGCAGTGGCTGGATGGCCATACGTGGTGCCAAACGCCGCCGCGCTGCCGACAGGGGGTTCATCATGTCTGACCATGCCGATTGGAACGGGCTTGTAAGCGCCATTGATGCCACCAGCTGCGAATGTGTTTATCTTACCCATGGCTATACGGCATCATTCACCAGATATTTAAACGAGATAGGTTTTAACGCCCGCGAGGTACATACCCTTTATGGCGGCGAGGAAGAAGACGCCCGGGTAACCGAGGGCGAAGAGGTAAAAGAAACCGCGCCATCAGGCGATGTAGTAAAGGAGGATGCGCCATGAAAGCATTTGCCCAGCTCTTCCTTTCGTTAGATGAGACCAACAAAACCAACGAAAAAGTTAAGGTACTGAAAGATTATTTTACCAACGTACCCGATACCGATAAAATGCACATGCTTGCCCTGTTCACCGGCAGGCGCCCCAAAAGGCCTGTCAATTCTACACTCATCCGTAACTGGGCCATCGAGGCATCTAATATGCCGCAGTGGCTTTTTGAAGAAAGCTACCACGTAGTGGGCGACCTGGCCGAAACCATGTCGCTTTTAATGCCCGAGAGCCAAAACAGCAGCAGTAAAACTTTAACAGAGTGGATAGCAGAAATAAATGCCCAGGCCGCCCGTACCGAGGAAGAGCGCAAGCTATGGCTGATGGAATCGTGGGCGATGCTGGACAGACAGGAGCGTTTTGTATTTAACAAACTGCTTACGGGCAGCTTCCGCATCGGCGTGTCAAATAACCTGGTGGTAAAAGCCCTGGCAGATATTACAGGCATTGAAGCGCCCGCGCTTACCCATCGTATTATGGGCAGTTGGATGCCCGAGGATTATACGTACGACCAATTAATACAAGAGCAAAATGTGGCCGACAATATTTCCCGCCCGTACCCCTTCTTTTTAGCTTACCCTATTCAGGAAACATCTGAGAAGCGTAAATCGGCAGAAGAGGTAGGCCTTGCCCTTGGAGATGCAGGACAATGGCAGGCCGAGTGGAAATGGGATGGCATCCGTGCGCAGATGATAAAACGTGGCGGCGAAATTTTTATCTGGAGCCGGGGCGAAGACCTGGCTACCGAAAAATTCCCGGAACTGCATCCCTTCCTGAATGCCCTGCCTGATGGCACCGTACTTGATGGCGAGATCCTGGGTTTTCAGAATGGTTTGCCCATGCCCTTTAATGTGTTACAAACCCGCATCGGGCGTAAAAATTTGAGTAAAAAGATTTTGACCGACAGCCCCGTTGCTACCATTGTTTACGATTGCCTTGAATATGCGGGAGAAGATATCCGTTATAAAACACAATCAGAACGGCGGGAGATCCTGGAGAAACTGCAAGGCGAAACAGAGTTCCCGGAAGTGTTCCGTATTTCATCGCTTATTAAATTTAATACCTGGGAAGAACTGGAAACCACCCGCGAGCAATCGCGTGCGATGATAGCAGAGGGTGTAATGCTGAAACGTAAAAGCGCTACCTACCAGGTGGGCCGACGCCGTGGCGACTGGTGGAAATGGAAAATAGACCCGCTATCTGTTGATGCCGTAATGATCTACGCCCAAAAAGGCCATGGCCGCCGTGCCGACCTGTACACTGATTATACCTTTGCCGTTTGGGATGGCGATAAGCTTGTCCCCTTTGCCAAAGCTTACAGCGGCCTTACGGATGCCGAGATAAACAAGGTGGATTATTTTATTAAACGCAACACCTTAGAAAAGTTTGGCCCGGTACGTACCGTAAAACCCGAGCTGGTCTTCGAGATCGGGTTCGAGGGGATCAATAAATCCATGCGGCATAAGTCGGGCATTGCCCTGCGTTTCCCTCGTATCCTGCGCTGGCGGCACGATAAGCCAAAAGAGGAAGCGGATACGTTGGATAGTTTAAAGGATTTGTTAGGGGAGCATGGGGGATGAGGAAGTATACTGCTGTCGCGAGTTTTCAACTCGCGACATTTCATGGCTGCAGCTTTCAGCTGTCGTAAGCTGAAAGCTTACTTTGTGCTGCATCACGAGTTACGCTGCGCTAAACTCGCGACAGCAAAGAGCAGAGAAGTATCGCGCCTCTACCCACGCGTCATTGCGAGCGTAGTACTGAATATCCACCTACATATCTATCAGCAAACTTTCCCCAAACTTTTGCGAAACGGTTTTTTGCTCATTCCCGTCAATACTGATCACCAGCGAGCTATCAAAAGGGATCTTTTCTATCAGCTGAATTTTTGTGCCTATGTTGATATTGAGCTTAATTAAATACTGCAAAAAAGCGCTGGTGGTATCTTTTACCGCGGCAACCCGGCAATGCGCACCGGCTTTAACATCGGCCAGGGTGGTTGAGTAGCGTTTGGGCATTTTGCCGTTGGCTTTGGGTATCGGGTCGCCATGCGGGTCGTACTCGGGGAAACCCAGGAATTTATCAAGGCGATCGGCCAGTGTAGCATCTTTAATGTGTTCCAGCTCTTCGGCAATATCATGGATCTCGTCCCAATGATAATCCAGCTTCTCCAGTAAAAAAACTTCCCATAAACGATGTCGGCGCACTATCAGGGTAGCATCCTTTTGCCCCTGTGCGGTTAGCTCAACGCCTTTCTTTTTATCATAAGCTATCAGCAGCTTATCGGTCAGCTTGCGGATCATATCCACCACCGATGCCGGGTTATTGCCAAGCGATTCGGCAATGGCCGTAGGGGTGATTTTCTGCCCCTTATCCTGCAGGCGGTAAATACATTTCAGGTAGTTCTCTTCCGATAGTGTGTGCATACTCATTTATTGGGTTATACAAACATAAACAAAAATGTATGGTTATAAATAAAATTAGTCAAGACTAATTTTATTTAATAGATTAATAAAATTAATTATTTACGTTTGTACAAAATATACCCATGCGTCAACTACTACTATTTATCCTAACTATATCAACATTAACATCTTCGGCACAAAAAAGCAGCCTGAAAGGTGTGGTAACTGCAAATAACTTACCGCTTGCCTATGCTACAGTTGTGCTTAGCGGGACCAAACACGGCACTACTACAAACGATAAAGGCTTTTACGAAATCAAAAATATCCCCCCCGGCGAATACACCGCGGTGTTCAGCAGCGTAGGTTATTTCGCAGAGCGGATTAAAGTGCCCTTTAGCCCTGGCGAACTCAGAACCCAAAACATCGACCTGAAAGAAAACAGTTCAAAACTGAGCGAGGTAGTGGTAACGGGTGTGTCGCGCGCTACTGAGCTTCGCAGTAACCCGGTCCCTATTGTGGTACTAAGCAAAAAAGATATCGACCAGCATGTGAATAACAATATTATCGATGCCATTGTTAAGGGCATACCGGGCGTAACGGCGGTTACTACCGGGCCAAATATTTCCAAACCCTTTATTCGCGGGTTGGGGTATAACCGGGTGCTTACTTTGTATGATGGCATTCGCCAGGAGGGCCAGCAATGGGGCGATGAGCATGGCATCGAGATTGACCAATACGGCATTGCCCGTGCCGAAGTGATCAAGGGGCCGGCGAGTTTAACCTATGGGTCGGATGCGCTGGCGGGGGTTATCAACCTGATACCCTATATCCCCAACGGGCAGGACGGCAAGCTGAACGGCGATATCATTGCCGATTACCATACCAACAACGGTTTAATAGGTTCCTCGCTGGGTTTATCCTATAAAAAAAACGACTGGAAATATGCCTTCCGCGCTACAGGTAAAATGGCACATAATTATCAAAATAAGGTTGATGGATATGTTTATAACTCTGCGTTCCAGGAGTATATCCTATCGGGAATGGCGCGGGTTGACAAGGGCTGGGGCTATTCGCAATTTGCTGTTACCACCTATGATAACAAACAGGAGATTCCCGATG
>NZ_JBAZRC010000081.1:0-20698 GCF_041663085.1 Mucilaginibacter sp.
CCGTGTCTCAGTACCAGTGTGGGGGGTCATCCTCTCAGATCCCCTAAACATCGTAGCCTTGGTAAGCCATTACCTTACCAACTAGCTAATGTTCCGCATGCCCATCTTAATCCTATAAATATTTGATTATCAGAAAATGCTATCCGATAATGTTATGCGGTGTTAATCTCTCTTTCGAGAGGCTATCCCCCAGATTAAGGTAGGTTACATACGTGTTACGCACCCGTGCGCCACTCTCATGAAAAGCAAGCTTCTCAATCCCGTTCGACTTGCATGTATTAGGCCTGCCGCTAGCGTTCATCCTGAGCCAGGATCAAACTCTCCATTGTATAATGTGTTGTTCAAATCCAGACCCTATTAACTCAATCAATAGAAATCTGTAAAAAAAAATATTCTCTTACATTATCCGCTTCTCTCGAGCTTCGCTGTTAACTTCCAGTCCGTCCTTACAGACTCGCTGCTGTTACGCTGCATAATTTATTCTCTATCTCTTTTAAGAACTTATTCGGTCGTCTGTCTCAGACTTCCTTTATGTTGTCGGTTATTGCAACCTAAACTTTCAATTTGTTTTAGTTAAGAATTGCTCTTAACTTTTTAACGTTATTTTCGAAACCGTTTCCGATTTTTTCTCCCTCGTTTTGGGATTGCAAAGGTAGAAACCTTTTCTGAATTTGCAAACTTTATTTTTTTTATTTTTTCAAGCTGCTTTTCCAACGTACAAACCGTAAATCGTTTCCTCTTTAGCGGGCTGCAAAGGTAGTAACCTTTGTTGATTTTGCAAACTTTATTTTTTAATATTTTAAAGCTGCTTTTTCAATGTACAACCGCAATTTTGTTTCCTCTTTTGCGGGCTGCAAAGGTAGTAACCTTTGTTGATTTTGCAAGCTTTATTTTCAAATAAATGTTGTGCTATACTTTCAGAGAACGTCCCGCTATTTCGTTTGCGGGCTGCAAAGGTACGTACAAATTTCACTTACGCAAATGGTTTGATTGTTTTATTGATAGTGTAATTGTAACACACAGTAAATGAGGGTGAAAAATTTGCATTTAATTTGATTAAACTGCCTGAATTAGAGCTTTAGTGTGCATTTGGGCTGTTTATTATATATGAAAGTATTTTATAATAGTTTTTTGTTTTGGGCTGGTTTACCAGGTTTATGCTTGTTTTGGGCGGAATAATGGGTTTAAAACTCATTATTACCTAAACAACCTGTTATTGGGAGATCCATGTGCATTGGAGTCTATTTAATATATAAAGCAAATTTCACCCGGTTATCTAATGATTAGTGGACCACTATAATCATCCGCCCGCTCAATTGCCGCGGGGGCTGTTAGTTTTTAGTGGTTGTTTGTTTAATGTACTCAAGAGGGTTTCGCCGTTTGTCATGATACAAAGTAATCAAAAATCAAGTCAGAGCGAATGCTTCCTGCGCTCCCTGCCGGTTCTTAACGCTTTTGCTGGCTGACTCGCTGTGCTGAGCTTTTGCCCCACGCTTTTCTCCAACTGTCATCCTGAACGTAGTGAAGGATCTATCGGTTATGCCTGTCGGCTATTAGATCCTTCACCACGTTCAGGATGACAAACAGAACCGCGTTAAGGATTGCAGCGGATACCGGCCCGGCGCATAAGGCCTGCAGGCGTATGAGCGGAAAGCCTAGGCCGAAGGCAACGCCTATATTATATATAGTATATCAGCAAACAAATCCTTCCTTTCGGTATGGCCTTCCATTACCGCTTCCTGTTTAGATACATTATATAATATATACAGCGAACCTTTGCTGCTCTCCGCATAAAATCCACCAGATATAACACTGCCTATATATACTATATAGTATACACCACACTTTTACCAGCCAACCTCATAAAACGCCACCTTATATATACTATATGAATATATACATCCCTTTCCTCCAAACTATCCGGATAACACTACCTATTATATACTATATAATAATGCCTGTTGGGTGTAAAAGCAACCGACGTAAACAAAGCGACGGTTACCTGTATACATATGTATAATCAGCCCGTGTAACTATATTATACAAGCACCACACTACCCGACCGCCAACAACGTTAAAAGATGTTAAATACGTACACTCTCTATATATAGTGCGGAATTGGCATCATATATTCGCCCACTAAATAAATAATTGACTGATTTATAATATTCAACTATCTTTGCAAAATGTTTAAAAAACAACTACTCATATTTTCGGGCGTAATGTTTATGCTAATTATTACGCTTGGCAGTTGTAAAAGCAAATACGATAAGCTAAAAGCGAGTAACGATAACGCTAAAAAATACCAGGAGGCTGTTAAGTACTATAATAAAAAGGACTATACCAAAGCTTTGGGTTTGTTTGAAGACCTGGTGCCGCGTTACCGTGGCCGCGATGAAGCGCAGGACCTTTTTTATTACTATGCTTATACCAACTACAGGCTTAAGGATTATACATCGGCAAGGTTTCACTTTAAAACTTTTGCTGATACTTACCCATCGAGCCCAAGAGCTGAGGAATGCCGCTTTATTGCTGCTTACTGCTTTTACCTGGATTCGCCTATCTACTCGTTAGATCAGGAGAACACCACTAAGGCGATTGAATCACTGCAGTTGTTTATTAACCTTTACCCTAAGAGCGACCGTGTTACCGAAGCGAGCAAGCTGATACAGAACCTGCGCGATAAACTGGAGCAAAAATCGTACGCCGATTCGAAACTGTATTTAACAATAGGCGATTACCAATCGGCAGTTATTGCATTTGGTAATACGCTGCGCGATTACCCGGACACTAAGTACGCTGAAGAAATAGAATTTTTAACAATACAGGCACAATATGAGTTTGCTAAAATAAGCTACGAACGGAAGCAACCTGAACGTTTTGGACAAGCCATAAGCTTTGCCGACGAGTTTATAGAGAAGTATCCGCAAAGTAAATTCCTGAAAGAGGCAAACGATTATAAAAAGAACAGCCAACAAGGCATTGAACGCGCAAATAAAGTATTGGCTGAAGCCAGCGCAAACATGAAACTTGCGCAAAAACTTGCTAAAAAGGATACAACCAATACAGCACAACCACCGTCAATTAAAGACAGGAATAATCAGAAAATACCATATTAATAATAGATAAAAAGACATGAACGTTAACAACCCAACTAACAAGCCAGCTGTAGCCAGCAGCACAGTTACCCGTGACCTGCGTGAACTGGATGTGAAAACCGACAATATATATGAGTCGTTGGTAATTATGTCAAAAAGGGCAAACCAGATATCAAACAATATAAAAGAAGAGCTGCACCAAAAACTTTCTGAATTTGCATCAGCAAATGATAACCTGGAAGAGGTTTTTGAAAATCGCGAGCAGATTGAGATATCTAAATACTACGAAAAATTACCCAAACCTACTTTGGTAGCTGTACAGGAATTTTTAGATAACAAGATCTACTACCGCAACCCGGCTAAAGAAGCAAGGGAACTGTAAGCGCTGCGCTTAATTCAAAATATTAAAGTCAAAATTCAAAAGTTAGGTGTTGTCCGCTTTTGAATTTTGACTTTTTATTTTTTACTTTAACACGATGCTGGAGAATAAAAAGATAATTTTAGGGGTTTGCGGAAGTATAGCAGCGTATAAATCTGCCACATTGGTACGTTTATTAGTTAAGGCAGGTGCCGATGTACAGGTGGTGATGACACCCGATGCTACTAATTTTATTACGCCGCTTACCCTCTCTACCCTATCAAAAAGGGCGGTGTACTCCGAGTATTTTAAACCCGAAACGGGCGAGTGGAACAACCACGTTGAGCTTGGCCTTTGGGCCGATGCCGTAATTATTGCGCCGGCAAGTGCCAACACTATGGCTAAAATGGCTGGAGGCTTGGTTGATAACCTGCTTACTGCTGTGTACCTATCGGCCAAATGCCCGGTATATTTTGCACCGGCTATGGATCTGGATATGTGGAAACACGAAACCACGCAGCATAACATCGCCGCCCTTCAATCTTTCGAAAACATTTTGATTCCTCCGGGGAATGGCGAGTTGGCCAGTGGTTTGCATGGCGAAGGCCGAATGGCTGAGCCGGAAGAAATAGTAGCATTCCTGACGGATGATATTAAAAAGAAGCTACCCTTATTTGGCCAAAACATGCTGGTTACTGCAGGCCCTACCTATGAGGCTATTGATCCGGTGCGTTTTATTGGTAACCATTCCTCAGGCAAAATGGGGTTCGCTTTGGCAGATGAACTGGCTTCGCTTGGGGCTGATGTTACTTTAATTGCCGGGCCAACTGCGCAACAAAGTATATTTAAAAGCATAAAACGCATTGATGTAGTAAGCGCCGCAGACATGCTGAACGCCTGCCTGGCCAATTTTGATAAAGCCAATGCCTGCGTGATGTGTGCTGCCGTAGCCGATTATACCCCGATTACTGTAGCATCGCAAAAAATAAAAAAGCATGATGATGGCCTGAGCATCGAACTGAAGAAAACCACCGATATATTAAAAACACTCGGCCAGCAAAAACGTACAGGGCAGGTACTGGTTGGTTTTGCGTTAGAAACAGAAAACGAAGAACAATACGCGATTGATAAGCTTAAAAAGAAAAACCTTGATCTAATTGTGTTAAATTCGTTGAACGATGCGGGTGCCGGTTTTAAAAATGATACCAATAAAGTAACTTTGATAGACCGTAACTTACAGAAAACCACCTTTGAATTAAAAAACAAAACCGAGGTGGCGCGTGATATTTGCCTTAGGGTTATTGAACTGCTAAAAAAATGAAGAGATACCTAAGCTTTGCCGTGTTATTTTTTACCTGCATAGCCACACAGGCGCAGGATTTGAATGCGCGTGTAAAGGTAGTAGCGCCCAAAATACAGGTAACCAACAAGCGCGCCCTGCAAACGTTAGAAACCGCCATGAAAGATTTTTTGAATGGCCGCAAATGGAGCGCTGATGATATTGCCCCCAACGAACGTATAGATTGCAACTTTGTACTCAACATTACCGCATGGGATGGCAGCAGTAACTTTAGCGGCGAATTGCAGGTGCAGTCGTCACGCCCGGTGTATAATTCTACTTACAGCACTACCCTGCTTAATATTAACGATAAGGATTTTGATTTTACCTATAGCGAAGGTCAAACTATTGACTATAGCGATCAGAATTTTCAGAGCAACTTAAGTTCGGTAATGGCGTTTTACGCTTATATTATTGTGGGAATGGATTATGATTCATTCTCAAAATATGGCGGTACGCAGTATTTCCTGAACGCGCAAACCATCTCTATAAACGCGCAAACCACCTCTTTTAAAGGCTGGAAAGCTTTTGATAATAACCTTAACCGTTATTGGCTGGTAGAGAACCTGAACAATAAGATCTACAACAACCTGCGCGAGTTTATCTACAACTATCACCGCAACGGGCTCGATATTATGGCCGATAACCCTGCCAAAGGCCGCAAATACATCAGCAGCATACTGCCTGTGCTGAACCAGGTGGACCGTAAGCGCTTAGGATCGTACTTCCCGCTGGCGTTTTTTACAGCCAAGAATAACGAGTTGGTATCCATCTTCAGCAATGCATCGCCACAGGATAAGATAGCAGCCATGAATATCCTTTCGCTGGCCGACCCTGCAAATGGTGGTAAATACCAGGCTTTAAAGGGAAAATAGATTTCAAAAACCCCAAATCCTAAGCGCTCAATTCTAAATAGTGTTTGCACTTCTCAGAATTTTCCGGTCGATATAAAAAGTACCGAAAGGGATGATGCAGGCCAGCAATACTTTGGTTGTGGTTTTTAGCTGCCATTTTTGCTCTACCCCCACACTTACGGTATTCACAATAAACAACAGGAACAATGCGCCATGTACCGGCCCCACGGCTTTTACCATAGCCGGATCATGCCCGATGTATTTAAGAGGCACCGCTATAAAGATCAATACCAATAGCGAGACCCCTTCTAAAAAACCAATAATGCGCAGGCGGCCGATGTTTGTGAAAAGTAGTTGTTTCATAACGCGAAAATTAAAAAAATTGTAAATATGGGCGTTGCGCCAGCGGCGAGAACGGCCACGGGATAGCGACAAGTATCACCAGCAACGCTACGCCGAACCAGATCAGCATGGTTTTGAATTTATCCCTGTCAGTTACTTTACGCTTGGCCATTGCAGAGCCTATAGTGATTATAACAATAGCTGATACCATCAGCAGCAAATGCAGCACACCAAAAAAGAAAGGTTGGGTTATCCGTCCGTTACTACCGGTTGCGTGCAGGGAGAACCTTGCATTGGGGCTCTGCGTGTACAGTACAATACCCAGCATTAGCTGAATATGCGCGGTTGTTGCCGTCCAATGCCTCAGGGAATCGTCGCCTTTTGTAAAAGGTAGTTTTTGGGTATACCTGGTATAAGATCGATAAATGGAATAAAGCAAAGTGCCCAACACCGCCCATCTAACTATCGAATGAAAAAATAACAGCGTGTTTAACATCATTATAAAATATTAAGCTACAAATATATCAAAACATACCAATTGGTATGTTTTAATTCAAAAAATATATTAGCCTAATTGTTTAAGGTAGTTTTTTAGCTCGTGCAGATAAATATTGTAACAAGATGAGCCCATAGCCTTACCCATATTACGGATGCCGCTATAGCCGGCAACCACAAAGCAAGCCACGTATTCGGCATTTACATCGGCCCGGATCTCCCCAGAAATTTTACCCTGGTTAATGCTTTCTTTTATCGCATCCTGCCACTGGTCGGTAAGTTTTAAAAGAGCTTGTTTAAAATCCTCGTTCAGGGGCGACATCTCTTCTATCAAATTCACCGCGGGGCAACCATATTTCGCCCTCAGAACCGGCACCTTCAATAATACTACCCGCATCATTTCGTGGATATCATTGATGGGGCTTTTTGCATCCAACAGGGGCGTTACCAAACTGGCATACATACCGGGGAAGATGATCTCGTTGATCATGGCCAGTCCCATCTCGTCTTTATTTTTAAAATGGTAAAAAAACGCGCCCTTGGTAACCTGTGTTGTGGCCAAAATATTATCAATACTCGTAGCCTGGTATCCCTGCTTATAAATAAGCTCGAAGGACTTGGTCAGGATCATGGTGCGTGTATTGGCAGCTTTAGACATTCTTTTAAATACTAATTAGTATGTAATGCAAACATACCGGTTAGTTAAGTAGCTTCCTAATTTTATTTTCCAGATAGCCCATTTCATTAAAATTTAAACCTTGCCTCTGCGTTTTATCAACCATTAGCTATCTTTACTCTTTTTAAGCGAAAAACTATTTATGACTAAACGGTGGGTACTAAAAGATGCGGCAGATAGGGTTACAGTACAGGAACTGGCTGCGGGTCTTAACATCAATTCCGTTTTATCTACCCTACTGGTTCGCCGGGGCGTTAATACCTTTGATGAAGCTAAATACTTCTTTCGCCCAAGTCATTTGCACCTGCACGATCCTTTCCTGATGCAGGATATGGAGAAAGCCATCACCCGTATTGAGCAAGCCATCGCCAATAATGAAAAGGTTATGGTTTATGGCGATTACGATGTGGACGGCACCACGGCGGTAGCACTGGTTTACAGCTTTTTCAACAAACTTTACAAAAATATTGAATATTATATTCCTGACAGGTACAAAGAAGGATACGGCATCTCCACTATTGGTATAGATTACGCGAAGGAAAATAACTTCTCACTTATTATCGCACTGGATTGCGGTATAAAATCAGTCGATAAGATAGCATACGCTAATACGTTGGGGGTGGACTTTATCATCTGCGACCACCACTTGCCGGGAGAAGAATTGCCTGCGGCAGTTGCCGTGCTCGACCCCAAACGTGCCGATTGCGCCTATCCTTATAAAGAACTTTCGGGCTGTGGAATTGGTTTAAAGCTGATACAGGCCTGGTCAGAAAAATACGACCTGCCATTTGAAGGCGTAGCCGAATACTTCGACCTGGCAGCCATCAGCATAGCCTGCGATATTGTACACATCACCGGCGAGAACCGTGTACTGGCACACCTTGGGCTGCAAAAGATAAATGAAAACCCGTGCATAGGTGTTAAAACCCTGATGCAGGTTGCAGGCCGCACGGGTACTTATACCATAAGCGATGTGGTATTTTCATTAGGGCCGCGTATTAACGCTGCCGGCCGTATTGATGATGCCAAGCATGCTGTTGAGCTTTTAATAGCCTGCCATGAAGATGCCGCCAAAGAAAAAGGCGACATGATTAACATTCGCAATACTGAACGCAAAGGCCACGACCTGCAAATTACCGATGAGGCTTTGGGCATGATAGATAACGACGAGGTGATGATAGCCCGTAAATCAACCGTGGTGTTTAACGAGAATTGGCACAAAGGCGTTATCGGCATTGTAGCATCGCGCCTTACCGAAAAATATTATCGCCCAACTGTGGTACTTACCCGCTCGAACGGGCATGTGGCAGGTTCGGCACGTTCTGTTTTAGGGTACGATCTTTACGAGGCGCTGTGTGGCTGCAGCGATCTGCTGATACAATTTGGCGGACATAAATACGCCGCCGGATTAACTATGGAGCCGGAAAATGTACCGGCCTTTATCCAAAAATTTGAAGAGGTGGTTAGCGCTACCATTACCGAAGAACAACTGATACAACAGGTAAGTATTGATGCCGAGATAGAATTAAAGGATATCGACTCCAAATTTTTCAGGATATTGAGCCAGTTTGCCCCTTTCGGGCCTGAGAACATGTCGCCGGTATTCCTCAGCAAAAATGTGTATGTTAGCGGTAATGCCGGTTTGGTGGGTGGTAACCATGTTAAGATGTTTATTATGCAACCGGGCTCGGCAGCGTTTAGCTGCATAGCTTTTAACCAGGCCGAACTGTTGCCTCAATTAAAACCGGGCGTACCATTTGACGTTTGTTATACCATTGAAGAAAACGTATGGCGCGAACAGCGTACCATACAATTAAATATAAAAGCAATACGCATTTAAGTAAAAAGTCAAAATTAAAAAGTCAAAAGTTATAAGCTTAGACTTTAAACCATTTTGAATTTTAACTTTTGAATTTTGAATTAATGATATTACGGGCAGAAAATTTAGTAAAAAAATATAAGCAGCGTACCGTTGTAAACGATGTAACGTTCAATGTGGCGCAGGGCGAGATTGTGGGTTTACTTGGCCCGAACGGTGCCGGTAAAACTACATCCTTCTATATGATTGTAGGTTTGATAAAACCCAATGAAGGCAAAATATTTTTAGAAGACGAGGATATAACCGGCGACCCAATGTACCGCCGGGCGCAAAAAGGAATTGGCTACCTGGCCCAGGAAGCATCGGTTTTCCGTAAGCTTTCTGTAGAAGACAATATAAAGGCTGTACTTGAAATGGGTAAAATGCCAAAAGATAAGCAACAGGATAAACTGGAAGAACTGATAGATGAGTTTAGTTTGCACAAAGTACGCCGTAACCGTGGCGACCTGCTATCGGGTGGTGAACGCCGCCGTACCGAGATTGCCCGCGCCCTTGCTGCCGAACCAAACTTCATTTTGCTGGATGAGCCCTTTGCCGGGGTTGACCCTATTGCGGTTGAGGAGATCCAGGCGATGGTTGCCAAACTAAGGCACCGTAACATTGGCATCTTAATTACCGACCATAACGTTCAGGAAACCCTGTCTATCACCGACCGGGCCTACCTGCTTTTTGAAGGCAAGATCCTGGAATCTGGCGTACCCGAGGTACTGGCCGAAAACGAAATGGTACGTAAAGTTTACCTGGGTGCCAACTTTGTATTGAAAAGAAAAACATTTCCGCAATAATTATATATTTGATAATCAATACGTTCAAAACATTAACAGTGTTCACGGCAGTGAACGTGAACACTATAAACCATCAAAAATAATTATAAGCTTAACGTATGACCATATTTAACTCTGTATTTACCTGGTTCATGAAAAAGCGTATCCACCAGATAGAGCTTTTTATGAAATACCCCAACGAGGTACAAGAGGAATGGTTTGAGCAATTGGTTGCCGGCGCCGAAAATACCGAGTGGGGTAAATTATACGGCTACAAGAGCATCGAGAACCTCGCGCAGTTTAAAGAGCGGGTACCCATCCAAAACTATGATACGTTAAAACCCTACATCGAGCGGATGCTGAAAGGCGAGCAAAATGTGCTGTGGCCTTCAGAGATCCGCTGGTTTGCCAAATCATCGGGTACCACCAGCGACAGGAGTAAGTTTATCCCCGTTAGCGAAGAATCCTTAGAGGAATGCCACTTTAAAGGCGGTAAAGATATGCTTACGCTGTACTTTAATAACAGGCCCAACGCGCGCATTTTTACGGGTAAAAGCCTAACGCTTGGCGGCAGTCATCAGGTTGGGCAGCTTAACGCCGATACCTTTTTTGGCGACCTATCCGCCGTAATCATGAAAAACCTGCCTCTTTGGGCCGAGTTTTACCGTACCCCCCACCTGGATATTGCCCTGCTGGAAAACTTTGAAGAAAAAATTGAGAAGATGGCCTATGCCACCAAAGATGTAAACGTAACCAGCATTAGCGGTGTACCTACCTGGAATATCCTGCTGTTTAAACGTATCCTGGAAATAACCGGCAAAAAAAACCTGCTGGAAGTGTGGCCAAACCTCGAGCTTTACTTCCACGGGGCGGTAAACTTCACCCCCTACCGCGAACAGTTTAAAAAGCTGATCCCGAATGACGATATGTATTATCTGGAAACCTACAACGCATCCGAAGGTTTTTTTGGGATACAGGATACAGAAGAGCCCGGTGATATGCTGTTAATGCTCGACTATGGCATCTTTTACGAATTTTTGCCCTTGGAGCATCTGCACGACGAAAACCCCGAAACGCTTACGCTTGACGAGGTAGAACTGAACAAAAACTACGCGTTAATCATCACTACAAACGCAGGCCTTTGGCGTTATATGATAGGCGATACCATTCGCTTTAGTTCGCTGTCGCCTTTCCGCATCCAGATAACGGGCCGCACCAAACATTTTATTAATGCTTTTGGTGAGGAACTGATCATTGATAATGCCGAACGGGCACTGGCCGAGGCTTGCTCACAAACCGGTGCCATTATTCGCGATTATACCGCCGCCCCCATTTATTTTAATGATAAAGAGTGCGGTGCGCATGAATGGCTGATAGAATTTGAAAAACACCCGGCAGAATTTGACCGTTTTGTTGACCTGCTGGATGAAACCTTGCGCCGGGTAAACTCCGATTACGACGCCAAACGTTTTAAAGATATGGCGCTTCGCCGCCCGCAGGTTAAGATTGTTGCCCCAAACACATTCTTTAACTGGATGAAAGGGAAAGGCAAAATTGGTGGGCAACATAAAGTACCCCGCCTGGCCAATAACCGCGAGTATGTAGATTCCATTTTGAAGATGACAGAACTAATAATAAATTAATTCACAATAACTTAACACAAACTTAATCCCCCTTTCTGTATCACACATACACTTATAGCCGTAATAGCTTTATTAAATTAATCGAAATGAAAAAAGTATTACTGTTTGTGGCTATAGTAGCCTGCCTTGTATCTTGTAAAAAGGATAGGAAAAAAGTTATTATTGATGACCGGGGCGTAGTTTTCGGCACCTGGGAATTAAGGGCTGTGCAAGGTGGTTGGGGCCAGCCCCAAATCTTTACCAAAGGCAATGGTAACAAATTCACCTTTAAGCCCGACAGCACTTATATTAAGTACGCTGACAATGCCATTGAAAAGCAGGGTAATTTTTCCATTCGTTTTATAGGTGAAGAAAAAGGTGCGAGATACGGCACCCTTACTCTGACCGATCCGGCGTATACAGATGCGTTCAGTTTCAAACTCGACACCATTGTTGTGGGTACTTCAGCTGCTGATGGCCCTACATATCAATACGTGAGGGTAAAGTAACAACATTCCAATCCCTTATCGTCACCCGGATCACCCCCGGGTGACGATTATTATAAGATCTCCGGCCCTCTCCCTTTTAAAGCTTCGTATATCTTAACCGCTTCTATAGCCTCTTTTACATCATGCACACGCAAAATATTCGCGCCTTTCATCAGGGCAATGGTGTTTAGCGCGGTAGTGCCATTAAGGGCCTGGTCGGCGGTGGTACCTAATAAACCATAGATCATTTTTTTGCGGGAGATGCCGGCCAATATTGGTAATTGCAGCCGGTCGAACTCATTCATCCTATTTATTAGCGCATAGCTATGCTCGGGCTTTTTGGCAAAGCCGAAACCGGGGTCAAGTATGATATCATGCACGCCCATTTGCTTTAGCTGATAGATCTTCTGTACAAAATAATCAAACACCTCGGCAAATATATCCTCATAATGAGCCAGTTGCTGCATAGTTTGCGGGTTGCCTTTCATGTGCATTAAAATATATGGTACATGTAAACGGGCAACCGTGGTAAACATATTTTCATCCAACTCGCCACCGGAGATGTCATTGATGATATGCGCACCCGCTTTTACAGCCGCTTCAGCAACACCGGCGCGGAAGGTGTCGATAGAAATAATGGCCTCCGGATGGTTTGCAACAATCGCTTCAACTGCAGGTAGCAGCCGGTCTGTTTCTTCCTGTTCGGAGATATCCGCAGCGCCCGGGCGCGACGAATAGGCGCCCAAATCGAGGAAAATAGCGCCCTCAGTTAGCATTTTTTCGGCCTTCAAACGTACCTGTTCGACTTCTGTTGTCCTGCTAACGGCATAAAACGAATCCGGCGTGATATTGATGATGCCCATCACTTTTGGTGTGGTCAGATCTATCAATTTACCACCGGCATTTATGGTTACCTTTTTCTGAAAAAATGTATCTTTAGCCACTTTGATAGTTGAAATGTTGTGAGGTTGAAACGTTGTAAAGTTAAAGTACTTTATACAAAACCTTTCCCTCTATTTACTAATAACATTTCAACCTTCAAACATTCCAACATTACAACAAAACAGTGAGCAACACAGCAGAAGAATACGAAGCGGTAATAAATGTTTGCAAAGGGCTTTTCATCAAAAAAACCCGCGATTATGGCACAGCTTGGCGTATACTACGGATAGAATCAATCACCGACCAGATCTTTATCAAGGCCCAGCGTATCCGTACGCTTGAGGAAAAACAGGTATCAAAGGTTGGTGAAGATATTACCGGCGAATATATTGGTATTGTAAATTATTGCGTTATTGCCATGATGCAGCTGGATTGCAGCCCCGACACGCCTACCGAGCTAAATCCCGACGATGTGGAAATGTTATTTGACGGCAAAGTTAACGAAACCAAAGAACTGATGTTCGCCAAAAACCACGACTATGGCGAGGCCTGGCGCGATATGCGTATCAGCTCGTTAACGGACCTGATACTGATGAAGTTGCTTCGGGTTAAGCAAATAGAAGATAACAAAGGCCAAACCCTGGCATCCGAAGGGGTTAAAGCCAACTACCAGGATATGCTGAATTACGCAGTGTTCGCGCTGATAAAATTGGGAGTAAAATAATGAAAAATGGTTTAGTTTGGTTTTGCAGGATAGCCGTTGGCTTATTGTTCATTTTTTCGGGACTGATAAAAGCAAACGACCCGCTTGGTTTCTCTTATAAACTGGAAGAGTACTTTGAGGTTTTCCACATCACCTGGCTAAATGGCTTTGCTTTAAGCATGGCTATTATACTTTGCGCATTAGAAATGATACTGGGCTTTGCCCTGCTTGTAGGCACCCGTGCTGTAAAAGTAATTTGGGGCTTATTGCTGCTCATCATCTTTTTTGCATTCCTTACGTTTTACTCGGCTTACTTTAAGGTGGTACAAACCTGCGGCTGTTTTGGTGACGCTATTCCGCTTACACCGTGGCAGTCGTTCGGTAAAGACATGGTGTTGCTGCTGCTTGTACTCGTGCTTTATGTAAACCGCAAAAGCATCAAATCGTTATCCAACACTAAAACCGGCGATAAACTGCTGATAGGTGCGGCTGTTGTTTCTATAGGTTTCGGCCTTTATACTTACAACTTTTTACCCGTGGTTGATTTTCTTCCGTACAAAATTGGCGCAAACATCCTGCAGGAGATGAAAACCCCGCCGGGTGCTGTGCCTGATGAATTTGAGGTTACCTACAACCTTAAAAACAAAAAAACAAAAGCAACCAAAACCATGACCGATAAGGAATACATTAAATCGGGCATATGGAAGGATACCAATTGGGAAGTACAAGGCAACCCCGAAAGCAGACTTATTAAAAAAGGGTTCGAACCAAAAATACGCGACCTGAATATACAGGATGCACAAGGCAATAATTATAATGAAGAACTGCTAAGCAACCCGTTTTACAGTTTGGTTATTGTGGCTTACGACCTTGCACATACTAATGAAGATGCCGTTAACCGTATCAATGCGCTGGCTATTAACCTTACCCAAAACTATAATACACGCACTATATTTTTAACATCAAACGCGCCCGATCAGGCGCAGCAATTCGCTAAAGAGCATAAACTGGTAAGCGAATTATTTTATGCCGATGGCGTACCGCTTAAAACTATGGTACGTTCAAACCCGGGTATTATATTATTAAAGAATGGCACCGTGGTAAACAAATGGCATTTTCATAACATGCCAAAGTACGACGACCTTGTTAAAAACTACCTGAGCAAACAATAATGGGCCTGATATTTTTAGTTGGATTTATGGGCTGCGGCAAAACCACCATGGGCCGCAAATTAGCTACCGCCTTAGGTTACGAATTTTTAGATCTCGACCACGCCTTAGAAGCACATGCCGGCATGCCCATTCCCGAATATTTCGCAGCCCATGGCGAGGATGAATTCCGCAAGCTGGAATCGAGTATATTAAAAGAAACAGCCTATCCCGAAAACGCGATTGTATCAACCGGCGGCGGGCTGCCTTGTTTTTTCGACAATATGGATTGGATGAACGCGCATGGCCAATCCGTTTATATGAAGCTTACGCCTAAAGCATTGGCATCCCGCTTAGAGCATGCCAAAACGCCCCGCCCGGTATTACAAGGCAAAAAAGGGGATGAGCTGGTTGCATTTATAGAAAGCAAACTTGCCGAGCGTGAGCCTTTTTACAGCCAGGCATCGGTAACAGCCGAAAGCTTTGTCGATCTTACGCCCGAAAACATCCTTCGGCTGCTTAACCTGCAACAATAAGCCATATGAAGTTTGCCGGAAGCCTATTATTTTTCATGCTGCTTCTGGGCAATTTTTTAAAAGCGCAGGATATTACCAAAGCAAATAGCTACCCCGAACAAGTTGGCGAAATCGCATTCAACCCCAAAACAGATAAAGCAAATTTTGAGCTTTGTGATAATGGCTGGACTTACGAATACTACGGCCCGGGCACTACTTATAAGGGAGGTGCAAAAGCTCTTAAGTCATCCCTGCTAACACACTACAGGTACAAACCCGCATATAAAAATATCACGGGCTACGTAACCATACGTTTCCTGGTAAGTTGCAAAGCACAAACAGACCGCTTCCGGGTATTTCAGCTTGATGACAATTATCAAAAAACAAACTTTGATGCGGGCTTTGTTACACACTTAACTACGCTTTGCAAATCGTTAGATAAATGGGTGGCGGGTAGCTTTAATGGCAAGCCGGTTAACACTTATTACTATATTAATTTTAAGATGCTTAACGGCAGGATAAAGGAGATAACCCCATGAGGCACCTGATCCTGATATTTCTCTGCTATTTGCCCTGCATCGTAAAGGCGCAAACCAATTGCGACCTGTATAAAGACCAGGCACACAAAACCGCTTGCCAGCTATACTGGAAAGCGATAGGATATAACCAAGGGTCAAACCGATCGCAGGAATTGTTTCAGCAATCATTAAAGGCATGCCCAACCTTCGGGCCTTCTCTGCATGAAATGTCGGTACCGTATTTAAAACGTGGCGATTTTTACAACTGGAAACAACTGATGGACCGCGCCGTAAAAGCCGACCCTATATGGCTGAGCGACCGCGGCTGGTGCCTATTTAAGTTTTTACACGATTACAAAAACTCTTTTAACGACCTGAAACGCCTGTACGATATTAATAAAGGCAGGCCGGGTTACTCGGGCGATGGCGATTACGATCTGCGTATTGTAATGGCCCTTAATCAAAGGCAAATGGAGAACTATAGCGCAGCTTTAGCTTATTTTAAAGAGTGTATTACAGATAACGAAAAAAAGAATGGGGTGGGTTTATTTGATTACCTGCATCTGGGTGTAACCCGTATGATGGCCAAAGATTACAAAGGCGCAATTGCCGACCTGAACCGCGAAACTAAAAAATATGAAAAACTGGCGGATACTTATTACTATTTAGGTTTATGCTATAAAAAACTCGGGCAACGTAAAAACGCTTTTAACAGCTTTACCAAAGCCTATTCACTGTTCACCAAAACAGGCTATCACCGTAACGATCCATATTGCGAGGAACCAGACCAGGTGTATTTACTTGATATTGAGTTGGAATTAAAGAAGTTTGGTAAATAATTCTACCTCAAATAAACCGCATCTTCCTGTCCTGCTACATCCAGCACAACGTCAACATGCTCTTTAATAACGGTTGACAGGGCTATACCGGCATAATCGGTAGTTACCGGGAAGTTCTTATGGTTACGGTCTATGAGCACAACGGTGCGCAGTTTCTTCAAAGGCACATCCAAAAACACACCGAAACCATAGGCAAGGGTTTTGCCGCTGTTCAGCACATCATCTACCAAAACGATTACTTTGTTGCTGCAATCCTGCACATCGAAATCTATTTTGGCGTGCAGCTGGCTGCTTTGCTTATCAAGCTCAATGGTTAATAAGCGGCTGGTGAACGGTGCAATTTTATCTAAGATGGTCTTTAACCTTTCGGCTACATGGTTGCCACGTGGCAGGATGCCAGCTATCAGGATCTCCGTCTCGTCAAAATTATCTTCCAATATCTGGTAAGCAATACGGTCTATCTTTTGCTGTATTTGCTGCTGGTTTAATATCAGGATCTTTTTATCAGACATGGCATCAGGGCTGTTTATACACCAAATATAGCATTAATGATAATTACCGGTTTTAATTTTTGTTATTTATCATATCAATAGCCGCTTGCAGCATGGTATCCTTATCATTTATAAGATCGGCCGCCAGCGGGTGTACTACCTTATCAACCTTAACACCTTTGCGCTGGGCATAAGTACCATCCGGGTAAAAAATAGCGTTGCCTGTAAAGTAAAACTCATACCCGCCGGGCAGCATTAACATTTTCTCATCGCCATCCGCGCCGGCAGATTGCTCGCCAATAGTGACACTTTGCGGGAATATCCTTTGCAACAACATTGTATTGTATTCGCTAAGGCTTAGCGTTTGCCCGTTGGTAATAATAACCACCTTACCGTTGTATGGAAAATGACCGGGCTGGATACCGGGCGGGCGATAAGTGGTAGAATCAGTATCTAATACATAGTTGCTAAAATTGGTAATATCCGCCTTATAATACTGTGCTGGGTACTGGTTATTCTGACCAAACTTTTTATATACGTAATTTAAAAAACCACCCCAATGCGGATAACCCCGCATATCAAATATGATCCCTTTGCCTTTGGCTGCGATGTTAAAGACAGAATCCATCCCTTCAGCAAACCTTGCATTCGGTATACTATTTGTAAAGCGTGTGGCATCCTCTATTTTAAAGCGTACAATACCCGGGCTTACATAATCGGTTTCGGTACCGCTGTATTCCGGCTTCATTATTTTGTTAATGTAGTCGGTAATAACAGGTATATCTTTTTGCCCGGCCCACTGTAACATAGTGGATTTTTCCACGCCGTTGCGCGTATACAAAATTTTGCTTTGCAGGGTATCTGTAACAAAAAACAAGTTGTTAATATAAATGCCCAAACGGTTAAGCAGGGCGTTGCGGTTTGATGCCGATAACATAGTTGCTAATTGGTTTACGCGGCCCTGCACCGTATAATTACCAAACCCGGTAATTATATCGCCTGCCTGTATGCCTGCTTTTTCACAAAGCCCGGGTATTAAAATTTTGGTTACCAATACCTGTTTATCGTTCAGCAGCTTATAATCAAAGGGAGGATAATATATTGTTTTAAATAGCTTCCTTTTGTTTTTCATCTCTTTATAAAAAGGGAAGGTATGCGTATCGTTTAAACGGGCGCTAAGTTTAAGCAACTGCATTTCATAATCGGTACGGGAGTTTGCCTGCGTAAACATGGGGATAAACTCTTTTACATCATTATCCCAATTAGTATCCATTAAATATTTATGCGGATCCAAATAATCAATAGCAGCCTGCATTTTGGCCAGAGTAAGCATACGATACGCGTAAGGGATATTTACGCTATCGGCAAAAGCGTAAGGTTTTTCGTGAGGAAGATCGGGGATGTAAAACTTTGCCGGGTGATAAAAATGGCCTGTATCTGCAAAACGATTTTGATAAATATACTGTAGTTTCCCCTCAACTGCTTTCGATAAAAATTGATCCTTAATGAACCACGCCTGGTTGATATTGTTGCTCAGGATTTTATTTGAAGATGCTTTTATGTTTGATGGCCGCACCTTTACCGCACCCAATTGCTGAAGCATTTTTGAAATTGACAGATTAAATTCGATGTTGTTTTTTGCTTGATCTATCGCCGGTAAATTGCTCAGAAAAATGCTGTCGGCATCCATTTTGCCGGAAGCAATAGCAGGATGGTTGTATTTTAAAAAGCCCCATACTTTAAAAAAGTAATACTTTTTTTGATTGGTATCATTTGTTTGTGCAGATGCCGGCCGGGCAAACAAAATCGCAAAAAATACGGCAATAATAAGGCAGGCTTTAAGTTTCATAAATAAGCGATGAGATCGATTTGTTGCTGGTTTAATATCAAGATCTTTTATCAGACATTGTTGACAATGATATTTTGATGTGTAAATATAAGGGGAATAATTATTCTTCAATTGGTTTCCAAGTCCCCTTTGTAAAGAACACATTGCCAAACTTTGAGGAATTAAATACGTAGTAAAACGAGAATGGCGCTCTATAAAGGGTGGGCTCTAAATCAATAATATGATGACTTGGCGTATCTGGATGAAATACAATCCGCGGGCTTAAATAATTCCCAATAAATGATATGCTGCCGGTATATGTTTTAATTATTACGCTGTTATCTGTAACATAAAACTTAAACCTATTTTGCTTAGTAAGTTCTAACCTGTAATGGCTGTATTGCCAGTTAGTTTGCCTGCCTTTAAAGAAGTCTCGTTTGATTACATAGCTGCCATAGATATCGTCGACAGTAAGAACCTTCTTATCGGTAAAAAACTGCACTACAAATGACAAAATAACTACGCCGAAAACTGCGGCCCATAAGGTCAAGAGTAGTCCAATAGAGAACTTTGTCCTTTTGACAATAATTATGATTATTAAAACAATCGTTAAAGGGATCAGAATAAAAACTACAAACAAGTTAAAGCCAAATCCCATATCTTATTCACTAACTTTTTATGTACGGATAATACACAAAATTTGCGCCCTCGGGTACTACCACAAACAGGCACATAAAATCGTTAGGATTTTTATAGGTAGATAAGAAGCGTTCTTTCAGTTCGGTTTTGATGATGCCGCGCTCTACAAACTCTTCAATAGTTGATGCGTGGATGCTCCATTCGGTATTAAGTTCTATCCTGTCCAGGATCAGTTCGCCCAGTTTAATTTCGTGCTGATGGGCGATGAATATCGGGTGTAACGATAGGCCTTCTACCATGATCTCTATCGCAACCTCGCGGATAGATTCATTAAAGAATTTAAGGTCGCGCTCTAAACTAACCAGCGGACTATCCTTTTTCGGTTGTTCTTTCCCCCCGGTTCTTTCGTTCAATAATTCTTCGGCGTCCATATCAATTTATCTTAAAATATTATTCTTCGGGTTGTTGTGGTTTGGTTGTTTTGGCATTGAACCTTGGCTTAAAGCCAACTTTCGGCGCAGCCGGTGTTTCCACAGGTGGCATTGGTTCTATCACATCTGCCGGTTTATCTTCAGCGGCGGCTTGCTCAGGTACTATCTTTTCCCCTTCAGAGGCTTCAGCGGGTTTCGGCGCCATCGTTTTCATATTGAAACGTGGTTTAAACCCTGGCTTTGGCGCTGTGTTTGTTTCTGCAGGTGGCGGTGTTTCTGCCACATCTGCCGGCTTATCTCCTGTAGCAGTTGGTTCAGCTTTTTCTTCAGCAGTCTCAGTTGGTTTTGCTGCCATCGTTTTCATGTTGAACCGCGGCTTAAAGCCTGGCTTTGGTGCTGTAATTTCTGATGGTGCCGGTTCTGCGGCAGGCTCAGCTTCCGGTTTTACCCCTTCTGCTTCCGCAGGTTTTGGCTCGGCCATTTTCATGTTGAACCGCGGTTTAAACCCGGGTTTCGGTGTTGTGCCTTCCGATGGAGTTGTTTCCGCAGCAGGCTCCTGCTCTGATTTTGCTTCATTCGCTTCCGCAGGTTTTGGCGTTACCATCTTCGCATTAAAACGTGGCTTAAAGCCGGATTTCGGTGCGGCAGCTTCTGCCGATGCCTCGGTTTGCGGCGTGGCGGGTTGTTCGATAGCCGGGGCATCATTTTGCCCGGTAACAGGTTCTGCGGGTTTACTTACCATACCCGGTTTAAACCTGGGCTTAAAACCTGTAGATGGTGCCGCGATGC
>NZ_JBAZRC010000082.1:0-20601 GCF_041663085.1 Mucilaginibacter sp.
GTAACGGCCCCAATCGGCCTGGTTAATTTTAAGGTTCCATTTACCTTTACCGTTTACCAGTTGCACGTTTTCGGTTTTGATGAGCTTGTTGTAACGGTCCTGCGTAAAGTTGCTTAGCTCGTTACCTGTCTCATCCCACCACCAGCGCCATTGGATCTTGTAAAGCTCAACCTCTACGTTACGGCTGCCTGCAAACGGAGTGCCTTTTGTATCTACATCGGCTATTTCTATTTCATGGGTTTTGTCGGTCACCAGCATGCCGCTCAGGTTGCTGCCTTTTGGTGTTTTAATGCCCACGTAGCCATTATAAACATTATAAGGCATACTGGCTTGCTGTAAACTGAAATTACCGCCCGGCTCAAATACTTTCACTACAAAGTTTGCCCGCAGTTGCCCCGGCGCTTGCTTTTCAACGTTGATGTTGGTGTTAACGGTGGCTACACCGGTTTCATTTAGTTTACCATCAAAAACGGTTTGCGTTTGGGTGTTGAAGGCCAGGGTAGGGTCGTCAAAATTATAATCATCGTAGCCTTTAAAGCTTGTTTTTTGCGATGACAGGAAGGCATCAACCTTGGCTTTTAAATTTTGCGCCGCGCCGCCAAAAAGCCATTGCGCGCTTAATGTACCGTTGGCACCACTGCCTTTGGTTAGCTCGGTTGCGCCGCCAAAGTCAAGTTTTAGCTTCAGGCGGTTTGGCATAATGGTTTCTACCTTTATCTTCTTCTCGAAGGTTGCGCCGCCCACTTTTATCCGCGCATTCCAGTTACCGGTAGGCGAGGAGGTTTCGGTAGCTACGTGAAAGCTATAGAAACCATCAACAGAACTTGTGCGCGTAAGGCGTTTATAAAGCTGGCCGTTAGGGTTATATAATTCAAATTCAACAGGATGGTCTATCGGAAGGGTTTTTAGCTTATCTTCTAAAATAAAGGTTGTAAATATCGAATCGCCCGGGCGCCATACACCGCGTTCGCCGTAAATGAAACCTTTCAGACCGTTCTGTACCTCTTCTCCGCCTACGTTAAAGCGGGATAGTGGGAGCGAGCTGCCATCATCCAGTTTCAAATAACCGCGCTCTTTGCCTTTTTTGGCTACCAATAAATAAGGCTTACGTTTTAGGTTAAAGGTTGCCATACCGTCGCCATCAGATGTGGTTTTAAAGATCACCTGCTTCTGGTAATCCAGTAATTCCAGCTCAACGCCGCTCATAGGCTCGGCGCTCAGGATATTGGTTACGGCAACCGTCATGTTGTTATCGTTGCCACGTTTGGCTATCAGGCCAATGTTTGATGCGATGATGTTACGGGTAGCCCAGCGCTGTTTGCTGAAATACGATTCAGTACACGGGTCATTACGGTCCTGCCAGCTATAATTTTCGGGGTAATAGTTATCATAACGCTGCCAAAACTCATCATCTTCATCATTTACTTTGCTGATGTTATCCCCGCCATATTCATTTTCTTCATAATCGCTTTCATCATTGGTTTTGGCAATAAGTTTGCCTGCGCTGCAATTGTATAACGAGTACTCTTTTCTGAAACCAATAATTACGCGATAGATAGCCCCCGGTTCGGCGCGCATCAACTGGTCTACATCCAGCATAAAGCGGTTCTTTTTGGTTAGGTTGAGGCTTTTATCATTATCTAAACGGATGGTTTTTTGCACAATGGGTTTACCCACGTGGCGTAACTCGAAACCGCCGTCGAAACCATTATTCTGGAAATACTGCGGAACATTATTCTCATAAATTTTGATAATGCTTACATCAACCGCACTTAGGTTAACGGCTTCAAAAGGCATCATCAGTTTGCCCGAATCAGGAAGGATCACACCTTTGCCTGGGATGGTTACCGCTGGTTCACGGTTCTCAAAAAATACATTGGCTGTAAAGGCCTGTTTTATTTTGCGATGGTAAATATCTTCAACACCCTCGTTCACAAAAACGCTGAAGTTTCCCTGCAGGCGTTCGGGGGCGTAAACTTTCACAATGCTGCCATCAATAGTATAGGCCATGTTTGCGCCATTGGTAATACCAATAAGGCCGCTAAGTTCCTGCCCAACCAAAATAGGGTCGGAGAATTGAACGGAGATGTATTGGTCGTTATCCTGTACGGCTTTTATGTCCAGTACTTTAAATTCGCCAAGGGCAGGCACACGGAATTCCTGGTTGCCTTTTTTATCTATGTCTAGCTTGCCGCCATCCCAGTTAATAGTAAGCGAATTGGCACTTGTTGTACGGGTTATTTTGGTGATGGTAAACTGGTGCGAACGTGTTACCGGGTTATGCTGCCAACTTACTTTAACAGGTGTAGCATAATTTACAGCAAGCATTTTTTCGATACCGGCCTGGTCTTCGCCATCGGCTGTAAGCAAGGTGCCTATGAGTTTCATTTTCTCGCCAGAAGTAGCACTTTCGCTTTGTAAACCGGCAAAACTGATACTAAAATCGGGTTTAATGGTTTGGAAACCGAACTTGAAATGTTCAAAATCGCCGTCTACTTTAATGATCTTGCCCAGGTTAAAATCGGCATCATATTTTTTATCAGGGTTTAAAATTGCTTCGGGGCGAAACTCTATCGTGCGGTCGTCTATCCAATAGGCTTTTCCTTTTATGGATGGTGAAAAGTCAAAGATACCATCCTTTAATTGTTCATTTTGTGCATGGGCAACCTGTACCTCACCGGCCAGTTTTATGCGGATGGTGCTTTGCTTGGAAATAACACCCGTAGTGTACGATTCGATATACTTACCGAACGCGGCATCAACTTTTTGCTGCTTGTTGCGATGGTGCTGCCGGGCAAAAAAAATGACCAGCGCGATCAGTATAAGAGATATGGATAGAATGATTTGTCCCTTTCTGGAACGGAAAAGGTTAGCGAAGTAATTCATGGCAGGTTGGTAAATTGCTATGAATTTATAAAAACTTTTGGGATATTATATACCTGAAAGAAAATTATTTAATCGGGTATAAGTGTTCACGTTCACTGCCGTGAACGCTCGTTAATATTGTAAATATTTGACAATCAGATACTTGTTAATTTGGCTATTGACGAGCATCAAAACGAATTAAAACGACTCAAAACGTCATAAAACGCCCTGCGTTGAGAATCTGCTTAATCCCGGTTCTCTGCTGCTTTATCCAAACATTCCTGCAATACTTTGGCGAATTGCTTATCGTTTGGCGGGGCGAAGATGGTATTGTGTTCGCCGGGGATATCATGCACGTTCACGCCTTTCAGGGCGAAGGGTTTCCAGCCCAAAAACTTAAAATCATCCATGTAGAAGGTGTGTTTTTTAGCGCGGAAAAGCTCGATAGCGATATTTACCGGTGTTAAAAGGTAGTTACGCTGCGCAGCAAGGCTTTTCTCGTGGATATCATCTGTATACGCCGAGAAGCCTTCTTTCTTCTTCACCTTATCAGGGAAGATGTTCTTATAGATCTTTTGGATGCGGCGACCGATCTCGCGGCTTTTATATTCTATGGTGCGTTTAGGGTCTTGAACCAACAACACGGGGGTAAAGGCCAGTTGTTTTACAAAGAACCAGCCGTTGGTCAACTTCCTCTTTAACCACGAGTCATAGATCTGGGTTTGGTCGGCGTAGGTATCAAACATGGCAAGCATTTTAACATCCTTGCCCATGGCCAGCATTTGCTTGGCCATTTCGTAAGCTATTAAACCACCAAGCGAATAACCGGCAACCGCGTAAGGGCCAACCGGGTCGTGGTTGATGATCTCGTCTACGTAATTGGCAGCAATCTCTTCCATCACATCTAGCGGTTCGTCTATACCATTCAGGCCTTTTGCCTGTAGCCCGTAAACGGGCTGCTCTTCGTCCATGTTCATAGCCAGGGCGTTAAACAGCAATACATTCAGGCCGGCGCCGTGTACAATATATAAAGGCATTTTGCTACCTTTTGGCTTAATAGGCACCAATGACTCCCATGTAATGGCCTCGGCATCAATCTCTAACCTTGCAGCTAATTTTTCTACGGTGCTATATTCAAATAATGTGGCCAGGGGCAGGCGTTTGCCGGTTTCCTGCTCTAAACGCGCCATTATTTTAACTGCCACTAATGAGCGACCGCCAAGCTGAAAGAAGTTATCAAAAATGCTGATCTGGTTCAGTCCCATCATTTCTTCCCATATATCGGCAACCAGTTTTTCATTACTGGTGCGCGGGGCAACATACTCGCCCGAACGGTTAATATGGCTATAATCGGGCTTTGGCAGGGCCTTGCGGTCTATTTTGCCGTTTGGTGTTGAGGGTATAATATCCATCAGCACGTAATCATCAGGCATCATATATTCGGGCAATACCTCAAATAATGCAGCGTCCCATTTATCCAATGTGCTTTTTTCGGGGATGCCCGTTGCGCCTGATTCTAATACCACATAAGCCACCAATCGGGGGATGCCGGGGGTATCTTCGCGGGCAATAACAACGGCTTGTTTAATACCTTCCTGTTTGCAAAGGTTATGTTCTATCTCGCCAAGTTCAATACGGTAACCACGCACTTTTACCTGGTGGTCTATCCGGCCAAGGTAAACAATGTCGCCATCGGGTTTTAGTTTGGCCAGATCGCCGGTGCGGTAAATTTTTTCGCCGGGGGTGAAGGGGTTATCTATAAAACGTTCGGCAGTTAGTTCGGGGCGGTTTAAGTAGCCCCATGCAATACCAACACCGCCGATAAAGATCTCGCCAATTTCGCCGTTAGTAAGATTATTCTTTTCTTCATCCAGGATGTAAACCTGCGTATTGTCAACCGGCCAGCCTATAGTAATATCGTTGGCATCGGTAACATGTTTAATGATAGAGTAGATGGTGGTTTCGGTAGGGCCGTACATGTTCCACACCTCGTTACTGCGTGGTATCAACCTTTCGGCTAAATCCTTAGCCATGGCTTCGCCACCGCAAAATACTTTTATGGGCAGGTGTTCTTCCCATCCAACTTCCAGCATCATGCGCCAGGTGTAGGGGGTAGCCTGTAATATGGTTACGTTTTGCGTGCGGATGATATCCAGCAGGGCACGGCCATCCTTGGCGGTAATAGAATCGGCCAGGATGATCTGGGCACCCGCACTTAGCGGCAGGTAAATATCAACCCCTGCAATATCAAAGGATATGGTAGCTACGGCAAGCATCTTATCGGCAGATGTAATCCCCGGCGCTTTTTGCAGGCTATACATCAGGTTTACCAAGCTATGATGCGCAATTTGCACGCCCTTTGGTTTACCTGTAGAGCCTGAAGTGTACAGCACATAGGCAAGGTTTTGCCCGGTTACTTTAACATCTGGTGCACCGTTGCTGTTATTTGCAGCATTGGCGAGCGCTTCTTCTATCAAAACCTCAGTGGTGTTTGATGCAAAGTGCCCTTTATATTTTGTAGATGTAAGTAGTATGGTGGCTGCCGAATCATCAAGCATAAACTCGATGCGGTCTTTTGGGTATTCAGGATCGAGCGGTACGTAGGCCGCGCCTGTTTTTAGGATAGCCAGCAGGGAGATGATCAGTTCGGCAGAGCGATCAAGCGCGAGGCCGATAATATCGCCGGTTTTTACCCCTTTTTTGATCAGCTCATGTGCAAGCCTGTTGGCCGTGTTATTTAACTCGGTATAGGTAAGTACAGTATGATGAAAGCTTAGTGCTATCTTATCCGGATGCTTTGCAGCACTTTCGGCGATAAGGCCATGAAGCGATTTTTCTTTTGGATAATCTACCGTTGTATTATTTAATACTACTTCCATACTTTAATAACCCCGGCATTTATAATGAATGCCTTATAATGTTTATGGGTACCTATTTCCCCGTTTTTATATTGATAATTCCGCAACCCGTGTGTACATACGTAATTAGTTTGTACCCGGGTTATGCGGGGTATGAATAAATTTTTTGTTTGCGCCCTTTAATTTAAACAGAAGTGCCAGCATTGTAAAGAAAATTAACGGGATCTTTAACACCGCGCCCAGTAATTTACTGTTAAAGAACTCCGCAGGTACTGCAACTAATATACCAATATAACATAGTGCAGTTGCTGTAAGCCACATTTGCCAGCCGGGGCCAATGCCAGGTGTTAATAATGATATCAAAAGCATCATTGGCATTAAGCCCAGCATCAGTATACGCGGCAAGATGGCCGTTTGATAGATCTCATTAAAGTAATCGAAATTACCGTTTGCAAATAGTTCTTTAAAGCCGGTCAACCCATAAGTTTTTAACAGGTTAAACTGTGCCGATAACCATCTGCGGCGTTGCTTTTTGAACACCTCGGGGTTACTTACCTTTTCATCATAGATGTAAGCTTTGTCGGCATAAGCCACATGGATCTTTTGGCGGGTAAGCACCAAGCCCATTTCTTTATCAAAACCACCCACGGCATCAATCTGCGCCATGGTATCTTTAAACAATTTAAACTCCAGCACCATACCCGAGCCTATGATGGCAGCCGAAAGTTTAAACACCTGCTGCGCCTTACGGAAAATATGGTTGTTGATCTCTTCGCTGATCGCATCAAGTATAGCAACAGGGGTTTCGGTGTTTTTTGCTACGCGATGGCCTTGTATAACGCGGTTGCCGTTATGCAGGTAGTTGTTTATCTGGTGCAGGTAGTCGGGAGCGGCAATATTATCGATATCGAACACCACGGCGGCATCAAAGTCCTGGTGCGTGGCGGCTATGGCCGCGTGCAGGGCTTTTGATTTGGTGCTGTTCTCAAACACTACCTCAACAACCTGTAAAGGCATTGCCTTTAACTTTTCGATGGTTTCGGGCTGCATGGAATCAGCAATAACACAAACGTGAAATTTATCCTTTGGATAGTCAATGGTTAGCGCTTGCTCTGCCGAATTAAGAATGATCTGATCTTCTTTATAAGCGCAGATATAAATAACAAATTTGCTGTAAGCTGTAGCAGCAGGGGGGGGCGTTTGTTTTATCAGCTTACCTAAAACAGAAAACACAAACAGGTACAGGCTATAAATGCCAAGGTATATAAATACCAGGGTGAAAATTATAGAGAGAAGAAATGTTATAAAACCCATTGACACTACTTTTAAATTAACTAAACTTCAACCTTGTCTGTTTTAGATTTATCTAATACATGGTTAATCATGTTTTTTAGCTCCCGGTAACCTATACTGAAAATATCCCTTATTGTAAATTTAAGATGTTTTTTTAACGCCCAGTAACCAAATACCGCTCCTGCAAAAAAAGTGAACAGAGAGGCTATTGCAACCGCGTATAAACTGTGGAAGATAAAAATGCCCACAAAATCGCCGGTTACGTTAACTATTAGCATTAAAAGTACTTTAAGCATGTTTAGGTGCGGCTTGTTGATGATATCCAACGTAATACCAAAAAATCTATCAATGGGCATCAGCATTACATAACACATAAACAGGCGGAAGATATTAACAGCTTCGGTATTGCGGTATTGCTGGCCAAAAAGCAGCTCGATAACAATTTCGCCCAACAAAAAGGCTATAACAGCAATAGGGATAAGTACTACTGTTAACATGCCTGCATACCGTTTCATGATACTGACAACCTCTTCGGGATTGTCTTTGTGAACTGCGGCCGAAAGTTCGGGCATGGCAGTAGCTACACCTGCCCGCATCGGGATCTCAAACACTTCCATTAAGCGTTGGGGAATGTAGTAAACCGCCAGCAGCGCAGGGTTGAACATAGCTTTGATAATAAAGGTATCTGAACTGCGCAACAGATATGAACTGATGGAGGTGCCCACGCTAAACTTGCCGAAATGGGCTAACTGGCCGGCCGTTGCGTTAGTACGATGCCTGATAGTACGAATCTTGGACCAGCCATTAAATATGGTTAGTATTGATGTTACGGCGCTCCCTGCGAAATAGGCATATACCGCTGTTTGAAAAGACAGCTTATGTATAAATATTAAAATGAGGATAAATATAAGGAAGAGGCCCTGGTTAACTATTTGTAAAATAAGCATCCTGCCAAACTTTTCTTCGGCCTGTAAAATGTATGAGGCTATCGCTGAGGGCAGGGTAGTCATGTAAATAATGCCAAACCATTGTATGGTTGTTTCGGCATCGGCGCTTTTGCTATGATAAAACAGGTAAATAAGCCCATCAATGGCAACAAATATCAAGGCCTGCAGCAAGCCTACAAACCAGGCCGATCCCGCAACTTCCATAGCCCTTTTTTTGCTTGCACCCGCGTAAAATTTGATGAGCGATGTTTGCACAAAGCCGTTCCTGAAGGTGTCGGCCAGTAAAATGGTTATTAGCAGGAAAATGTAATTGCCAAAATCGGCTGTGGGGAGGTTGTGCGCCATTAACGAAAGTACCAGCATACCTATTACCGGCATAGCCGCGCTTGTGGCTAATGATATGGTATGCTTGTTTACAAATTTCTTTAAATTGGGCATATATTGCTTATACGGCTAAACCCTTTCCCAGGTGGCAGTTTCGAAATTATATTTTTTGATAACCTTTGCAGGGTTACCCACGGCAACACAATATTCAGGTATATCTTTGGTAACTACGCTGCCCGCACCAATAACTGAGTGTTTGCCAATAGTTACACCGGCGGTAATAACCGCATTGGCACCTATCCAAACATCATCGCAAACGGTAATTTGTTTGGTAACAACTTTTTGTAAGCGGGTAGATATGGTTACATCCTCAAAGCCATGGTTAAGGCCCGATAATACTACATGCTGTGCCATGGTAACATAGTTGCCCAGGGAAACCGGGCCTATCATAATATTGCTTAAGCCGATACCCGTGTGGTGGCCAATAATAATATCGCCAACACCATTGTTTATAACAGCAAAATCTTCTATTACACTGTATGCGCCCAACTCAAAATTGTTAAATGGAAAAATATCAAGGCGCGAATAAAAACGGATAACCGAACCACGGCCGCGTTTGTGTATAAATGGCGTAACAAACCACTTTACCCAAAGCCTTGGCGCAGCCCTGCCGGGTTGTACAATCATCCAGTGTACAAACTTTTTTAAACGCGGATTTGATTTTACTATAGTAAGTAATGACATTCTAAATTTCTTATCAGGCTGTTAATTCAACAGCCTTTTTTTCGGCCAACTCCTGTTGTTCCTGTTTATCCAACCTCAACGTTACATTTAACAATGCACATGCAAGATAAAACAAAATATTCGACGGATATTGTACTAATGCCTGCTGTGGATAATTACCAATATTAAACACAAATATGATCAAAACCATCGCCAGGCAATAAATTTTCAGCTCGGGGTTTTTAATGAGATAGTAATTATTGATACCCGTTTTTAGTATTACAAACATTAAGGTACAGAATAATATCAAACCAATATATCCCATTTCAACAGCAACGCGTACGTAACCACTATCAGGCGGGAATTTGGCCAGGAATGAGTTTGGAGCAAACCGCCGCCCCCATATACCAACCGAACCTAAACCACCGCCAATGGGGTGCGATAGTATATACGGTTTAATACGTTTTTGGTTTTCGGCACGTACGTTAAACGAGGCATCGTCTGACGGCCTGAAAGCCGTTTGAAAACGTTTGATGAATTGGTTTGAGGTAGGCATAAATATTAGTCCGCCTAAAACTATACCCGCGCCAATAACTACTACAAGTATCTTTTTATTGAAATTCATAACCGCCAGCATGGCTAAAGCCGCAGGAGGCAAAACGAATGCCCCCCTGGTGCCCGAGTATAGCATAACCAGGAAAAAGAACGGTATAGATATGCCCAGTATAACTTTTTTGTACGTTTTAATTTTGGTGAACATGATACACAGGCACAAAACAGCTGCCACAACCATGTTGTACGAAAACGTAACCGGATCCGGGAAGATAGCCACTTTACGCAAATGGCCGTTTATATACAGGAAACTTAAGCGCAAAGGGTCCTGGTAGTACCAGGCTTTCTCGAACGGGAAGAGCCCGAAGTTTTCCTGCTGAAAACCTGATATGGCTGATAAAAAAGCAAGTACAAGCCATAACTTAACTAAAAATTTTATAGTAGCTAACGATCGGATCTGGTAAACAAATATAAAGTACATGAGCATGATAAAGCCCACCGTACGTACAGTATACACCCATGCCAGTATTGATGGCGATGCCGGGTTTATTACCTCGAAAAAGTTATACGCCAGCCAGGCAAGCACCAGGTAACTTATGGGGTTTTTAAAATAGCTCCAGTCTTTATCGTATTTAAACTTTAGCAGAAAACCAAAAATAAGCAGGTAGGTAATAGCATCCAGTATGATACCCGAAGGGGTATCAGGCGGTAAAAACTCCGAAACATAGTTCAGGAAGAAGGCCACCACCATTAAAACGGCAATGCCAAATTTGGGATAGGCAACAATTCCCAATACTACCGGTATGCCTATAAAAATAGCCAGCAACCCGCCTGCTGCAAGAATGCCGCCCATGGCAATGGCAACAGCAATAACTAAAGCAACAGGCAAACTAAATAGGATAAGTTTAAGCGTAGAAATTTCACCGGAATGGATCTTTCTGAAAAAGTTAGCTATAAAGCCGGTTTTATGTGCCTGGTTATTAAGCATGGGTGCTTTACAAAAACAGAATTTTTACCGCCCAGCAAAATACACCAACAAATGCTAATGCAATTGCAGCTTTACGTGTTTTTTGTTCAAGAGGGGTAAGGTCTTTAAAAACATCATCCTCGTTTTCTGCCGGTTTTATCCTCATGTAAAATAATTTAAAGGTTTATAGCAGGCAAGTATTGCCGAAGTTTATTAGAACCTGTCCCGTTTAGGGTCGGTTTTATTTAGCACCCAGCCGGCAAATTTACCGTTCAGGTTTTTTAAATACTTAATATCGTCTTTTTGCCATTTGGAGATGCCCTTGTTAGCCTCGAAAACTGCAATAGTTTTATTAGCAAACAGCAACCACTCTTTTGATTTATTAAGCGATGATAGAGGCGGTGTTTCGATGATAATAATGTCGTATTTCGTCTTTAACTCGTTAAACTTGCTGCGAATAAAGTTCTCGTCGCTAAGTTCAAGCAGGGTAACATCTCCGCCATGGGTACCCATTACGTTTGTGGTATTAAAAGCACCGTAGTTATCAGGGTTGTTCTTAAAATAATCTTCCAGGTAAACCTTGGGTTGTACTGTATTGCTAATGGTTGGGTTATCAAAGTTGCCATCTATCAATAATACTTTTTTATTGATCATAGAGTAGGAGTAAGCCAGGCTTATAGCCAAGACGGTTTTCCCTTCATGGTTAGCCAAACTTGTGATGCCTAAAACTTTTTCGCCCCGTAGTTCCTGGTCTATCTCAAAGCGGATAGAGCGGATCAGCTCTTTAAAAAGCCTCATTTTATCGCGGTGCTCAACATCCCAAAGTTTTTTAAGATCAAGCGAACCCATTACCGTATTTAAATGGCCCAGTAGTGGCAAATGAGTACGGTTTACCAAATCGCCGGGTTCTTTAATGGTATCATCAAAAAAGAATATACCAAATAATACAACTACACAAAACGCAAAGCTGATAACGCCCCCCAAAATTATCAGCAGCATTTTTTTAGAAGGTTCGGCAGCATCCGGTGTGGCCGATTCTGCCAGTCGCAGTTTTATTGAAAATGTTGATTGCAGGTTGGTTGCGTTGTATTTATTCAATACATCCAGGTATTCCTTACTGGCAATGTCAATATCGTAGTTAAAGGTTTTAACATTTGCATCAAAGGGTACAAGGCGGTTAAATTTGGCGTTAAGGTCGTTTAACGATCCGGTTATAGCCTTAATACTGTATTTAGCAAGGTCGCGGGTTACCTCAAGTGTAAGTTTTTGTTTTACAAGATCATCCTTGGCGGTTAGCGGGCTGGTGATGTACTTGTCTGACGTTTGGTTTATTTGAGCAGTAAGCTTATTTGATAATGAATCTATAGCGGGTTTTAACTTAGGGCTAAAACCACTCCTTACATACTTGTCTGTAAGTAAATGAAGCTGCTCCTGCGAATTGATCACCTCCTGGTTATACTTGCTTATCGTAGCCTCTATGTATTTACGCTCGCTTGGGTCAAACTTATTGTTGATTTTCTGGATAGCACCATCGTATGATGCCACATCTTTTTCGGCCTGTTGCTTGCGGTCGTTAAAGATCATGATCTGATCGAAAATAGATTTCGACTGCTCATCCAGGTTAATGATGCCGTTCTTTATCTTATAATCCTGCAGCTGCTTGGTTTTGGTATTTAACGCTGTACGTTTTTCGTCGAGCAGTTTGGCAAGGTAGTTAACCGCATCGGTTTCGTTTTGCCTTACAGTATGGGTATAATAATCAATAAACTGTTTACACAATATATTAACCACAAAAGCAGAGAGCTGCGGGTTGTTAGATTCATAGCTTACGGTGATGAAATCACTATCCTCATCCCGGTTTATGTAAAGGTCTTTACGGATCGAACGTTCATCATATTTCATAGAGCGCAGCAATTCGTTAAGGCCTTCTTCGTCCTTATTGTAGTAGGATAAAGGCTGCCTGGTGTTGAATTTATTTGTAAATAGTTCAACAGCATGGGCTCGCGCTGCGGGGTTCATGGTTAAAAAAAGCTTGCTATGGGGTTTAAACGGCACACTATCCGTAAGATCATGCAGGATAAGCTGATAGGATACCTGGTTAATGAGCGTTTTAAGCTTCATTATTTCTATCAGGTTACTAAACTCGTGCGCTATAGATTGTTCTTTGGCTGCGCCGGATGGATCGGCATCAAGCAGGTGGCGCGATTGGTCAACAATACCGGTAGCTATCTGGGCACTTGAAATATATTTATCTGCAAGGTTTTTTACCAGGAAAAAAGAGACAATAATAGTAACCAGCGGAATAATGATCAGCAGGTTTAAATGTTTCCGTAAAAGTTTAAAAAATTCCCCTAACTCCATGCCCTATTTAACCTCTTCTAATTTAACACCCAGAATTTCTTCAAGATTTGCCTTTGATGTAAGCATAGCCAGTTCGCTTTGCACTTTGAATGAATTTTGATTGTATAAACTTGTTAAAGCTTCGTTATAATCATGAAAAGTTGTTTCACCTTTCTGAAACGTGTATTTTAATTGTTTAACGGCAATTTCGCCGTCGGTAACAGCCCTTGCACGGTTACGCAGGTCGGCTTGCGCTTCAAGATAAGCGAAATAAAGGCGTTTTACAGATGCCTCAACACTTAAATTGTATTGCTGCTGCTGGTATTGTGCTATATTAACATTCTCGTGCGCTACGCGTGTAGCAAAAGGTTTTGAAAGCAATGTGCCCAGGTTTACAGAGATGCTTACCTGGTACCCATTGAAAAAAGTTGGGTTAGCCAGGTTTAGCGAATTACGGGGGCTATAAATGTATGAGCCGGTAAACGCATCAAGCCACATCACTTTTGATTGGGTAAGCGTAGCTTTTGCTGCATTTACCTGTGCCTGGCGTACTTTTATTTCGGGGTAGTTCTTTTTTGCGGTTGCTATAAGTTTATCAAGATAAGGGTAATTAACCTCTGTCACAAAACTTTCCTGCGCACGTACGGCTGTAGTGCTGATAGTTATAAAGAGTATTAATATGCTTAGTTTTTTCAATTTTAGTTTCATTTAATTAAACCTTCTCTTTTTGAAACAATGCAGGTACAGTACCAATAATAATTTTCAGGTCGAGCCATAACGAATATTTCTGCGCGTAAAAATTATCAAGCTTTTTACGCTCTCTTTCACTCATATCTTCCTTACCGCGTTTACTTATCTGCCACAATCCCGTTAAACCTGCCGGCCCCAAAAAACGCATCGACCATTCGTTTGAAGTGAGCATCTCGGCCTCGTAAACGGGCAGCGGCCTGTTGCCCACAACAGACATATCGCCCTTAATGATGTTAAACAGTTGCGGCAATTCGTCTAAACTGCTGTTACGTAAAAAGTTACCCAATTTGGTAACTCGTGGGTCGTTCTTTATCTTCACAAAAGCCGATTTTGCTGCTCCCTGTTCTTCGGCGGCGTATTGGTTGTTGGTAACAGCCATTTGCGCTAAAAGTTGGTCGGCATCAGTACGCATACTTCGGAATTTGTAAAAATCGAAGATTTTATATCCGGTACCAACGCGTTTGCTTTTGTAAAAAATGGGCCCTTTCGAGTCTAACTTTATAGCGATGGCAACTAGGACCATAACAGGCAGCAGGCAAATAAACATACCACCGGCTATAAAAAGATCAAGAAAGCGCTTGCCGAAAGGCATTTTATAAGTGGTATCAACTTCTTTTGAAAGTTCTAACAAACGTGGTTTTATCAACTTAAACTTAACCAGGAAGTTTAGCCGCTCGCGCAGGTCGGAGGTAGAGAAGGGGTAAGTGTAAAAATCGTGCAGTTTCATTTGCATGGCTTTTTGCACCTGTGCTTTATTTTTATGGGTTGAGAGCATTACAATGATCAAACCATTCATTAAAAAGTTTTGCCTCAAGCGCTCAACAAGGGCAAAGCACTGTTCATCCTTGTCAACCTCAACTAAAATAATATCCGGGATGGTTAGTATGGATTGATCGCCCAGGTACTCTTCCAGATCCTGGATAGTGTTATTAAATTCTATACGGAAATAATTGGTCAGATCATTGGCGATCAAGTCCTTCAATTCCAAACCTGCATATGCAATCCTGATCTGGGAGTTCGAATTTTCGTTCCAATCAGTTGCTGTCTTGTTCGTCATAAACTTGTAAAGCTTGATTAATGGCCGTTTTTAAGCTTGTAGGGTTAAAAGGTTTATGTATGTAAGCATCTACCTTAAAGGGCATTTTGGCAACCTGTTCATCAAGGTCATGGGCTGCGGAAAGCATAATAACCGGGATGTCTCTATAAAAACCGCTTATTTTAACATTTTTAAGAAATGACTGACCGTCGAAATAAGGCATTTGCAGGTCAGAAATGATCAATTTAGGCATGTTGCCATCCTCCAGCCAGCTAAAAGCTTCAATTCCGTTGTTTTTGACAACTATCTCATAGTCCTTTGATAATATAAAATTGAGTAGTTTTAATATACTCAAATCGTCATCAACAATCAGTAAAGTTTTTTTCATGCCGAATCTAATTCGTGGTTTCTGTTTATAAATATGACACTTTTATATGGAATACCCTTAAAAAATATCATGCCAAATGCCAGCAAATTATCGCTTTGCGCACCAATTATTTATATCACAGCTAACTACGTAAATTTTTTTATTTAGATTTTTTATTAAAAGTAGAGTAATTTATTCGATAGTGAATTAAATTCCGCAATTCGGGAATGTATTTGTTGACAAAAACTACCATTGTGGATTAATTTTTCAATATCTTCTGCTAAGTTTACGCAACCGGTTAAAATAGGTTTCACAATATGCAAAATTACTTTGTTGGCATTGATTTAGGCACGGGCAGTACCAAGGCAGTAGCTATTGATACAGCCGGTAAAACCATTGCCACCGCGCAAAGCTATTATCCAACCAATAACCCCAAACCCGGATATAGCGAGCAAAACCCCGAATTAATTTGGCGGGCTTTTTTAAACTGTATCAGCAAAATAGTAACAAACCTTAAACAAGCCCCAACCGCTATTAGTTTTAGCAGTGCTATGCACAGTATTATGCCTGTTGATGAGTATTGCAATGCTCTTGCCAATGCGATGCTCTGGTCTGATTCGCGTAGCGCGGATGTGGCTCTTAGTATTAGAAATTCTGATGATGGCGAGGATATTTATCGCCACACGGGTACAGCTATTTATGCCATGTCGCCTTTGTGTAAGATAGCCTGGCTACGGCAGAATGATAATGAACTGTTTAAAAAGGCATATAAATTCATCTCCATTAAAGAATACGTTTGGTTTAAACTATTTGGCGCCTTTGAGGTGGATTATTCCATTGCATCGGCCATGGGGATGTTTGATATTTTAGATTTGAAATGGTATGATAAAGCATGTGCTTTGGCGGGCGTTGATGGCACAAGGCTTTCAACACCTGTAGACACCGGTCATAAACGATATTTAGCCGCCGCAGATATTCTACCGGGTATAAGTAAGGCTACAGCCTTTGTTATTGGTGCCAGCGATGGCTGCTGTGCCAACCTTGGCGGCAATGCAGTGCACGAGGGTATTGGGGCATTAACTATCGGTACAAGCGGCGCGGTGCGGGTTGGAAGCAAGGCCCCGGTTTATAATTATGAGGCCATGACCTTTAATTACCTGCTTAAGGCAGGTACATTTATTTGCGGTGGCGCGGTAAATAATGGCGGTGCGGCTGTAGATTGGCTATTGAAAAGCTTTTTAAAAATGGAAACCGTTACCGACGAAACTTACAAGCAGTTATTTAAAGCAATAGATACGGTTAAGCCGGGCAGCGATGGTTTGGTATTTTTACCATACCTGTATGCCGAGCGTGCCCCAATTTGGGATGCCAAAATTTCGGGTGCGTTTATCAATATCAATTTTAAACATCAGCAACAGCATTTTTTAAAGGCGGCCCTTGAAGGTATTTGCTTTGCCCTTAATGATGTGCTTAACGCAGTTGAACAGCCGCAAAAGCCTATCAAAGAAATTGTGGTAAGCGGCGGGTTTATATCATCGGCTACATGGGTGCAGTTACTGGCTGATATTACGGGTAAAAAACTGGTGTTGCTGCAATCAGGCGATTCGTCGGCCATTGGCGCTATTTATTTGGCTATGGAAGCTTTGGGTATGGATATTGAAGGAATTGTGAGTAGCGGGGATGCCGAAAGGGTTGTGGTATTGCCAAATGCCGAAACGCATGCCGTTTACAGCAAGATATTCCCGGTATATAAGAAACTTTATAGCGATATCAGATCATCTGTTCATCAACTGCACGATCTGAATAATTAACCGATCATAACCCCCGGTTTATTGATGACCGGCAGTTTGATGAAGTTATCATCAACGATGCTTTCGGGCAAAAAGATGAACTTTTTGTCAAAGATCTCCCGGCCAATGTAGTAACTCAGCCAGTATTCGTTATTCAGGCCGAAGGTTTGCTCGTCAATGGGTTCTATTAACTTATAAGAGTTTGCTTCAACCAATGGGAATGAATGGCGCAGGGTAGAGGTTTTAACCTGTTCACCGTCTTTTTCGCCGTAGCCTTTTGAAGTAACCAGTACATTCTCTAACGGTATATTTTTAAGGTTGATGAGGTATACGTACCAAACCTTGCTTTCGGCATTTTCGCCCTCTAAGGCAACCGCAACTGCTATATCTTTTACCACGTTTGGAGGAAGGTCTTTTATCATTGTATTATGGTGAGTGGTTGATTAAGTGATTGGTGAGTAGTTTAAAATCATTCACTAAAAACTCAATCAACCAATAACTTACTTTTTCTTCGCTACCGCTTTTTTCTTAGCGGGCGCTTTTTTGGCTGCCGGTTTTGCCGCAGCAACAGTTTTACCAAACCGGCCTTTTTTAGCATCCTTAGGCATCGCATCTGCCAGGGCTTTGCACTGCTCAAAGGTCAGCGTGGTTGGGTCGGTAATATCCTTTGGTATTTTAACGTTCAGTTTACCAAATTCAATATATGGGCCCCAGCGGCCATTTAAAACTTTAACGGTTTCATCCTCAGGGAAAGATTTGATCAGCCTCTCCGCGTCTTTTTTGCGTTTAGCTTCAATCAGTTCAATCGCTTGCTCTTCGGTAACGTCAAGCGGGTCAATCTCTTTCGGTACCGATATAAAAGCGCTGTTGTGGCTAATGTAAGGGCCAAAACGGCCTATTGCCACTTTCATTACTTTGCCTTCATACTCACCAAGTACTTTCGGCAACTTAAATAATTCAAGCGCTTCTTCCAAGCTAATGGTTTCTATACTTTGGCCGGTGCGCAGGCTTGCGTAAAGAGGTTTTTCTTCACTTTCGTCGCTTGGGTTTTCGCCAACCTGTACAAACGGGCCGTAACGGCCAATACGTACCGACATTTTTTTACCACTCTCCGGGTGTACGCCTAATTCGCGTTCGCCGGTGGCTTTGTCGGCAGTTTCGGTAGTGGTTAGTACATCCTTATGGAATGGATCGTAAAATGTGCGGATCATTTTTGTCCAGTCCTGTAAGCCCTGGGCTATCTCATCAAATTGTTTTTCAACGCTGGCGGTAAAGTTAAAATCAACAATACCCTGAAAATGTTGCACTAAAAAGTCGTTCACTACAGCGCCAATATCGGTAGGGAAAAGCTTGCCGCGTTCGGCTCCGGTGTTTTCTACACGGGTATCTTTAGTGATATTATCACCTTTTAAAGTAAGCACACGGAAGTTACGCTGGCGGCCTTCACGTTCTTCTTTAACCACGTAACCGCGGTTTTGTATGGTTGATATGGTAGGGGCATAGGTTGATGGTCGGCCTATACCTAACTCCTCTAATTTCTTCACCAAACTTGCCTCTGTGTAACGGGCAGGCGGGCGCGAGAATCTTTCTGTAGCGGTTAGTTCCTGCAGGTCTAAAACCTGCCCTTTTGTTAAAGGTGGCAGTATAGCGTTCTCGCCATCGGCGGTTTGGTTATCATCATCATCATCGCTGCTTTCCAGATAAACTTTCAGGAAACCATCAAACTTCATTACCTCGCCGTTGGCAACCAGATCTTCTTTACGGGTTGATATACCGATCTTTGCAACGGTTTTCTCAAATTGTGCTTCGCTCATTTGCGATGCTATCGCGCGTTTCCAGATCAGTTCATAAAGGCGCTTCTCGTTACTTTCGCCATCAATAGTATGGTTGTTAAAGTACGTAGGGCGTATGGCTTCGTGGGCCTCCTGTGCGCCTGCGCTTTTGGTTTTATATTTTCTGTGCTGATGATATTTATCACCGTAGGCCGATACAATCTCTTGTTGAGCAGCATTCAGGGCCGTATCAGAAAGGTTCACCGAGTCGGTACGCATATAGGTGATATAACCCGATTCGTACAACCTTTGGGCAACCTGCATGGTACGGGCAACCGAGTAACCTAACTTGCGACTGGCTTCCTGTTGCAGGGTAGAGGTAGTAAATGGTGCTGCCGGTGAACGTTTGGTTGGCCTGGTCTCTAAGGATTTGATATCGAAAATAGCCTTAACGCAATCCTGCAAAAACTTTTCGGCATCATCCTGCTGGGCAAAACGCTCAGGCAGTTCTGCCTTAAAAGCATTACGGCCGGTGCCGAATATGGCAACTATTTTAAAAGCAGCTTCCGATTTGAATTTATTTACCTCGCGTTCGCGGTCGACAATTAACCTAACGGCAACTGATTGTACACGACCTGCAGAAAGGGATGGCTTAACCTTTTTCCATAAAACAGGAGAAAGTTCAAAACCTACCAAACGGTCAAGAACTCGGCGCGCTTGTTGGGCGTTTACCAGGTTATAATCTATTTTACGCGGATTTTCTATCGCCTTCATAATTGCCGGTTTTGTGATCTCGTGGAAAACAATGCGGCGGGTATCGGGCTCTTTTAATCCTAAAGTTTCAAATAAGTGCCATGATATGGCTTCCCCCTCGCGGTCCTCATCGGACGCGAGCCATACAATGTCTGCTTCTTTAGCTAATTTCTTTAATTCGCTCACTACCTGCTTCTTATCGGCAGGCACTTCATATTTTTGATTGAAGTTGTTGTTGATATCAATGGCATCTTCAGACTTCACCAGGTCGCGGATATGGCCGTAACTTGATTTTACGGTAAAGTCCTTGCCGAGGTATCCTTCAATGGTTTTGGCTTTCGCCGGTGATTCAACTATGAGTAAATTTTTAGCCATTTAAGCGGGTGTTTTTTTGCAAAGAAAACATAAAATGCATTAGAAACACAAATTTGTTTTTTTGTATGAGTGTTATCGTGGTAAATAAAGTAGCGGTAAAAATGTTTTATTGGGGTAGATTTTGAACCTTTCCACCAACCGTAATGGCGCAAGCAAGGCGTATATGCAAAGTACTGAGATTGCTTCGTACCTCGCAATGACGCGCGGGGAATATTATATCAAAAAGCCACCACCCAACAAATCGTTACCTTCATAAAATACTGCCGACTGGCCCGGAGCAATCCCCGATACCATGTGATCGAACGATACTTTCATGTGGTCGCCAATTTGTACGATCTTGCTTTCGGTACCTGCATCCTTATAACGGATCTTGGTAACGGCTTCAATAGGTTCTTTAATGCTTTCGTATTTAACCAGGTTAAGGTTACGTACCCAGGCTTCTTTCTTTTCCAGTTCTTCTATTGTACCCAATACAACCGTGTTGTTTTCAGGCTGAATTTTTGTCACGAACATCGGTTTACCCAAAGCAATGCCCAGGCCTTTGCGCTGGCCAATGGTATAATAAGGATAACCCAGGTGTTTGCCTATAACGGTGCCATCAGTTAATACAAAATTACCGGGCCCAACACGTTCGTCAAGGTCTTCTACTTTATGTCTTAAAAATGCGCGGTAATCGTTATCCGGCACAAAACAGATCTCGTAGCTTTCGCTTTTGCCTGCCAGTTCCAGCTGACCCATATCAACAGCCATCTGCCTGATCTCCGGCTTAGAAAAACTCCCTAATGGGAATTTTGTACGCGCAAGGTTTTGCTGCGATACACCCCAAAGTACATATGACTGGTCTTTGTTTTCGTCCTTACCCTTTGATATTACGTAGCGGCCGTTGTCC
>NZ_JBAZRC010000083.1:0-20595 GCF_041663085.1 Mucilaginibacter sp.
TGTATATCCATTTGTTTAATACAACTGGCAACACAATTACCATACCGGCGATGCCAAATTTTAGGGTTAACAAAGCCAGCCTGTTTAATGGTGTAGCGGTACGCTTTAAGCAAACAGATGCGGGTATCCAATTAACAGTGCCCGGTACTATGCCTGATGAAAATGATAGCGTTATCATTTTAGAAATTAACGGGAATGCAGAAACCATCCCTGTTATAAAAACTTAGTTTATGAAAGCTTTTGTAATTACCCTAACAGCGTTTTGCTCACTCGCGTTTGTATATATAGCCAAACCAGGCAGCGAGCCTGTACACGCCATTAAACGTTATGCCGGCATTACCGGGCTAAAGCCCGATAAAGTACAGGAATACAAAAGTCTACACGCACACGCCTGGCCTGCTGTTTTAAAAAAAATAACGGAGTGCAACATCCGTAACTACTCCATCTACCTGAAACAAATAAACGGCAAGCCTTACCTGTTTAGTTACTTTGAATATACCGGTGATGATTTTAACGCCGATATGAAAAAAATGGCTGCCGACCCCACCACTCAACAATGGTGGAAACAAACCGACCCTACGCAGATCCCCCTGCCGGATGCACAGGCCAAAGGCCAGATCTGGAGCAGTATGGAAGAAGTGTTTCATACTAATTGAAACCATCCTTTGTTTGTCCGTCGCGGCAGGGGGCATTCGAATACATGAATACACCTATTCCTCTTCGCTCCCGCCAACAAAAAACTTCTTGTTAAAATTAACCAGGTAAAGCTCGTTGGTAGCGCGGGTACAGGCGGTATAAAACCAGCGTAAAAAATCGGTGTTTACCATTTCGTCTGTCAGGTATCCCTGGTCAACAAAAACGGTTTCCCACTGGCCGCCCTGGGCTTTGTGGCAGGTAATAGCATAGGCAAACTTTACCTGTAAGGCGTTGTAATATGGGTTCAACTTTAGTTCGTTATGCTTGGCGCGCTTGTTGGGGATATGGTCATAATCCTTCATGGCTTCCAGGTAAAAGCGCTTCTGGTCTATCGGTTGCAGTGCGGGCGCTTCGCTATACAGCGTATCCAGTAATATCTTGCAATCCAGCACCGGGTCTTCCACGTAATCGGTAAACTCCAGCTGCACATCGGCAAACCTAAAACCGTACATTTCCTCAATACGGCGCACCTTTTTTACACGGGCAATATCGCCATTGGCAATAAAGCCGGTGCTGCCCTCCTCCTGGCCATCCAGCCAAAAGTAATTGTTCTTCACCACCATCAGCTGGTCGCCGCCGGTTAGTTCCTCCTCGCGCATCAGTATGCGCCCGCGGATCTGCCGGTTATACAAATTAGCATTTTTGTTACTGCGGCAAATGATCAGCGTACCATCATGCCCGTATTTACTATAGGCATAATTGAGCCCTTCTTCCAGCATATCGCTGCCCATGCGGTAAACATCCCTGTAACCTTTTGTCACAATTTGCGGCATCACCTCTTTGCCTTCGCGGATAATATTGCGCACGTTGGTTACATTATACAATATACCCGAATCCTTTTGCTGCCTCAGTACATCCGTTAGCTCGTAGCTGTAAACGGTGAGGCCATAATCAGCCTTCATCAGTTTTTCATCAAGCGCGGGGCTGTCATCGGCACCTACGGGGGGTAACTGGGCGGTATCGCCAACCAGCAGCAGCTTGCAGTTTTTGGTGTTATAAACGTAGGTCACCAGGTCGTGCAGCAGGGTATCTCGGTTGTTGCCGCTCAGGGTGTCAGATATCATGGATGCCTCATCAACTATAAAAAGCGTGTTGGAGTTCATGTTCTCGGCAATGGCGAACGATTCATCCACGTTCAGGGCCGATTTTTTACGATAGATGCGTTTGTGAATGGTAAACGCCTTACGGCCGCTGTAGTTGGTTATTACCTTAGCTGCCCTGCCCGTTGGGGCCAACAGTACCGATTTAAAGTTGTACATAGGCAGCGCTTTCACCAGTGCCCCCACAATGGTGGTTTTGCCGGTGCCTGCGTAACCTTTCAGTATAAAGCAATCATCTTCTTCGCCGCTGGTTAAAAAGGCGTGCAGCTTACCAAACAGCTCCTGTTGCTGCGGCGTAGGCTGGTGCGGAAAACTCTTGCTGATATCGTTTAATACTGACACAGCACAAAAATGGGGATAAGTACGCGAAATAGATAACCGGCACGGGTTAATTATTTTCATTAATGATTTTATACCGCCCGGTAATTTACTCACCCCGACTACGCTACGCTGGTCGCCCCTCTCTGCTGCGCAAAGAGGGTGAAGAAAAAAGATTTTTGCCGTTGTCACCAACAATATTGAGGACGGTTTTGAATAGCGACGCTTTATGCATGGCGGCTGTTGGTGACAACACCAACAAGTGCGAAACCGTTAACAGGTTTTGGATGATGATTTACATGCGCAGGGACTTTCTTGAAACGACAAAAAAAGAGTAGCAGGTGCTTAATATTACCCTTTAATTAAATTAACTAAATATATTATAATAATAAAAAACATATATTCTTTTTAGTTGTAAAAGCATGGTATTTGTTTAAACATCCAACTTACATGCAACTACAAAAGGCTATTATTGAATCCATTAGATCTTTGAGTGTTGGTACTATAGCACAAAACATCGGTATTTACTCCATTGTATTTATTTTGTTATATATCATCATAGTACAGCATAAAGTAATTGAAGAGCGTAAACATTAAAAATAGATTGTGCATAGCCGATAAGGCGATTTAAAAGAGCGATTTTCCGCCTTTGTGGTATTATCATCAACATCTTTTAAAGAGGTTTTGAATAGCAAAGCCTTTATGCATGGCGGCTTGTTGGTGACAACACGATAGGTGTTAGGAAGATTCGAAATGCCACCGCAATTTACTCACCCGGTCTTTGCTACGCTCGACCACCCTCTCTTCGCTGCGCGCAAAGAGGGTTTTGCTTTTCTTCTCACCCTCTTTGCGTAGCAGAGAGGGCCGACAAGCGAAGCGATGTCGGGGTGAGTAAATTGCCGGGCATCAATAAAGGCAAAGTATTTGTGATAAGTATGTTAATTTACTAATCAGGAAAAAATATTACTTTTGTTAACCTGCATGAGCGAGAACAGACACCATTACACCAGCGACGAACTAAGCCTGACCCAGGCCCACAGCTATACCCTGTTGTTACAGGTTGATGCTAACACCTTTAATTATGCCGTACTATCCGGCAAACAGCTTTTAGCATGGGGCGAAAATTATTCGCCTGATGAGCTGCGCGACCCGCAGCAACTACTTGATATTTTAACCGCCAATTACCAACAAGTGATTATCGGTTTAGCCAGCACGGGCTTCACCTTATTACCCCAAAGCCTTTTTGACAGCAACCGTATTGCCGACTTTGCCCGCCTGCTTGATGTAAGTAATACCGAGAAAGTAAATGCAGAAGCTTTAGACAGCCAAAACATCATTATTTATAAGGTTGACGAAATGTTAACCTATGCGGTAAAAGACCTTGACAACCAAAACACCATTTTTACTGATGCCGGATGGATAAAGGCCATAGCTGCCGATTACCCTTTAAGTAATAATGTTTATTTAAATATTGGTAACGATGTGGTATCGGTAGTGAATTTCACTAACAGTAAACTACGCTTTTACAATAACTTCAGCTTTAAAAACCACGAAGAGCTTGCCTATTTCAGCGCCCTGGTAACCACCGAGCTGGAAATTAAGCCGGAGGATGCAAAGCTGATCATCAGCGGCGATATCAATAACAGCGACAGGTACTTTACATACCTGAAAGACTTTTTTGGTGATGTACAGCTGAACAACATCCGCCTGCTTACCCTTCCTGACAGGGTTGCCCCTCATAAAATACTTAGCCTTTCTGCTTTATCGCTATGCGCATCATCGGAGGAAAACTAAAGGGCTTAAGGCTTAACCCGCCAAAAAACTTACCCGTTAGGCCTACTACCGATCTTGCTAAGGAGGCCCTGTTCAACATCCTGCAAAACCAGATTGAGTTTGAGGACATCAAAGTGCTTGACCTGTTTAGCGGTACCGGCAACATAGCCATGGAGTTTGCATCGCGCGGAGCGGAAAAAGTTACGGGGGTTGACCGCGCCATACAATGTGTACATTACCTTAAAGATGCATCACGCCAGCACGGGTTAACCCAGATAGAGGTTTTTAAAGCCGACGTTTTTAAATACCTTGACCTGGAAACCGAGCAATACGACCTGATATTTGCCGACCCACCCTACGACCTGAACAAGATACCCGAGATACCCAAAATTGTATTTGAGAAAAACCTGCTTTTAGAAGGCGGCATGCTGATAGTAGAGCATCAAAGCATGCAAAACCTGAGCAACCACCCTGCTTTTGTAGAGCAGCGCAAATACGGGCACTCGTCGTTCTCGTTCTTTAAAGCATAACTAACCTATCCTCTCGTTATGAGTGAAAACATCCGCAACCTGCAAACCACTGTCCTATCCGACAACTGGTACACGCTTAGAAAAGTAACCTATGAACTATTAGCACGCGATGGCAAATGGCAGGCGCAATCTCGCGAGGCTTACGACCGTGGTAACGGCGCAACTATACTATTATACAACAAGGCAAACAAAACGGTGATACTTACCCGCCAGTTTAGGATGCCAACCTATTTAAACGGCAATGCTGATGGCTACCTGATTGAAACCTGCGCCGGGCTGCTGGATAAAGATAACCCCGAAGACTGCATCCGTAAGGAAACGGAGGAAGAAACTGGTTATAAGATAACATCGGTACAAAAAGCATTTGAGGCGTATATGTCGCCGGGTTCGGTTACCGAGATATTGTACTTTTTTACAGCCGAATACACCAATGAAATGAAGGTAAGCGATGGCGGCGGCCTGGAAGAAGAAACAGAGCACATTGAAGTGCTGGAGCTGCCATTTACTAAAGCTTTAGAGATGGTAAAAAGCGGTGAGATAAAAGATGCCAAAACCATGATGCTGCTGCAATACGCGCAGATAAATGGGTTGGTGAGGTAAGTAAACTATACCGTCGCCCGGCTCCAGCCGAGTGACCACTATTATAAGGCCTCCGGCCGCCTGGATTACTGCGGCAAGATGCCGCCTAATATTTATCACCCGGCTGGAGCCGGGCGATTGCATGCTTTATAATCAAATAATCCCTCTGCTACCGCAAGCGTCCCGCTTGTGGGTTTAGGGCGGTAATGAATAAGCTAAGCTTTATATAGCGCGATGCAATCAGTTTACCAGGCATGCGGCCACAAGCGGGACGCTTGCGGTAGCGCCTTCATGACGGATGGTTGAGCCTATCGAGAGATTGCTTCGTACCTCCAATGACGCGCGGCTTTTAGCTAAAAGTTAATCAAATAATCCTTACTTTTGAACAAGCAATAACATCATCATCAGTATGAAAATAGCCCTTTTCCCCGGCTCCTTTGACCCGGTTACCAAAGCCCACGTTGATATTGTAAAACGCAGTGTTGCCTTGTTTGATAAGGTTTACATTGGCATTGGGGTAAACAGCACCAAGCAGGGCCTGCTTAGCGTTAGCAAACGCGAGGATATGCTGAGGGCGGTTTTTGCACATGATGAGCGCATCCATATTATTGCTTACGAGGGCCTTACGGTCAATTTTTGTAAAAGCATTGGTGCCGATTATATGATCCGCGGTATCCGCACCGTATCAGATTTTGAGTACGAAAAGGCCATAGCCCAGATGAACCATGCCCTTGAGCCCGAAATTGAAAGCATCTTTATTGTAAGCAAGCCGGGGTACTCCTCCATCAGCTCCAGCATCGTGCGCGAGATAATCAGGTACAATGGCGACGTTGCCCAGTTTATTCCGAAGGAAGCATTGCCGTATCTGTAATCAGCTCTTCTTTCTCCAGCACATCAATAATGGATGGGAATGTATTGTTAACAATGGTTGGCACTTCTTCGTCCTTAAACCAGCGTACATCGGTTATGCCTTCCTCTAACTGGGGTACCAGCTTAGCGTTGCCTTTATAGCGCATTTTAAACCAATACGTTTTCTTGAGTACTACTTCGCCTTTGTAGATATAGGTATGGTAGGTTTTGCAGATCCCATATTCCAGCTTACCCACCTTTATGCCACACTCCTCCTGAACCTCGCGCACAGCGGCAATTTTGGTTTTCTCTTTCTTTTCTATTTTACCTTTGGGCAGGTCCCACTTATCATTACGGTAAATAAACAGGTGGTCGCCGTTCTGGTTGGTTACCAAGCCACCGGCCGCTTCTATCAGCATGTTGTTTTTGATCACCTTTTTTAAGAATGCCTTGGCGTCATCGCAAAGCACATAAAATAATTTACCCGGCTGTTTATCAACCCAGTGGTAAACAATTTTCAAATCAAAGTGCTCAGCATCAATCTTTTGATAATGTTCTGCAAATTTGGGTGATTTCACGGTTAGTAAAACCACTTTTTCGTTAATATAAATTCTGTATTTTTGAGCCATGTTAACTAATAGTGAGACCGAGCAGCAAGTAGCCGAATTTCTGCTGCAAATTAAAGCAATAAAACTACAACCTACTAATCCTTTTACATGGGCATCCGGATGGAAATCTCCCATCTATTGCGATAACCGGATTACGCTATCGCACCCTACTATCCGTACTTACATCAGGCAGCAGCTTACATCAGCCATACAAGAAAAATTTGGCTCGGTTGGCTGTATAGCAGGTGTAGCTACAGCAGGCATACCACAGGGCGCTTTGGTAGCGCAGGAAATGGGCTTACCTTTTATATATGTACGCGCTAAAGCAAAAGAACACGGAACAGGCAGCCTTATTGAGGGCGAGATCTCTCCGGGCCAGCGTGTGGTAGTTATTGAAGACCTGATATCAACAGGTAAAAGCAGCTTACAGGCTGTTCAGGCATTGCGCGATGCGGGTTATACCGTTGCAGGCCTTGCCGCTATATTTAGCTATGGCTTTGATATAGCCGAAGAAAACTTTAAAGAGGCAAAATGCCCTTTCATTACCTTATCTAACTATAACGCTTTATTAAAATACGCCGAAGAGCACCAGTATATATCTGCTGCCGATACGGATGTATTAAAACAATGGCGTACACAACCCTCAACCTGGGGACAATAATATGAGTATGAGCGTTTTTGAAAGCAAGGTAACGGTTAACAAACCGGAAGCACAGGTGTACGCGTTTTTAGCGGACATGAACAACCATAGGCAGCTGATGCCGGATAACATTGTGGATTGGACATCAACCACTGATGTGGCAAGTTTTAATATCCAAAACATCACCAAACTTTCATTAAAGATAGAGGAACGGGTGGCCGATACGCTGGTAAGAATAATACCTGCAGAAAAACCACCGTTTGATATGGAACTGAAATGGGAACTGAGCGAAGTTGACGGGGCTACCCAGGCTGCGTTTACCATTACCGCCAGCCTTAATATGATGATGAAGATGCTTGCATCGGGGCCGCTACAAAAGCTTGTCGACGAGGAAACAACTAACTTAGCATCGAGGCTAAGTTAGTTGAACCTCATTTTCCGGGGGCTTAAGATCTTTTTACTTTAAGGTGTTGCACCACTACCAGTGCATTCACAATAAAAAGACTCGTTACTACAATAGTCATAAAAATTAATTAGGGGGTTTTTGACTCTGTTACGGATACTATAATTCAATAGTTATTCCAAAACCTAATTTATGCATTAATTGCATCATTAGCCAACATTTTTGTTACAATATTTTTTTATTACATTAAATAGCGTAGAAGGTGCTCCTCAATCGGTCAGCATAGTGTAGATTAATATGCCTGCTTCATCATTCATCAACCTAATTTAGCCCACGGTTAAAATAAATTAACTATTTACCGTATTTTTGCGCAAAATATAAGTTCACGCATGATCACGGTATCAAATTTATCTTTACGCTACGGCAAACGCACACTTTTTGAAGATGTTAACCTTAAATTTAGCCAGGGCAATTGCTATGGTATAATTGGGGCAAACGGCGCAGGCAAATCAACCTTCATGAAAATCCTTTCGGGCGAGATCGATCCTACAAGCGGGTCGGTTAGTTTTACCCCGGGCGAGCGTATGGCTGTTTTAAGCCAAAACCACTACGCTTTTGATGAATTTACTGTAATTGAAACCGTTATGATGGGCTACAAAGAAATGTACGCCGTTATGAAGGAGAAAGATGCCATCTATTTAAAAGAAGATTTTAGCGATGCTGATGGCGAACGCGCCGGCGAGCTGGAAAACCTTTTTGCTGAAATGGATGGCTGGAATGCCGAAAGCAATGCAGCTACCCTATTGAGTAACTTAGGCATTAAAGAAGAATTTCACTATAAACTGGTTAAAGACCTTGATAACACCCAAAAAGTACGCGTGTTATTAGCACAGGCCCTTTTTGGTAAACCCGATATTTTGTTACTGGATGAGCCTACCAACGACCTGGACATCCACACCATTACCTGGCTGGAAGATTTCCTGGCATCATACGAAGCTATTGTACTTGTAGTATCGCACGACAGGCACTTCCTGGATACCGTGTGTACGCATGTGGTGGATATTGATTTCGCCAAGATGACCATCTATACCGGTAACTACACCTTCTGGTACGAATCGAGCCAGTTGGCCCTGAAACAGCGCAGCGATCAAAACAAAAAGACCGAAGACCGCGTGAAAGAACTACAGGAGTTCATCCGCAGGTTTAGCGCGAATGCTTCAAAATCCAAACAGGCAACCAGTCGTAAAAAGGCTTTGGATAAGATCAACCTCGACGAGATCCAGCCATCAAACCGTAAATACCCGGGAATTATATTTAACAACCAGGGCCGCGAAATTGGTGACCAGGTACTGCAAACCGAAAAACTTACTAAAAAGCTTAACGGCGAGGTGCTGTTTGCCAACATTAACCTGATGGTAAACAAGGGCGATAAAATTGCTGTGCTATCACAAAACAGTTTGGCAACATCTGCCTTCTACGAAATTTTAACCGGCCGCGATAAAGATTTTACCGGCAGCTTTAAATGGGGTGTAACCGTTAACCTGGCCGATATCCCTATTGATAACGCCGAATACTTTAAAGGTAAAGACGACAACCTTATCGATTGGCTGCGCGAATATTCGGCAGGCGAAAAAGATGATCAGTTCATCCGTGGCTTTTTAGGCCGTATGCTGTTTAGCGGCGAGGAAGTATTAAAGAAAAGCAACGTACTATCGGGTGGCGAAAAAATGCGCTGTATGTTTAGCCGTATGATGCTGCAATCGGCCAATATGCTTTTGCTTGATGAGCCTACCAACCACCTCGACCTGGAATCTATTACGGCGTTAAACAACGGCATGAAGGACTTTAGGGGGAACATCATCTTCACCTCACGAGATCATGAACTGGTAGAAACCGTAGCCAACCGTATCATCGAGATAACACCCGGCGGTATCATTGATAAGTTAATGACCTACGACGAATACATCAACAGCGACGTAGTACAGAAACAACGCGAAGAATTGTACGCTATGGCGTAACTAATGGGGCAACAAACACGTCTTACCTATATGAAACGCATCCTGTTTGTTGCCCTTTTTATATTTCCCTCTTTATTAGCCAACGCCCAAACTTTTGAAGGCCTGGTTAAAGATGCCAAAACCAACCAGCCCCTGCCCTATGTAAACGTGGGCATAATTGGCAAAAGCGTAGGTACTGTTACCGATAGCGCGGGCCGTTATAAGTTAAACCTTGCCAACCACGATGCCGACAGCTTAAAGCTATCCATGATAGGCTACATAGCACAAACCTACCGGGTATCGGCGTTTGTTAGCGATGCCCATAAAACTATTTTACTACAGCCCTCTGTTACTCAGTTAAAAGAGGTTAAGGTTAACAACCGTAAATGGAAAGAAGGTGTACTGGGCAATACTTCACAATCAGACGACAGCAACGCGGGGTTTCGTGATAACAGGTTGGGTTACGAGATAGGCACCGTAATTAAGATAAAGAAATCGCCAACCTATCTTAAAAAATTCAACGTACATATCTCTAACGTCTCAACGTACCCGGTAAGACTTCGCCTTAATTTTTACAGTTTAAAGAAAGGCATGCCCGATAAGTTGCTGCAAAACCAAAATATTTATGTAGATGTGCTGGCGGGGCAAAAGGATATCCATGTTAACCTTGAGCCTTATAACATTTTTGTAGACGATAACTTTTTTGCCAGCCTGGAGTGGATAGAGAACGGCAAGGGCCGCGGCCTGATGTTTACGGCATATTTAAGCCTATTTGGCAGCGGCGCGGTTATCTCGCGCGAAACAAGCCAGGCCAATTGGGAAAAGGTTGGTATTGCCGGTATTGCGTTTAACGTACTGGCCGAATATTAACCACCCCTATTTCCCGGCGATAGCGATCCTGAATTTGTTATGATACACCACATGCCCGTTGGCTTGCGTATACGGCACTATTGCCTGCGATACGGTGGCATATACCTTATCAAACCCGCTATGCGCTATTGCCTTTGCAACCGGGCTGGTGCCAGCAGGCCTTTAATAGCAGTTTCGGCGCTTGCATAACCCCATACGGAGGCAACGTCCTCTACCTGTAAAAGTTTAAAGCCAACCTTTTCCAGTAATATGCTGTTGATAAAATGTAACGCGGTAAATGTATCAAAGCATTGTTAGATAAGCAACAAGCGACGGTATATAAAACCTTATTGAGGGGTTCTATAGTTATTCAATGCATAAAATAGAAAAACATTAGCAGTTACAGCGATAGATTGTATATTTGCATCCCGGTAAAAAATGCCGGCAATGACTTGGTAGCTCAGCTGGTAGAGCAACTGACTCTTAATCAGTGGGTCGAGGGTTCGAACCCCTCCCAGGTCACCTTAGACCGCAAATCAGTTTTAACAACTGTTTTGCGGTCTTTTTTTTGTTCAAAAATAGCCTTCACACTATCAAAAACGCAGATTGCTTCATTTAGCTATTGTTATAGACATTAACCTCAGGACCAATACTGAATTTCAATAAAATACAATGAAAGTGGCTTTAAAATCAGAAATGAAAGATTTACTGAATATAATATTGTTCACCTACAACGTAATATCGTTGAGAGATAAGAATTTCAACGAGATATAGTGATATTGGAATCACCCCACTTCATTAACTTACTGAATTTCAATGTATTTTAATATTGGTTCCGCATTTGACTGTAGATTTCGAATACGTTTAACAATCGTTAAAAATTGGACTTAGAAAAGAATCACTACCACCAATCATCCATATGTGTTTTGAACAAAGTGCTGGCATCTGTACAAATCGGTTGGCTTACAAAGACACTTGCCGAATATTTTTTGAAGACAATGTTAAATAAAATGAAAGCTGGCTTTGCGAGAATTTCAGAAAAAAATAATCTATTAAAGTGAAAACAAAACCTTATTTAAAATTATAGCATGAGCACACGTAAAAATTTCTTAAAAACCGCTTCCGTGTTAGGCGCGAGTACATTACTTTTTCCAAAAACGGTATTTTCACAACCTAAAGTATCCAATGCTATTCAGCCTGAACGATCCAAATGGAGCGATGGCACCAGGTTAGTGATTTCAGTTTCAATGCAGTTTGAAGCTGGCGGTGAACCTGAAATAGGTTTTGATAGTCCTTTTCCGGCTAATCTCGAAAAAGGCTACAAAGATTTACCTGCAAAAACGTGGTTCACATATGGATACAAGGAAGGTATTTCTCGCATGTTGGATCTTTGGGATAAACACAATGTAAAAGTTACCAGTCATATTATAGGCGGAGCAGCAAAGAAAAGTCCAGATTTAGCACGAGAGATTGTAAAACGTGGCCATGAACTATCCGGTCATGGTTTGTATTGGACGCCTGAATACAATATGGGGTATGATGATGAAAAAAAATTCATCCAGGATAGCGTCGATTTAATTAAAAGTATTACTGGTCAAACCACCGTAGGGTATAACTGCAATTGGCTGAGAAGAAGTCCAAATACAATAAAGATTTTGCAGGAATTAGGTTTCTTATACCATATAGATGATCTTAGCCGTGATGAACCTTTCCTTATACCGGTTGATGGTAAAAAGTTTGTCGTCGTTCCTTATACATTGAGGTGTAATGATATACTATTATTGGAAGGGCGAAATTTTACCTCTACCCAATTTTTAGAAACTCTAAAGCTTGAATTTGATCAACTTTATAAAGAAGGTGCTACAAAAAGAAGGATGATGTCTTTTAGCGCTCATGATAGAATAAGCGGTACGCCAACACAAGTAAATGTAATGGATCAATTTATAACTTATGCTTTACAGCATCCAGGAGTAAAATTTATGAGAAAGGATGAGATTGCTCGAATGACAATTAACGATAGGACATCTTTAATTGACTCCGATTATCGTTGATTTAGATAGTGTTATATTAAATGCAAATTCTTGCCCACTTATCGGAGAGAATTTGCATTTAAGCTAAATCTACTATACTCTTATGATTGCAGTTTAAAATTAATTTCAATTTCAAGTCCATTATTGGAGGCAACAATCAATTTGCCACCTATTTGTTTACTCAAGCCTCTCATCAAATTAAAACCCATTGAATTTGTTTTTTGCAGATCAAAATTTGAAGGAAGGCCGCGTCCATTATCGCATACCATTAATGAATAACAGTTAGGTGATATGCATTTCAACGCAATTCTTATAAGACCCATTTCATCTGTTTGGAAAGCATATTTTATTGAGTTAGTAACTGCCTCATTTAAAATTAACCCTACGGGAACTGCTATATTAACTTCAAGTTCAATTAGGTCAACTTCCTTTTCAAATTTGATTTGACCTCGCAAATCAAAGCAATCTTGTAAATATCCAACCATTTCATCAATGTAATCGGACATATTTACCGTCATGACATTTTCGGACTGGTAAAGTTTCTGATGAATTAAAGCAACAGAATTCATTCGTTGTTCGCTATTCCGTATTGCAGATAATGCATCTTTATTGCTTATAAATGATGATTGACGCTGTAACAGTCCCATAACGATCTGTAAGTTATTTTTCACACGGTGATGAATTTCTTTAATAAGCCATTCCTTTTCTTTCAACAACTCATCTTTTTCAAAAACAATAAGGTTAAGGGATGTATTTTTTTTGTCGATCTCATTAGCGTTTCGTTGATTGATGCGATAACTATTGTATAACAAACCAAGTAAAATTAAAAGCACACCCGATCCACCTAAAATAAATTTCTGATTGATGTTAGCCTGTTCCAGTTGTTCCTTCTGCAACCGGCCGTTCTTCGTTAATAATTTGATGTTGCTTTCCTTTTTATCTGTTTCATATTGAAGTTGGAGTTCAGCAATATCTCTGCTTTTGGATTCATTCGAAATAGAATCTCGGAACCTTGTATATTTCATAAAATGCTCTAAAGCACCATGAGCATCATTATTTGCCGAGTCGATCTTGAAACGAAGCAACTCAAATCTTTTCATTTCAAATAAATCACTGCTCGCACCAATATTTTCAGCACTTATACGAGCATCGCTCAAACGATTATGTGAAAGATAAAAATTACTGAGATCTTCGTAAGCCAACCCGATAACTGCATTGTACTGTAAGGACTTTAAATCTGCAATTACTTGTAAATATCTGCGCTCTGCAATATCAACTTTCCCTGAAGCGTCATCGCAATATGCTTGATTTTGCATATTAAACACCTTGCCCAACGGACTTTGCGGCTTATGTTGTTTTTGGGTTTTAATTAGTTCATTTATTGCAGCGTCTGTTTTTCCGAGTTTAATGTAATTCTTTATAATAAAACCAGATGTTCTAAACAGAAATTCTTCTTCAATTGCTGTCTTATTACGAAGTTCTAGTGTTTTCTTATAATAAAAAATGCACTTTTCAGATTCGCCAAGTGCGTCATATAATACTGCCAACTCGCCGTAATAAAAATCCGGTTCACTAATCTCCCTGAATTTTTCAACGTCTTTTACACTAGCCAGGCAATATTTCAATGCGCGTTTGTAATCACCGATACTCTGATAATAGACGGCTAAGAAAACCTTTGCCTGATCAAGGTTGATATTTTTATTATTGAACTTTGCTACAATGGCCAAGGCCTCTTTCTCTCCGCGCGCAGGATTATTTAAAAGAAAGTACTCCTGTGCGATATGATACCTGATTACCGCTTCGTTACCAGCGGTTGGATGTTTATAGAATAAGGCCAAACTTCTCTGATAAGAATCCATACCAAGGTTGTGCACCCCCTTTCGGTCAGCCGCTTCACCAAAACCTATCCACGATTTGATTGCTAAGTTAAAATAACGGGAATCTAAAAAATATTTTTCCGTCTGTTTCTGGCATTTTTGAGCATTTGTTGTGTCGCCTGATTGAATATATGAAAGGCCGAGGTATTTAATGCTTTGATATTTCAACGAATCGTTGTGTATTTTTTTACTAATGTTAATCGCCTCATTAATCGCACGGATTGCGCTGTCCAGATAATATTTATTTTGTGAGATCAGATATTGTCCAGCATAATACTTTCGAAGTTGTTGAAACAGCCGAATTTTTGTAGAATCTATTTTTTCAGCTTCGATGGCTAGTTTTAATTTGTGACCATCCATAGGATATGTCGTCTGCCCGGCTGCTGATATAGCCATCCAAAATTGCAGGCAGATAACCAATGTCACAAGCTTAATCCTCATAGGATTAAATGACCCCTTGTTATCGGCATCATAATGATTATTTAGCCGGCTTTTTAAAAATAAACATATTCGCGACCTCATATCATAAAGAATATATGACGAAAGATACCAAATCAAAAAATAAATTCGCAATGGTTATCAAAATCGTATTTGTTTCCGGTATTTCTAGTGCTTTAAAAACTATTTTACAGTTACAGAAATAAACCTGAGTATAATGTTTCTCGGTATAGCTAATGTGGTTGTTCGACTAAAGCGTGCGATGTTAATTCCCACGAAACTTCCCTTATAATCAAAAAGCGGACTCCCTGCTTCGTTTGATTTAATATTACAATCATATGCAAATACTTGCTCAAATCCATCCCTACGCGCACTTTTACCTCCAGCGAAGTGATCGGCTGGATGATCGCTTATGTGCGTGGGCCATGCCCCCAGGATTACCTTGAACTTTAATTTTTGTCCACTTCTCAATAGCTCAAAATTGGTGGCATCTCCCGGCCAATACGTAATTAATTTTGAGCCGAAATCTTCCGGATTATCCATAGCCTGTCCGTCAATTGCAGTTATGATGTCGCCTTGTTTTATGCCTGCTATAAATGCCGGTGAAAAATCTACGACATTGGTTACATAAAAAGGCTTTTGATTAGCATTGATAAATGCGCCGAGAAAGGCAAGGCTTGATTTTTTTGGTGAAGTGAATATAGTAGAACCGGCGATTCCTGATATTACTTTTTGTTTGCCATTGACACAAAATAATGGCTTACCGGTAAAAAGTGTATCCTGTAAGTTATCTGATAAATCCTCCCATTTTAACGAGTCTGAAAAATGTCCCTTAATGCCCAATAAAACAAGGTCAAATTTTTTGTTCCTAGAAATAACTTTGGCTACAATTCTTTTCCCATCTCTAAATAAAACTATTGCATCCTCTCCTACTTCTGAATTTTTGGATATGACATAGGCGGCATAGATATGCTTTATTCTCTTATTTGGCTGAAATACTGAGCCTAGTATTTGCCGCTTAATCCCCTTAACAATGCTTGTAATAATTACAGTTGTTTGATTAGCCTTATTAACAGCTTTAGAATTTATGTTTATTTCATGCCCCTTTTGTATATGGTCTGTTTCAATAATTTTTAAGCCATCGGTATTTCCTATAGAAGATGGAAACGCATTATAGGTAATAATCTCGTTTAAAGCAGACCAGTATTGCCGGTAAAGATTAACAGGAACATCAAAATTGACATTTTCATCTAACTCAATTGCACTATGCAGGCCGATGACGTTTCCATCAAAATCAAATAACGGACCTCCAGAATCTCCTGGTTCCATTTTACATGTCGACCGAATCATATTCTGTTCGGTAGCAGTGCTAGTTATTACTCCATATCTAACAGTTGGAAAATTCTGTGATAATGTTTCCGGATATGAAATACCAATGCAAGGTTGATTTACCTTTAGTTTATCGCTATTGCCCATTTTAGCAAATGGCCAATCACCCCTAGTTATTATTTTCATTAACGAAACATCAGGAAGGTTTGGAGATTCAGTTAAAATTATGTTTCCTAACGCTTTTGCAATAGCTTGGTTCCCGTCGGGGAAATTTACCTTGTAAATTTTTCCTGGAATTGTGGTATGTGCAACAGTCAAGATGTAACCGTCCTTTGTAACTACGACTCCACTAAACTGCGGCCCAGCTTGCTGGTTAGCAATCGTATCATATGCAAATAATTTAATGCAGGATGGATAAGCTTTGTTAATTGCAAAGGTGATCTGATCTGAAGTTGTCGATTTTGGAACAACTTTACTTTGACTAACTGCTATTTTAACTTGAAAAAGCGTTGCAAATAATATTAGAATAATGTGAACTCTTTTTTTCATGTAGAAATTAACCAGTTGAATTTTTGAGTCATGGTTGATGATTTACCAAGACAATAATATCTTTTAACTATTAATTATTATGTACAAACATAAAAAAAATTCATATTCAATTTTTATTATGTATAATTTTTATTTCACTCCAAGTTCCATTACATGCAGAGTAGTGATATTTTTTATAAATTAACTTTTTCTTGCAATAATTACCACTTTTTATAAAAATTTCTATTAAAAAATTTTCAGGTTTGTTTTTTTTAAATAAAATAATATGTTTGTACATTATGATTGATAAAATTTTGGAAATTGATGACATAAGGCAATCTGAACAGTTTTTGATGCCCTCATCATATCAAAACAATAATTCGAACCGGTACGAAATATATCCTTCTTTTAACATCGAAAGTCGCATTCACTCTGGTTATACGTCTCTTGTCGAAAGGTTGCTTACAAATTCAACGACAATTGTTTTTGACGGGTATATCGGTGTTAACTGGTCGTTTGTTAAACGGCAGACAGAAATTGCCTTTCAAAAAGAAGGTAAAACCATTAATTGGATTTCAATAGATGATTATTTAAAAGAAGATCAGATCATTGAGAATCTTGTTTCACCTTACCTTGGCGGCGATGATCCGCTTTTTGGAAAAATCTATCCCGGAGAATTAAGCGATTTTTATGAGTTAGATAGGATATCAGAGTTAAAAATCGCTCCGAACAGTATCAATATAATATTTGGTTCAGGCGCGGCATTGGCCGGAGAAGAATTCCCGATTGTATACTTTGATTTGCCAAAAAATGAATTGCAGTTTCGGTCCCGAGCCGGATCAGTGAAAAATTTGGGCAAAAGCCTTCCGGAAGATCCCAAAAAACAATATAAAAGATTTTATTTTATTGACTGGGTCGTTTTAAACAAACATAAACATCGCATTTTTCATCGGATTGATTTTATGGTCGATGAACAGCGTCCCGATGATATTAACTGGCTAACCGGGAAAGATTTAAGAATAGAGTTAGCTAATATGTCCAGCAATGCTTTTAGAGCAAGGCCGTGGTTTGAACCGGGAATATGGGGTGGTCAATGGATTAAAAATAATATTGACGGCTTAAACAAAACTGTTAAGAATTACGCATGGTCTTTCGAACTGATAGCCCCTGAAAATGGTATTGTTCTTGAAAACAATAATCTATTAATGGAGGTGTCGATAGATTGTCTTTTATACTTTGATAACAAAGCTATACTTGGTAAAGCCGCAAAACGTTTTGGACATAAATTCCCAATAAGATTCGACTTTCTGGATACAATAGACGGTGGCAATCTATCTTTGCAGTGCCACCCTTCTGTAGCATACACCAAAGAACATTTTGGAGAAGATTTTACTCAGGATGAAACTTATTATATTTTAGAATCTGAACCCGGTGCCGAAGTCTATCTGGGATTTCAGGAGAACATTGATAAAAACACTTTTCGAAATGCGTTACAATCTAGTTTCGACGAAAATAGCACCGTTGACGTCAAAAAATATATACAATACTTTCCGGCAAGTAAGCATGATTTGTTCTTGATCCCAAACGGAACTGTTCATTGCTCAGGACGAGGTAATCTGGTTCTCGAAATAAGTGCAACTCCTTACATTTTTACATTTAAAATGTATGACTGGCTTCGACCTGACCTTAATGGATTACCACGGCCATTGAACATTAACCGCGCTTTTGAAAACCTTGATTTTACCAGAAAGGGTCAGGTAGTAAATGATACCTTAATTTCTACATCAAAAGTATTAAAAGAGGGTACCCAATGGAGGATAATGGAACTTTCTACTCATCAAGAACACTTTTACGCAATTCATCGCCTAGAATTTCAGACCTGCATTAATGATAATACTAATGACCAATGCCTTGTGATGAGCCTGGTGGAGGGAGAAAGTATTACCGTGGTCACCGGAGGGCGCCGCATGCAGTTTAATTACGCTGAAACCTTTATTATTCCTGCTAATGCGGGAAGTTTCTTAATTGAAAACAATGGAGATTCAATTGCAAAAGTTATAAAGGCTTTTGTAAAGGATTCAAGTTGCTTATTGTAATGAAAATTTAAAAAATGAAAAAACCACTATTTTTATCTTTAAGTCTCTTATTGACTATCACTTGCTTTGCTTCCAAGTTGCCGGTTGATACGCTGTTCACCTCGCTAACCGTGCAACCAACTGTAGCCTTTATAAAATATAAGGGAGAGACAAGGCGTATGGCCAGATTGCTTTTTAATGAGGGTAAATGTTTTTCGGGCGGAAAACTTGAAATTAATTTCAATAACTTTTCAGAAAACATTAGCATACCTGCCAGCAAATCGGGAATCACTGAATTGGAAATTCCGTTTCCCGGGAATGTCATAAAATCACCAGCACAAATTACAGTGATTTTAAATAGCCAGGGACAAAAATATATCGCCAGGGCAATTGCCTATCCATGTAAAGAAAATTGGAAAATTTACATCCTACCCCATTCTCACGTAGACATCGGTTATACCAATGTTCAGCCAAAAGTACTTAAATTACACATGGACAATATTGATGCAGCTATAGATCTTGCCGAAAAAACACAAAATTATCCTGAAGCCGCACGTTATAAATGGACAACTGAAGCTATTTGGGTAGTTGATAATTATTTAAAATTGTCATCCCCCGCCAAACAAGAACGATTTTGGAACGCAGTAAAAAAGGGTTGGATAAGCCTTGACGGCGCATATGGTAACATTAATACCAGCCTTACCGACAGCAGGCAGTTGATGCAAATGTTTGCTGAATCACAGCGCATGGCCAGAGCGCACGCAATCGAAATACACACCATGTTTCAGGGAGATGTACCCGGGGCATCGTGGGGCTTGGCTGCCCAGGCAGAACAAACAGGAATCAGATATTTTCTATCCGGCCCAAATGCGTCAGACAGAATTGGCAACTTGGCACAATGGCAGGATAAACCATTTTATTGGTTATCTCCATCGGGAAAACAAAAACTCTTATTTTGGCAATGCCCTCCATACTCCATTGGTTATGGGTTAAAGGGTGCCAAAATTCCAAATTTCTTTTCAATCGATGATCCAAAACCTTTTTATACAGGTAAACCATCGGATAACTTTTTGAATCCTTATCTATTCAGTCATCTGGCGCAATTAGAACAAAGAAATTTCCCATATGACATGTCGATCTTAACCTGGGCGATGAGCGATAATGCGCCTATAGATCCTGAACTTCCGGACGCAGTTAAAGCTTGGAATGAACATTTTGTATCACCGAAACTAGTTATTACCTCAGTGAAACAATTTTTTGATGACTTTGAACATAAATATTCGAAAGAAATCCCAACTTATTCGGGCGATTACACAGAATACTGGACAGATGGAGTATCGTCAGGAGCTCGTGAAACCGCTAAAAACAGAAATTCATCAGAAGTATTAAAACAAGCTGACGCCATATGGGCGATTCGAAAACTTCCAAATTATCCATATGCGGATTTTAATGAAAGTTGGAAGAACATGCTTTTGTTTAATGAGCATACCTGGGGAGCATATAACAGCACAGACGAACCAGATAATGATAAGGTACGAAGCCAATGGAAATATAAACAGGCATTCGCATTAAATGCGGAAAGAAAAACAGATTCATTATTAAAAGTAGCACTTGTCCCTTCAAATCCTAAAGAAGGATTTATCGACGTATACAATACTAATTCATGGGTGAGAACTGATGTTGTCATAGTTCCGGCTGGGTTAAGTAAAGCTGGAGATCTCGTAAAAGATAACACAGGAAAAAAGGTCCCTTCCCAAAGGTTATCGAATGGAGAATTGGCTTTTATAGCCTATAACGTTCCGGAATTTGGCAAAAGCACTTTTAGCATCTCTAAAGGGCGTGCTTTTAATGACAGCAAAGGAGTTATAACTAATAAAATGATTAATAATGGATTATATACGGTTGTGCTCAATTCTAAAACCGGTGACATAACGAAACTCATCAAAGATGGAAGGAATTATGTAAGTGATACAACA
>NZ_JBAZRC010000084.1:0-20536 GCF_041663085.1 Mucilaginibacter sp.
CGGAGAGCTTAACCTGATGCCGGTAAAAGAATCTCCGATGAAGGAGATGTTCCCGGCGGAAGCGCAGCAAGGTATACTGCATGCCGACCTTACCGGAAGTGATTTTAATATATTGGCAACAGATATGCCCGATGATAATGTGGGGACTGAACTTGGGGCCGTATCATTAACTTTAACATGTGCTACTAAAGCCGAAGTACAGCAGAAGTTTGCTCAACTGGCGGAAGGCGGTAGGGTGGTACACCCCATCATGACCTTTTTCGCCGGTACCATGGGCAACGTAGTTGATAAATTTGGTATCCGCTGGGGCGTTTTTACAGACCAACAATAACAATTAACCTTAAACCCGAATATCATGAATACAAAAACTGTCAAGATCGTTTATTGGGGACTAACCATATTATTTGCTTTAGCCATGCTGGGCGATGCTTACGGCGGTATTAGTAAACAAGAAGCCGGGCAGGAAGTTATGCGCCACCTGGGATACCCTATTTATATAATGGTAATTACCGGGGTATTCAAATTATTTGGCGCTATTGCCATACTGCAAAACAAGTTTAAAATTATAAAAGAATGGGCTTTTGCAGGCTTTGCTATTAACTTTATAGGAGCATTTGCATCAAGGGCAGCCGTTGGCGATGGGGCAGGTTTGTTAATTATGCCGCTGGTAATACTTGTAATAATGTTTATCTTGTATTACTTCTGGAAGAAGTACCAAACCATTAAAACCACATAATAATGGATACCTTAACCACCATTTTAGGCATTATTGCAGGCATTGTTGTAGTCGTGCTGTTATTGGCCCTTATTGCTCCAAAAGAGTATGCGGTGCAACGAAGTATTATTATTAACAAACCCCGCCAGCAGATATTTGACTACATTAAGTTTTTGCGTAATATGGATTATTACAGCAAATGGGTAATGACCGACCCTAATAAGCGGATGACCTACACCGGTACTGATGGCACCGAGGGTTTTGCCGCTGCCTGGGATAGCGATATTAAACAAGCCGGCAAAGGGGAGCAAACCATCGAAAAAATTATTGATGGTGAGCGGATAGATATCCGTGTGGTTTTTATAAAACCGTTTTCAGGCGTGGCCGATACTTACATCGCAACGCAATCAGTAACCGAAAATACCACTACCGTAAAATGGGCTTTTGCCAGTAAAATGCCATTTCCGATGAATGCCATGCTGCTATTCATGAACATGGAAAAAATGCTGGGCACCGATATGGAAATAAGCCTGAATAACCTTAAACAGATACTGGAGAAAGAATAAACACACACTAAACTTTAAATATTATGAAGATTGCAATGATCATTGTTCGTACACTGATGGGACTAATGTTCCTGTTCGCATCAGTTGTAGTGCTTTTTAAAATCAACATGGGTAAAATGCCCGAAATGAGCGAAGCTAACAAAACCTTTATGGCAGGTATAACGGCATCCGGCTATTTAATGACCTTTATAAAGGTAACAGAACTGGTATGCGCTATATTATTTTTAATTGGGCGCTACGTAACCCTTGCTACTGTTGTGATATTCCCGATTGTAATAAATATTTTATTAACGCACATATTTGTAGCGCCTGATGGCGTACCTACGGCAGTTGCATTGTTAATTGGTAACCTGTTCCTGGCATATTATTACCGTAAAAACTACGTAACATTATTCGCTGCTAAATAAGCAGAAGAATTAATCGCAGAGGACATAAAGCATTTCGCAGAGGTCACGGAGATTTATTTCTCTGTGACCTTTGTGTTTTAAAGGCATGCCAATCCTCAGTGTACTCTGTGGTTAAAAATTAATAAATTAGCACATGCAAAAACTGGCTTTCGTAATACTGTTCCTATCGATAATTGGCATCGGCGATAAAAAACAGGCTCATCGTATTGATGAGAAGATCCCCGCAATGTTTAAAGGTAATTTTGTGGACGATTACGGCATCCGTTACACCGTTAACGACACCTTGTTTATGCAGTTGCCCCGCACCCAATACCATATCATTAAATGGAATGTTAAAGACCAGTACATCGTAGCCCGCAATGACGGCCAAAACCCCGGAGAGGGCGGCTTGTATACACGTATAGATTATATGCAGTTCAGCAATATGGAGCCCTGGAAATGGGGCTTCTGCCTTAGCGTATACGATGCTAAAACCGACCAGATAGCCGAAACCACCGCAAAAGCTGACAGGCAAAACCCAATGAAAGGCTGCAACGGTTTTCCGTTTTCGAGAATGAAAAGGAAGGAGTAGAGTGGGCGTATTTTTAACCACAGAGGGCAGAAAGACACACTAATAAATATTAGCCACAAAGGTACACAGAGAGAATGAGACAGGCTCTGTGTTCTCTGTGATTAAGAACATGCAAATCCTTTGTGTTCTCTGTGGTTAAAATAGCAAGCCAAATAAAAAGCCGCACCAAAATTGGCGCGGCTTTCTTATGTAAACTGCTAATAGCTTACTACTTTCCCATCCTGCGTTTTAACTCATCAATTGGCATGCTTATCATACGGCCAACCGGTTGTTTACCACGGTAGGTTATCACCTTTAATTGCGTAGCATCAATAGGGATGTTTAGCACACCTGTATATTTAGGATAAAAATTATCCGGGTACGAGTTATCAAAGCTGTAGTAAATATCCAAGCCCGGCACTTCGTTGGTTAGGGTTACATTTAAGGTGCTGTCGGCATTGCGGCCCGGTTTAAAATCAGGGTCGTAAGCGCTTGGGGCGTATTTGGTTTCGGCCTCGTTAAAACGGGCAAAATGTTTTTCAACTTTAGTGAAGAACGTATTAAAATTCTTTTTAGATGCCGGCGACCATACACTCTCTGCCAGCGCAAAGCCACGTGGCCAGGTCATATACTCAGCCTGGCGGATGTTGTACACCTGCTCTGTCCAAAGGTTGGCTTGCCCGCCTTTTATCATTTTGGCATCAACACCTTCGGGTACCGGGTCAAACTCATAGGTTTTGCTCAGGCGTAGGCTGGCATAAACATGCGGTTCCATTATGCGGTCGCTTTGCATATAATCCAGGTAAACAAAGGTAGTTGGGCTCATTACAACCTCGTGGCCAAGTTTGGCAGCTTCTATACCGCCTTTAACCCCGCGCCAGCTCATTAAAGCCGCGTTGGGGCCAATGCCGCCTTCCAGTATCTCATCCCAGCCCATAAACTTTTTACCTTTCGATTCTACTATCTTCTCCAAACGTTTCTCAAAATAGCTTTGTACCTCTTCCTGTGTTTTCAGGTTCTCTTTAGCCATCAGGGCTTTCACCTGGTCGCTTTGCTCCCAGAAATTTTTGGCACACTCATCGCCACCCATGTGGATGTACGGAAAAGGGAATAGCTCGGCTATTTCGCCAACTACCTTATCTAAAAAGGTATAGGTAAACTCGCCAGCAGGGTTTAGCGTATTATCCACCAGTGCCGGATGGCCGGGTTTCGACCAATCCATTATCTTTTCGCCCGAACGTACTACGTATTTATCGGCACCTGCCGTAGCCGATAATTCAGGATAGGCAACAACCGCTGCAAGGCTATGGCCGGGTACATCAACCTCGGGCATAATATTTACAAAACGCTGTTGAGCGTACTTAATCACTTCACGAATATCATCCTGGGTGTAATAGCCGCCATACGTGCGTGGCTCATTAGGTTTTGGTGGTATAAAATCTCCAAAGCTACCTTCGCGTTTAACATTATAAGCACCAACAGTAGTTAGTTTAGGGTAACTCTTTATTTCAATTCTCCAACCTTCATCATCTGTTAAGTGCCAATGGAAAAGGTTAAGCTTGTATTTAGCCATATTATCAATATAGCTCATCACTTCTTTTTTGGTGAAGAAATGGCGAGATACATCAAACATTAAACCCCTCCACTCAAAGCGCGGGTAATCGGTAATATCAACAATTGGCACTGCCCATTTTATATTTTTGGCAACTACTTTTCCTTCAATCTCTTTTGGCAGTAATTGCAATAAGGTTTGTACACCATAATACAGGCCGGCCTCTGTATTGGCCCGTATGGTTATGCCTTTTGCCTTGGCCGAAAGGTAATACCCCTCTTTGCCGATCACATTATCAGTAGTTTTATTAAGCACCAGTTTAAGAGCTGCTGTAGGGGCAGCCGCATTAACCCGGATGATTTTACCGGTAGCCGTAGAAAATTTGTTTTTGATAAGGTTAAGCACGGGTGTCATTCCCTCTTGCGAGCCTGCCTGTATGGTTAAAACAGCCGGTAATACAAATTGCCCGGTGTGTGTGGTTATTTGAACAGGTTCGGGGATAATGGCGATGCTTGTATTGGCTTGTTGCGCCAAAACAAAAGTGCCCATAAGGCAGGAACATACCAGTAAGGATAATTTTTTCATACACTATAATTGATGGTTTACAGATTGGGGTAATCATCTGCAATTTATAACTTTTTAAATAAAATTAAAAAGTTTTTTGTAGTTTTAAATACAGTAGTTAACTAACTGTATATTAATATATGTAAAGGCTTTTTCCTTTTAGTATTTTTATTAAATTGCCTTTTTTAAACCTTTAATTGCGCCTGCAATTAATTAACCAATTATTAAAGCTTAATTTATTCAACAAATGGCCACAGACCGTAGAAAGTTTTTGAAGCACCTGGGTACCTCAGTTTTACTGACATCCGCATCGCTTACCAGCTTAGCAGCTAAAGAAGAGAATGAAGTGAGGATATTACGGGCCGAAAAGCGCGTATCTCCTAACGACAAGATCCGGATAGCAACTATTGGTATGGGGATAATGGGTTATAATGATACCAATGCTGCGTTAACCGTGCCGGGAGTAGAGATGGTTGGTGCCTGCGACTTGTACAAAGGCCGCCTGGAACATGCCAAAGAGGTTTACGGAAAAAACCTGTTCACCACCATGGACTACCGCGAATTACTGGACCGTAAGGATATAGATGCTATTATAGTTGCTACCAGCGATAACTGGCATAGCCAGATAGCCATGGATGCCATGCGCAAGGGCAAAGCCGTTTACAGCGAAAAACCAATGGTACACAAAATAAGCCAGGGGTTGGAGGAGATAAGGGTGCAAAAAGAAACTAAGATGGTGTTTCAGGTGGGGAGCCAGCGGGTTAGCAGCATTGCTTACCGTAAAGCGAAAGAGATGTATGAATCAGGTGCTATTGGTAAGATCAATTCTATCGAAGCATCGTTTAATAGGCAGGACGCTTTGGGAGCATGGCAATATACCATCCCGACAGATGGGAATATACAAAATGTTGACTGGGCACGTTACCAGGCAAACGCAGATAAGAAAATGGATTTTGACCCGAAGCGTTTTTTTAGATGGAGAAACTACCGCGAATATGGTACCGGTGTTGCAGGCGATTTATTTGTGCATTTATTAACCGGCATCCACTTTATAACCGGGTCTAAAGGGCCTGAGAGTATTTATTCTATAGGCGACCTGGCTTACTGGAAGGATGGCCGTAATGTGCCCGATGTGATGAGTGCAGTTGTACGATATGGCGAAACCAAAGAGCACCCGGCGTTCCAGGTTACTTTAAGGGTTAACTTTATTAGCGGCGATGGCGATAAAACCACAACCAAGATTGTAGGATCGGAGGGGGTGATGGATATTGGCGGCGAGGGCGAAAGCTTTAGGATACAGCAGAACAAGCTGGCAGCCGCACCCGGCATTGGTGGCTGGGATTCATACTTTACCTATACCGAAGCTGAGCAAAAACTTTTAATGGACGATTACAACAAACGATATACCCAGGAGCAACGCACAAGGCCAAAGTTTGACCCCATAACTTATAGCGCACCCGATGGCTACAATGCATCTAACGATCACTTCGCCAACTTTATGGATTCGGTACGTACGGGTAAGCCAGTGGTGGAGGACGCTGTATTTGGTTTCCGGGCGGCAGCGCCGGCACTTGCCTGTAACGACAGTTACTTCCAGAATAAAATTATCCACTGGGATGCCGAGAATATGAAGATAGTGGGGTAGAGTCAGGATGTAAGAATCAAGAGACAAGATATAAATAGAGAAGGCGCTGAATTATCAGCGCCTTCTCTTGTTTCAAGCCTGTCAGTCTGAGCTTGTCGAAGACTTAAACGCGCGGCTAATGGTTCGACAAGCTCACCATGACATCGCTACTTCAGCTATTTCACTGCTGGCGCACGCGCGCCGCGTGTGTCTTAATTGGCTACTTTATCTTATTCGCCGTAACCCCTTCATTAGTAATTTTCACCGGATTGATCAACCCATCCTTATCAAAGGTCATTTTATCAATACAGGTAACACGGTGGTTGCCGTCGGTTTCAGTTAGGGGGCGGCGGTGGTAAACAATATACCACTCGTCTTTACCCGGTACTTTTATCACCGAATGGTGCCCGGCGCCGGTTGCTATAGCCGCATCCTGCTGTAATATGGTGCCAATTTTTTTAAACGGGCCGTTTATGCTATCGCCAATAGCATAAGCCACGCGGTAATCGGGGCCTGTCCAGCCGCCTTCGCTCCACATAAAGTAATATTTGCCCTTACGGATAAACATAACAGGCCCTTCTACATAACCTTCTGGGGTTATCTCTTTAAAGTTTTTTCCATCGGCGGCAGCTTCAATACCTGTAAAATCATTCTTTAGCTTCGCGATGTTGCAATGGCCCCATCCGCCATAGATAATATAGTATTGGCCGTCGGTATCTTTAAACACAAACTGGTCTATTGGCTGTGCACCGTTGTAAAACTTATCAATAAGCGGTTTGCCTAAATAATCTTTAAAAGGGCCTTCAGGTTTATCGGCTACTGCAATACCTATGCCTCCATAAGCCTTATCGCTTTGTATATCATTCGCACCGAAAAAGAAATAGTACTTATTATCTTTTTTAACAATAGCGGGTGCCCACATGGCGCGTTTGGCCCATTTTACGTTTGATGAATCCAGCACGTTGTCGTGCTTGGTCCAGTTTACTAGATCTGGGGAAGAAAATGCATCAAAATGCACTTGCTTATCATATTTATCCGAGTAGGTTGGATAAACCCAATATTCTTTACCAAATATAGTTGCCTCCGGGTCGGCGTACCAACCCGCTGCTATAGGGTTGCCAGATGTTGTTTTTTTAGGGCTTGTTTGAGCGTAAGCTACCTGTAATAACGAGGCAGGCAGTAATAGTAATAGCAGTGTTTTTTTCATAGTCATGTTGTATTAGCTTAGGCAAGCTACTATGTAGCCCACCATTTCTTTAATATAAATGTTCCATTGGCTTATGGCATCAACATCGGGCAAAAAATCTTTTAAATAAATATGCCTGATAGGTGCCATATTATTACTTGTATAAGGCACAACGTTAATACCGGCCTTTTTAAATATCAGCATTGCGCGCCGCATATGAAATGCCGATGTAACCATCAAATAGGGCGGTTGTAAATTAGCCTGTTTTAATAGTTGTTTAGCAAATATGGCATTTTCGGCCGTATTACGGGCTTTTCCATCTAAAAGGATCAGGCTATCGGCAAAGTTTTGTTTTTTTAACTCCGCTTTAACAAAACCAGCCTCACAAAACCCATCCGGGTAAATATCCGAACTGCCGCCGCTAAATAATAAGTGCGAGGCGGTATGGTTTGCCAGTAATTTAGTGGCCTGCGTGTAGCGATCGGCCGCCCAGTTAAAATAACCCTGGCCACTTTCGTCCTCGGAAACAAACCCGCCTAAAAGCACAACACAGCTGTAGGTTTTTGCTGATGGCTGATAGGGCGCCACATCCCAGATCCGGGCCATTGTATCGGCCGTAAACCGGTTCGAGAAAAAGTAGAGTAGAGTTATAGCTGTTATTAAAAGCGCCTGCTTGCGTTTTTGCCTTTTTGTAAAAGCCGCGTAAACCAACAGGCCGAACGCCCAGGTAAGCGGAAAGATAAATACAACAAGCACTTTAGAAAGTATAAAAAACATCAGCCTTAAATAGAGCCGCAAATTAATTGATTTTTATGAACGGGGCACACCTTATGTTTTATTAAGTAAAGATTTAATGTTTTGTAAAGGATGTTAGCTTACGGAGATATATAAATAAGTATTAAATAATTATACGGGGCTGGAAAGTGTGAGCAATTTAGGAGCAGATTGTTATGTAGTGGTGTTCATCCCTGTATAATTACGTAACAATATACCGCAAATGCGGTATTGCTAACCCCGCTATATTGCTGTTGCTTAGTATTATTAAAAGCCTAACAAATAATAAATACTTAAATCTTAAAACAATGAAAAAAATCTTTACTATCGCAATCATCATCCTGGCCGGTTTTGCTACAAGATCGTACGCACAGGGTTTCAAGCTTGGTTTGGGTGTTGAAGGTGCCCTGCCTGTAGGCGCATTAAAATCTGCCTATAACGTTGGCGCCGGTTTAACAATACGTGCAGCTTTTGGTATTGACGATGCAAGCGCTGTTACTTTAACATCGGGCGCTATTGCTTTTTTACCCAAAGATCTTTCTACCCTGGGTATAGATACCAAAGCACAGTTAAATATACCCGTTAAGGCTGGTTATAAATACAAATTTGGTGGTAACTTTTACGGCATTGCCGAAGCCGGTGCAACAATTGTAAGGTCATACTACAGTGATTCTAACGGCGACTTGCAGTCTGTTGGCAGCACACACTTTACTTACGCACCGGGTGTTGGTGTAGAACTGGGGGGATTTGATGCCAGCATCAGGTACGAGGGTTACCAGGGCGCGGGCTTTATGGGCCTACGCGTTGGCTTTAACTTCTAAAAAACTATAAAAACAAATATTAATACCCTAAAATCAACAATAATAAAGGCTGTCCATATAATTTGGATGGCTTTATTAATTTAATATCGTTATTTTTAAGGAGATAACTTTGATTACTATGAGCCATATACCGGTTGCTATTGTTGATGATAAACGATTGCTTCGCGAAGCGTTGGTTAACAATATCTCCTATTATAAAGAGATAAACATAGTGCTGCAGGCTGGTGATGGGGCCGATTTTATAGAGCAACTAAAGCCACTGGCTGTAGAAAAGCGCCCGCAAGTGGTTTTGATGGATATTGAGATGCCTGTAATGGATGGCATTGAAGCCGTTGCAATAGTTAAAAGTTTATACCCCGATATGCATTTTTTAATGCTTACTGTTTTTGATGATGATGATAAGCTTTTTGAGGCCATAAAAGCCGGTGCGAGCGGGTATTTACTGAAAGATGAAAAAGTATCTAATATTGTTAAAGCCATTGCCGAGATAGTACATGAGGGCGGCGTACCTATGTCGCCACGCATTGCACGTAAAGCATTGGCCTTGTTAAGGAACACGCCTAATGTAACCGAGCCGGTTAAGCCCATTGAAGAAGATGAGCACCTGCTATCAACCCGCGAAATGGAGATCCTGAACCGTATTGTTGATGGCCTGAACTACCAGGAAATAGGCGAGCGCCTGTTTATAAGCCCGCACACCGTGCGAAAGCACATTGCCAATATTTACGATAAACTACATGTGTGCAATAAAGCATCGGCGATAAAAGTAGCTACCAGTAAAAAATGGTTCAACTAAATAAAAAGGGTTGCTTTATCAAAGCAACCCTTTCTTTTATATCGTTACGTTTTCCATACCGTATTGCTTTAATACGTCGGCTGGTACACCTGTCCATTTGTTGGGGGCGTTGCCTGCATAGCCAATATCTTTGGTGCCCATTTCGCTGCTCCAAAAGCCAGAGGCTGTCAAATCGCGCATGCGGTTAAAAAAGGCTACACCCTGTGCCATTTCTGGTTTGGCTTTACTTGGGTAAGCTATCTGATCAAGCAGTTCGGTTTGCTGTTTGCTGCTGCATTTAATAAACGGATTTCCATAAGTATTCAGGCAGTGCATATCCAGCCATTTAAGGCCGCCGCGCATAGGTAATTTGTGGCTTGGGATATCTTTTACAATAAACTCAATAAAGGCGGGTACACCTGCATCAGATGCACTGCCCGAGTGGGCATCTTTAGGGATAATAATATCGGCCAGTATGGTAATAGTAGCCATTTCGTGCTCATCAAAATACTTTTCGGCCTTGATCTTATTTTCACGTTCTACTTCTTCGGGCATACGGCCCGGCACTGCTGCTGCTTTTCCGGCGGCGGTGGTTTCCGGGGCTGCTTTTTCGCCTGGCTTACAACCAACGCCTATTAAAAGCCCGGTTGTTAAAGTTCCTAAACCTATTGCTTTAAGGGATTCGCGTCTGTTCATGGCCTTATACGTTAAGTTTTTTACGTTGTGATAAAATATATTCTGCGGTACGCATACTTAATGCAAGTATGGTCCAGGTAGCGTTTTTATCGCCTTGTTGCACAAATGGTGCGGCATCAACCACAAAAAGGTTGTTACAATCATGCGCCTGGCAATATTTATTCAATGCCGATTTTTTTGGATCGTCGCCCATACGCACGGTACCCACCTCGTGGATGATCTTGCCCGGTGCTTCTAAGCCATAATTGGTATCCTTGCCTTGCATCTCGCCGTAAATAGCGCCCATGTTATGCAATATCTCCTGGAAGGTCTCCTGCATGTGTTTGGCCTGGTTTATCTCGTCGTTGGTCCATTTGTAGTGGAAACGCAATACCGGGATACCATATTTGTCAACCACACCGTTAGGGTCAATTTCGCAATAGTTATCGGCACGGGCAATGGCAGTACCACGGCCGGCCATGCCAACCTGTGTGCCATAAAACCTGCGGTAATCATCTTTTAGTGAAGCGCCGTAGCCGCCGCCGTCTTTCTTTTTACCATCGCGGCCCGGTACGGCGCCGTTCATATCCTGTATACCGCCACCAAAACCGTATGATGGCATGTGCATACCGCCACCATATTCGATGTGATACCCACGCGGGAAGTTTAGTTTTTTATTATCAAGCCACCATGGCGAGTAGATGTGCACACTGCCCACACCATCTTCATTATAACGCTTACGGTCCATCAGTTGCGGAAGGAAACCGCCCGCGCCCGAGCCGGTACTATCATGCAGGTATTTACCAACTACGCCGCTGCTGTTGGCCAAACCACCCGGGTGTGCTGCCGATTTTGAGTTGAGCAGCAAACGGGCGCTTTCGCCGGCGCTGGCACCAAGTATCACTACTTTTGCGTTTACCTGATACTCCTGTAAATCGTCTTTATTTACGTATGATACGCCGGTTGCCTGGCCTTCTTTATTGGTAAGCACTTCGCGCACCATGGCGTTGGTTATTACTTTTAGGTTACCGGTTTTTATAGCCGGGATAACCAGGCATGATGATGCCGAAAAATCGCCATACACTTTACATGCCCTGCCGCATTGCCCGCAAAAAAAGCAAGCGCCACGGTCTTTATTATTGGGCAAAGCCTCGGTTAATACCGAACCACGGCCGGTAATAACTTTTACACCCGCTTTGCTTGCGCCTTGTTTAATAAAAAGCTCATTTAAACGTGGTTTTGGCGGCGGCAGGAAAATGCCATCGGGTTCGCTTTCAATATTTTCAACTGTTCCATAGATGCCTATCATTCGGTCAACCTTATCATAAAAAGGTTTCAGGTCTGAATAGGAGATTGGCCACGGATCGGTAAGGCCGTCTTTTGGTTTAAAATCTTCGGGCCCCATACGCAGGGAGATACGCCCCCAGTGATTGGTACGGCCGCCCAGCATACGCGAGCGGAACCATGCAAACTCGGTGCCGTCTTTTTGGGTGTAAGGTTCGCCCTCCAGTTCCCAGCCGCCGTAGGCAGCATCAAAATCACCAAACGGGCGGGTTGTGCCGGCACCACGACGGGCCGATTCCCACGCCCATTTTAACTGGTGCGAATCTGTTTTCGGGTCGAAATAAGCGCCAGCTTCAAGCATCAGCACTTTAAGGCCTGCATTGGCCAGTACGTAACCGGCCATACCGCCGCCTGCGCCGGAACCAACTACAATTGCGTCGTAAACGGTGCCGGACTTTTTGATCTGAATATCTTCCATTTATATGTCGAACTATAAAGAATTAGGTTGTTCTCAGGTAAACTACAGTTGTTTAAGTTTGATGTTTTTGTATGCTACAACAGCACCATGCGATTGCAGGGCGATGCGGCCTTTTGGATAGGCTGCAAAATCTTTCCAGGTTTTAAATTTACTGTTGTTCAGCATTTCGGTCCACTCGGGGCTGCCAATTTGTACGTCAACAGTTTCTTTGCCGTTAAGCCAAAAAGTTAGGTGGCCTTTATCCTTGCGGATCCTGGCAGTGTTCCACTGGCCTGCAGGTTTCGCCGCATCAGCAGGAGCCGCTTTTAAATCATATAATGAACCGGCCAGGTGGCTTGGTTTTTTGTTATCTTCTGCCTTTACGTTATCCAATACCTGCATCTCGATACCCGAAAGATAGGTTGCGCCTAATGAAGGGTCTTCATGCACGCCAAAAATTATCCCGCTGTTACCGCCCTCGGCAATTTTCCAGTCTACAGAAAGGTCATAATTCTCGTACTCGCCATCGGTTACCAGGTCGGCTGAATTTGGTGCTTTAGGGTCAAACTGTAAGGCTCCGTCAACAACGCTCCATGGGCCGGCGTCTTTTTGCAAATAAGCATGCCAGCCGGTAGTGGTTTTGCCATCAAATAATTTTATGGTTTGTGCCATTGATGAATACTGTAACGCTGCAACAGCCAGCGCGCTTAAAATTAGTTTTTTCATTTGGTTATCAGATTTAGCAGCGCAGGGGCAACGCTCCTTGTTTTATTACAAAGGCTAAAAGTAGTATTTATTTTAATTGATGCTATAGTAACGCAATATATCAATCAAAATTTTTACCGATATGAAGAGAATGTTAATTCTTATGGAATAAAAAGTTTAAGCCCGATGCGATACCAAACTGTACATACGCGTAGCTATCCTCAAAGTAAATGTTGTAATCATCCTGCCCACGGTAACCACCCCCTACAATAAACGAAACGTTTTGCATAAAAGGGAACTGGTAATAATACTTCAGGCTTACATTAAGGCGTTTTTTTAGGTTAAAGGCATTATAACCATCGTATTTATCGGCAATGTAGGTGAAATCGAACTGGATGCGCTGCCAGTTTTTAAAAGATGATTTATTGGGGTCGATATCATCCTGATACTTTTTGGCAATGTTATAGATATAACCACCATTTACACGTACAAAACCGTAATGGCCGGGCAGGCCTAAAGCGGCATCTTTGCCAAATAAGCCCCGGTGTAGCTCAATGCCAATGGTGCTGTAATGGTTATCAATGGTGTTGGTTTTGTCTACCCGTTTGCCAATAGTATAGTTAAGCGAATAAAAATCGGTGCTGAACTTTCCGCTGTCGCGGTTAAAAGAGCCATCAGGCAGCAGGGTTGACCCGCGGATGCCGTTAGAATGGTGGGTGTAGCTCAATTGCAGAAACTGAGGTTTGTAGGCATCGCTGTTTAGCCGGTAGTATAAGTTACCACTTGGCATGTAACTCGGTGATTTTACGGGTTCGCCATATTGTGCTAACAGGCGTACTTTTATCCTTGCCGATACATCAAAAAAGAAACGCGATTTTGGGGTATTGAACAATACAAAGTGTGCGTTAATATCGCCCACCAATTTTGTTTTAACCGGCTGAAAAAGCTCTTGGCCAAAAAAAGAGGGCTTTAGGTTTTGTACATAAATGTTGTTAAAATCGCGGTTAATAATGCGCGTAGCAACTTTGCCCGTATCGGCAGCATGATTTGCAGCTGTATCAATTATTGAGGCGTAACTGGCCCCGCGGGATAAAATGAGCAGAAGTATGGTTATAAAACGGATTTGAGCGGCGGTGGTAAGATGTTTAAACATATGAACTAACGAATACTTATAAATGATTCGGCAAGAAAATAGTTTTCTTTAAACAGTAATTTTACTGTCCTTTTTGCAGTGTCAAAATTATGAGATACTTCATCATAATAAAGTAAACAATCGTATAACCCGCAAAAATGCCTAACTTGCATCCTTACATTTAATAAGATAAGTGACTTTTCAGGATTTTAATTTCAACGAACAACTTTTAGAAGGCGTTTTAAGCATGGGGTACACCACTCCAACTCCCATACAGGAAATGACCATACCGGTTATTATGAATGGCGACGACCTTATAGCCTGCGCGCAAACAGGCACCGGCAAAACAGCATCATACCTGCTACCGGTTTTAAACCATATAGCCAATACACATAACCATCATACTACAGCATTGGTGCTTGCCCCAACGCGCGAGCTTGCCCAGCAGATAGACCAGCAGGTAGAAGGCCTTGCCTATTTTACCGGCATCAGCTCGCAGGCAGTATTTGGTGGCGGCGACGGGATGGCTTACGAACAGCAACGCCGTGGTATACAAAACAATGTAAACATTATAATAGCCACCCCGGGCAGGCTTATAGCCCACCTTACATCGGGTGTGCTAAAATTTAATGATATTACCCATTTGGTATTGGACGAGGCCGACCGCATGCTGGATATGGGTTTCTCTGACGATATTATGCGCATTATTGGTTATCTGCCCAAAAAACGCCAAACACTGCTATTCTCGGCTACTATGCCGGGCAGGATCCGTACGCTGGCTAAGGCTATTTTAAACAACCCGCAACAGGTTAATATCGCCATATCGCAACCGGCGGCCGGTATAGATCAGCAGATCTACAAACTGCACGATGGGCAAAAAACGCCATTATTAAAAATGCTTTTGAAAGATGGCGGTTACCTAAGCTCAATCATTTTTGCATCCCGTAAGGAAATTGTAAAATCGCTTTATAAAGAATTAAAGTCGGCACATATCAGCGTGGCCGCTTTTCACTCAGACTTGCAACAGACTGAGCGTGAAGAGATCCTACTACGTTTTAAAAACAAGCAGTTACCTGTTATTATTGGTACCGATGCCTTGTCGCGCGGGATCGATGTAGAGGGAATTGACCTGGTTGTTAATTACGATGTACCCGGCGACCCCGAAGATTATGTACACCGTATTGGCCGTACCGCGCGTGCTGCTACTAAAGGCACAGCTATAACTTTTGTGAACAACCGCGACCTGAAACGTTTAAAAAGTATTGAGGACCTCATAGAGAAACCTATTGCCCAAAAAGAACTTCCCGAAGAGTTGAAAGGCATTGAGGCACCACCGAAAGATGAGCGGCCGCATAGCACCGGCCATGCACAACGCAGGGATGGAAAACGCAACCCAAAACGTTTTGGTAATAATAAACCATCGCGCCCGGCTTCAAATTAAACCTTGTAATAATTATCGGGTCTATTTGTTTTGTATAGTCAATGTGTTACATTTACACAAACCAATTAAAATAACCAGATAATGACATCAAGACGATCGTTCCTGAAAAGCAGCGCAATGCTATCGGCCGGCCTGTTAATGGCTCCTGAATTATTTGCAGCACATAAAAAAAGATATGTAGGCGTACAGCTTTATACCGTACGCGATGCGATGGCTAAAGACCCGGTTGCTACCTTGGCTAAAGTTGCCAAGGTGGGCTTTAACTCGGTTGAAGGCGCTACTTATACCGGCACCCAAAAATTCTATGGAATGGCACCTGCCGAGTTTAAAAAGGTTTTAAGCGACAATGGCCTTATTATGCCAAGCGGCCACTTTATGCTGGGCGAAGGCATGCCGGGTACCAAAGGTACCATCACTAACGATTGGCAAAAAGCCGTTGATGATGCTGCCGCTGTAGGCCTTAAATACATGGTTTGCGCTTACCTGCTGGATAGCGAACGCGGAAGCCTTGATCATTATAAAGAAACTGCTGATAAGCTGAACAAAGGCGGCGAGATTGCAAAAAAAGCAGGTATACAACTTTGTTACCATAACCACGATTTTGAATTTGCATCGCAGGATGGCAAGTACCCATATGATGTATTGCTGAACAGTACAGATGCCGACCTGGTGAAAATGGAAATGGATATTTACTGGATGTACAGAGCCAAGCAAGACCCTATCGCGATGTTTAAAAAACACCCGGGCCGTTTCCCGCTATGGCACGTAAAGGATATGGATAACACCCCAAAACAAATGTTTACCGAAGTTGGTAACGGTGTTATTCCGTTCAAAAAGATCTTCGCCCACGCAAAAGAATCAGGCTTAAAGTACTTCTTTAACGAGCAGGATATTTGCCCCGGCGATCCGTTTGTGAGCATCACAAAAAGCTACAATTATATAAAAGCGAATAACTTTCACGTGTAGTTTTTAGAGAATCAAGACATTTAGAGTCAAGAATCAAGAGATAAGGAAGCCCGGTTGCATTAGCAATCGGGCTTCCTTGTTTACCCACGCTCTCACCACCATGTCATTTCGAACGAGCCTGGGGTGGGGAAAAGCGTGGGGGGGTGAGGAGAAATCTTTTACACTTTGCATCCGAACTATTTGTAATTTTAGGTATGTGGAATCACAATTACTACATATACATAACCACCAATTACGACAAATCAATACTGTACATTGGTGTTACCAATGATTTAAGCAGAAGATTATACGAACACAAAGAGAATAAAGGCACCGGCAAATCTTTCACAGGGAGATATTATTGCTACTACTTGGTTTATTATGAGCATTTTACAAATATTGAGCATGCCATTGACCGGGAGAAAGAGATCAAGAAATGGCGAAGGGAAAAGAAGGATGCTTTAATTAAATCTATAAATCCTGATTGGCGGTTTTTGAATGATGAGATGAACCAGGAGTGATTTTGCATGTATGGCGTTAATCCAGACAGTGTGGATGCAAAGTATAAAAGATTTCTCGTCGCTGCGCTTCCCTCGAAATGACAAGGTAGAAAAGAGTTTTCGCTATTGTTACCAACAAGCTTTTAATCATGTATTAAACAATTAAGTACGGTGTACACTTTGCATGTGTAAAAGATTTCTCCTCGTACCTCGTTCGAAATGACATGGTGGAGATTGGTGTATGCTTGCTACACCACTTTTATTCCATACTTAGTCAACAATCCCTCCAGACCGGTCATGGCAAACACCGCTTTTTTAAGGGTATTCAGTTCCGGGTCGAGGATATAATTATAGGCGGTGGTAAAATTTACGGAGGTCAGGTCAGTGCGGTTAAATACGGTTTCCAGCAGGTCGCACTCATCAAAAACAGAGCCTGTTAAATTGGTTTGAGTAAAGCTCACCTCTTTAAGGGATGATCTTTTGAATTTTGTTTTCACCATCTTTTTCCCGGCAAAGGAGGCGTAATCCAATATGCACCCATCAAAGCCAACTCCGAATAAAAAGTCTTCGCATTTGCTGAAGTTTACAGCCAGTATCTTGCAGTTTTTAAACAGTAGATCGTTCATGGTTGATGCCTCAAAGTTTACCATGGATAGGTTACACTCCTCGAAAACGCACTCCAAAAACTTGTTACGAGTAAACGTACTGTTACTGAAATCGCAGTTGCGAAACGTGCAGCTTTGAAACTCTTTATGGCGGGTAATGCTATCCGTTAGTACTAATTTTTCGAAGGTTTTATCGTCGTAGTTGGGCTGGTCAAACATAGGGGTAAAGTTAAGGAAAACCACGCGTCATTGCGAGCGTAGCGTGGCAATCTTCGACATGCTTGTCGCAGACTTTTCTATCGAAGATTGCCACGTCGCTATCGCTTCTCGCAATGACGGTTTGGTAATTAGTTGCCTACAAAACCTCATTCACCCGCTCCACAACATCCGCAATCAACTCTGCCGATTTGATGATGCGTTCGTGCCCGGCACCGCTATAGTTTTTTGTTTTGATGGATGGATGCGCTTTCAAAAAATCCTGTAAATAGGCATCGGGCAGCATTGCATCCAGGTCATCGTAGGCCAGCCAATGGTTAAGTGCATCATCAAAAGTATAAAGCTTTTGCATGGCATATTCTGAAGGGTAAATGCCATAGCGGGATTTAAAATCGTCAAGAAAAGCTTGCTGAGCGTCGGCAGGTACGCCGACGGCTGTCATGCTTCTTATAAAATTCTCCTGTAATAAAATAAATGGTGCAATGCTAACCAGCAGTTTCGGGGTAATGTGAAGTTCTGTTAATGTTGAAACATTGGCCATGGTGCCAAAGGAATGCCCTATGGTAATATCCGGCTCGCCTGTGGCGGCTATCACCGCTTTAACCGCATTTGCAAAAAGCAACAGGTTGGATAGATCACCATCAGAACTGCCGTTAGCGGGTGCATCAAAAGCAACGATCTGCAAATCTTTATTTTCCCGTAACGCATTGATGAGTCCGTCAAAATCAGCAGCCTTTGATCCCCAGCCATGGCTGAGTAAAACCCTATGTTTACCATTACCCCATTTAAAGCCGTTTATATTAAGTTGCTGGTTCGTAAAATAAGGGTCATTGACTGTAACTGTAAATTTTTCCGCCTCGCTGAATAGTTGTTCCTGGTGCAGGCGCAAAGGTATTTTTGGTGGATAACAGATCAGTTGCCAAAGCATCTTGTTCAGCTCATAGGGATTGTTTTCGGCTATCAGGGTTTTAACCTGTTCTATAATTTGCTTTAGTTTTTTCATTGGGCGATAACCAAAGCTATCAATTATTTTAGAGCGTGTAGTGTTAAATATATATGTTTACATTAAATCAAAAAACACCCATTCATCGTATATGAAGCATGTACCAAAAACAAAAAGCATGATAGTGCTGATATTGCTCGTTGTGCTGTTGCTTGCTTCTTTACTCACGCTATTCAAAGCGCCAACGTATCATTTGTGGCTGTTGGCTATAGCGGTATGTGAGTTCCCGCTGATATTTATCGGCATTACCGGTGTGTTGCTTATCGCATTGGTTTGGGTAGAAAAGTATCAGATTACATCTACTATAATAGGTATATTGGCTTTGCTGCTTTTTGCATCACCTATCATCCGGGCTTACATCGTTTCATCAACCTTAAAACAGGGCATTGTTGCCGCATTTGGGCCGGGCAGCACTATTATAAACGGCGATAATAACCAGCCGCCTTTTAGTTTTTTCAAACTCTTTAAAGCATCTGGAGTAAAAGCAACTGATTATAAAACCTTAACCTACGGCCATGATGCCGAGCAAACGCTTGATTTTTACCCCGCACGTTTTGCAGGTAAAAAGCCTTGCATTATTGTAGTACATGGCGGCTCATGGAGCAGTGGTGACAGCAAACAACTGCCCGAACTGAATAGCTACCTGGCAGGAGAGGGTTATAATGTTGCATCGATCAATTATCACCTGGCGCCTAAATACCAGTCGCCGGTGGCGGTGGGGGATGTGGATGAGGTTTTTAATTATTTGCGCCATAATGCCGAAAAACTAAACATCGATACCGCCAACTTTGTGCTTTTAGGGCGCTCTGCAGGGGCACAAATTGCGCTTTTATCCGCCTATATACGGCCTCAGAACGGCCTGAAAGGGGTTGTAGATTTTTACGGCCCGGCCGATATGGTTTGGGGGTATTCAATGCCTGCAAGCAAACTGGTGATGGATTCGCGGGCGGTGATGGAGCGGTACCTGGGTGGCACATATAAAGCCGTTGCCCATAAATACTTTGCCAGTTCGCCCATTGAATTTGTGAGCAGGCAAACCGTACCCACGCTTATCATCCATGGCGATAACGATGTGCTGGTATCGCCCATCCACAGCCAAAAACTTGATAAGAAATTACAGAAGAACGGCATCAAATATTTTTACCTCGACCTGCCCTGGGCAACACATGGGTTTGATTACAACCTTACCGGCCCTGGCGGGCAGCTATCAACGTATGTAGTAGAGCGCTTTATCAATACCATTTGTAAATAGTTACAGGCCTGAGTAATAATCGTAGCCTTTCTCGGCCCAATAGTCGGGTGGGCGCTGATTGCTGAAAGCAATACTACCAATACACTTTAGGTTTTTAATGCCATATTTTACCGGAATTATGAGGCGCAGCGGCTCGCCGTGTTGCGGTATCAGTGGCTTGTCGTTCATTTCATAAGCCAGCAGCGTTTGGGGGTGCATGGCACTGGGCGTATCAAGGCCAACGTAATACTTTTTATCGGGGGTAACCAAACCCACATAATCCAGTTTGGCCTGGTCATCCAGTTTAAAGTGATGGATGAAATCGCTGAACTTTACGCCACCCCAGTGCGAGATCTGATCCCATCCCTCCACACATTTAAAATCAAAAACGATCTCGGTTTTAGGTAAGGCCTTAAGTTCATCCAAAGTAATATTCAATACCTCGCCCGATTGTTTTTTTACCTGTAGTCTCCAACTTTCTATATCGGGTTCTGTTTGCAACCCTATACCGCTGTTATATCGCACCACTTTTACCGCGCGCTCTTTTGGGTAAGTTTTTACAAGGTTATTATTACTAAAAAAGTTACGGAAGAACAGTTCGGTTTTGTTAAGCGCCCTGCGTAAAGGAGCCTTTGCCCCGGCGGTAACCGTACGTATTTCTTTAGGCGAGTTTTTAAGCCAGCTCCAGCCGCCATAGGCCGCGCCGGATAGCACGGCAAACGTACCGAACGAAATAAACGTGCGCCGGTTTATTTTCTGCTCAATGGTTAACGGTTTCTTAACCTTTTTCGGTTTGGGGCTATTTTTC
>NZ_JBAZRC010000085.1:0-20485 GCF_041663085.1 Mucilaginibacter sp.
TGTTCATTCCGCCTGGCCCCCGTTTGGGTAATATCGTTATTGAGGCCAATGGCGTTACCAAGGCCTATGGCGATAAGGTATTGTTCGAGAACCTTAACTTCTCATTGCCTCCCGCAGGTATAGTAGGGATCATCGGCCCCAACGGTGCGGGTAAAACTACCTTGTTCCGTTTAATTACAGGCCAGGATCAGCCGGATGCCGGTACTTTCCGCGTGGGTGATACGGTTGCCCTTGGTTATGTTGACCAGTTGCATGATGACCTTGACCCCAATAAATCTGTTTGGGAAAACGTAACCGACGGCTTAGATAATATTATGGTAGGTAACCGCCCGCTAAATTCACGCGCTTATGTATCCAAGTTCAATTTTAACGGTGCAGATCAGCAGAAAAAAGTTGGGGTACTATCGGGTGGTGAGCGTAACCGTGTCCATTTAGCTATTACGCTTAAAAAAGGATCGAACGTATTACTGCTGGATGAGCCTACGAATGATATCGACGTGAATACCTTACGCTCTTTAGAAGAAGCACTTGAAAACTTTGGCGGCTGCGCGGTGATCATCAGTCACGACCGCTGGTTCCTGGATAGGGTTTGTACCCACATCCTGGCGTTTGAGGGCAATTCGCAGGTTTACTTCTTTGAAGGCAACTACAGCGATTATGAAGAGAATTATAAAAAACGTGTTGGCGATATAACACCCAAAAGGCTTAAGTATAAAAAACTGACGGTGTAAGTTAGAGTCAAGACGTAAGAATCAAGATAGAAGAAAGCCCGGGTGTGTAAACAGCCGGGCTTTCTCTTTCAAAGGGTGTCATTGCTTCGTAGCTACACTTCTCGCAATGGCATATGGTTTATATAGCCGAATACTTCCTTTTATAAACCCTAAACACCATCCAAATACCCACAGCCGCTAATATCAATACCCAAAGGTTTGCCAGGCCAAGTATTAGTTCGGTAAATAAATACCAGCCATTGCTTAAAGCCACTAGCAGCCTGTTAAAGAAAGGCATTTTGTATGCCGATGGATCGTCGTTAGCGATGCGTTCCTTATAAATGGTGTTGCTTTGGTAAAAGTTAAGGCTTACTACGCTGAAGTTTACCGCTTCGTCAATTTTTTGATTGTTGATCTGTCCATCAATCATATCATCTTTTAACCACAACACAGCTTCGGGGTTCTTAATTTTAATCTTACCTGTTTTTTGCTGGGCAACCATCTCGCGGCGGTTCTTTAGTTTAAGCTTCGCCGATAGGTAATCCAACGATTTATCCTCAATATCCATTTTGCGCGCTGTTACATAAATGCCCATGTGGCTTACATGGTTCATAAAGTCTTCCAGCTTTTCTGATGGGATCTTCACCGTCATATCGGCAGTTGTTTTAAATGCCGACACCCGCATAACCGAATCATTGCTTAGCCTGATATCCTCACTTCGTTCAATCGACGACCCCATCTGGTGATGTATCACTAACCCATTTAGTTTAGCTGTTATGTGCGAAATCGAGTCGCCGGTTTGCTGCACGCTTTTTACCTTAAAACTCATATCAGCTGTTTTTACCAGTTTTGGTTTGGCGTAGGCCGCGGTGTCACTCGCGCTGCTAACGCTTACTGTATCGGCACTGCTGCTGTTGTTTACAATTTCATAACTGCCATTCCTGCCTTTGCAGGCTGCGAGCAAGGCTATGCCTGCTATCGCGATAAAAAATTTCGATTTCATAATTGTTGATTTATTGGTTTAGTATTGATACCAACCATAAACCAATAGTAACCCTGTTAATTTTTGATAATCAAAATGTTACAAAGGAGGTATTAGGCTATTGCCGTTTACTTAGTCGGTTTTGCCGGATGTTTTTCCTTCAGGAATTTCAATACCTGAGGAAAAAACTCGGCAAAGGTCTTATACTTATTGCTGTTAAGATAATTATCATAGATAAAGGGGGTAAGTTCATCTACATAAATAAAATCGCTTAAAACTTCTTTAGCTACCTGGCGCTTGTACAAACGTTCTGTACGGTATTTTTTGTAGAGCGCTGCTGTAATTGACCGCACCATGTTCTCATCAAAGCAATATCGCCATGTGCCAATGTTATTGCGTTTCATACCATCATCATCTTTATTAAACAGGTATTCCATTTCATCAATTTGTTTTTGGTACTTGCTTAGTAGCGCGTTAATGTAAACATGGCTGCCCTCATGCCAAACCAGGTTCTCAAAATCCCTGAATTCAAAAACAGGGTCTGCCTCTGCCTTGCCATTCCTGTTAAAATAACCGGTATTGTATACCAGCAGATCAGAAAACTGAGGGTTTAAAGTTTTGGTCATAATAGCATGCGATCCCCAGCTGTTCAGCGGATCTATACAGATGTACCATTTTGCATCGGCCTTGTATTTATAAAAGTCTTCTAAATTTTTTATGTACTGGCCCGAGTCTACCTTAACTTTTAACTCGTTACCCCATTTGGTATAACGGGGTAAATGTTGCTGGTAAAAGTCCCAGAATTTAGTATCATTAAAAAAATCGCGGCAAAGCTTTATATATTCCAGCGTATTTTCTTTCCCGTTAAATTTATACCAGTTTATGGTGCTATCCGGCTCATGTATTTTTATGTTCGGGAAATCGCTCATGCACCAGCCAAGTTCTACCATATCGGTATACACTTGTTTAAAGGAAGCAGCTTTTTTAACAGCGGGGTGATCTTTATATTTCCCAAAATATGCCATTACCTCCGTAGTATAGGCAGATGGGTTTGGTTTGGGATATTGGTCGGCAAGTATTTGTACAATGGTAAACAGTTCAACCCCGGGATGAACTTTTACAGTTAGTTTTTCCTGGCATACTGCAAACAAAGGCAGTAAAAAAAACAGACTGGCGATTATTGATCTTTTCATTTTTGTTATGTGATATGATTTGATCACAAAAGTGCGCGCTTGCCAATTATGTTGCAATTACAGTTGATGAACAAGTGAAATTTATTGACGAACGCTAAACGCCGGTAATAAGGGTTCGTCAGCTATATCATACTGTTTATCACTAACTATGAACAATTCATATATTGAAATTTAAAAACCAGGGGTATCCTTCTATATTTACCCAATGAAGAAAAAGTATATTATACTTTTACATATAATGTTTTGGGTGCTGCTCATTATAAACACATCTTATAATAAGTATACCATTAACCTATTTTCTTCCTATCTGTCGGTACCTCATGACGCCAATTTATACATCAAGTATTTACTTATTGAAACAGGTTATACATCAATACTTGCATGCTGCTTTTATTGCAGTTACTTGTTTATAGCCCCTCAATTCTTTGTTTTTAAAAATTATGTAAAGGCAGCATTATATACCGCATGTACAATAGTATTTATTATTGTGCTGCGCTACGTGCTCGAGTATGGCTTGTTTTTGCCGGTATTAGGGTTTGATAATTACAAGGGGCATAAATGGCCTTTAACTGATTTTGCACGCAATGTGATCTTTTATTACTTTCCCGGTTATTTTATTTACGGGCTCATCTTTTTCTTTGTAGAGAACTGGTATAAGAACAGCCGCCGCCACCAGGAGCTTCAAAAAGAAAAACTGACTACCGAACTTGCCTTTCTTCGGTCGCAGGTTAACCCGCATTTTTTGTTTAACGCCATTAATGATATTTACGCGCTTACTTATCAAAAATCTGAACAAGCGCCCGAGGCATTACTTAAACTATCGGTAATGCTGCGTTATATGCTGCGCGATGGGAACGAAGATTTTATGCCCCTGAACCGCGAGGCCGAATACCTGGAAAATGTAATAGCACTACAAAGGATAAGCGCTAAAGGTGTAGCTTATGTTAATTTTATACAGGAGGGGTACATTGGCGATCAGCAGATAGCGTCGCTTATATTTATTGCCTTTGTTGAAAATGCTTTTAAGCACGGCGTTCTTAATGACCAGGATAACCCGGTTGAGATATATTTACATGCAGATAATGCCGGTATAATTTTTAATGTGAGCAATAAAAAGAACAATAGCCTTAAGGATAACACCGGCGGTATTGGTTTAACCAATGTACGCAGGCGGCTGCAATTAACATATGCCGGGAAACATGAACTGACAATAAAAGACCAGGGCGGATTTTACACGGTTAAATTAGTTTTAAAATTGAGCCAATGAATATAAAATGCCTTATAGTTGATGATAAGCCACTTGCTATAGATATACTGGCCGATTATATTAAGAAAATTCCATTTTTAGAGCTGGCAGCAACTACCACAAACCCTATTGAAGGGTTAAACATACTCCGCACACAAACTATTCACCTGGTTTTTTTGGATATACAAATGCCCGAGTTAAATGGCTTGCAGTTCATCAAAATTGCCGGGAAGCAAAGTAAGGTAATTTTAACCACGGCCTATTCTAAGTACGCGCTTGATGGTTACGAGCACGATGTTATTGATTACCTGCTAAAGCCTATAGCGTTTGATAGGTTTTATCGCGCGGCAGAAAAGGCCATGCATGTTTTACAGCCTAAAAATGCAGATGCACCGTTTCCGGCTGCAAGTATTGAAAATGCCGAACGGCAAAATACAGCTACTTACCTGTTTGTTAAAACAGAGCACCGCATACAAAAAGTTAACCTTGCTGATATTTTATACATTGAGGGTTTGCAAAATTATATATCCATACAAACCGGTGCAGATAGGATACTAAGCCTGCAAACGTTAAAAAAAGTTGAAGAGCAATTACCCCCTGCAGGTTTTATAAGGGTACACAAGTCTTTTATTGTGGCTTTTAAACACATCACGTATATAGAACGCAGCCGCATTTTTATCGGGGAAGCAATCATCCCCATAGGAGATAGCTATAGGGACGGATTTTATAAACGGATAGGCAACCAATAGTTACTCGGGGCAGTTATCCTTGCGCCTGGTATCAACAATGTAAATGATCTTCCAGCCGGCAGCGGTTTTCATCAGTTGGAAAAAATTAACACCACAATGGCTAAACGTGGTGCCGAGGTAAAACCTGTAAGGGGTCCAAACACTGGCCAGCGCGCCGTCAACTTTTATATCGCCCCAGGTAATGCGCTCATCATAGATCTCTTTGTGTGGAGTGCCAACCTGTTTTACAAAGTCGCCGGGTTTCTCGGTCATTAATATTACTGAGCCATCCTTTTTGTTGGCGGCGCTTTGTAATACCATGTCTTTATGGAATACAGATAGCAACATGGTGCTGTCGCCTTTACGCATGCCATCAAAAAGCGTGTTGATGGCCTTTTTTACATCTTCTTTATCGGTTTGGCAAAAGGCGGGTGCGGTAAATGCCAGTAACAGTGTTGCAAGTAGTAATCTTTTCATAATTGAAGGGATTGGTTGCTGCAATTTAAATAAAAATTCAATCAAAAATCTGTCATACTGAACGTAGTGAATCATCTAATAGCCGACATGCAATATTGATAGGCAAAGTTCGCTAATAGATCCTTTGCTATCGCTCGGGATGACAAACCCGATTTAACAAAAAAGCCCCGCATTGCTGCAGGGCTTTTTAATATCTAATAAGTCGTGGGTTACGACATTTTAAGTTTCTTTTGAATGTCGGCTACGTAGCCTTTGAATTTTTTATCGGTATCAATTAAATCTTCAACAGTTTGGCAGGCGTAGATAACGGTAGAGTGATCGCGGCCGCCGAAGAAGTTACCGATTGATTTTAATGAGCTTTTGGTATGTGCCTTGGCCAGGTACATCGAGATCTGGCGGGCCTGTACAATTTCGCGTTTACGGGTTTGCGATTTTACCATTTCTATTGGTACTTCAAAGTACTCGCAAACAAGGCTCTGGATGTATTCCATTGAAATTTCCTTCGAAGAGTTTTTTACAAAATTCTTCAGCATTTGCTTGGCCAGGTTCAGGTCAATCTCTTTACGGTTAAGTGTAGATTGCGCTAATAACGAAACCATGGCACCTTCCAGCTCACGTACGTTATTATCAATGTTGTGGGCAACGTACTCTACCACATCGTTTGATAGTTCGATACCGTCCTGGTATATCTTGTTCTTAAGGATAGCCATACGGGTTTCCAGATCAGGGATCTGCAAATCGGCAGAAAGGCCCCATTTGAAACGGGATAGCAAACGTTCTTCTAACCCGGCCAGGTCTTTAGGCGCTTTATCTGATGTGATGATCAGCTGTTTGCCACTTTGATGCAGGTGGTTGAAGATGTGGAAGAAGAAGTCCTGTGTTTTTTCTTTACCGGCAAAGTTGTGTACATCATCCATGATCAGTACATCTTTCGCCTGGTAAAAGTTCACAAAATCGTTTATGTTATTATGCTTAAGGGCATCAACAAATTGCTGGGTAAATTTTTCGCAGCTTACATATAATACAAGCTTATCTGGCAGAGTGCGTTTAATTTCGTTACCAATAGCCTGGGCTAAGTGGGTTTTGCCAAGGCCAACACCACCATATATCATTAAGGGGTTAAATGAGGTACCGCCCGGTTTGGCAGCAACAGCATAGCCGGCAGAACGCGCCAGGCGGTTGCAATCGCCTTCAACAAAGTTTTCGAAGGTGTAGTTGCGGTTTAGCTGCGGATCTACGTTCAGCTTTTTAAGGCCCGGTATTACAAACGGGTTCTTAATATCCTTATTTATAGAAATAGGTATTGGCATAGACTGATTTTTTGATTCAGCACCATTTCCATTCGAGGGCATGTTGGTAGTATATGGTTTGCTTGATGACTGCTCAACAACAATGTTATACTCTAAACGACCTTCGTCGCCTAATTGTTTTTTTATTGTTTTGCGCAACAAGCCTACATAGTGTTCTTCCAACCACTCATAAAAGAATAAACTTGGTACCTGTATCGTTAAAACGCTACCCTCCATACGCAAAGCCTTTATTGGTTCGAACCAGGTTTTAAAGCTTTGTGCCGGTATGTTGTCTTTTATGATCTGAAGGCAGCTATTCCAAACGTTAGTACAAGTTTTTTCCATAGAAGTATTAGTAATATCTTGATTTACAGTCTCCGAAGAGGACAATTTTTCGCCCGTTTCGGAACATCGAATATTCAAAAAAAAAGCGGGTTTAAAAATAAATTTTAAGAAATATATTTATAAAAATTAAGCCGTTTTATTGCGAATATTAAAGTTATTAACATTATATTTCGCATGAAGAACGCGCTTTTATGCGTCAGTTTTGCTGTATTGCGGTTTTAAAAGTTTAAACACAGATGGTTTTAAAAATGTGGATTATTTTTCGGTAAATAAATTTGAAAAATCCTTAATTAGGAGAATAATTTTCATCAATATTCGCCAAACACATTTCGCATTACATCTGCTATTTCTCCGAGCGTAGCATAGCATTCAACCGCTGTTAAAATATAGGGCATCAAATTCTCTGTTCCCTGCGCGGCAACAGTTAAATTCTGAAGTGCTTTTTGCACCTCATCATTATTTCGCTCTTCTTTTAAACGGGTAAGCTTATCCATTTGTTGCCTGCGGATGGCATCATCAACCCTGAATACGTTTTGGGCAACCTCTTCCTGCTGGGTAAACTTGTTAACGCCAACCAATACCTGGTCGCCGCTTTCAATATCGTTTTGGTATTGGTACGCTGCTGCCGCTATTTCCTGCTGGATGTAGTCCTGCTCAATAGCTTTTACCGAACCACCCATCGCATCTATCTTATCTATATATAACTGCGCGGCTGCTTCCAGCTCATCTGTTAAAGCCTCAATAAAGAACGAACCGGCCAGCGGGTCAACGGTATCGGTAACGCCGCTTTCAAAAGCGATGATCTGTTGGGTACGCAAGGCAATTTTAGCGGCGGCCTCAGTTGGCAGGGATAAAGCTTCATCGTACCCATTGGTATGCAATGATTGTGTACCGCCTAATACCGCGGCCAATGCCTGCATACTTACCCGCACCACATTGTTCATGGGTTGCTGGGCGGTAAGGGTTGATCCCCCGGTTTGGGTATGAAAACGCAATTTTTGCGCGCCCGGGTCGGTAGCGCCAAGCTCTTTGGTAATATGTGCCCACATACGGCGGGCAGCCCTGAATTTGGCTATCTCTTCAAAAAAGTTATTGTGGCAGTTAAAGAAGAAAGAAAGGCGTTTGGCAAATATGTTTATATCCAGTCCTTTTTCTAAAGCGGCTTTTAAATAAGTTTTACCGTTGGCCAGGGTAAAGGCCAGTTCCTGCACGGCGGTTGAGCCTGCTTCGCGGATGTGGTAGCCTGATATAGATATGGTATTCCATTTTGGCACTTCCTTGCTGCAGTATTCAAAAATATCGGTAATGAGGCGCATGGATGGGGTAGGCGGATATATATAGGTGCCCCTTGCCGCATACTCCTTTAATATATCGTTTTGGATGGTGCCCGAGATCTGTTTCAGATCGACCCCTTGTTTTTTTGCTAACGCGATGTACATGGCCAGCAGGATAGAGGCCGTAGCGTTGATGGTCATGCTGGTGGTGATATCCTTTAATTGGATGCCATCAAATAGTATCTCAATATCTTTTAAAGAATCTATCGCTACACCAACCTTGCCTACTTCGCCTTCAGATAGCTCGTGGTCGCTGTCATAACCTATCTGGGTGGGCAGGTCAAATGCTACCGATAGGCCCATGGTGCCCTGGCCTAATAAATAATGGTAACGTTTGTTACTTTCTTCGGCGGTAGAGAAACCTGCGTACTGGCGCATGGTCCAGGGTTTGCCCCGGTACATATCTTTCTGGATACCGCGCGTGTACGGGAACTGTCCGGGTAATTCGGTCATGCCCGATGGTTCTGTATAAACCTCCTTAAGCTCGATGCCCGAAATGGTTTTGAATTTTTTATCGGCCATGGTGCTTAAAATATGTTTTCAAGATCTTGCCTTACCAGGTTGGTAGCAATATCGTATGGGTCTTCTTCCAGTTTGCTTAAATGGGTTAGTATCACTTTACCCAGATCAAGCCCGGTAGCATTATCGGGCATTGTTTTTACAGCGTTGTTTACAAGTGCCAGAGTATCGCTTTTTACACGTTTTACTACCGCCCAGGCTTGTGTACTTACATAAATTTGCTGGGTAACGTTATGCTGGTATTCGGTACGGATCTCGTTTAATATAATACTGTTCAACTCGGCAGCGCTATAGCCATTTCCGTTTAAACGGATAAGCATATTTGAGGGGTTTATCCTGTCGATAAACAATACCAAACGTTCATACGCCTGTAAACGCAGGGGAAGGGTTTGGTTTGCTATGGCTTTTTTAAACTCCAGTGTTTGCAGGGCGGTAGTTTTATCCAGATAGGGTTTCAGCATGTAAAAGGCTACATATATAATACCTATGCCGGCAACAGTGTATTTTAAAATATCAAGCAGGTAGCTGTACAGTATCATGTTTTATTAATGTTATGCGGAGGTCATAAATAAATCGGTCGGTGCAAAAATCCGCATTTTACCTTATATTTGTGTAGTTAATTAAAAATAAGATGAGCGCTATTGTTGAAACCCTGACAGCACCCGTTACTTTTACCGAAGGTGCCGTAAAAGAACTTTTTAAATTAAAAGACCAGCAAGAACTGAGCGATGACTTTGGCCTGCGCGTAGGCGTTGAAGGCGGTGGCTGCTCGGGCATGAACTATGTTTTAGGCTTCGACCAGAAGAAGGACGGCGACCAGGAGTTTATGATTGACGGTATTAAAACCTATATGCACAAAGCGCATGGACTTTACCTTGCCGGCATGCAAATAGATTTTCAGGATGGCCTAAACGCGCGTGGGTTTACTTTTAACAACCCTAACGCTGCCAGCACATGCGGTTGCGGTACTTCGTTCTCGGTATAATATATTTATATAAATATTGAAAGGCCCCTGCATTAGGGGCCTTTTTTGTTGGTTTAGTTTTGAGTTTGAATTTCGGAAATGGTCTTCTTTATCCAATAGGGTGTTGCCCCGTCGCCATAACCCTGACTGTGAAATTTAATAATGCCTGTTTTGTCTATAACTAAGCTTGCCGGGCATTCGTCTACGCCATAGAGGTAAAACAACGGCATCGATTGGCCAACAACATGGTATTTAAATGGTATTACCGTCAGGAATTTTTTGACATCGGCCAGTTTATCAAGCGATATGGCTATGAAGATAACATCCTTGTTTTTTTTATAGGTTTCAACCAGGGTGTTTAGTTCAGGCATTTCATACCGGCAGGGCGGGCAGGCAATAAACCAAAAGTTTAACACTACAATTTTCCCTTTTAATGATTCGGCGGTAATTTGTTCGCCGTTCATATCTATCATATCCTTGAAACGGAACACGCCTCCGGTCTTGAAAAATTTTGTTTCAACAGGTTTGGGGAGCTTCGCGAATTTTGCATCCTCTGCTTTTTCGTTTCGCCGTACTAAAATAAAAGAGGTGCTGTCACTATCATGTATAAGCGGGTTTAATTTGTAATTGCCGGTTGCCATTAGTTTTGCCCAATCGGCATACGCGTATTTTACACCCTTTTCGTTTGTAACAACGGTGTTTTTATTGGCGGCAAATTCTTCTATTGGTTTGGTAATCTCAATTTGTGCCCTTGATAGGTAGGTTGTAAATAATAGTGCGGCTATAAGTAAGGTTTGTTTCATAAAGGTTTTGGCGGGTTAGTCTATTTTTTTAATATCTCTGATGGTTTTTTTCATCCAGGCCATGTAGTTTTGGCCGTAGCCTACCGCGCTGTAACGGATAATACCCTGCTTATCTATAATAACATTGGTAGGGTATAATTTTATGCCGTAGCCGTCGCAATACCTTCGCGCTTCGGCAACCTGCCGGTAATTAAACGGGTGGGTTTTTAAAAAGTCGCTGATCTCCCATTTACGGTCGAGCCCTATCGCAATAAAAATAATATCGGGGTCAGCCGCGTTCTCGGCAACAAGTTTATTTAATTCGGGAATCTCTGCTTTACATGGCGGGCAACCAATAAACCAAAAGTTAAGTACTACAATTTTGCCTTTGGTCGCTTTATTATCCACCCACTTGCCATCCATATCTTTGGCGGATAACATATTTAGTTTGGCACCAACAGGAAACGATTCGCTTGGGGCTGGTTGGTTTACCGGTTCATCATCGGGGTTTAACTGAGGTGCCTGTGGCCCGGGATCTGCCGGTGGAACAGGAGGTGTTGTTGGACGCATAACGGCGAACCGCGCTTTTTCTTCGGGGGTAATGTGGCGCAATGTATGGGTGGTATCTTTAGCGCGATAAATACTGCGGATAACATAATTGCCTGTCAGGATAAGCGGCCGCCATTCTTTGTATTCAAGTACTTTGCCAACCGAATCTTTTACAAGCAGTTTTTCATCTGTCAATATATCTTTTGGTGACGGGCGGGTTTGCGCTTGAGCAGCAAAGCAGGTAAACAACAGCAGTATGGTAAACAATCGCGACATGGTAAATGTAAATTTTAGGAAATTTAGCTTTTGTTTTTTTAGCAATCAACATCTGCAAATAATTAGCGGACCATCTGTAACAAACCCCCGCCCTTTATAGTCATACCGTCGAGTTTTTTTATATTTATGGCATGCCGGTAAAAACAACCTTTAAAGAGAACGTATCTATTGCACTCCAATCTATCAGCGGTAACAGGTTGCGTACCTCGCTTACAGCTTTAATTATTGCCATTGGTATTATGGCGCTGGTAGGTATTTTAACAGCAATTGAAGGTATAAAACAGTTTACAAACGATGCTTTTGCAGGTTTGGGCGCAAACTCATTTACCATTCAAAACAGGGGTAGTGGCATTAGTTTTGGTAATGGCGGCCACCGCAAAATATACCCGGCCATTAGCTATGATGAAGCGGCAAGGTTTGCCAAACTTTATAAACTCCCGGCCCGTATCAGTATCGACCTGAGTGTTACCGGCACCGCAATAGCCAAATACAACAGCATCAAAACAAACCCCAATATTTCTGTAACGGGCAGTAATGATAATTACCTGGCTATAAAAGGTCATAAACTATCTCTGGGTCGTAACTTTTCGGCATCCGAGCTGGAGCATGGTGCCAACGTGGTAATTATTGGCGATGAGATAAAAGTGAAGTTATTTAAAAAAGAAGACCCCATCAATAAGTCGATATTACTGGGCAGTAGTAAATTCAGGATAATTGGTGTAGTTGCCCCTAAAGGCAGTAACAGTTTTGGCGGCGATAAATTTTGCATTATACCCGTACAAAAGGCCAGGCAAATTGCGGCTACATCAAAACCAACTTTTGGGGTTACGGTAAACGTAAACAGCCCCGATGTACTTGATGCCAGCATTGGTGAGGCTACCTCCCTGATGCGTAATATCCGTGGCATCCGTTTAGGCCAGGCCGAAAATTTTGAGATCTCAAGAAGCGATTCTATTCAGCAGGAGTTATCAGGCCAGTTAACGGGTATAACCGTGGCGGGCTTTGCTATTGGCGCCATTACACTTATCGGTGCTGCCATCGGTTTGATGAATATTATGCTGGTATCGGTAACAGAACGCACCCGCGAAATTGGTTTGCGTAAAGCTATTGGTGCTACCCCATCAGTAATACGTAAACAATTTTTGATAGAAGCCATCGTAATTTGCCTTATAGGCGGCTTTGGCGGTATTGTATTGGGCATGGCCATTGGTAACCTTATAGCCGTGCAAATTAGCGGTACTTTTATAGTACCATGGGTTTGGTTATTCTGCGCTGTGGGCTTGTGTACGTTTATAGGCCTGGCATCCGGGTTTTACCCCGCTAAAAAAGCATCCAAGCTTGATCCGGTTGAGGCGTTGAGATACGAGTAAGGGAGAGAGTCAGGACTTTTAGAATCAAGAGTTAAGAAATAAAGGGCTTAGATATTTATCTAAGCCCTTTATTATTATGCGGTTTTTAGTCTTGTGTCTTGATTCTTGTATCTTAATTCTTTCTAACTACAGCATTACGTTTTTCAACGGATAATCAAATAGTAATTTTTCCAGGTAGGGCATAGCCAGGGTACTTTCAAAAGCAGCAGCATGGCGGGGGTGGTGCATATCGCTCGAAATGAAATCAACCATTTGGTTATCTATCATCTCTTCGGCTATTCTTTTTGCATGTTTACCGTAATATCCCGATAAGGCTATAGTATTCAATTGCAGGTCGCAGCCCCAGCTGCGAATGTTTTTCATCTGCTCAATATCCATATAAGCATATCGCTCGGGGTGTGCCAATATAGGTTTGTAACCAGCATCCTTCATTTTTTGAATAATAGAAATCAGGTTGGGTGGCTGCGTAATAAACGAAAGTTCAAAAAGCGCGTAATTATCGCCCATAGTAAATACCTTACGGTCGGCTATTCGTTTTTCAAAAGTTTCATCAAAGTAGTGCTCGGCCGCTGCCGAAATATCAATATCAATATTTTGCTCTTTTAAAGCTGCTTTAAGGGTTGTTAAGGCATTGCCTATACTATCGGCATCGTTACGGTAATAATCTATCATAACGTGCGGGGTAGCAATAATTTTTTTGATCCCCAGCGACATCATTTTTTTGATCAGGAAGATAGATTCTTCTACGTTTTGGGCACCATCGTCAATACCCGGCAATACATGCGAGTGCATATCTGTAACAACAGTGCTATAGTCAAAACTCACTGTTTTCTTAACTTCCTTCTTCTTAAATAATCCGAACATTTTTAACGATTAGTATATTGCCCTTTGTAATAATCCTGGTAATGGCCCGATGTTACATCATTAAGCCATTGCTCGTTTGCAAGGTACCAGTCAACCGTTTTTTCAAGCCCTTCTTCAAACGTGATAGATGGTTCCCAGCCTAATTCATTTTTAAGCTTGGTAGCATCAATAGCGTATCTTAGGTCGTGCCCGGCCCTGTCTGTTACATAGGTTATCAGCGCTGCCGATTCGCCCTCTTTGCGCCCCAGTTTGGTATCCAATATACTGCATAACAGTTTTATCAGGTCGATGTTTTTCCACTCGTTATGGCCGCCAATATTATAGGTAGAACCGGGTTTGGCTTTATGGAATATCACATCAATAGCCCTTGCATGGTCTTCCACCCAAAGCCAGTCGCGTACGTTCTCGCCTTTGCCGTAAACAGGTACAGGTTTACCCTGCTTAATATTATTAATAGCCAGTGGGATCAGTTTCTCCGGAAAGTGGTATGACCCATAGTTGTTAGAGCAGTTTGATATAACTGTTCCCAGCCCATATGTGTCAAAATAAGCCCTCACAAAATGATCGGAACTTGCCTTTGATGCTGAGTAGGGGGAATGTGGGTCATAAGCGGTTTCCTCGGTGAACATATCAGTATCGCCCAGGGTGCCGTATACCTCATCGGTAGATACATGGTAAAAGCGCTTTTTGTCGTACTGGCCTTTCCAAAGGTTTTTAGCAGCGTTAAGCAGGTTAACGGTACCTACCACATTGGTCATTACAAAATCCAGCGGGTTGGTGATAGAGCGATCTACATGTGATTCGGCAGCCAGATGGATCACTGCGTCGGGCTCTTCCTGCTCAAAAAGGTTGTTTATAAATTCAAGATCAACAATATCGCCTTTTACAAAACGGTAATTTGGCTCGTTCTCAATATCTGTAAGGTTAGCCAGGTTGCCTGCATAGGTAAGCTTATCAAGGTTAATGATGGTATAACCGGGATAGTTGGTAACAAAACGGCGCACTACGTGCGACCCAATGAAGCCGGCACCTCCGGTAATAATTATCTTTTTCATAACACAATATTGATTATAACGGATTTTGGGCAATATATTGTTCCCATGCCCATGCTGACGACATCATAATATTGAGGTCGCGTTCGGCTGTCCAGTTTAGTTTTTCGGTTGATTTGGTTACGTTACCCCAAACTTTCTCAATATCACCCTCGCGTGCAGCACCTATCTGGTAGTTTAGCTTTACACCCGTAGCGTTTTCAAAGGCACGTATCACTTCTAAAACCGAATAACCATTGCCTGTACCGATATTGAACACATCATAACCTGTAAAGGTTTCTTTTTCCATTAGGTTAAGCGCAGCAACGTGTGCTTTAGCTAGATCAACCACGTGAATATAATCGCGGATACAGCTGCCATCAGGCGTGTTATACTGATCGCCAAATACGGTTATTTTTTCGCGTTTGCCAATGGCTGTTTGTGTGATAAAAGGAATCAGGTTTTGCGGAACACCAATTGGTAACTCGCCAATTAAAGAGCTATCGTGCGCGCCAACAGGGTTAAAGTAACGTAATGCAATTACTTTATAATTGGTTCCGGCGGCTACCATATCTTTCAATATCTCTTCTGCTATTTGTTTGGTATTACCATAGGGCGATTCGGCAGGTTTAACAGGCGCATCTTCGGTAACAGGTAAAGTATCCGGCTGCCCGTAAACAGTACAGCTTGATGAGAACACAAAATTTAAAGCTTTACCATTGTAGGCTTTTAGTAAGTTTATAAGCGAATAAAAATTATTATAATAATATTTTAAAGGGTTTTCTACCGATTCGCCAACAGCTTTTGAAGCGGCAAAGTGAATAATACCTGCAACATCAGGTTGTTTGACTGCAAAATCTTTTACAGCTTTTTCGTCGCACAGGTTAAATTGGAAAAAGTCAGGCTTGTATCCAATAATGCGGGCAACCTGATCCAGCATTTTAATGTTTGAGTTTGATAGGTCATCGATAATTATTGGGTCGTAACCTGCGTTAACCAACTCAACAACTGTGTGGGTGCCGATAAAACCTAAGCCGCCCGTTACTAAAATTTTCATAGTGTGTTATATTGATAGATTTAGTACTATGCGCACCATAATGGGTACACCATTCAATTTCCAAAAAAACTATTGCTTATTATAATAAGTAAAGTCCTTATGTTGTATCTCCTGCTCAGGCAGTGATTTAAAGTATTCATAAGTGATCTTCAACCCTTCGCTGCGAGATACTTTTGGCTCCCAGCCCAAAATGGTTCTTGCCTTGGTAATATCGGGGCGGCGTTGTTTAGGGTCGTCTGTTGGCAGAGGCAGGCTTATCATTTGCTGATCGGTACCGGTAAGTTTGATGATCTCCTCACCAAACTCGCGGATGGTTATTTCATCAGGGTTGCCAATGTTCATGGGTTGCGCGTAATCGCTGTGCAGCAGGCGATAAATGCCTTCTATCAAATCATCCACATAGCAAAAAGAACGGGTTTGCGAGCCATCACCAAACATGGTTAAAGGTTCGCCACGCAGGGCCTGGCCAATAAAAGCAGGTAATACACGGCCATCATTGAGGCGCATACGCGGGCCGTAAGTATTAAAGATTCTTACAATACGTGTTTCTAAACCATGAAATGTATGGTAGGCCATGGTGATAGATTCCTGGAAGCGTTTTGCTTCGTCGTACACACCACGCGGGCCAACCGTATTTACATTACCCCAGTATTCTTCGGGTTGTGGGTTAACGGTAGGGTCGCCATAAATTTCTGATGTGGAAGCGATAAGCATCCTTGCTTTTTTAGCCCGTGCCAGTCCCAATAAATTATGTGTGCCTAACGATCCTACCTTTAGCGTTTGAATCGGGATCTTCAAGTAATCAATAGGGCTTGCCGGCGATGCAAAATGCAGGATATAATTTAATTCGCCGGGTACATACACAAACTTGGAAACATCATGGTTGTAAAACTCAAAGTTCTCCAGTTTAAACAGGTGTTCAATATTGCGCAGGTCGCCGGTTATCAGGTTATCCATGCCAATAACATGGTAATCTTCTTTGATGAACCTGTCGCACAGGTGCGAACCCAAAAAGCCTGCGGCCCCTGTTATTAAAATACGTTTGCGTTGTGCCATTAGCTAATTATTTTTCTGCCGATACTGTTGTAATAGAACCCAAGATCTATCATTTTTTGAAGGTCGTAAAGGTTACGGCCGTCAAATATAACCTTACTTTTCAATAGCTCGCTTATCTGGTCAAAATCAGGCGTGCGGAAGGCCGACCATTCAGTAACGATCAGCAATGCATCGGCATTATTTAATATCCCGTAAGCATCGGCGCCGTAGGTTATCTTATCGCCAAGCAGGGCTTTTACGTTTTTCATGCCTTCAGGGTCGAACACACTGATGGTTGCACCCTCTTTTAACAGCTCATCAATGATATACAAAGCCGGAGCTTCGCGGATATCATCCGTTTCGGGTTTAAAAGCAAGGCCCCACATGGCAAAATGTTTGCCTTTAAGGCCGTCTTTATAATATTTTTTTAGTTTTTGCACCAGTACTTTTTTCTGGATCTCGTTAACTTCCATTACCGAGTTAAGGATCTTGAAATCGTATTTGTTCTCTTCGGCCGATTTGGCAAGCGCCTGCACATCCTTAGGGAAACAGCTGCCGCCATAACCAATACCCGAGAAAAGGAAACGGTTACCAATACGGTTATCGGCGCCAATACCGCGGCGCACCATATCTACATCGGCGCCCACCAGTTCGCAAAGGTTGGCTACCTCGTTCATAAACGATATTTTAGTTGCCAGGAAAGAGTTGGCAGCATATTTTGTTAATTCAGATGAGCGCTCATCCATAAATATTACCGGGTTACCCTGGCGTACATACGGTGCATAAAGCTCGCCCATTAATTTGCGTGCGCGTTCGTCGGTAGTACCAACAACCACACGGTCGGGTTTCATGAAATCCTCAACAGCTACACCTTCGCGTAAAAACTCGGGGTTTGATACTACTGCAAATTCAACACTGGTGTTTTCATTCATTACAGCAGTAACCTTATCGGCAGTACCAACCGGCACGGTAGATTTTGTTACGATAACTTTGTAGTCGGTTACCAATTTGGCAATATCTTTTGCTGCGCCTAAAACGTAGCTCAGGTCGGCAGAGCCATCACCACCCGGAGGCGTTGGCAAAGCCAGGAAAATGATCTGTGCATCGGCAATGGCATCGGCCAGGTTATTGGTAAACAGCAACCTTTTTTGGTTGATATTACGGTGAAAAAGTAACTCAAGGCCAGGTTCGTATATAGGAAGCTGACCCTCCTGCATCATTTTAACCTTTTGCTCGTTAATATCAACGCAGGTAACCTGGTTACCGGTTTCTGCCAAACATGTACCTGTTACCAGGCCAACATAACCTGTTCCAACAACAGCTATTTTCATAAATACTTTTTGTTATTAATGTTATTACTTTTATGCCCAACGAAGATAATAATACAAATCTAAAAAATGCTTGTACTATATAACATCGGCATACTCTTATACTACACGCTTGTGTATATAGTTTCACTTTATAAAAATAAAGCCAAACTGTGGATTAAAGGCCGTAGCGGGCAGCATGTGCAACCGTTAAAATCAAGTATTTGGTTCCATTTTGCTTCGTTAGGCGAATTTGAACAGGGCAGACCTGTGCTTGAGGCTGTTAAAAATGATTACCCGCAACACCCCATAGTTGTAACTTTTTTTTCGCCTTCGGGATATGAGGCCCGCAAAAACACACCTCTTGCCGATGCTGTGTATTATTTACCCCTTGATAGGGCTGCGAATGCACGGAAATTCATCAGCACGATAAACCCGGTGATGGCCATTTTTACCAAGTACGAATATTGGTACCACTTTTTTAACGAATTGCACAAAAAACATGTGCCGCTTTATATTATATCGGGCATCTTCCGGCCAGGGCAGGTGTTTTTTAAATGGTATGGCGGCCTGCACCGTAAAATGCTGAAAATGGTTACCTGGTTTTTTGTGCAGGATATTCCATCTAAACATTTACTGCACGATGTTGGCATCACCAACGTAACCATAAGCGGCGATACCCGGTTTGACAGGGTATGGGCCAATGCGCAACAGCCAAAAGAACAGCCGGAGATAGCCGCATTTAAAAACGGACAAAAAATATTTATAGCCGGTAGTACCTGGCCTGCTGACGAACAACTGATAGCCGCGCTAATTGCCCAACACCCCGACTGGAAATTCATCATAGCCCCGCATGAGATTGGGGAGGATGAAATAAGCGGCGTGGTTAGCTTACTGCCAAAAGAAACTACGATCAAATTTTCCGGCATCTCACATCTCACATCTAATATCTCATATCTAATTATAGATAATATTGGAATGCTATCGTCACTTTACCAGTATGCGGATATCGCTTACATAGGCGGCGGCTTTGGCGCGGGTATCCATAATACATTGGAGGCAGCTGCTTTTGGTATGCCGGTGATTTTTGGCCCTAAGTATGATAAGTTTAAAGAAGCCCGCGACCTGGTGGAACTAAAGGCGGGATTTAGTATCAATAGCCAGGAAGGGTTGAATAGTGTTGCGGGATTATTGATGGGCGATGAAACTGCCCGTGATAATGCTGCTGCAATTGCCAAAAACTATGTGAAACAGCATATTGGAGCTACCAATGCGATAATAAAGTATGTTAAAGAGCGGCATTAAGCTTTGGGCTATCCAATCTATCAACCAAACTATTAAATAAAGCCGGGCCTTTTACATTTACACCGCGCGTATCAATTATTACATAACTGCGATAGAATAACGTTGTAAACCTATAATCTAACCATTTTAATATGTTTTTTGGTCTTTTGTGCGGCTCATTTAAAATCACAGCAATTACGCCCGAATGATATAGAACGAAATCATTAATTGCTGTGAACTCTATCTTTTCACCACGATTGATAATACATTCATCAGTTATTTCAATAGCCACTTTAGCAGATAAGACAGGTGTCAGGAATCTTTTTATAAATACTATTAGAAATATAGTTGCCAGAATTAGCATTAAAATCAGCCACCAGTCAGTCTCCTGAAAGTTTAATATCAGTTTTAAGAGATATGCTATTGATATAAAAAGACAAATAAGAACCCTGATAAAGGCAAAGCTTTTATTGTATGTATATTCCAATCTTTCCACGGTTAAAGATAAAAACATTCACTAACATTTTCTTAATATTGCCACCATGGGCTTTTTGGATATCCCCGGCTTAGGTACGGCACACTATCATGAATACGGCATCGGCAGCAAACCTATGCTGGCCTTCCACGGCTACGGCATGACTGGGAGGCAATTTCACGTGCTCGAAAATTCCGTCCTGCAGCAATACCACGTTTATGGTTTTGACCACTTTTTTCATGGCGAAAGCAAATTAAATGGCTGGACAGAGCAGCAAATACTCGCCGGTATGCCCCGGGCAATGGTGCGCGAATATGTTGAGGAATGGTTTAAACTGCATGGCAGGCAGCGTTTCTCTGTAATGGGTTATTCCATTGGTGCCAACATCGCGCTGATTTTGGTTGAGGAGTATGCCGACCTGATAGACGAGGTGATACTTATGGCACCCGATGGCCTTTCGGTTTATAAAGGCTTTGAGATATTGCTGCACAAACCCTGGGGCAGGTATATGTTTAAAACTGTTACCAAAAGTAAATGGCTGGCACCAACTATGCTCACAAACCTGAAAAAGGTAAAGTTTATTGATGAGAGCCTGTACCAGATAGCCTATAATGAAATTGATACCGAACAAAAACGGCAGGATGTTTATTATACCCTAAACCTCATCC
>NZ_JBAZRC010000086.1:0-20168 GCF_041663085.1 Mucilaginibacter sp.
CTGCTATGATGAATTTTTTCATAATCTGTATTATTTGTGTGGTTATATATTTATTTGATGTTTTAGTTATTGTCTGTGTATTATGATGTTACTTAGTCTGCAGTGCCTACGTCTTTTTTGTTATCTGCAGTACCCACGTCTTTTTTGTTATCGGCGGTGCCTACGTCTTTTTTGTTATCAGCGGTACCAACATCTTTCTTGTTATCGGCAGTGCCTACATCTTTTTTGTTTGAGAAAGCCTGAGCGTTAACTGTTGATAAAGCGCCTGTGCTGAAAATGATTGCTGCTGCTATGATGAATTTTTTCATGATCTGTATTATTTGTGTGGTTATATATTTATTTGATGTTTTAGCTATTGTCTGTGTATTATGATGTTACTTAGTCAGCAGTGCCTACGTCTTTTTTGTTATCTGCGGTACCCACATCTTTTTTGTTTTTAGCATCGGCGGTGCCTACGTCTTTTTTGTTATCAGCGGTACCAACATCTTTCTTGTTATCGGCAGTGCCAACATCTTTTTTGTTTGCAGTTGCTGTGTGGTTAATTGTTGCTGCTGATAAAGCGCCTGTGCTGAATATGATTGCTGCTGCTATGATGAATTTTTTCATGATCTGTATTTGGTGGAAGTGTTATGTATTTATGTGTGTTAATTGTTGTTTGTGTTTTTAATTAGTCGGCTGTGCCTACGTCTTTTTTATTGCTGATTGTGCTTTTTTCGATAGTTGCAGTGGGGGCTACACTTTTTTCTTTAGTGCATGATGTTAAAATGCCTGTACTTGCTATTAGTAATGCTGCTGCTATGATTGATTTTTTCATGATCGTATTTTTTTTATTGTGTTATTGATTTTTATGAATAAGGATAATTAGTCGGCTGTACCAATGTCTTTTTTAAACGTTGCCAGGCCAGGTTCAAAAGTGGCAGCAGGTTTTACGGTTACCTGTTTGGTGTATGATGGTAAAACTGCTGTTGTAAGGATTAGTGCTGCTGCTATGATTATCTTTTTCATGGTTGTTATTTTAATAGTTAGGGGTATTGTTGTTTATATGAATTAATTAATCGGCTGTGCCAATATCTTTTTTGAACGCCATTGTATTGTTTTGCTCAATAGCCATGGTTGGTTTTACGGTTACCTGTTTAGTAAATGATGGTAAAATTCCGCTTGTTAAGATCAGTGCCGCTACGATGATTAACTTTTTCATATCCTGTTATTTAAATGTTCTTTTTTACTGTTTATTAATTGATTAGTCCGCTGTTCCTATATCTTTTCTGATACCGGTGGTTGCTTTTAAGAAAATATCCATTGTAATGCGTGCGCCATTTTGCTTAACGCATGAGGATAACAATAATCCGCCGAATAATATTAAGTACGCAAACAGGGCTTTTTTCATATTAATTTATCTTGTTCAAATTCTCTTTTTTATTTAACTTGTAAGCACATATTAAGTATTCGTCCATTAGTAATAGTTTAACGCTTTTATTGTAACTATTGGTTAATAATAGTTGCGTAAAACTGCGCTATCGGCCTAAAGGCAATATATGTTAATAACTGTGTAACTTATTAACAATCAATAAATTAACAACACAAATATAAATATGTTTTTTAATTATCAGGCAATAATGAAAAAAAAAATCATTCCGGGTTTTTGTTTAATTTAACTTGATAAAGTATTGTTCGTAATTATTTTATAACTTTCACCATAATATAACGTATAGAGCCTAAATGAATAAAATTTTTACTCTTCTGGTTTTCTTTTTTGTTTGTAGTACTGTATACGCGAAGGGTAATATTGATATTGCTGCACAGGACACCAATGAAGTGATAAAATTGAATAAGCAAGCGCTTGATAGCCGTTTTACCAGCCCCGATCAAACCGTTAGTTTGGCTGCCAAGGCCCTTGCCATTGCAGAAAAAATAGGTTATGATAAAGGTATTGGTGAAGCTTACCGTGTAAAAGGTATTGGTAACTACTATTTAAACCAGGCAAGTGCAGCTATTCATGATTATTTACAAGCACTTGCAGTGTTCTCAAAAATCAAGGATCTGCGCAGCGAGGCGAGTGTTTACAACAACATTGGTAATTTATATCTGGATAATAATTACGCCAGTTCTTTAGAGTATTTGAACAAATCATTGGATATTGCCCAAAAATTGAACGATACACAGCTAATAGGCAAGTCGTATTTAAATATAGGTAATGTTTATTATCGTAAAAAGAGCTTTAACCAGGCTTTGAGTTATTACGATAAAGGCAATAAAATTTTCCAGTCTATTAAGGATACGGTTAATATTATACAGGCATTACAAAACAGGGGGGTGATTTATTTTAACCTGAATGATTATGCAAAAGCCGAGCAACTACTTTTGGCCGCAAATAAAGCCGCTAAAGAAAAGGACCTGAACAAGCCGGTGGCCAGTACAAACCTTACACTGGCGTCGTTATATATAGCGCAGGGGAGATTTGAGGATGCTGATAAGTTTGTACAGGAAGGGTTGGTGTATTCTAAAGCGGTGAAAGATGAAAAACTGGAATCTGATTATAACTATACCATTTACCAGTTAGAGGCTAAACAGAAACATTACGAAAAAGCATTGTCCTATCTGCAAACAATATTCAGGCAGGATAGTACCATTTATGCATCCAACGAATCTACGCAGATAAATATGCTACAGGAACAGTTTAAGCAGCAAGCCAAGCAGCGCGAAAACGAACTGACCATCCAGCGCCAACAAAACGATCGTATTAAATTTTGGGCCGTTACAGTAGTAGCCGGCCTTTTGCTTGTTGTTATAGCCTTATTAATAAGTAATGTTAAACGTAAAACGGTAACCAACCTTAAACTAACCGACCTGAACGAGGAGGTTTCTCGGCAAAAGGATAACCTGGATAGGGTGAACCATCATCTTGAGGAAATTATTGACGAACGCACTAAAGATCTCCAGATAAAGAATAAAAAACTGTCCGAATACTCATCCTATCTTTCCCATCAAATACGGGGGCCTATAGCCACACTGCGCGGGTTAATGAACCTGGAGAAGGAAGGCCTTGTTGATGAAAAAGAATGTATTAATATGATGGATAAATGCGTATCTGATATCGATCAGAAGATCATTGAAATGAGCGAAATGCTTAACGATACCAGCAAAAACGTATTCTAAGTTTAATAGCAGCTAAATTAAGCAGGGTAGTTACTGTGTATGGTTGCCTCAAGCAAACCTAAATAAACACAATACCTTGATATCATTTGTAATATAAGCAGCTGCCTGTGTTTTTTATAACCCTCGGTTTCAAATGCCAGGGTTTCGTTACCTGCAGTAACAAAAAAACGTACCTCGCCTTCGCGTTGTTTTAAGCTCGACCTGAACAGGTTAAATGCTTTTACTTTTAATTTACTGCGCCTGTCATGTATAGTATCTACTTTTAAATGGTCGGCGTTTGAAATTGATATCAGGTAGTTAGACATAGCTGTTTATGTTGTATACCCGATTATTGCAATTTTAAAACCAAATAAGCATTTGGCGTTAATTTAGGTCTTTTAAAAACACAAAACGGCAATAAATTAATTTGTATTTTCATTTTGCTTAATTAATTAAGATCAACTTAAAATAATTAAGTAAAAGTGAATAAAAATCAAAGTTATTACCGTAGTAAAAAAAGCTAACTGTTGTATTTAATGAACAGTAATGATGATGATAATTACATTGCTACGTTGTTTTTGCTCAGTAATTCTTCATAAAGCAATATTACCTTACGTTGTAAGTTGGTTATCTCAACCTCTCTGTCGGTAAGTTTTTTCTGAACGATGCTTAAGCTCAAGTCCTGAGTACTTGGCTCTTCGGTATATTCAAGCGAAAGCAGGTTAACAACACTCACTTCAAAAATGTTAGCAATTTGCTCTAATCTCGATAAATTAATATCGGTAACACCTGTCTCAATTTTTGAGAACGCAGGGATAGAAATACCTAAGCGGTTTGCCACATCTTCCTGGCTCCAGCCATGTTCGTGGCGAAGTGTGCGTATATTCTTACCTGCCGATTTATTGGTCTTCTTTTTTATGGGCTCGCTCATCATGTACATAATAGTTAATTAAAAGGGATAAAGGGTATTAACTATTAACCAAACTCAGTGCCATATATTAAATATGCGTATTTACGCGTAATTAACGGATAGTTAATGTTTGCCTCAAAAAAATTGTGGAATATGTTCTACATATTATGGGAATAATATGTTACTCCACCCCACTTATTATACTCAGTTTTGCAAACTTTAACAGCAATTGTTTTTGCCCTATTTCTTTAAAGAATATAGTTGCCTTAATATCAGGCTTATTGCCTTCCAGTGTAAGTACTTTACCAAAGCCAAAACGTTCATGCTCCACCTGCATACCCACCTGTAGGTTTGAGGTATCTGAGGGTTTAAAATCAGGCGATGGCACATGAGCTTTGGCCAGTATTGATGTTGTTTTAACTGGCGGGGCAGTTGCTGCTTTTGGTTTTGAGTAGGTGTCGTTTTTCCTGGTCCAGGCGGTACGTTCATCTTCGTATGATGATGAACCGGCAGATGATGCCGGCTTGGCTGTAAAGTCAAGCTCAAGGTATTTGGCGTCTATTTCATCTATAAAACGGCTTGGTTCGCAGCTTATCAGTGTGCCAAATTTAAAACGCGATGTGGCGTAACTGATAGTTAACTTATACTCAGCACGGGTAATGGCTACGTAGAACAGGCGCCGCTCTTCTTCCAGGTCGCTGCGCGAGTTTAGCGACATTTGTGACGGGAACAGGTTCTCTTCTAACCCTACAATATGTACATGCGGAAACTCAAGGCCTTTTGATGAGTGGATGGTCATTAATGATACCGTATCGGCATCTTTATCCTTATCCTTATCATCATTGGTTAATAAGGCTATATCCTGCATAAATATATCAAGGCCCTTTTCCTCAATATCTTCCCGCTCCGAGAATTCTTTTATCCCGTTTAAAAGCTCCTGGATGTTTTCGTAACGGTTAAGCCCCTCAACAGATTTATCTTCGTAAAGGTCCTTCAGTAAGCCCGAGTGTTTTGCTATATGCAAGGCCGATTCATAGGCGCTTTGGTTTTTGGTGATCACCTGGAAGCTCTGGATCATGGCTGCAAAAGCAAATAAAGAAGCTGGTGCTTTCTCTATGTACCGGTTTGCTTCAAGGATGGCTTCAAAAGGGGTAATGCCATTTTTATCAGCAGCAACAATTATCCTGTCAACCGTGGTATCGCCAATGCCGCGTTTCGGGTAGTTTATAACACGTTTCAGGGCTTCCTCGTCACTTGGGTTAAACGTAAGCCTGAAATAGGCTATCAGGTCCTTGATCTCTTTACGCTGGTAGAATGATAGCCCGCCATAAATTTTATATGGGATGCCGTTTTTACGCAAAGCCTCCTCCATAGAACGCGACTGCGCGTTTGTACGGTAAAGAATTGCAAAATCATGCCATTTAAGGCCATTTGTACTGCGTTGGAACATGATAGCATCAGCCACCTGCTTGCCTTCTTCATTATCGCTAAAGGCGCGCATTATTTTTATTTTATCGCCCGTTTCCTTCTCAGAAAAAACATGCTTTTTAAGCTGCTCTTTATTATTGGCGATGATGCTGTTAGCAACATTCACAATGTTTTGGGTAGAGCGGTAGTTCTGCTCCAGCTTAAATACATGCAGGTCGGGGTAATCCTTCTCAAAATTCAGGATGTTTGCTATTGTAGCCCCACGGAAAGCGTAGATACTTTGCGCATCATCACCCACCACACACAGGTTTTCGTGTACCGAAGCAAGCGTTTTTACTATTTTATATTGTGAGTGGTTAGTATCCTGGTACTCATCCACCATAATGTATTTGAATTTGTGCTGATACTTATTCCTTACATCCGGATGGTCTCTTAACAACTCATTGGTTTTAAAAAGCAGGTCATCAAAGTCCATGGCCCCGGCGCGGTAGCAACGCTGCGCGTAAGTTTCATATATCTTCCCAAGTAAAGGGCGCTTGGCCGAATCGTCGTCGGCTTGTATCTGCGGGTTGTTTTGATAATCAGCAGGGGTAAGCAAACTGCTTTTTGCTGCCGAGATGCGGTTCAGTACAAAATTTACGCTATACAGCTTATCATCCAGCTGCATCTCTTTTAATATGGCACGTATAACGCTTTTGCTGTCATCAGTATCATAAATGGTAAAGTTGTTTGGGTAACCAATCTTATCGGCCTCAACCCTTAAAAGCTTGGCAAAAACGGAGTGGAAGGTACCCATCCAGATGTTTTTTGCCTCAGGGCCGCAAATATGATTGATACGCTCGCGCATTTCGCGGGCGGCTTTGTTGGTAAACGTAAGCACCAGTATGTTAAAGCTATCTACACCGCTGCGTATAAGGTGTGCCACCCTAAAGGTAATAACACGCGTTTTGCCCGAGCCGGCACCGGCAATAATCATTACCGGGCCCTTTGTTTGTAATACGGCAGCTTTTTGTTCGGGGTTTAACCCTGCTAAATAATCCAAATCCTGTTCCTCTTTCTTAGTACCGCGAAATTAGTTATTTGCACGGGAAAGCTAAATAAATTGGCACGCCAATTTTTCCACTTAATAAGGTTTTGTTAACTATTGGCAGATAATCGCTTGTTTACCGCCTGGTAAATGATCCATCCAAAGGGCAGCAGCCATATCATATCGTTCCAAACGTTCACCCAAAAAAAGGAGGGGGCGAGTTTGCCCAGCCAGATATAATATACCGAGCCTATTGGCCCTAGCACTTTGCCAATAAAGCCAACCAGTATCAGCGGCCAGTAAGCCACCGGATCTTTCGACGCGAAGTAATACGCGATACCATACACCCCAACCAACATACCCACGCAACGCAAAATGATGAGCAGGAAATCGGTAGGCGGGTTGCCGAACAGGATAATTTGAGGATAGGCAGAAATTACAATCCCCCAGAAAATATTGTAGATAGCGGCCAGGAGCATGATGGTTTTGGCCGCTTTGAGTTTTGTAATCATAATTGGTTAAAGATAAATAATAATCATTGGCTCGCGTGTTGCGATATATTTAACCACAGAGGACACAGAGAAAAGCACAAAGGACAGAGAGATTTATTTGTAATGGATTCTTTGTGTTCTTTGTGCCTATCCGCCCTGCAAATCTCTGTGCTCTCTGTGGTTAAAACAAATTTTCCCATTTGCACATCCTTAAAACAATTCTCAATTTAGCCCTTTCTATATACACATCCACCCGCATGAACAAACTCGCAAACTCCACATCGCCATATTTACTGCAACATGCCAATAACCCGGTTAACTGGTACCCCTGGGGGCCGGAAGCCCTGCAAAAAGCAAAGGATGAGAATAAACTGATCCTGGTGAGCATTGGCTACTCGGCCTGCCACTGGTGCCACGTAATGGAGCATGAGAGCTTTGAGGATGAGGCCGTAGCAGGTGTAATGAACGAGTATTTTGTGTGCATCAAGGTAGACCGTGAGGAACGCCCGGACGTCGACCAGATCTACATGAGCGCCATTCAACTGATGAGCGGCAGGGGAGGCTGGCCGCTAAATTGCATTTGCCTGCCCGATCAAAGGCCTATTTACGGGGGCACCTATTTCCGCAAAAACGACTGGACAAGCCTGCTGTTTAACCTGGCCGATTTTTACAAAACCAAACCCGAGGAGGCCGAAGATTACGCCGTGCGTTTAACGGAAGGCATCAAACAATATGAATCGGTAGCGTTTGTGACCGAACAGCCTGAGTATACCAAAGCTGACCTGGAAACCATCCTGACCACCTGGCGCCGGTACATCGACCCGGTTGAAGGTGGTTTTGGCGGTGCGCCCAAATTCCCGATGCCAAATAATTCGTTGTTTTTGATGCGGTACGCCCACTTAATGAAAGATGACGGTCTTGCCGAAAATGTAAAATTAACGTTGAAGAAAATGGCCTTTGGCGGTATCTACGATCATATTGGCGGCGGCTTTGCCCGCTATGCGGTTGATGGTGTTTGGCATGTACCACATTTCGAGAAAATGCTGTATGATAATGCGCAGCTACTGGGCTTATACGCCGAAGCACACACCTGGAATCCCGATCCGCTTTATAAAACTATTGCCGATGAGATAATCACCTTTGTAAGCAGGGAATTAACATCGCCCGAAAATGGTTTTTATTCGGCACTGGATGCGGATAGTGAGGGAAAGGAGGGTAAATTCTATATTTTTACAAAGTTTGAAATTGAAGAAATTTTAGGTGATGATGCCGACCTGTTTAATATTTACTATCACGTTACCGAAGATGGCAACTGGGAAGAGGAGCATTCTAATGTTTTCTTCCGCCGTGAAGAAGATGCCGAACTGGCAGATAAATTAGGCCTAACCGTTGATGAACTGACAAGCAGGATAAACACATCCCGCACAAAAGTTTTAGATGCTCGCGGCAAACGCGTACGCCCGGGGCTGGATAATAAAATATTAGCATCATGGAACGGGTTAATGCTGAAAGGCCTGTGCGAAGCCTACCGTGCCTTTAATAAGCCTGAATATTTGGAGCTTGCGCTAAAAAACGCGGAGTTTATAATAAGCAACTTACTAAAAGGCGCAAAGCTAAGCCGGGTTTATAAAAAAGAGGGGAATAGCGGTGTAGCCACATTCTTAGATGATTACGCTAATGTTACAGATGGTTTTATAGCCTTGTACGAAGTTACCTTTAACGAGACCTGGCTGATACAAGCTCAAAAACTGGCCGACTACGCCCTTGCCCATTATTATGATAAAGAAGGCGGCGTATTCTTTTACACGGCCGATAATGACGAGATGCTCATCGCCCGGAAATCGGAAATGATGGATGGGGTGATACCTGCATCAAACTCGGTTATGGCGCGTAACTTAAAAAAATTAGGCCTGTTTTTTGATAATGAAGCTTATCTGGAGGTTTCTGCACAATTGTTACGAAATATTGTGCCGCACCTTGCCAAGTACAGCACAGCTTACTCAAACTGGACAATACTGCTGCTGGATGAGGTTTTTGGCATCTATGAGGTAGCCATTACAGGTAATAATGCTGAAACAAAGCGGATTGAAACAGAACAAAATTACATTCCTAATAAAATTATGTTGGGCGGTACGGATGGAAGTTTACCTTTGCTGGCAGAAAAGTTTAACAACGAAACGCGCATCTTTGTATGCAGGGATAAAACCTGTGGTTTACCGGCATACAATGTGGCAGATGCACTAAAACAAATAAATAACTAATTCCTTAATATAAATAACAGGTATTGAGATAACCCGGTTAAAACAGGGAAGGAGTTCCGATATCTTAAAAAACAATCATCAGATGAAAATTCAACCACAACACGTAGTGTCATTAACGTACGACCTGTATGTTAAAAAAGAAGACGGAACCGAAGGCTTACAGGAAAGCGCAACACAAGAGCAGCCGCTAACCTTTTTATTTGGTGCAGGGCAAATGATCCCGAAATTTGAAGAGGAATTAAGCACGCTTTCAACCGGCGATACCTATGATTTTCGCATAACTGCAGCAGAAGGTTACGGCGAATTTGACGAAGAAGCCGTGGCTAACCTGCCCTTAGAAATGTTCCAGGGAACAGAAGTGCCGCAAATTGGCGAGGTTTTACCTTTACAGGATAACAACGGTAACCGTTTCCAGGGGCAGGTTGTATCGGTTACTGCCGATTCTGTAATTGTTGACCTTAACCACCCAATGGCAGGCCAGGAGCTACACTTTAAAGGCGAGATATTGAACGTACGCCCGGCTACTCCAGAAGAGCTTTCGCATGGCCACGCGCATGGCCCTGATGGCCACCACGCACACTAATTTATAACAAGAATATATGTGTAAGAAGGCGCGAAGTATCGCGTCTATACGATACGGGCATACAAAAAAGAGACGCGATACTTCGCGTCTCTTTTTTGTTTATAGCCCTTTATTCAAAAGCCAGGTGCCCGGCATTGGTTACAACGCATTGTATAATTATACGGCAGGCAATAGGCTCGCCATTTAATGTGGCGGGGATAAACACCAGATCGGCCGGGTCTGGCAGTTTAATATTCATGTTTATGGTTCTAAGCGCTATGCCAGAGTCGCCGTCTATCACTGTAACTTTATAATCAGCCAGCCTGCCGCCGGGGCTTACCAGCAATTCAACCCTGGCTGCAAGCGAATTGCGGTTTACATAGGCATATTCTTTTGGCAGGGTGAACAGGTTTAAATAGGGTAGGTAGCCATAGTACCTTCCACCCACTTTAATGGGTTTTGTAACCTTATCACCCTCCTTCAAAAACTTGTCTGCTAAATATCGCAAATGAGATGTAGTATCTTCCGGCGCCTCATAAAATAGCCGCCCGGTGGAGTAATCATAACTTTGCATGATGGTGCCCTTTGGGTCATAAAACTGCCATAAGCTTACCTTTTTATCATTTTCATAAACGCCGGTGGCAACAATTGTGTTTTTTTTATAAACTGCTTTAAAAAGCCCCACCCTAATATTTACATCTTTTGCCAGCGCCCTAAAAATTTCGGTTACATCACCAGATAGTTTCCGCTTTACTTCAATTGTATCCTGGGCAAAACATTGGTTTATAAAAAGCAGTGCGGTTAGTATTAATAGGTAACGTTTTAACATGATATATGGCAGTAAAAGTATTAGCTGGTCTTTTTTATATACTCAATGGCAGGGTTTATGTTTTGCAGTTGGGCAATAAATTCTTCTTTGTTTTGGGGCGAGATGATCACCGAATCAAATTTATTATAAAACACCTCCAGCCTGTCGAGCGATAAGGCGGGCGAACTTAACACACTCGTTGTTGCTTCTATTTTTCTTATCGAGCTAATATCTATAAGGATATTCACAAAAAAGCCGCACCTCACCTTTAACGATCCATCGCCTCTGATGGTATAATTTGTGTTCAGTATCATGGGGCCCACAATACCCAGCACTAATACCGCGCAAAAAATGCTGCCCCAATAATCGCCCATGATGATGCTGACACCAACCACCGCCGCTAGAATAACAATGGGGATATAAACAACTACACCTTTTTTTGATGGATAAATAACGTCGCCTGCAACCATGCTATAAATATACAAAAACTGCTTTTAAATTAAGCTTAACCGCGCGATCTGCCACCACCACGCCTGCCGCCACGGTTACCGCCACCACCGCGGCCGTTACGGCTGCCGGCAAATTTTTGCAGGCGTATGGTAAACGTCAGCATAAAATAACGGCCAAGGCGATTGGTGCGGGTATCAATTATCTGGTTACCGCTCACCACCCGGGATACGCCTGTGTTTTGGTTAAACAGGTCAAAGCCCTGCACGCGCAGTGCGGCCAAATGGTTTTTCAGGAATTGATACTCTACATAGGTACTTAACAAGGTGGGGTTTGCCTTAACCGTACTGCTAAAGCCGCTGTTAAGGGTTTGGGTAAGATTATAGCCAAGCACCAGGTTGTTAAAAAAATAATTGCGCCCATCAAGCCCAATTATCCATGTTTTGGCATCGGTACTAATGGACGATGGCAGGCTGTAACGTGTGGTATTAACACTGTAATTGCCGCTTACCTCGGTATCCATTAGGCTATCAATATCTATCCTTACTTTGGCCCCCTGGCTAAAAACCCAGTTTTTGCCCTGATTACGTTCGTTTTCAATATAATTGATGTTGTTGCTAAAGCTGGCAGCGCCGTTTAGGGTTACGGTGTATTTACGGTTGGCAAATGGTTTAGAGAAAGCATAGTTACCATTTGCTGAGTAAAAGCCATCGGTGTTTAAATAGCGGGTTTCCTGTACGGTATTGTTTGTACCGCCTGCTAAGGTTATAGGCTGGGTGCTGGTCACAATTTTATTTTGTGTGCTATTGAACGACAGATTGGTGAACAATGAGTTACCGCTGGCAATATCAAACTGGTTGTAGCGCAGGCTGATGTTGTTGCTAAACTCGGGCTTCAGGTCGGGGTTACCGTACACACGGTTTTGCGGGTTCGAAAAATCGGGCTGTAATTGCAGCTGCGTAAACGACGGCTGGTTATTGGTACCGGTATAATTAATGGACAACGAGTGGTTCTTTTTAAAGTTATAAATAAACCTTGCTGTGGGTATGTAATTAAAAGTATGGGTTGATGTTTCAAAATTGTGCGACTGCCCATCGAGCGTAGCTGGTTGCACCGCCAAACCAAGCGTGTAATTGTATTTAGCCTCAACACCGCGCAGGTTTAACCCAAACCGGTTGGTGATGAACTGGTAATTATATAAAGTGCTTAACGAATCTACATACGTTTGTTTGCCGGTAACCGGGTCAATATTGTAGTTGTAGCGGTTATTGTCGGTATTTGATTGGCTGTAACTGTAGTTTGCCTCCAGGTAGGTACTTTTGCCAACCGGCTCGGTATAGCTTAAGTTCACATTCCCCCTTACCGAGCTGTTATCAGTATTTATTTGCTGGAACAATGGGGTTATAATACTATCCTGCCGGGTAGTGTACTGGTCGTTTAGGCCCTGCGTGTTTTTTGAAAAACTGATGCCTGTATTGATGCTAAAGTTACGCCCCTTCTTTTTAAACTTATGGTTGTAAAGTACACTTACACCGCCGCTTGGCGATGTAGCGTTGGTAAGCGCCAGTTCATTACCGGTTATTAGCGTGTTTTTACGTGTGTTGCTGAAGGTGTCAATATTGGTGCTGTTTGATGAGTTATAAGAAAAGCTTGGGCTTATCTTCATGTAATTTGCTGTATCTATACGGTATTCAATATTAAAACCAAACCTGTGGTTAATATTGTGTGTACGGCCGGTGCTGTTATCATTATTAATGATTGCGCCACTCTGAAAAAGGTTTTGTGTTTGCGATGTGCTGGTAGTTAGCCTGTCCCTGTCGGCAAAACTGTAGCTGCCATAAGCAGTTATTTTTTTACCCCATTCGTCGCGGTAATTAAAGCCTGCAGATTTATTTGTGGTTATACCGTTTGCTGTACTGATACCACTACCTGCGTCACCGCCACCACCTCCACGGCCGCCCCGGCCACCTCCGCTGCTGCCGCTGCCCAGGTTAAACGAATTAGTGTTGTTGTTATTCCAGGTACCTATAAGGGCAATCTGCCTGTCCTCCTTAAAATTATTGGCCGATAGTTTGGCCAGATACCGGTCATCATTACCGGCACCTGCCGTGGCCTGCCCAAAATTGCCGGTGCGCTTTCCTTTTTGTATGGTGATGTTTAAAACTTTATCGGGTTCGCCGGTTTTTATGCCGGTTAGGTTGGCCTGGTCGCCATAGTCGTCAATCACCTGTATGTTATCAACAATATCGGCAGGCAGGTTTTGGGTTGCTGTTTGCACATCGCCGGTAAAATAATCTTTGCCGTTAACGCGTACCTTTGTTACCTGTTTGCCATGGGCGGTAACATTTCCATCCTTATCAACTGTAATACCCGGCATCTTCTTGATCAGGTCTTCCACCTGCGATCCTTCCCGCACCTTATATGCTGCGGCATTATATTGTATAGTATCTTCTTTTATAACTATAGGGATAACCGCGGTAATATTTACCACGCCAAGGTAATTCATCTGGATGCTGAGTTTGATAGGGGGAAGCTGGATGGGCTTTGTATCACTATCAGTGGTGTACTTACGTGTAAACGCCTGGTAACCTAATCCGGATACCGTTAGCTTAAAGTTTTTCCCCTTTACACCTGTAAAATGATACACGCCTTTAATATCGCTTGTGGTAACTATACTATCCGCGTTTGAAATGAGTTTAATAGTAATACCCGGCACAGCGCCAAGCGTATCGGCAACAGTCCCGCTAACTTCACGTGGCTGCTGTGCAAACACATGATGAGGAAATAATAAAAAGCAAAACAAAAGAGCAAGGGGTATAAACTTTGTCATGGCTGTTGATATTTAGCTAATGACAATCAATGTATTACTAAGTTTAAACATTAAAGCCATCGTCATACAATTGTTGCAGGGGCCCCTGCGGTCGTCATACAAATGTTGCAATAAGCCAGACACTTTAATGACAATTTAATTATTTATTAAACTTTTTAACGTTAATTGAAAACCTTTCGGTATCTTTAATCCGTAAATCCCCTATAGAACCAATTGAATAAATTAAAATCCCGCTACTAATGGCATTTATACACGAGGTGTTGCAAGAACCATCTTACGGATGGAAAAACGCCGATGGCGAACTTTCAAAGCCGACACCCAAACAGATCTTCTCTGAATTTTTTTCCCGTTTAAACGTATTTAAGGATAAAAAAAACTGGCTCTCTTTCATGAGCTGGGGCATGGTGCTTTTCCTGGCTCCGTTCTTATTCCTGTTTGTATTTAAGTATTTTTCTGTAACCGGCTTAATCATAGCTTTTGTTTACAGTATGATGGTGATGGGTACACATGGTACAATATGGTATCATAGGTATTGCACTCATGGCGCCTTTAAATTCAGAAACAATTTTTGGCGTTTCTTTACCCAAAACCTTACCCTTAAAATTATTCCGGAAGAGATCTATGCTATATCGCACCATGTGCATCATGCATTATCTGATACCCCGGGCGATCCGTATAACGCGCAGGGAGGTTTCCTGTATTGTTTTTTAGCGGATGCAAACCATCAGCCCGTTAACCGTAATTTAGATGAGAAAGGTTACAACCGTTGCCTTACTTTAATGAAACATACCGGTGTTACCTGCAATACCTATGCGCAGTATAAAAAATGGGGCTCGGTAGCCAATCCGTTCCATATGGTATTGGGTGTTGTTGCCAACTGGGCATTTTGGTTCACCGTATTTTACCTGCTTGGCGGGCCGGGTTTAGCATGTGCTATTTTTGGCGCGGCTGGCTTTTGGGCGGTGGGTGTACGTACCTTTAATTACGAAGGCCACGGTAAAGGCGAAGACAAACGCCGGGATGGAATAGACCATAACCGTAAGGATATGTCGGTTAACCAGCTTTGGCCGGGTATTGTTGCCGGCGAATGGCATAATAACCATCACTTGTACCCAAAAAGCGCGCGTTCTGGCTTTAAGCCACACCAGGTTGACAGCGCCTGGTATTACATCAAATTTATGAGCATGATAGGGGCAGTAAGCCATTATCACGATTCAAAAAAACAGTTCTATAAAGATTACATTAAAGAACCTGTTAAAGTATCTGTAGCATCTAAACCTGTATTTTGCCCAACAACGGGTAAGCAGATCTTCGCAACGGAAGTTATTTAACACATATTGATACTATTTTAACCTGTTATGCGGGTTAAAACAAAAAAGGGATGCGCAAGCATCCCTTTTTTGTTTTAAAGCTGGTTTAAACTGGTTTTTTTATAAATGAATATATATCTTAGTCAACCAATTAACAAAGCCTAACGCTCATGCTCAAAAAAATTATTTGCTTATTTACCGGCATGCTGGTAAGTGCTGTATTTGTTGCGAACATTTATGCGCAAAGCGGGACTGTGGGGATATTTGATGGTAATAGTGATGTTGGGCCGGTGAAAAACAAAGGTAGTGTTGTTTATAACGCTGCCAATCAGCAATACACGGTTACCGGCTCGGGTACCAATATCTGGTTCGGCAAGGATGAATTTCACTTTGTGTGGAAACGCGTAAAAGGCGATTTTATATTACGTACCAATGCCGCGTTTGTTGGCAAAGGCACCGAAGCACACCGCAAGTTCGGGCTGATGGTGCGTAAGTCCTTAAATGGCACATCTGCACATGTTAACGCTGTTGTACATGGTGATGGGTTAACGTCGCTGCAATACCGTAATGCTGATGGCGATAGTACTAAAGAACAAAAGGCGGGTATCAGCTCTGCCGATGTTATCCAGTTAGAAAGAAAAGGCAAAACCTACACCATGTCGGTAGCCCGTAAAGGCGATGTGTTTGGCCCCGAAGAAAAGATAGACCTTGACCTGGGCGATGAGGTTTACGTGGGCATTTTTGTTTGCTCGCATAACCCTGCTGTGTCAGAGAAAGCCGTATTCAGCAATGTAAGGATAGTTACACCCGCTCCGGCTGATCTGGTAACTTATAAACAATACCTGGGCAGCAATATAGAGATACTGGATATGCAAACGCAGAATAGCCGTATTATATACCAATCCCCAAAATCGTTACAGGCACCAAACTGGACTGTTGATAATAAATCGCTTATTTACAACAGCGAGGGCTTGCTTTATAAATATAATCTGGCTACAAACATACCGGCCGTATTAAATACAGGCGCGGCTAAAGGCAATAATAACGATCACGTTTTATCATTCGATGGCAAATGGCTAACCATAAGCAATAACGATAATGGCAGCCCTTCAGTTGGCTTTGTGGTGCCGGTAACCGGCGGTGAACCACGCCGGGTTACCGAAACAGGTAAAGGTGCGTCATATATGCATGGCTGGTCGCCCGATGGTAAATTCCTGGTATTTTGCGGCGAACGTAATAAGGAGTATGATGTTTACCGTGTACCCGTTTCAGGCGGCCCCGAAGAGCGCCTCACCAATACCCCCGGCCTTGATGATGGCCCGGAATATACGCCCGATGGTAAATTCATTTACTTCAACTCGGTACGCAGCGGGTTAATGCAGGTTTGGCGAATGAACGCTGATGGCAGCAACCAAACGCAGATCACCAATGATGATAATAACAACTGGTTCCCGCATGTATCGCCCGATGGTAAATGGATAGTATATATCACCTTCCTTAAAAGCGAAGTTGCCCCCGGCGATCATCCTTTTTACAAACATGTTTATTTACGCGTAATGCCAACAGCCGGCGGCCCGTCAAAAGTGGTTGCCTATTTATATGGCGGGCAGGGTACTATCAATACCCCATCCTGGTCGCCTGATAGTAAGCATATTGCCTTTGTAAGTAATACCAATCTTTTGTTTCCGGCGTTTCCTATAAGTAAGAACTAAATCTCAATTAAAAACCAATAAAATGATATCATCACGCAGAACTTTTTTAAAAAACAGCGCCATTGCGGCAACTGCCGCGGCCTTAATGCCAAATGATCTGTTTGCAGCACCCGCCCAGATCCAAAGGGTAGGTATCCAATTGTACTCGGTACGCGATGCAATGATGAAAGACCCGGCAGGCACCTTAAAAAAGTTGTCAGATATGGGTTATCAGCACGTAGAGCATGCTAATTATATTAACCGCAAGTTTTACGGGTGGACCGCAAAAGAGTTTAAAAAAGTATTAGATGACCTTGGCCTGCAAATGCCAAGCGGGCATACCGTGATGACATCGGCACATTGGGATACCACCACAAACGATTTTACCGATGCCTGGAAATATACCGTTGAAGATGCAGCCGCTATGGGCCAAAAATTTGTAATAAGCCCCTGGATGGATGAGAAAGTGCGCCATGATACAGACCTGCTTAAACGCACAATGGATCAGTTTAACAAAAGTGGCGAACTGTGTCAAAAATATAACATGAAATTTGGTTACCACAACCACGATTTTGAATTTACCACCATGGTAGGTGATATCCGCCTGTTTGATTATATCATGCAGAATACCGACCCCAACAGGGTTTCGCAGCAGCTGGATATTGGTAATATGTACGGCCGTGAGAACGATGCCATATCTATTATAAACAAATATCCGGGAAGGTTTATCTCTATGCACGTTAAAGACGAGATAAAGAGTGCTACCAATACCGAAGGTACAGGATATGAGAGTACCATATTAGGCAGGGGTGTGTTACCGGTAAAACAGGTGTTAAAAGCAGCTAAAAAAACCGGCGGTACCGTGTACCTGATCATTGAGCAGGAATCGTACCAGGGCATGGATCCGATTGATTGTGTAAAAATTGATTTACAAACCATGAAAAAGTGGGGATATTAAGAGTTTAAAGGTACTTTAACGGCTCCTAATTGTATTTTTAACACTCAGATCATTATAACCTATTGAATTTGAATATGAACCGCAGAATTGCGATACGGAACATGGCCCTTATTTTAGGCAGCGCGGCAGTTTTGCCATCGTGCTTAAGCGATAAGGGTAAACCTGTTGTACAGTTAAAGCACCTTAAAATTGATGCCGACCAGGAAAATCTGGTAAATAATCTTACAGAAACCATCCTGCCCAAAACAGATACCCCGGGCGCTATGGACCTTGGCATTAATCTTTTTGTTTTTAAAATGATTGATGATTGCTATGATAAGGAGCACCGTGCCGATTTTATTACTGGCTTAAGTGATTTTGCTGCCGAAGCCAAAAAACATTTGGGCAAATCATTTAATGACAGCACCGCTATAGAGCGTACCACGTTTGTAAGCGGTATCGACAAAAAAAGCAAAGACGAAAAATATAAGGATAATACAAAGCTGATAGCTTTCTACAAAATGGTAAAAGACCAAACTGTGTTTGGCTACACCACATCCAAGTATTTTATGACGAAGCAAATAGTTTATGAATTGGTTCCGGGGCGGTATAATGCCATGTTCCCGGTTAAAAGTAAAACTACAGCGTAATGGCTAATTTTAATATTGATAGTATAAAGGACCGTACGTTTGATGCCATTGTTATAGGGTCGGGTATGAGTGGTGGTTGGGCCGCGAAAGAGTTTACAGACAAAGGTCTTAAAACGCTTGTTTTAGAGCGTGGCCGCGATGTAAAGCATTTAAAAGATTACCCAACAACAAATTTATATCCATGGGAGTTTCCGCATCATGGCGTACTGCCTGATGACGTGCAAAAAGCAAACCCTATAGTGAACCGCTGCTATGCCTTTGGTGAAGATGCTGCTCACTTTTTTGTAAAGGATGCCGAACACCCTTACGTTCAGGAAAAACCTTTTGATTGGATCCGCGGATACCAAACCGGTGGCAAATCCCTTTTGTGGGCACGCCAAACCCAGCGCTGGAGCGATTTTGACTTTGAAGGCCCTGCCCGTGATGGTTTCGCGGTTGACTGGCCTATCCGTTATGCCGATATTGCACCCTGGTATAGCTACGTGGAAAAATTTGCAGGCATATCAGGTAACCGGGACGGTTTAGCCGAACTGCCCGACGGTGAATTTTTACCGGCTTTCCCGCTGAATGCTGTAGAAACCTATTTTAGCAATCACGTTAAAAAAACATACAAGAACAGGCACGTAATAAGCGCACGTTGTGCACACTTATCAAAACCCAACCAGGTCCATTTAGACCAGGGCAGGGGCCAGTGCCAGGAACGTACCTTATGCCAGCGCGGTTGTCCGTTTGGCGGTTACTTCAGTGCTAATTCATCAACTATTCCGTGGGCGTTAAAATCCGGTCATTGTACATTAAGGCCGCATTCGGTTGTCGAATCTATTATTTACGATGATAAAAAGGGCAAGGCAACCGGTGTTAGGGTTATTGATGCCAATACCAAAGAAGCTATAGAATACTATGCCGATGTTATTTTTGTTAACGCGGCTGCCTTAAACAGTAACCTGATACTGCTTAACTCAACATCAAGCCGTTTCCCTAATGGCTTGGGCAATGATAGCGGTACCCTGGGTAAATATGTAGCATTCCATAATTATTCTGCCCATATAAACGCCGAATACAGTGGTGCTAAAGAGTGGACAACAGATGGCCGCAACCCTGCGGGTGGCGGCTACATCCCACGTTTCAGGAACGTATATAAACAGGAAACCGACTTTTTACGCGGGTATGCCTGTGGTTTTAGCGCTTACCGCTGGGAACAAAACAGCAGCGATGGTATTGGGCAGGACCTGAAAAACAACCTGGTTAAAAAAGACCTGAGCAGTTGGCATGTGGGTTCGCACATGATGGGCGAAACCATCCCGAAAGAAACAAATTATGTTGCTTTGGATAAATCACTGAAAGACCCGTTTGGGATCCCTCAATTGAGAATCTCTGTTGATTATGATGATAACGACGAGAAAATGAAAAAGGATTACGTGGAGCAGATGACAGAGATGTTCACGTCGGCAGGTTTCACCAACATCCAGGCATCAACAGACCACAGGGCGCCGGGGCTTGATATCCATGAAATGGGTGGGGTGCGTATGGGTATCGACCCAAAAACATCAATGCTTGATAAGTGGCACCGCCTGCACGCCTGTAAAAATGTATACGTTACCGACGGGGCAAGCATGACATCAACCAGTTGCCAAAATCCATCGCTTACATACATGGCTTTTACCGCCCGCGCGGTCGACCA
>NZ_JBAZRC010000087.1:0-19925 GCF_041663085.1 Mucilaginibacter sp.
GTATTTTCCTTTCACCCGGAACCGCAGATCGCAGTCACTTGTATGATCGACGCCCAGACCGTTGGCCTGGCTGTCGGGCACGAAGCTCCATGATTCGAATAGCTTGTCGTCGCCATAACGCTTATAAACCCCGCCGACCGGTTGCAATTGGTTGGCGATACGGCGGTTCAATACTAGCAGATAGCTATTTGTCCCCGGTATTTTGATCCGGAACAGGTAGCTCAGCGAAAACCTTATCTGTTTGGTGCGGTAGGTCCAGAACAGCGTCCGGATATATAGCCAGGCGACATCCTTATTGTCCCAGAGCTTGCTCACCCCCTTGGAGAAGACCTGCTTTAACAGCGCAACGATGATTTGTCCCATTTCTCTTTTTTTTAAATTATTCGCTGCGCAGTAAACCGATCAATAGCAACAGCACTAAACCGCCGATCACGTTTCTTACCTGTTTGCTTTCTGCCAGGCCGGTCGTTACTTCCGTGGCAAAATGCTCACAGTTATATTGCACTAGATCGTACGATTTTCCCGCGAGCTTTAGAGCGCGCAGGATAACCTGCTTCCGTTCCTGCTCGGTTCCGCTGAAGCGATCAATGCGCACCAGGCTGCGCCCCGCAGCGGCATAATCCCGCACGGTGATTAGCCTCACGCCGCCAGTCAGGTGATGATTCTCGGCGATCCATTCCTGTCCATCGGACAGGCGCCCCAGATACACCGCGAAATGCTTAGTCAGGCCGGTGGTAAAAATGGCTTCCACTAACTGGTCTCCGGCCCTTAATAAATATGATTGCAGATTTTCCATGATTAAATAAATTTTGTTGTATATATGTCCAAAGTATTATAGATTTGTATCATCAACGTAACGTTGTTTCATTTGTCAAATATATACATTGTATTATTAATGTAACAATGTCTTATTTATAAAACTTTTCAACAACTTACCCACATGGAATCCACATTAAATTCAGAACTGTTGGCCAGTATGCTGAAATCCAGGCGCGGCAAAATGGGCTTAAGGGATACCGCTGCAGAGATCGGCGGAATGAGCTCGGCGGCTCTCTCGCGTGTTGAACAAGGTAACCTGCCCGATGTTGAGACCTTTATCCGCCTGTGCAACTGGCTCGGCGTATCCACAGAAACCTTTATTACCGGTGAAAAGATCGAAGCGGCAGACATTTCCGAAAAGGAAAAGATCGTCTTCCAGCTGCGCTCCAGCCGGGAACTGGACACCGATACCATCAACGCCATGGTACATATGGTCGATATGGCTTTTACCAAATCCAAACGCGATGCCCAGTAAGTCCGTACTAGCGCGAGGTTTTATGGCAGAAGCTGAACGGATCTCCGAAGGATGCCGGAAGGATCTGGGCATTTCCAAATTCGACCCGTTGGATGCCTTTAAACTCGCCGAACACCTCCAGGTGGACGTTTTTACCATCGACGAGATTTTTGGCGACCAGACCGACCATCCCGACTACAGCCGGATGATCGACCCCGATAAATTTTCCGCCATGTGGACCCCGAATGTTCACGGCGAAAAGATCATCATCCATAACGACCGCCATTCCCGCTTCCGCCAGCAAAGCAATCTCATGCACGAGCTCGCCCACATCATCCGCAAACATACCGTCCCGCCTGAATCTGCTGTCCTATGCGCACAGTTTGGATTGCATTATTTTAACCCCGTCCACGAACAGGAAGCCAAATACTTAGGCGGTTGTCTGCAGATTACCCGCCCAGGCTTGCAATGGGGACTCAAACACCTCGCCACCGTGGAAGGTATTTCAGACCACTTTTGCGCCAGCGTCGATATGGTCAAATACCGCATAGGTATTACCGGCGTGTCCAAACAGTATAGATTTAGATAAAGGTCATTCGACAATATTTGCCATTTACTCAGACTAACGGCAGGCATCTTAGTCGACGTAGTATCGGAACAAATATTGATCGCTTGTTGGGCAAATTTGAAATCACCCTACAATCAACTCGATATAAGGTACCTTAATATCCGTAAGTCATGATTAACGAATTGGTCAAATTAATTCTAATCTTTTCTTTAGTTGCTTCATATCTTCACTGATTTTTACATCAACAATTTTAGCATAGTGCTGGGTTTGCTTAAGTGATTTGTGACCAAGCATTTTCGAAACCGTTTCTATTGGCACTCCGTTAGTTAATGTTACTGTAGTGGCAAAAGTATGTCTGGCTGTATGAAAGGTTAAATTCTTCTTTATACCACAAGTGTCTGCAATCTCTTTTAAATAAGAATTCATTTTCTGATTGGTCAATACAGGTAGAACGGTTCCATTACTCATGCATTTGGAATGATTTTCGTATTTGGCAAGAATTTTTAACGCTGCTGGAAGCAAAGGAAGTCTTGTAAATGAATTTGTCTTTTGCCTGGTTGTTATGATCCATTTTTCACCATCTATTCCAATGGTTATGTCTGAGTCTTTTAAATTATAAACATCAATATAAGCTAGCCCTGTATAACAGCAAAAAAGAAATATATCACGTACATGAATAATTCGTTCTATTTTAAATCGTTTATTAGAAATTGCCAGCAATTCTTCTTTGGTTAAAGCAACTGGAGTTACTTCCTGTCGTTTAGTTTTGAAGCCTATGAATGGGTCCCTTTTCAGCCACTCCTTTCTCAGACACTCCAGAACAATCTTCTTGAAGTTACCCACATATTTTATAGCCGTATTATGATTGCATTTCTTTTTGCTTTTTAGCCAGAATAAGAATTGAGTAATAAACTCATAATTCAAATCACCAACGTCTATATCATTTTTCTTATATTTCCACTTGATAAAGTTACCTACATGGGAGTAGGCGGTTTTATAACGGGTTAGTGTACCGGCAGCAACTTCTATACCCACTAAACCTTGCATCTGGACATTATGTTCAAGGAATGCGGCCATAATGAAATGTTTCTTTTCATCTGCTCCTAAAAGCACTTCTTTAATGCCTTCTGCGGTTACAGGTTTATTGTTTTCAATAAGTTTTATTTTTGCCTGATAGACCTTACAGGATATAAGTTCTAAATATGAATTCAGTTCTTTTACATCTTCACTTTCACCTGTTGCCCTACCTAATGATGAGTCCCATTGATTAGTTATCCATTGCCTTTTGATGGATAGTTCGCGGTTTGCGCCATTTACAGTGATACGGAGATAAACATATCGTTTTTCATTCTTTTGATTTTTTGCTTGCTTTAAATAAAAAAACAAGCCGAAGCTTTTTTCTAACATAACAATTTTAAATGTCAGCAAAGCTTAATAATGGTCTTCTTAAATCAAAAATGCAATAATTAGATGCGGAATTAGGCACACGTAGATAACTGTGTATATTTAAAGAACGCCCTTAGGGATCATTTTCGGCTTTTCGTAATTACCCGTCATTACGTCTTTTATGGCCTGAGCAGACAGTTCTTTGTTGTTTTCCATCAGCCATCTTTTGGCTTGATATACTTGCATTGCAAACGCATTGAGAAAACGGTTCAGTTCTTTTGTCGTTAACTTGTTACCATTTACTCTTCCTGAACGTGCGTCCCATTTTGACGGTTCACATTTTCGCTTAGTTGAAATCTCGTTAGATTTACCATTAACGGTGATCTTCAAATAGATAAATCTGACATCATCACATTTGTTTTTGGTTTGTTTCAAAAAGAAAAAATAGCCGAAACTTTTTTCTATCATAAATATGATTTTAAACGATTAACAAATTTAATGCTAAGGCCTTTGCAAAACAAGATGTTCATATTGTAAACATGCTCTTATACGGCCCATTGCTAATTATTTAGTTGAAAATAGTTTCTGATATTTAAAATGATAACTGGCTGATTATCAATATCAATTGTTTTACCAAAAAGTATTCTCAATTTTAACTTAAGTGATTCATTTACAATTCTTTAAAACTTCATAGCGTCTTTTTTGAAATAAAAAAGACGCTATGAATGACGCAATGCAATTGTGAATATTTTTTGATTTTCAAAGGGGCTAAAAATTGAAAAACCCTCTAATTAGCGAAATTAGAGGGTTTTTCAATTTTAAAAGGTCCAAGGTTCAAATCCCTCTTTCTTTTAAATTTTTACTTGTAAATAGCTGATTGTTAATCAATTATAAACAATTTTTATTATCAGCGGAGAGGGAGGGATTCGAACCCTCGATACACTTTTGGCGTATACACACTTTCCAGGCGTGCTCTTTCGACCACTCAGACACCTCTCCGTTTTTATTAAGGATTGCAAAGGTAAAATAATAACCCTTAGTTTAACAGAAGGTGGCCGTCGTTTTTTAATTAAATTAATGGTTTAACAGGATAGCCCAATTAAGACTTTATAATATCGTCAAAATTTAATCATTAGGTCCAGATCTGGTTTTAAAACAAAAAAGCGGAACCTCTCCAGGCGCCGCTTTTTAACGAAAACTTTAACTCACAAAAACTAAACTTATATGCTGTTATTACTAACTGATATGATAGAGCGTAAAACTTACTAAAGGTTTAACCACACTGTAAAAAAAATCGGTGTTTGTGCATATATATTTTTATAAAGCTTATGTTTGCTGCGGATTGCCAGGTAAGGTAATTGCATAAAAAGCATGTTTTGTTTAGATGCTGAACATCAACGAAATTAAAAAACCTATTGCTGCAGAAATTGATGTTTTTGAAGAGAAGTTCAAAACTTCTATGCAAAGCTCTGTACCTCTGCTTGATCGTATTACCCATTACATCGTAAAACGAAAGGGAAAGCAGATAAGACCCATGTTCGTGTTTTTTTCGGCCAGTATTTGTGGCGGGATAAACGAGTCAACCCATCGGGGGGCCGCACTGGTTGAATTATTGCACACCGCTACTTTGGTGCATGATGATGTGGTTGATAACTCTTACCAGCGCCGTGGCTTTTTCTCTATCAATGCTTTATGGAAAAATAAGATAGCTGTTTTGGTTGGCGATTACCTGCTAAGCAAAGGTCTGTTGCTTTCTATTGATAACGGCGACTTTAAACTCCTTAAAATAGTATCAGAAGCTGTTAAGCAAATGAGCGAAGGGGAATTACTGCAGATTGAAAAAGTGCGCCGGATGGATATTAGCGAGGATGTTTATTACGAGGTTATCCGCCAAAAAACGGCATCCTTAATTGCATCCTGCTGCGCGTGCGGCGCGGCATCTGCCAATGCCGATGATGAAACTGTTGAGAAAATGCGTTTGTTTGGCGAGAAGATAGGTATAGCCTTCCAGATAAAAGATGATATGTTTGATTTTGGCACCGATGATGTGGGTAAACCGCTGGGCATAGATATCAAAGAGAAAAAGGTTACCCTGCCACTTATATACGCGCTGAACAATAGTGATGGCAGTGAAAAAAAACGCATGATAAGCCTGGTGAAAAACCATAACGATGACCCTAAAAAGATAGCCGAGATCATCAATTTTGTAAAACAAAAAGGCGGGTTGGAATACTCTGAAACACAGATGAAGAAATATACCGACAGTGCTTTCGATATACTCAATACCTTCCCCGCAGGTGAGGCCAGAACCGGATTGGAGCAGTTGGTACGCTTTACCACCGAGCGGAATAAATAATCTGCCTAATAATTACACTGCCCTGTAAATGATGTTAACGGAAACTTATTAACTTCGTAACATGCATTCCTTTGATTTCAGCTTCGTAAAGATTGGCGTATTTGACGTGCTGGATGTGCTGCTTGTAGCTTTTATAGTTTATCAGCTTTACAACCTTATCCGTGGAACCATAGCGGCAAATATTTTCATTGGCTTAATTACCATTTACCTGCTTTATATGGTGGTTAATGCACTGCACATGCAGTTGCTAACCGGTATACTGGGTAAGTTTGTCGATGTGGGGATCATCGCCATTATCATTGTGTTTCAGCAGGAGGTAAGGCGGTTTTTGCTGCTGGTGGGTAAGAATGCATCACTACAGCGCAACAAAGCCTGGTGGAAATACTTTTTTGGCAAAGCCGAGGCCGAAAAAAACAACTATGCCCGCATTAAACCCATTATTGATGCCTGCAAAACCATGAAGCAAACCCGCACGGGCGCACTCATAGTTTTTGCTAAGTATTACGACGAGCAATTTTACCAAAATAGTTGCGAGGTATTAGATGCCAAGATCTCTAAACGGATGCTGGAAACCATTTTCCAGAAGAACAGCCCGCTGCATGATGGTGCTGTGGTGATCTCAGAGAATAAAATAAAATCGGCCAGTTGTATATTGCCGGTTACAGAAAAATCCGACCTGCCTGCTCAATTTGGCTTACGCCACCGCGCAGGCATTGGTGTTACCGAAGCAAACGATGCTACGGCAATCATCGTATCTGAAGAAACCGGCGAAATCTCATACGCCAAACAAGGCCGCATCAAAATGGATATCAGCTTTGCCGAGCTTGAGAAGTTGCTGAATAAGGATTTTTAACCTACGGAACCACCTGTGCCGTATTATTCTGAGCTTTGGGCGTTTTCCCTACAACAGGCATTTTAGAATTTCCTTCTAATACCACAACCGGCATTTTAGAGTTGCCATTTAATTTAGCTACCGACATCTTATAAGATTCGTCTACTACAAGCAACGTCTTTTGATTTTTATCCAGAATAAGGTTCTTAAGATCTGTTGGCTGTTGCTTAAAAATGTTATCAGTTGATAATGTAGGTGGCAATATATACAAAGAGCTATCCATTTTAAGGGGCTGGATAAGTTTGATGCCGGGTGCGCTATTAAACGGGGCCTGGGTTATATTCTGGGCCATTAAGGTACCTGTACCGGTACACACAGCCAAAAGCAATAATATCTTTTTCATTGTTGATCGTAGTATTTAGATAGCCTAACACTAAATTAGCGAATAATCAAACACCATAAATGTTAAATTTTATTATTTAACATTTTTAACCCTCTGTGATGCTGAGCGATAGCGAAGCGTTTAAATATAAAAGATGTCATTTCGAACGAGGTACGAGGAGAAATCTTGTTCGAATGATAGGCGGTGAACTTGCATAATGAACAAGATTTCTCTCTATCGTTCGAAATGACAGGCAGGTTATTACCAACAAAAAAGCCGCCCCATATTTGGGGCGGCTTACATATTTTAATATCTCAGAAAATTACTCTGCTTTTTGTAATTCGGCAGTGGCTTTATCAATAGCAGCAACTGATGCTGTATCGTTTAATTTAGCACGGTCGGCTTTTAAGCCGGTTAATATTTGCACAACCTGTGGGGCTACTCCATATTTTTTATACTTGGTGCCAAAATCGGCAATTGCTTTTATGCCTTTTTGCGCTTGCTCAGTGCTTTTTATACGGCCTGTAAAATCAGCGAATTTCTTCATTATATTGAACTGAGTTTGAGGCTGGCCTTCGGTGAATGCTTTGTAAACATAATCGTACTGCTCATCACTGCCACTTGTAGCGTAGATGTTCAGTATGGCTTGTGTTAAAGCACCCTCGCTATCTTTTTCGTAAGTTTTAGCTAAAGGTAATGCTGCGTTAGGGTCAAGTAACCCCAGCGCTGATAAGGATGCGCCTTGTACAGCGTACGATTGGCTCTTTAAACCATCTTTAAATAAATTAGCGTTGCCAGATGCTTTTAACTTACCCAAAACGGTAATGGCGGCAGCCCTAACCAGCGTATTAGGATCGGTTTGCGCCAGTTTGATCAGTATAGGTTGTGCAGCGTTGCGCACATCATCATTGGTCATTTCGGCAGCACGGATAGCTTTTATCTGTAACTCGTAGTATTTATCGTTAAGTGCGGCAATAATTACTTTGCGGGCACCTGCATTGCCTTGCTGTTTTGCAGCGGCAGTGATAGCTTCAAAACGATCTAAATATAAAGGTGCATTAAAGTATTGGAAAACAAATTCGTCAATAGTTTTGCTGTCTGTTTTCTTAACCAACAACATTTTATCACCATCAACATTCACGAGGCTTGGTTTAACAGCCGAGTGGAACACCAGGCTATCAACCTTGTTACGCATCCAGAATTTTTTGCGGTCCATTTTGCCACCTGCATAAACATCAATAGCTAATGGTAAAATAAAGCCGTTACCATCTTGTGTCTGGTTTAGGTAAACGGTTTGTTTTTTGCTTGCCTCATCCCATTTGTAAGTGATGTTAAGCACCGGATGGCCTGCACCAAAGTACCACTGGTTGAAGAACCAGTTCAGGTCGCGGCCACTTGCTTCTTCCATTGCTAAACGCAATTGGTGAGCTTCGCCATTTTTAAACGCGTTTGTTTTTAGGTAGATGTTTAGGCCTTTGTAAAATGCTGCGTTACCAAGGTAGTTGCGCAACATATATAAAATGCTACCACCTTTTTGGTAGGTAACAGCATCAAACACATCCTCTTTATCTTTATAGTGGAAACGTACCAGGTCTTTGGTTTTCAGGTCAGGCTGGCTCAGGTAATTTTGCCTGTCATCGTTAATGTGTGCGTCGCCTGCGTCTTTACCGTATTTGTGTTCGGCCCATAGGGTTTCGCTAAAATCAGCAAATGATTCGTTAACGGTTAAGTTGCTCCAGCTTTCGGCAGTAACGTAATCGCCAAACCACTGGTGGAAAAGTTCGTGTACAATTGTGCTGCGGCCCTGGTTGTAGTAAGCGTCAATTAACTCGCGTTTGGTAGCTTGCACATATTCGCCATGCAGGGTAGCGCTGGTGTTCTCCATAGCTCCGCTCACGTAATCACGTACAACAATCTGTGAGTACTTGTTCCATGGGTAATCAACACCCAGGGTTTTCGAATAAAAATCGATCACCTCCGGTGTAAAGCCGAAAATGTCTTTAGCGTATGGCGCGTATTTAGGCTCAAGGTAATAGCTTACCTCTTTACCTTTCCAGGTTTCTTTAGTAATTTTAAAATCCCCAACAGCCATCATAAATAAGTATGGCGAGTGTGGTAATTCCATTTTCCAGGTATCGGTACGTGTACCATCTGCATTAACCTTTTGCGATGCCAAACGACCGTTAGATAGCGTTACGTATTTTTTAGGTACGGTCATGCTGATCTCGTCGGTTGTTTTTTGGTTAGGCTTATCAATGGTAGGGAACCAGGCCGATGAACTTTGAGTTTCGCCCTGTGTCCAGATCTGGGTTGGCTTATCTTTTTCGGTACCATCCGGATTAATAAAGTATAAACCTTTGGCATCGGTAATAGCAGCGCTGCCTTGCGCTTTAAGCTCGTTAGGTTTTGCGGTATAATCTATATAAACGGTGTAGTTTTCACCATTACGATACGTCCTGTCAAGCTTAATATCAATAGTAAGGCTATCGTAAGTAAATTTAAGCGGAGTGTTTTTGCCTGCTTTGACAATGGATACATTTTTAATGTCCATACCCTGTGCGTCTAAACGCAGGGAGTCGGTTGGGTAAAAATGCGGCTTCAAAGTAACCCACTCCTTACCGTACATATAGCGTTTCTTATAATCGAAACGTACATCAAGTTTTGTATGCACCAGGTCGTTATATTTCGGCGTGGTTTCGCGATAGATCTTTAAGGCAGGGTCTTCTGCCGGCGCGGTTTGCGCTTTTGCATTGCCTATAGCAATAGCACTGATACTGCCAATGAGTACGGCAGCGTAAAGAGTTTTCATATAGTTAATAGTTAAATTGATATGCAAGCATAATAAAAGCTAAAGTATTAGTTTTTATTGTATTTAAGACGGCCCAACTATTTTTATGTTACAGCACGCAGCTATTAAATAACAAATAATACACAAAGGTTTGGCATGCACAAAAATACAATAAGTAACCATGTTGTTATAATTGGCGGTTTAGGCGCGTTTTTTATTTGTAAATACTAAATTAGCCATACCAATTATTGCGCTTATACATTTACCAAACCAAACTCTGGTTACTATGGAACGCAGAAAATTTATACAGAATGTGGCTATAACAGGCACCAGTTTATTAGTAGGCCCGGGCCTGGCGATAGGGGGTGTTTTTAAAGGATCGCCCAATAGAAAGGTTGTTGTTGGCGTAATGGGGGTAAACAGCAGGGGGGCATTCCTGGCTCAAAAATTAGCCGCGCTGCCTGATGTGGAAATAGGCTATATATGCGATGTTGATAGTAATGCCATGGCCAAATGCATCGCTGATATTGCCAAAATAACAGGTAAAAAACCAACCGGCATAGCCGATGTACGCCAGCTGTTAGAGAAAAAAGATCTTGATGCCCTGGTTATTGCCGCGCCCGATCACTGGCACGCGCCCGCAACCATATTGGCTTGCCAGGCAGGCAAACATGTTTATGTAGAAAAACCCTGCAGCCATAATCCGCACGAGGGTGAAATGGCGATCGCTGCTGCGGCCAAATATAATAAGCTGGTACAAATGGGCAGCCAGCGCCGGTCGTTTGAGAATGTACAAAAAATGGTGGCCGAGTTGCACGCCGGCGTAATTGGCCGTGCTTATTTTGCAAGGGGCTGGTATGTAAATAACCGTAAATCAATCGGGGTAGGCAAAGTAGTACCTGTACCGTTACATTTAAATTACGACCTGTGGCAGGGATATGCTCCCCGCAGGGAATACAAGGATAACCTGATCCACTATAACTGGCACTGGCATTGGAACTGGGGCACCGGCGAGGCGCTCAATAATGGCACGCACGAAATTGATGTAATGCGCTGGGGACTTGATGTTGATTTCCCTGACAAGGTAACCTCATCGGGCGGGCGTTTTGCTTTTAAGGATGATTGGGAAACACCCGATACGCAAACCATACTGGCAAACTTCCCTAATAATACCGCTCTATCATGGGAGGGGCGCAGCTGTAACGGCTATAACTCTGAAGGGGTTGGCCGTGGTGTTGTTTTTTATGGCGACCACGGCACCATTTACTATGGCGGGGGCGATGGTTAACAGATTTATGACTATAATAATAAACTGGTTAAAGAAATTAAAGACGCGGTTGCGGTTGATGCATCAAACAAAGTAAGCCCTACCGAAGTGCTGGATCGTGTGCATCTGCAAAACTTTATCGGCGCTATACAGGGGACAGAAAAACTGAACCAAACCATCATCAACGGGCACAAATCTACCGTAATACCACAGCTGGGTAACATTGCCCAGCGTGTGGGCAGGGTGCTTAACCTGGATAGTACAAACGGGCATATTCTGCATGATAAAGAAGCCGCCAAACTTTGGGGCCGTGAGTACCAACCTGGATGGAACTTGAAAATTTAATACATTACTAGCCTGATATAAAATTATGGGTAACTTAAACGCCAATGGGCAAAAATAATAGTGTAATAGAAGATAATTGGTCGTTTTACGTGAGCATTCAATGGTGGGAAATCCTATTAGGATTGACAGTAATTATTTTTATTATTTATCTGGTAAAACGTAATCCGAAAAACAAAAACTTTAAAGTTCTCTGAACTCTACATATCTAAGATTTGATTTATATGAAAAACTTAAAAACTTACTTGCTGGCGTTAACTGTCGCGGGCGGCTTACAAACAGCATCGGCACAAACTAAAGCTGGTTATGTTAATTTGTTTAACGGCAAAAACCTTAACGGCTGGAAGATCCTGGCCGGTAAAGCCGAATATAAAGTAGAGAACGGCGGCATAACCGGTACTGCAGTACTCAACAGCGGCAATACCTTTTTAGTGACCGAGAAGGAGTACGGCGATTTTATTTTGGAGCTTGATGCCAAAACAGAAAGCGACCTTACCAACTCAGGAGTACAGTTGCGCAGCCATTATAATGCTGCCGGGCATGAGGGTAAAGGCCAGGTTTATGGCCGCCAATGCGAGATAGACCCAAGCAACCGTAAATGGACAGGCGGTATTTATGATGAAGGCCGCCGCGACTGGCTTTACCCAATGGACTTGAACGCCAAAGCGCAAAACGCCTGGAAGAACGGCGTATTTAATCACATAAAAATAGAATGTATTGGCAATACCACCAAGACCTGGATAAACGGGATAGCCACAGCTATGGTTGTTGATACTATAGATGCCAAAGGCTTTATAGGCCTTCAGGTTCATGCTATAAGTGATGAAAAACAGGCCGGGAAAAGGATCTTCTTTAAAAGCGTACGGATAAAAACTACCAACCTTAAACCACAGCCATTTGCCAAAGATGTTTATGTAGTAAACCTGCAACAAAATGTATTGTCGCCTTACGAGAAACTGGATGGATGGAAGTTATTATTTAATGGTAAAACAAATGCTGGCTGGCATAGCGCTACAGCTGCTGCTTTCCCTGCAAAAGGCTGGAAGGTAGCGAACGGAATGCTATCAGTAATTGGTGCAAACGGTGGCGAAGCTACTAACGGCGGTGATATTATTACCGATAAAATGTACAGTGCATTTGATATGTCGTTTGAGTTTAGGATGAGCCGTGGGGCTAATAGCGGCGTTAAATACTTTGTAACGCTCGATGAAAAAACGCAGGGATCTGCCATTGGGCTGGAGTACCAGGTTTTGGATGATGCCGTGCACCCCGATGCCAAACTTGGCCGCGACGGCGACCGCACGCTGGCATCCCTGTATGACCTTATCCCCGCCAAAAAGCAAGCCCGCTTTGTACACCCTATAGGCGCCTGGAATATTGGGCGCATTGTGGTTTTGCCAAACAACCACGTGGTGCATTACCTTAATGGTGTAAAAGTGCTGGAGTATGATCGTGGTTCAAAAGAATACCGCGACCTGGTAGCCATCAGCAAATACAAGATCTGGAAGGATTTTGGCGAAGCAAAAGAAGGCCATATCCTATTACAGGATCATGGTTTTGATGTGGACTTTAGGAATGTAAAGTTAAAGACATTGAAGTAATAGTTGTCAGTCTTAGCCTGTCGAAGACTTGAACGCCTTGCATGTTGGCGAATGGTTCGATAGGCTCACTATGACATTTGGACTTAACCACAAAGAATACAGAGATAGAAGCACAGAGTTCACAAAGCTTTGATTGTTTTTTAAACCTCTGTGTTCTTTGTGGTTTTTCTTTGTACACACTGTGGCTAAAATAAATAACTAAAAACCAGTTGATTACCTGTTTGTAACCGAACAGTACATTGTCCGTAAACGAACGGTTTTTAAAATGCAATCCTTTGTAAAATGTTGATAATTAGTATTTTAAGAAATTGGCACGTATCTTTCTATATTCTCCTATAGCAAGCTTGCTTGCTAACCAATACCACTAAACTTATACTGCAATGTTTAAAAATTACTTAAAAATATCGTGGCGCAACCTCACCAAAAATAAGGCGCATACGTTTATCAATGTTACCGGACTTTCGGTTGGTATGGCGGTTGCCATATTGATAGGACTATGGATTTGGGACGAGATATCGTACAACAAGTATTTCCAAAATGAGAGTAAAATAGTGCAGGTATGGCAGCATCAAACATTTAATGGCAAGGTTGGTAGCCAGATAGCAATGCCTATCCCTTTAGGTACCATGTTGAGGGATGAGTATACAGGCACCGGTAAGGATTTTAAGTATGTAACCTTATCAAGCTGGAACTACGACCATATAGTGGCCTTCGGCGATAAAAAACTAACACAGCAAGGTAGCTTTATGCAGCCCGAAATAACAGAAGTGCTTAGCCTTAAAATGCTGAAGGGCACACGCGATGGGTTAAAGGATCCGTCATCCATATTACTGTCGCAGAAAGTGGCTACGGCTTTATTTGGCAGTGATGACCCGATGAACAAAACTATAAAGCTTGATAATAAACAACTAGTTAAAGTTACAGGTGTGTATGAAGACCTGCCCCGTAACTCTACCTTTAATGAGTTGAATATTATCCTCCCCTGGGATCTGTACCCCATTAACCAGGAATGGATAAAACGGGCTAGTACCCAATGGGGAAATAACTCATTCCAGATATTTGCGCAACTGAATGATAAAGCTGACATAAATAAAGTAAACGCCCGTATAAAAGACTTAAAAGAAAAAAACATAGCCCTTGCAGGCGATAAGGTGGGTGCATCATTTAAACCGGTTGTGTTTTTGCACCCTATGGAAAGGTGGCACCTGTATTCGGAATTTAAGGATGGCATAAACACTGGCGGGGATATCCAGTTTGTATGGCTGTTTGGCATAATTGGTGTATTTGTGTTATTGCTGGCCTGTATAAACTTCATGAACCTGAGCACCGCCCGGTCAGAGAAACGGGCCAAAGAGGTTGGTATTCGTAAAACAGTAGGCTCATTACGCAGCCAGTTAATTGGCCAGTTTTTTAGCGAATCATTGATGGTTACGGCCTTCGCCTTTCTCTTCTCGATAGTATTGGTGTTGCTGATATTGCCATGGTTTAACCAGGTTGCCGGTAAAACAGTAGGCATCCTTTGGGCTAATCCTTTATTCTGGATACTGGGGCTGGGCTTTACTATATTCACAGGTATTATCGCAGGTAGCTATCCCGCATTCTACTTATCATCTTTCCAACCGGTTAAGGTGTTAAAGGGGACGTTTAAGGCAGGCAGGTACGCGGCATTGCCACGTAAAATATTAGTAGTGCTACAGTTTTTCGTATCGGCCACATTAATTATCTGCACCATCATTGTATTCAGGCAGGTGCAGTTTACCAAAAACAGGCCTGTGGGTTATGACCGTACCGGTTTGGTGCAAATGAGCATGAAATCTGACGATATCCATAAGAATTTTGCGGCTGTGCGTAACGATTTGCTGCAAAGTGGTTTTATTACAGAAATGGCCGAATCAGGTAGCCCCCTTACCGATGTGTATTCAAACAACAGCGGCCTTAACTGGCGCGGTAAAGCGCCCGATCTGCAGGACGATTTTGGCACCATACGCCTTACCCCCGAGTTTGGTAAAGTAGCCAACTGGAAAATTATTGAAGGCCGTGATTTCTCAAGGGCTTACGTTAGCGATTCAACGGCGATGATATTGAATGAATCTGCCGCGAAATTCATGAATTTTAAACACGCAGTAGGCGAAGTGATAGACTGGGGACGGAAATATAAGGTGATAGGCGTAATAAAAGATATGGTGATGTCATCACCGTATGAACCCGTAAAGCCAAGCATTTTTGTATTGAGCAACGATGTGGAGGGTATGATAGATATCCGCCTCGACCCGAAAAAGAGCACCCACGATGCTATGGCAAAAATTGAGGCCGTATTTAAACAATACGACCCAGGAAGCCCTTTTGAATATAAGTTTACCGACGAGGAGTACGCCAAGAAATTTGCCAACGAAGAGCGTGTGGGCAAACTGGCCGGCTTTTTTACCCTATTAGCCATTTTTATTAGTTGTATGGGCTTGTTTGGTATGGCATCGTTTATGGCCGAGCAGCGCATCAAAGAGATAGGCGTACGCAAGGTATTAGGCGCATCGGTATTTAACCTTTGGCGCTTAATGTCTACCGATTTTATTATCCTGGTGAGTATATCCCTGTTAATAGCCATACCAATGGCTTATTACCTGATGCATGGCTGGTTACAGGATTATAAATACCGCGCCGAGCTTTCGTGGTGGATTTTTGCGCTGACCGCGGTAGGTGCAATCGTAATTACAGTACTAACAGTTAGCTACCAAAGTATAAAGGCTGCGCTGACAAACCCGGTTAAAAGCTTAAAAACAGAATAAGAAGATCTTACATCTATGAAAATTTATAAAGCATTACTTTTTGCGGCTTGCATTTGTACCGTGCATTGCTATGGCCAGTTGGCGCTGCCGAACGAGGCCGATTTTATCGTTTTTAACCGGCAGCTCAGTTTTGGGACCGATGGGAGCACACACCTTAACGGGTTAGATAATGAAGGTATTGCGTGGATAAAAAATAAGCAATTTAAAAACGGCACCATTGAGTTTGATGTTAAAGGGAACGACAAAATGCAGGGGAGTTTTGTTGGGGTTGCCTTTCATGGGGTAAACGATAAAACTTATGAAGCTGTGTATTTCAGGCCCTTTAATTTTTTAGCTGCCGATGCTGTTAGAAAAAGCCACGGTGTACAATACCTTGCTGTACCAGACTATGACTGGCCGTTACTAAGGGAGAAATATCCAAACAAATATGAGCAGGCGGTTATCCCCGCGCCCGATCCTAATGCATGGTTTCATGTTCGTATTACGGTTGCCCCAAAAAGTATAAATGTTTATGTGAACAACGTGCAAAAAGCGATGTTGGAAGTTGAACCGCTAACAAACACAGGCGGTACAAAAATTGGTTACTGGGTTGGTAACGGTTCGCCCGGCGACTGGAAAAACTTAAAAATAACCAACACCAAATAAGAAGTTTATTTATAAAAAGAGTCCGGTGTATTTGCACCGGACTCTTTTTAAGTCTTAGATATCGACCCTTACAGTCTTAATTCTGATTAACAATATTGCTCAAACGCACCTATCAGGTTATCGGCAATCATTTGTGCCGGGCGGCCTTCTATCTGGTGGCGTTCTATAATGTGTACCAGTTTACCATCTTTAAACAAAGCCATTGATGGTGATGATGGCGGGTAAGGCAGCATCAGGTTACGGGCAGCGTTAACAGCCTCGGTTTCCATGCCTGCAAAAACGGTCACCAAACGATCAGGGTGTTTTTCGTTGGCAGCTGCCGCACGTGCAGCAGGGCGTGCATTTGCTGCAGCACAGCCACAAACCGAATTTACCATTACAAACACAGTGCCTTCGCTTTTAATAGCCGCGTTAACTGCATCAGCATCCTTTAACTCTTCAAAACCAACTTTGGTTAATTCTTCCCTCATTGGGGCAACTAAATATTCTGGGTACATAATTTTACTTCGCTTATATTCAGTACAAAAATACTTAATTCAAAATAAAAACAACCCCTAATCAGAATAATCGGTAATAATTGACGTTTCCGTTATAATAGCGGGCGCATGCATTTTTAAAAATAATTTTTATATTGCATGCTTAGTAATGTTAACCCTAATTAACACTATTTGATGAACTTAAAATTAAAGATTTAGGTATGGGAATTATTACTCGAAAAAATAATGCCCAGCCACGTATTGTGCAAGTAAAAGCCAAACACTTTAACTCATTAAAGGTAGCTGTAGCGGCAGTACTAATAATTGTAATGGTATTGATGACGGCCATTGTACGTTTAAGTACACAGTCATTGCAGCAAAGACAGGAAAACAGCAGGCTGCAATCGCAGGTATCAGCTTTACAGGGGCAAATAGAAAAAGATTCGCAGGATGCATTACTTACAAATGCCGAAAAAGAAGGCAGCCGTAACAAGGCGGTTTCATACCTGCAGGATATACAGGCCAAGCTTAAAACCATAAACAATTTTATGAGTAAGCGTGGTTTGCATGGTTTCTCTTTTCGTAAATTGAATGTGGAGGATAGCCCCAAAAGCGACACCAAGCTATACAACGATTTTAGCAATTACCTTGATAAGGTAATAAACAATATTGCCTTTACCCCAATGGGCTATCCAAAGTTAAGCTCATTCACTTCGTTTTTCGGATCGCGTGGCAACCCTTTTGATTTTGGTGGCAGGGAGTTTCACCCGGGGATAGATTTCTCGGGCCACAGGGGCGACCCGGTTAAATGCACAGCCAGCGGCAGGGTTATATTTGCGGGCAAGGCAGGCGGCTATGGTAACTGTATTAAAATAAAACATGCCAATAACCTCGAAACCTGGTACGGGCACCTATCCAAAATAAATGTAAAAGAAGGTCAGCGTGTTACCGTAGGCGATATGATAGGTAAGGTAGGTTCAACCGGCCGTTCAACAGGGCCGCACCTGCATTACGAGATCCGTAAAAACGGGCAGCCGGTAAACCCTAAGCAGTATTTAAGCTTAAATATGTAAGCAGTTTTTGCGGTGTTAAATATTTAATATACAGCAAACATCCTGGTTATAATAAATACTTATTTTGTTAAAAATTTAATTATAAACCAAATGAAAACAAACTTGAACCAACCAGCAAAGAAAGCGAAATTTACAGCGCTTACTAAAAAAGAAATGGCCAAAATAGGCGGCGGTGGCTTACCCGGTGATATGACAGCTAAAGAAAGATGTGAGTATAATAATGTGGGCAGGTGTGGATATTGTGACAAAGACGGCATTTTTACCCCGTGCGCATAACCATATAATTTAAAAATAAGACAGAGTTCCCGTGCTTGCTATTTTGTTTTAAAGAAGCGGGGGCATGTTAAAAATAATCAGCTTGAAGGGCGTCTATAATACTTTGGTGTTATAGACGCCCTTTTTAATAAACACTGGAATTATGTAGTGTTAATGGTTGTATAATAAGGGCTACACCTATAATGTTTAATGCACCTGAGAGTTTGTTTGGCATACTATTTGGTTTATGGTAAACGCATACATAGCGAGCATTTTAAATCTAAATAAAATGAAAACAAACTCAACTCAACAAGCATCAAACTTAAAGTTTACAGCATTGTCAAAAAAAGAGATGGCAAAAATAGGTGGCGGAGGTTTACCGGGCGATATGACACCTAAAGAAAGATGTGAATATAACAATGTTGGCAGGTGTGGAGCTTGCGATAAAGATGGAACATTTACTCCCTGCGCATAATTAGCATAGTATATATTTTTTGAGTGTAGCCAATATTTGTCTACATTCAAAAAAAAGAACCGGTTAAAAGGACGCTAAACAATATTTGGGTATTGTTGGTGTCCTTTTTTTATTTTGAGGATGCCGTAATATTGGATTTATAAAAATACTTATATTAGCTTAACATTTTAATGCTAATCAAAATGGGAACAAACTTAAATCAAGGGCCTCAAAAAGTAAGACTCGGCAAACTTTCAAAAAAAGAAATGGCCAAAATAGGCGGAGGAATATGTGATATGACGCCCCAAGAAAGATGTGAGTATAATAATGTTGGCAGGTGCGGAGCTTGTGACAAAGAAGGAGTTTTTACTCCCTGCGCTTAAATCTGGCAATTATCCAGAGACTGAGAATATACAAATCAGGTACCTGCCTGGTTTATGCTGGATTTTGACATTTTAGCCTGACCACATTCGTGCTTGAAAATTTATACATGTTGCCGTTTACTCATCTCCATGTATCGATATATTTAAATATATTACCTTGGGGTTTATTCTTTTTAGTTTAAAGAATGGATGCCGAAATCAATTTAATGTTCTCTTTTTTAGTACTATTAAACCATTTTAGTGAACTATTTTTGGATTATAATAATACTTATATTAGCTGCATGATTTAAACTTTTACAAAAAAAATGGAAGATAAAGCAAAAAAAGAAAAGCTAACAAGAGAGCAGGTTGCTGCAATATCAAAAGTGCCTTTGGTGGAAAAAGTAGGTGATATGACAGCCAAAGAAAGATGTGAATATAATAACGTTGGCAGGTGCGGGGCTTGCGATAAAGATGGTGTTTTTATCCCCTGTGCATAATGAAGGTAGCTATACTTTGTTTTTGGATTATTTTAACACGTGTTGGTTATTATTTTTTAATACAGGGTAGCCACGATGGGGTGTATTATGTAAAAATAAGCAACTTGAAAGATATTTGTCAATATTTGGGTATTGCAGGGCTTTTGTTTTTATATTACAATAAGCAGTTAATTCCCAAAATAAGATATATAATTATTTTTACAATTATTTATTGCCTGTCATTTTCTTTCATTATGTTATACCCTTTCTTAGGATCTGATTCAAATAAGGGTATTGAACCTATTTTGCTTACTTATAATATATTTTGGGTATGTGCATTGGTGGTTTTGTTTATATATGTAGCCTTTGATTCAGAAAAGTTCTCGGTTAAAAACACTTAAGGTACCATCGCCATACACAACCTCAGTAACTGCATGCCGTTTGCTGCAAAACCTTTTGCCATAGCCTGGTAATGATAAACATCCAATTTCATTAAAATATTTATATTCACTATTTTTGCATTTCAAAAAAATAGAATAATATGTCATCAGTAGAAACTGCATACGTTAAAAACAAAGTGAAGGATCCTTCACTGGCCGCCTG
>NZ_JBAZRC010000088.1:0-19683 GCF_041663085.1 Mucilaginibacter sp.
GGCCGAAATGGAAGGCCTGCACGCGCACCGGAATGCAGTGAGTGTGAGGATGAATAATAACTAAGACCCACGCGTCATTGCGAGGTACGAAGCAATCTCCCGATAGGCATATTGGCTATGAATAGTCTGAGATTGCTTCGTACCTCGCAATGACGGACGGAAATAAAGAATACAATGTTCGATTTAAACAACATACTACGCGAAAACATCAAAAACCTAACCCCCTACTCTTCTGCGCGGGATGAGTACACGGGCGAGGCCAGTGTGTTTTTGGATGCCAATGAAAATGCCTACGGTTCGCCGCTGGAAACTGCCTATAACCGCTACCCCGACCCTTTGCAATACCAGGTTAAGCTAAAGCTGAGCCAGATAAAAGGCGTGCCACCGCGAAATATATTTTTAGGTAATGGCAGCGACGAGGCTATTGACATCCTGTTCCGTAGCTTTTGTAACCCGGGGGTAGATAACGTGATCATTGTACCGCCAACCTACGGCATGTACCAGGTATCGGCCAACATTAATGATGTAGAGGCACGTAAGGTTTTGCTAACCGAAGAATACCAGCTCGACCTGGAAGGCATTGCAGAGGCTATTGATAAAAATACCAAATTGATCTTCATCTGCTCGCCAAATAACCCAACGGGCAACTCCATCAACCGCGATGATATTGAAACCCTGCTGGCCAACTTTAACGGCATTGTGGTGATAGATGAAGCATACATCAACTTTAGCAGGCAAAAAACATTTATACAGGAACTGACTGAGTACGCCAACCTTGTGGTGTTGCAAACCCTATCAAAAGCATGGGGGTTGGCCGGCCTGCGTGTAGGCATGGCCTTCGCCAGCGAAGAGATCATAGAGGTGATGAACAAGGTAAAACCGCCGTATAATGTGAACGAGGCATCACAACAACTGGCTTTACAGGCGCTAAACAATGTATCGCTGGTAAACCTATGGATAAAAGAAACGCTTGAGCAGCGCGACAGCTTGGTACTGGCCTTAAAGGAGTTTGATTTTGTGCTTGACATTTACCCTTCTGATGCCAACTTCATCCTCGTAAAAACCACTGATGCCAAGGCTATTTATGACTTTTTAGTTCAGCATGGTATCATCATCCGCGATCGCTCGAAAGTAGAGCTTTGCGAGGGCTGCCTGCGCATCACCATTGGCACGCCCGATGAAAATAAAACACTGCTATCAACCTTACAGCAATACAAATAATAATGAGCAAGCTGCAAAAAATACTTTTTATTGACCGCGATGGAACCCTGATCAACGAAACACCTGATGAGCAGATAGATTCGTTCGCGAAGCTTACGTTTTACCCCGGCGCTTTGCAATACCTGCCAAAAATTGCCGCCGAACTTGATTATGAGCTGGTAATGGTTACCAATCAGGATGGTTTGGGCACGGCATCATATCCCGAGGATACCTTTTACCCGGTGCATAATTTCATCCTTAAAACGTTTGCGAACGAGGGTGTAAATTTTAGCTACGAAGCTATTGACCGCACATGGCCTACAGATAATGCCCCTACCCGCAAACCGGCAACAGGTTTATTAACCCAATACCTGGATGCGACAAAGTACGACCTGATAAATTCCTTTACCATTGGCGATCGTAAAAACGATGTACTGCTGGCCAAAAACCTCGGCGCAAAAGCTATCTGGTTAAATAATAAATCGGGACTGGGTGACGGTGAGTTTAAAACGGATGATGACATTACCAACGTGGTAGCCCTGCAAACTATCGACTGGAAAGAAATTTACGAATTTTTAAAACTTGGCGAGCGTGTTGTAGAGCACAGTCGTGTTACTAAGGAGACCGATATTCGCATCAAGTTAAACTTGGATGGTACAGGAGAAGCCAGGATCTCGACCGGCCTCCACTTTTTCGATCACATGCTTGATCAAATAGCCCGCCATGGCGGCATCGACCTGGAAATAACTGCCAAAGGCGATCTGCATATCGACGAGCATCACACAATTGAAGATACCGGCATTGCCTTAGGCGAAGTTTTTGCTACCGCTTTGGGCAATAAAATGGGGATTGAGCGTTATGGTTTTTGCCTCCCGATGGATGATTGCCTGGCACAGGCGGCAATTGACTTTGGCGGCCGCAACTGGATTGTTTGGGATGCTGATTTTAAACGCGAAAAAGTGGGCGATGTACCAACAGAAATGTTCTATCACTTTTTCAAATCATTCAGCGATGCATCAAAATGCAACCTGAATATAAAAGCAGAGGGGCAAAACGAACATCACAAAATAGAAGCTATATTTAAAGCCTTTGCCAAAGCCATAAAAATGGCCGTAAAGCGCGATGTTAATAAAATGGTTTTACCAAGTACTAAAGGACTTTTGTAGAATAGAAACAAGAGTTAAGAATCAAGAGACAAGACATCCGTTCTTTTCTTGATTCTTGACTCTACTATCTTGACTCTAACAAATATGATAGGCATTATCAGATACGGCGCCGGGAACATCTTCTCGCTTACTGCAGCTTTAGACAGGCTGGGCATTGCCTATGGTATGGTGAATACCAAGGCCGACCTGGAGCAGTACGATCGTTATATCATCCCGGGAGTAGGACATGCCGGTGCTGCTATGCATAAACTGGAACAAACAGGGCTGGTACCTGCCATAAAGGCGCTTAAAAAACCTACATTGGGTATTTGCGTGGGCATGCAATTGCTTACAGCATATAGCGAAGAAGGGAATGCACAATTATTGAACCTGTTCCCCATCAAAACATTGAAATTTCCACATGAGGGTGGTTTTAAGGTGCCGCACACCGGCTGGAACCAGGTTTATCCCGAAAAAGAAAATCCTTTATTTGAAAATATACCCACGGGGTCACACTTTTACTTCGTACATTCATACTTTATTGAGTATGACCAATCATTCACTTTGTCTTCAACCAGTTACATAAATAAATTTTCGGCATCAATTTGGCATAGTAACTTTTACGGTGTGCAGTTTCACCCCGAAAAGTCGGGCACTTATGGCGAAACATTATTAAAAAACTTCTCAAAAATTTAAATCATGTATATTATTCCTGCTATTGATATTCTTAACAAAAAGGTTGTGCGTCTGCGCGAAGGCGACTACTCGCAGGTAACAGAGTACGACGTTACACTTGAGGAAATGATTGAAAAGTACCAGAGCAATGGTACAAATTTCATCCATATAATTGACCTGAACGGCGCTAAAGGCGATTTTAGCAACCAGCAATACCTGTTTGATGTGATCCGTAAAACGGATATGCAGGTGCAGTATGGCGGCGGTATCCGCAGTATTGACCAGGTAAAACAACTGATAGACTCGGGCGTGCACCGCGTTATTGTGGGCACACAAGCTATTACCAACCCATCGTTTTTAGACGATTTAAGTAAAGAGGTATGCGGCCGCGACAAATGCAGCGACCAAGTGGTTATTGCCATTGATGTGCTGGACGAGGTGATCAAATACTCCGGCTGGATGGAAAGCTCGCCCATCAAACTGATGGATTATGTGGACAAGTGTCTGCAATTGGGTTTCTTCCGTTTTTTATGTACCGATATTAATAAAGACGGTAAACTGGGCGGTGCCGGTGTTGAATTGTACAGCAAACTGCTTGACCATTCGCCGTTCATCAAACTGATCGCATCGGGCGGTGTAAGCTCTATGAAAGATATTGAAGAACTAAGTAAAATTAAAGTTGAAGCCTGCGTAGTAGGCAAAGCCATTTACGAAGACCATATCAGCATCGAAGAGATCAAAAACTGGAATTTGGAATCCCTTATGTCCATATAACTATATGTCATTGCGAGGAGCGTAGCGACGCGGCAATCTCGTAGCTATTGCATAACGCTATGCATCCTACGAGATTGCCGCGCTATCGCTCGCAATGACATAGTCCTCTACTAAAACCCATGCTCGCAAAAAGAATCATCCCCTGCCTTGACGTTAAAGACGGCCGCACTGTAAAAGGTGTGAACTTTGTTGACCTGCGCGACGCCGGCGACCCGGTAGAACTGGCCTGGAACTACTCACAGCAAGGTGCTGATGAACTGGTTTTTTTGGATATTACCGCTACTGTTGAGCGCCGTAAAACTATGGTAGAGCTGGTTAAGTCAGTTGCCAGGCAAATCAATATTCCATTCACCATAGGTGGTGGCATTAATGAAATTGCCGATGCTGATGCGCTGCTAAACGCCGGGGCAGATAAGATCTCCATTAATTCGGCAGCGGTACGTAACCCGGCTTTGATAGATGAACTGGCCAAAGCATTCGGGGTGCAGTTTGTGGTAATAGCGGTTGATACCCGGGTGATGGGCGATAAAAACATCGTTCACCTGAATGGGGGGCGGCTACCAACAGAAAAACAAACATTAGACTGGATCGTAGAGGCCGAAAGCCGTGGCGCAGGCGAAATACTGCTTACCTCCATGGACCATGATGGTACAAAGGCCGGCTTTGATAACGGTTTACTTACCTTAGTAAACAATACGGTAAATATTCCGGTGATCGCATCGGGTGGTGCGGGTTCGGTTCAGCACTTTGTTGATGTTTTTCAGCAAAGTAATGTAGATGCCGCGCTGGCAGCTTCAGTGTTCCATTATGGTGAGATACTGATACCCGATTTGAAATCAGTTTTAAGAGAGAATCATATTGAGGTGAGGGTTTAATATGAATATTGAAAAATCATATCAACTTTATCAACGACGCCCAGTCTGGATTGCGTTATCTCAATTCTATTTAGATACCGAATTAGATGATCTTCAACTGCTGGATATACTTAAAGTTATTTATGAGAGTCCATATTCTATTGATGAAGTGAAAAAAATCGACTTCTTTGAGGTTTATCCGGTTTTAAAATTCAACACTTATGATCCAGCTGGTGAATGGGAAGGGTTTGATGAAGATTGGCTTATAGATAAAATTGAAAAAAAAATCATAGGCGATAAAATCTTTAGTAGGAAATTATCCGGTTTAAGATATTGGTGGGCGAAAAAATTCACAAAAGACTACTGGCAAAAATTAGATAGATATTGGAACAAGTTAGATCAGTTCCGCAATAAAATTGATAATGACATTTAACATCGACTTTAACAAAACAGACGGTTTAGTACCGGTAGTTATACAGGACGAGCAAACGCTTGAGGTGCTGATGCTGGGTTACATGAACCAGGAAGCATACGACAAAACCGTTCAGGAAAACATCGTTACCTTCTTCTCGCGCTCAAAAAACCGCTTGTGGACAAAGGGCGAAACCAGTCAAAATTATCTGCACGTAAAAAGCATGCATATCGACTGTGACAATGATACCCTGCTGATAAAAGTTAAAGCCGATGGCCCAACCTGCCATACCGGTTCGCGCAGCTGTTTTAAAACAGAGTACAATCAAAACTTTTTGATGCAGTTGGAGAATATCATCACCGACAGGTACGAGAACCCAACAGAAGAATCGTACATCAACAAACTGCGTAAAAAAGGCCTTAAAAAAATCACCCAAAAAGTGGGTGAAGAAGGTGTTGAAGTGGTAATAGCCGCACTGTATGAAACCGAAACCGAATTGGTTGATGAGGCATCAGACCTGATGTTTCACCTGCTGGTACTGCTAAAAGAAAAAGGCTTAAATTTGGAGCGCATAGCAAAGAATTTAGAAGGAAGACATCAATAGGTTCATTTGCGAATAGTTCATGGTTCATAGCAGCTCAAATACCATGAACTATGATATATGAACTATGAACCCATAAAATGGAAGTACAAAAATCAGCAGAACTAACCGGCCATAGCAACCCCATATTTAGCCTCGAGCTTTCACAAAAGCCAGGGGTTTTGTTTACAGGCGGTAATGATAAAGGCTTGGTAGAATGGAGCCTGGAGAGCAATTCGTTCATCAAAGTGATGTTCCCGGTAATGGCTTCTATTTACGCCATCCACTGCCCCGTGGGTTACCCGCTGATGTTTGCAGGCCTGCGTAGTGGCGAAGTGCTTGTATTTAACTTTATTGAGCAGAAGATAACCCATCGTTTAAGGCACCATGTAAAACCTGTTTTTGATATCAAATCGTCTGCTAAAAAGAACGAGTTACTAATCGCCTCAGAAGATGGTACCGTATCTGTATGGAGTTTAGAAACTTTGGCGTTATTGCATAGTATACCGGTATCAAACGATACCATCCGCTGTATTACCATAAACCCAGCCGAAGACCGGGTAGCTTTTGGCTGCCGCGATAACCGCGTGGTAGTTTACGATCTGGAAGATTACAGCCCCATAAAAGCATTGATAGGCCATACCATGGCCGTTTTCTCGCTGCAATATTCGCCAGTTGGCGATTACCTTGTATCTGGCGCCCGCGATGCGCAGGTAAAGATCTGGGACAATAAAACGTACACGCTTATCCAAAATATCCCGGCGCATTTGTTTGCCGTTAACCACATCGCTTTTCACCCTACCCGGCCCTATTTTGCAACGGCCAGCATGGATAAAAGCATTAAGATTTGGGATGCTGCTGATTTTAAACTGCGCAAGATCATTAGCCGGGAGAAGGGGTATGCAAGCCATGCCCTATCCATCAATAAACTTGCCTGGAACGGCGATCAGTTATTATCTGCAAGCGATGACAAGAAGGTAATTACCTGGGACGTATCGTTTTAAAAATACCGCCTTATAATTTTCAACCTGTGCGTATAGCGTTTTAACTCGTCCGAGTAAATGCCCTGGGTATCTATCGAATCTATTTTGACCTTACCCGATGCATGGATAATCTTGCCTGCGCCTAAAATAATGCCCACGTGGGTAATGCGCCCTTCGTCGTTATTAAAAAAGGCAAGGTCGCCCAATTTTGCGGTAAGTACCGAATCTACAGCCGTCCCCTCCTGCGCCTGCATTGAGGCATCGCGTTTAAGGCTAATGCCTTGCAGTTTGTAAACTATCTGCGTAAAACCTGAGCAATCTATCCCAAAATGGGTACGGCCGCCCCATAGGTACGGCGAGTTTAAAAAAGACCGGGCTATGTTAGCTATACTATCTGTTTCTCCTATTTCGCCTATGATGTCGTATCGCTGGTCGCCTATATAGCTGGTTGTGCCTTCTAAAAAAGCAAGCGAACTACCGGCAGGCAGATATATTACGGTATTATCAATTATTTTCCAGGCCTGGGTAATGGCACGGTACGTTACCGGCGCCGGCGTTTGCAGCAATCGTTTATACGCCAGGTGGCCCAGCATAACAACTTGCAGGCGGTCTATCCAACCGGTATAGTTATCTAAAGCGGTTGTAACTTGCACCCACTTGTCCTTCCACTCCAAAATTTCAAAAGCTTCACCAAATAAAACCTGCGATACCATTTCACTCCGATCGCTTGGTTCAGCGCGTAGGGGCACCACCGCCAGGTTACAAATTCCGTATTCCATTTTTTATAATCACAGGATTAATACGTTAAGATAGCAATAAAATTTTGTTAAATAAAAAAGGGGAAAGCATTATCTGCGTCCCCCCCTTTTTATAAATATTTTAGGTATTAACCATTTGCGTGCAACCAATCTTTTTTGGCATGCAGCTCTTCTTCCGTTTCGCGAACATCTTCATCATCCACACAACAGTCTACAGGGCAAACGGCAGCACATTGCGGCTCGTCATGAAAACCAACGCACTCGGTGCATTTATCAGGCACGATGTAATAAATATCGTCAGACAGGGCAGCTTGCGCTTCTTCTGCGTTTAAGGTATTACCGTCACCAAAATCAATTATTCCTTTTAAATCTGTACCATCGCTAAAACGCCATGAAGCACCTGCATCATAAATAGCATTATTAGGGCACTCTGGTTCGCAGGCCCCACAGTTTATGCATTCATCGGTGATTATAATCGCCATATTATTTAAATATTCTTGTAGTATTCTATTTACCTTTGCCCCATAATCGGGCACTGCAAATATAACAAAAAAAGGCTTTAAGGGTTTACCCTCTTTACATATATATGTCAAAATTTAATATTACAGATACAGTAAATACATTTTCGGAATTAGGCAAACACCTTGCCGCGCCCAATGCGCAGTTGATGGACATCATCGAAACCGAGCGTCAGTACAACGCCTGGTTCACACCTGAAAGTGTATTGAACGCTGTAAAAGCAACCGGCGAAATGCTGAACAAAGCCGATCTGGAAGAATGGCTGAATAAATACAATTTAACCCACGGGGACAATAAAAAAGTGGGGTTGGTACTTGCCGGCAACATTCCGCTGGTTGGTTTTCACGATGTGCTTTGCGTATTAGTAACCGGCAAACACGCGCTTATAAAGGCATCCTCTCAGGATTCGCGCCTGATCAAGTATGTACTGAATAAGCTGATTGAAATTGATAATTCATACGCCGATAGCTTCAGTTTTGTAGAAAGGCTGGAAAATTTTGATGCCATCATCGCCACCGGCAGCAACAATACTTCGCGCTATTTTGAGTACTATTTTGGCAAAGTGCCCAACATTATCCGCAAAAACCGTAACAGTATAGCCTTACTTACCGGTAATGAAACCGCAGAAGAACTGGCAGCACTTGGCCACGATATTTTTGATTATTACGGCCTGGGTTGCCGCAATGTATCTAAACTGCTGGTACCTGAGGGATACGTGTTCAATTTCTTTTTTGAATCGATAGAGCACTTTGCCCCTATCATCCATCACCACAAATACAACAACAATTACGATTATAACAAATCTATTTACCTGGTAAACCGCGATGCACATCTGGATAATGGTTTCTTACTGCTAAAGCAGGATGAGCGCTTAACCTCGCCCCTGTCATGCCTGCATTACGAAACGTATACCAACCTGCAATCGGCACAAAAACAATTGCAGGAACAAACCGACAACCTGCAATGTATAGTAACTACAGTACCGCTACAAACCCAAAATCAGATAGTTACTTTTGGCAAAAGCCAGCACCCGCAGTTATGGGATTATGCCGATGGTATTGATACGATGGAGTTCTTGTCGCAATTGAGCTGAAAGCGAAAAGGTTAAAGCCAAAAGCTTATTTCGGAATAACGATACTCCTTTCAGCTAAAAAAAGTAAATTTGAAACCTAAAGCTTTAAGCTTTGTGCTTTCGGCTTCAAGCTAAAAAAATGTACATTATAAAAGTAAAAGGCGTTGCCAAAATACCCGATTACGTGCAGCTAAGGGATGATAAATTCACCTTACTGGCTTACTTCAGGGTAGACAGGCCCGAAAAATCTTTAGATAAAATTGGCCTTACTGATAAGTACGACTATATAATGGGCGTTGTTAAAGACCTGCCCTTTGGTAAAATATTAAAATTAGAGCTGTAAATAAGATGATTGGAAACTCTATTATAAAACTAAATAACGTTGATATTTTTCAGCAAAAACACCTGGTTTTATCAAACGTAAACCTGCATATTGATAAAGGCGACTTTGTATGGCTTATTGGCCAAACAGGCTCGGGTAAAAGCAGTTTACTGAAAGTTATTTACGGCGATCTGAGTATTGCCAGCGGTACCGGCCACGCCTGCGGTTACGAGTTAAGCAAACTGGCCACCAAAGATGTACCTTACCTGCGCCGTAAGCTGGGTATAGTTTTCCAGGATTTTCAATTACTGACTGACAGGTCTGTTGAACAAAACCTGCAATTTGTAATGCGTGCCACCGGGTGGGACGATAAAAAACAAATTGCCGACCGTATTTTAGATGTTTTGGAGAAAGTTGGCCTGCGCTCTAAACTAAAAAAGATGCCGCATGAGCTATCAGGCGGTGAGCAGCAACGCGTAGTTATTGCCCGTGCATTGCTTAACAACCCCGAAATTATACTGGCCGATGAGCCTACCGGTAACCTCGACCCTGATACATCTGAAGAAATAGTATTGCTATTGAAACAAATTAGCCAGAGTGGTACAGCCGTAGTTGTTGCCACACATGATTATCATATCATCCGCACCTTCCCGTCGCGTATTATTAAATGCGAAACAGGCAAGGTATTAGAAGATGTAAAGATGGCATAATCTGTTTACAGTAGGCGGTTAGCAGTTTGCAATTAAAATGACGTGCAAACTGCCAACTAAAAACTGCCAACTATCCCTGCATCTGCAAACTTTTCACACAAATTTAATTATTACTGACACGTTGTCGGGTTTAACCCGATGGCAGGATACTTGATTAGCACTATTTGCTATGAATTTTAATGACATGCTAAAGAAAAAAAATAAAGGAAATTCAGAAACTCCCGAAAACACTGCTGATTTGACAAGTGAGAACGGACAGGTTGACGGACAAGAGCAGGCTACCCAAACTGACGAAGCCCCTACCGCCGAAGAAAAGTTTAAGGAAGAGTTATCTCAGGCTAACGATAAATATTTAAGGCTTTATGCCGAGTTCGATAACTTCCGTCGCCGTACCATTAAAGAACGCGAGGATGCCCGCAAAACCGAGGGTAAGGATGTAATTGTTGCCTTGTTACCCGTACTTGATGATTTTGAACGCGCATTACGCTCAATGGATACCGTTACCGATGTAATACCGGTTAAAGAAGGCGTTGCCCTGATACAGCATAAGCTGAAAGGTATATTGGCCCAAAAAGGTTTAAAAGAAATGCAATCAATAGGTACCACTTTTGATCCTGATTTGCACGAGGCTATAACCAGCATACCTGCCCCAACAGATGATATGAAAGGCAAAGTGGTTGATGAGATGGAAAAAGGTTACGAGCTTAACGAGAAAGTAGTGCGCTTTGCTAAGGTAATTGTTGGCGCATAAGGGAAATTAGTGAATTAATGAGTTAGTGAATTAGCGATTAAGCTTCTGCACAACTTACAATTCATTAGATAAGATTGATTTAGCTGATTTTAATTCACTAAATCACTAATTCAATAAATCAATAATTAATTTAAAAGATGGCTAAGAGAGATTATTACGATGTGCTGGGTGTTAGCAAAGGCGCTGATGCTGATGAGATAAAAAAAGCATATCGTAAAATGGCTATTAAGTTTCACCCCGATAAAAACGAGGGCGATAAAGAAGCTGAAGAGAAATTTAAGGAAGCTGCCGAGGCTTACGAGGTTTTAAGTAACCCCGAAAAACGCCAGCGCTACAACCAGTTTGGCCACGCGGCCAACGCTTCATCACCTAATGGTGGTGGTTATGGTGGCGGCAGCATGAATATGGACGACATATTTAGCCAGTTTGGTGATATATTCGGCGGCGGCAGTCCGTTCGAAGGTTTCTTTGGTGGTGGCGGTGGCCGCCAGGGTGGTGGCCGCAGGGTTGCCCGTGGCAGTAACCTGCGTATCAAAGTAAGGTTATCGCTTGAGGAAATTGCCAACGGCGCCGAAAAGAAGATAAAAGTAAACAAACAGATACTTTGTAAAACCTGCGATGGCACAGGCGCTAAAGATAAATCATCCTTCTCTACCTGTAAAACCTGCGGTGGCGCGGGTTCTGTACGCAGGGTAACTAATACCATATTGGGCCAGATGCAAACAACCAGCACCTGCCCTACCTGTAACGGCGAAGGATCTACCATTACCAGTAAATGTACTGTTTGCCACGGCGACGGTGTTGTACGCGGTGAAGAAACCATCACTATAAACGTACCTGCCGGCGTAAGCGAAGGTATGCAGTTAAGCATGAGCGGCAAAGGTAACGCTGCCCCACGCGGTGGTGTACCCGGCGACCTGATCATCCTGATTGAAGAAATTCCGCACGAAACTTTAAAACGCGACGGTAACAACGTGATATATGATCTGCATGTAAACTTTGTTGATGCAGCATTAGGTACCAGTATTGAAGTGCCAACTATTGATGGCAAGGCTAAAATTAAGCTGGAACCGGGCACACAAGGCGGTAAAATATTGCGTTTAAAAGGCAAAGGTGTACCGGAGGTAAATTCTTACCACCGCGGCGATCAACTGATTCACGTAAACATCTGGACACCAAAAGCCCTAAGCCGCGAAGAACGCGAAGCGTTAGAAAAACTGCAAGGCTCGCCAAACTTTAAACCCAACCCGGGCAAAAACGAAAAAAGCTTTTTTGAACGGATGAAGGAGTATTTTGAGTAAGGGGTCATAACAAAGAAAAGCTTGGATTTCTATTCCAAGCTTTTCTTTGTTATACTTCTATTTATTAAAATCTTTATATCATTAATAAAGGCTTTAACAATGTTATTCTCGTCTATTGATGTAAGTTTTTCGTGATATAGCTTATTTACAATTAGCTTATCATTAAAATCCGAGACTCTATAACTATACTCATCGAAATCTATTGTTATCCAAACAAGAATATCGAAATCATTTATATTATTTTTGAATTTATTAAAAGAAAAAACCACTCCAATACTATTTAGTATTTTTACCATTTGATCTCTTTTTGCGTTTGATGATAAATTCGTAAACTCTGATAATACTTCATAAGGGACAGTCTTTTCTGACCCTATAAAATAAAATCCAAGCCCGTGTGATTTTTCAAAAAACAAGTCTTCGAATTGCTTTGCTTTTAGTGTTAGCTTATTAATTAGAGGATCGATTTCATTGTTTAAAATATCGTTGATTAAGACTACAGAACGCTTTTCTTTTAAATTTGTATTACCCAATAATCCTAATTTAAATAACGCTATATCCTTGTCAATATCTTCGTCCTCATCTATATCGCCTCCATTAGCCGCTTTTAAATATAGCTGCAATGAATTTTGTAGCCGCTCTGCTATATATTCGACAAAAGGCCAATTGTCATTGTTATCAGCCCTGCTTAATAAAGAATAATAGTTAGTCCTATCATCCATCATTATTACAGCTGGTGGAAAGCCCTTTTGCATCAAAATCAAATTCATTAATATTCTCGATAAACGGCCATTACCATCATCAAACGGATGAATAGCTACAAACTTATGATGGAATAAAGCAGCAACCACAATGGGATGTATATTCTCATAACTGTTCGCCTCTTTATACCATTCAATTAGTTCCGGCATTTTCACCTTAACCTCATCTGGTGTAGCATAATAATGAGTTTCTCCCGTAGCTGTTTTCACATGGTTAGACATCTGCTTATATTCACCCAGCTTTATAGTTTTGGTAGTAGATTTACCATCTGCAGTTTGAGCATCAACTTTATAAGGCTCAACCAATATCATCTTATGCAACGCCCTGATATCGGCTTCTGATATCGGCCTTGAATCTTTAACTAAATCAAGCAAGAAGTTAATTGCCTCATTATGGCCGCGGATATCTAAATGGTCTTTTAAAGGCTTGCCTTTTGCGGTTATACCTTCCATTAAAAAAGCTACAGTTTCTCCGTAACTTAGTTTATTACCCTCGATAGCATTAGAATTATAGTTCCAGTCCAGGCGTAGCTTTTGCATTACACGGCCTTCTACATCAGCAGGCAATGGGCGCATATCATCTATCTGCTTTTTTAAGGCGTCAATTTCTTGCAGTATCGGTGCTTTGCTAAATTCTATTTCAAGATCGGGGTTCATGTTTTAAAGTTAATAATAAGTGCCAATAATCCATAAACAACAAAAAGCCGCTACAGATATCTGCAGCGGCTTTTTCTATTATGATCTTTTTGCTCCTTAGAATGCGAACCTGAAACCTAAGCCAAATCTTGCAGCGGTAAAGTTAGAGTTGTCACCAACGTAAAATGCCGGGCGCCAGTCAAAAGCAAGGTCTAAAGGTGTACCTGGGAGTTTATAATCTAAACCAACCATTGGCCTGATGTAAAAATCGGTACTACCGTTGCCAAAACCCAACTGCGGGCCCACACCTATATACCAGTCTAAACCATTGCCATTGCGTATTTTATCCTGATACTGATAGTAAGCCGATAAATAGGTACCGCCACCGCCAAACAATAATTCGGCCTGGCCTATGCCATTCTTTGTAAAATTATGCCTTACTGCAGGGCCAACCAAAGTCGCACCATCACCAAAATCAATTGTTAAACCAGCCGAAGTTGCGCCGGTTTGTGCTTTAGCGGTGTTACCAAAATACAGGAAGCCTGCAACTACTAATAATAATACTTTTTTCATAAATTTCTAATTAGATAAACAATATATAAATTCAACATACAGTGCATTTTACCTATACGTGAATGCACCTTTTATTTCACGTTATAACCAAAAAGTAATAAATATGTTTTCAAAAATTATTTTTTAGCAAAAAACATGGCAATAATTTCCAAAAAACACACATTTACAGGCACTTAAATGCAAGTTTCATAATTTTTAATAAAATAGCCTAATAATTAACTTAATCCGTCAAAAGGTTACACATCTATCATCCAAAGAATAAATAATGTAACAATAAATGGCTCATAACATCTAAATTAGCATATAAACCAAACCCTGATATGCTAAGCATTCGCAACATTGTTAAACAATACGCCGGTCACCGCGCATTAGACGATGTGAGCCTTGAAGTTGAAAGCGGTAAAATATTTGGCCTGCTTGGGCCAAATGGCGCCGGTAAAACCTCACTCATCCGTATTATCAACCAAATTACCGCTCCAGATTCGGGCGAAGTATACTTTAACGGCGAACGCCTGAACCAATCGCATATTGACAGGATTGGCTACCTGCCCGAAGAGCGCGGCCTCTACAAAAAAATGGAGATAGGCGAGCAGATGATCTACCTGGCACGCCTTAAAGGCCTAACCCGCGCAGAAGCCACCAAAAGGCTTAAGGTATGGTTTGAAAAGCTGGAGATGGAAACCTGGTGGAATAAAAAGATAGAGGAACTATCAAAAGGGATGCAGCAAAAAGCGCAATTTGTGGCTACGGTGCTTCACGAGCCCGATCTGATCATCCTGGATGAGCCATTCAGCGGTTTTGACCCTGTTAACGCCGAGGCCATTAAAGACGAGATACTGGAACTGAACCGTAAAGGCGCAACCATCCTATTCTCTACCCACCGTATGGAATCTGTTGAAGAACTTTGCGATTCTATCGCGCTGATCCATAAATCGCATAAGATACTGGACGGACGGGTTAAAACCATCCGTAATTCGTACAAGAACGATACTTACCTGGTTGAGTACACCGGCGAGCAACTTGTTTTTAATGGTGCACAACCTTTTGATATCATCAGCGAAGTTGCAGGCGAGGATAACAGCCACATTATTAAATTAAAGCTTAACAACAACTCGGCTAATGATGTACTGCAATACCTTATCCCTAAAACACGCATCAATATGCTGCAGGAGGTTATCCCAAGCGTGAACGAGATCTTCATCGAAAAAGTAAAACAAATATCTTAAATCATGAAAAAAGTATTATTGATCATACAGCGTGAGTATATTACCCGTGTACGCAAAAAATCTTTTATCGTGATGATATTTGTGGTACCACTGCTTATACTGGGCATGTCGGCACTAATTGGTTACGTAGCTAAAGACAGCCGTGAACTAAAAAGCACGCAGGTAGTAAAGGTTATAGATGAAAGCAGCATTTTCGCCGGGAAATTCCGTAACGAAAAAAACATCAAGTTTGAACCGGCTACGGGATCTGTAGAAACCGAAAAAGCCGGGTTGAAAAATAACGAAGACCTATCGGTGTTAATGATCCCGAAAGATTACAATAAAAAGCCCGTACAGATCTTTTCGAAAAAGAAACCATCGTTCACCCTTACCGGCGAAGTGGAGAATCAAATGAACGACATAGCATCAACCAACACCATGCTGGCTAACCATATTGATACCGCCCTGTTAAACGCCGCTAAAAAGAACAAAGTAACTATAAGCGCTATGGAGGTTACTGAAACAGGCACCAAAGATGCCAATGTGGGTACTTCTATGGGGGTTGGTATTGCCTGCGCCATATTTATATACATGGCGCTATTTATTTATGGCGCACAGGTTATGCGTGGTGTTATCGAAGAAAAAACCAGCCGCATCATAGAGGTGATCATCTCATCGGTTAAGCCATTCCAGTTAATGCTGGGTAAGATCATCGGCGTGGGCCTGGTGGGCTTAACACAATTTACGGCCTGGATAGCACTTTCTGTTATCGCCACCAAAATTGCAGGTCAAACATCCGGCCCGGGAGGGGGTATGGCAGGCATTTTAACAACGCTGGCCACCATACCTTTTGGCTATATCTTGGGTTGCTTCCTGTTTTATTTCCTTACGGGATATTTGCTGTACAGCGCGTTATTTGCCGCTGTAGGCTCGGCGGTTGATAGCGAGACCGAAACGCAACAGTTTATGTTCCCTATTACCCTGCCGCTATTATTTACCTATTTATTATCAGTAACAGTATTATTCCAGGCGCCTGATAGTCCACTGGCGGTATGGCTGTCTATTATTCCATTTACGGCCCCGGTAGCCATGATGGTACGCATACCATTTGGCGGTGTAGCGCCATGGCAACTGGCCCTATCTATGGGCTTAATGGTTGCCGGCTTTTTATTCACCACCTATGTGGCGGCCCGCATTTACAGGGTTGGCGTATTGATGTATGGCAAAAAAGCCAGTTATAAAGAACTGGTAAAATGGTTTTTTTATAAAGAGTGATTTTTAAGTCTGTAGTCGAAAGTCGGAGTCTGAAGTCCGTTAAATTTTCGACATAAGACTTTCGACTTTAAACTCAAGACTACGAACTTTAAAAAATCCCTGTATTAGCCAAAACTCTTGCAGGGATTTTTTAATTTAGCCGCCGATGGATAACAAGCGTATTGCCGTAATGGACCTCGGTACAAACACCTTTCACCTGCTGATAGCCGAAGGCCCTGCGGATAACTTCACCACCATATTTAAAACTACCGAAGCGGTAAAACTTGGCGAAGGCGGCATTAACAAAGGCACCATCCAGCCCGAAGCTTTTGCACGCGGCCTGGTTGCTATGCAGCGTTTCCAGGATTTGATATTGGAACACAAGGTAACTGCTGTTAAAGCCATCGCTACATCCGCTATCCGCAGTGCGGCTAACGGGCAGGATTTCATCAGCCAGGTAGAACAAAAAACAGGCATTCAGATAGAACTCATCAACGGCGAAGAGGAAGCCGGTTACATTTACAGAGGCATTGATGCCAGTGGTTGCCTAAGCGATAGTAACGCGCTCATTATGGATATTGGCGGCGGCAGTATAGAGTTTATTATTTGCAACGAGGATGAAGTATTGTGGAAGAAAAGCTTTGAAATAGGCGCTGCACGCCTAATGGATAAATTCCACCAAACCGACCCCATCCCCGTTGCCTCCATTAAAGAACTTACCCGTTTCCTGGATACTACTTTAATAGACCTTTTTGCAGCTGCTTTAAAATATAAGCCCAAAACGCTCATTGGCTCATCGGGTGCATTTGAAAGTTTCGCCGAGGTTATCGAACTAAAAAAAGGCAGGAAATTCAACCTTGAGCAAACCAAAGTGTATGAATTTGATACCGATGACCTGCTCGACGTGATAGAATTGCTCATCAAATCTACCCACGCCTTGCGCGCCAGTATTAAAGGTATTATTCCCGTGCGGGTTGATATGATCGTAGTAGCCAGTTTGCTTACCATTTATATGATGCAAAAGCTGGCTTTAACAGATGTTACCATGTCAACCTACTCGTTAAAAGAGGGTGTGCTGGCGCAGATGCTTGGTTAAAAGATCCGCTTTACCTTATTCAAACATCTTTTAATAAAATTAGGACGTTTCCTCATTACAATTGCAGGTTCACCTAACATCGTTGCACTCATTTTCAACGAAACACACTTGCGCTCGTTTGCAAAGTCACTGATTTGTGCTTCATAGTTTTGGAAACCTATAAATGATATGTGCAAACTTTCAGCTGTTGATGGCACCCGTAGTGTCAATTCACCACTCACGTTGGTTTGGGTACCAATGCCTGTTCCTTTTACCATTACACTTACACCGGGCAATGCGGTACTGTCGCTGCCGTCAACTATTTTTCCTTTTATTGTACTGTATGTAACACTGTCAATCCCGGGCGTATCCTTTATCTGATTAATCGACTGTGCAACCCTTACTTTCCCTAAGGTGCGTTGCGCATTTACATCTGCTGTGGCAAACAAACTTGTTACTGCCGCGGCAATTGCTACTTTCTTCCATGAGAAACGGGGCTTCTCTTCTACAGCAAGGTAATTATTCAAATCCGCCAGCTGGGTTTCGCCAAACCTGCCGCAAACATTGCCTTGCCTGACAAAGTAATTAATGATCTCGGAATTGGTCATGGAGGTAAAGTCGGTAACTGTTTTGCTGCATAGAGTGCAATGCCTGCCTTGCTCAACCGGGGTCATCTGGTTCCAGTTTTGGTGGCAGGGCTGCGGGATGCTGATACTTTTAATGGGCTGCATAATGTTGTGTTTTTCTACAAGATGCAACAGGGCTAACTTTTCCATAAAAGGGTTTAAACTTTTTTGATAAGAGGATCGTCATGCCGAATTTATTTCGGCATCTCTCAGGATATTCACGCTGGTTAGGTATGCACCTATCTGTTACAAACTATGCTGTGTCCATGAGCGTGTGGGATGCCGAAATAAATTCGGCATGACGTAGCCTTTTTTAAAGCGATTTCCCGCAAGCTTTGTATATTGCCCTGCATATCCTCATTACATGAAAAAATTTATCGGTGCTTCCCTGTTGTTGCTTTCGGCCACTTTTGCACAGGCTCAAAAAAACGCTAACGATACCATCACAACCAATTACCAGCCATCGGTGCTGTTCTCGCCCCTGCCTTATACCGAAAAGGGAAATGAGTTCCATTCTGCCAATGGCGAACCGGGGCCAAAGTACTGGCAAAACCGGGTTGATTACAGGTTAGCTGTAAAACTGGATACCGTTGCCAAAACAATAACCGGCACTGCCGATGTTACCTATACCAACAACAGCCCCGATGCCTTGCAATATCTCTGGTTTCAGCTGGACCAGAACACTTATAAAAAAGACGCCCGCTCAAACTTTGTTACCGGCGCGCAGGCCACACAGCATACTAGCGGCTACCAGATTGAGGCGGTAGATATTGTTACCGGCGATATCCACACTAAAGCTAAATTTGTTATTACCGATACCCGGATGCAGGTGCGCCTGGCAAAACCATTGGGCAAAGGCATTATTAAATTAAGCATCAGGTACCATTATACCATCCCCGGTAATTTTGGTGGCCGTACCGACTATTTGGATACCAAAAACGGCAAGATCTACGAGATAGCGCAGTTCTTCCCACGGGTATGTGTTTATGACGATAGCCGCGGCTGGGCAACAGCGCCATTTTTAGGCAGTGGCGAGTTTTACTGCGAATACGGCGATATCGACTATTCGGTAACCGTTCCATGGGATGTATTGGTTGCCGGCCCCGGCGACCTGCTAAACCCAAAAGAAGTACTCACTGCCAAACAAATCGCCAGATTAGAGGCGGCCCGCAATAGCGATAAAACCATTATGATCCGCACAGCGGCCGAAATAAATGATAAATCATCAAGGCCTGTAAACAAAGGCACACTTACCTGGCATTACAAAATGCTGAACACCCGCGATGTTGCATTTGGCGCCTCCAGAGCGTTTATCTGGGATGCCGCGAGGGTGAACCTGCCGGGCGGTAAAAAATCCATGAGCATGTCGGTTTACCCGGTAGAAAGCCAGGGCAAAGACGGCTGGGATCGCTCTACCGAATACCTGAAGGGAGCAATCGAGCATTTCTCAGAAAAATGGTATCCATACCCATACCCTACTGCTATAAACGAAGCCGGTAT
>NZ_JBAZRC010000089.1:0-19623 GCF_041663085.1 Mucilaginibacter sp.
AGAGAACTATGTAAAAGCTATCTACGCACCATTTACCGACCAGGAGATATCTGACCGTATAGCCAAAATCATTACCCCGCCAAATATTAAGGCTAAGGTTGAAGTGCTTTATCAAACCCTTGATAACCTGCACATAGCTTGCCCTGACCATGCCGGCGACTGGTACTTTAGCGGCGATTACCCAACCCCGGGTGGTAACAAGGTGGTAAACCGCGCCTTTGTTAACTGGATGGAAGGTAATAACCAAAGGGCATACATGTAATTGTTGGTGATTAGAGAGTAGTTTCTAATCCTTCAAAATATAAAGAGCGATAGATTGTCTATCGCTCTTTTTTGTTTGTTAATTTTTGTGATACTTGTTATAAATTCAATTAATCAATAATTAATTTATTTCCTTTGGGTTGAAACATAGGAGGTGCTTAGTACGTAGTAGTAAGTATTCCATCAAGGCCATCTTATTAATCAATTATTTCTTAATCAACTTTAATTCAAACATTATGAAAAGGAATTTGATCTATACCCTTATCACAGGGTTTTTGGTGTTAGGCATGCTTTCTTTCACGTTTATAAAAGAAAAGCCGGTTGTGCGAAAAACGGTTTCAAAAACACATGTTGCAAAAGCAACGTGTACAGGTGTTGTAAACCCGCTTACGGCATCAAACGTTAGCTGGTCGCCAACCAGTATCACTATTACGTGGTCTACAAGTAATAGCGATTATAATCATTTTAGTTATGGCGGCTACGGCGTGGTTACAGCAGGTACAACAACAAGCTTTAGTAAAACATATGCTATTAACGGGCAAACAAGCCGTTTTGGTGTGGTGTGTATTTGTGCGGATGGTTCAGCCTCGGGCTCTACCCATGGTGTGTTATTTAGCCCCACAGGATACAGCTTATTTTAATAAATACATTATACGGCTTTGATTGGAATGCATGCCCCGTGGTTGCCTAAACTGCGGGGTATGTTGTTTGATAAACTAACTACTCACTTAGCCTGCCCGGGCCCGCAGGGAACGCCATAAAACAGGTACAACCTTAACTAACTGCCGGTGCCGAGAATATAAAATGCGTAACCAATCTGTCTATCAATACCAGCGATGCGATAATGAGCGCTATACCCGCAACCTCGTTTAGGCGATGTACAAACTTGGGGGATATTTTTTCGCGGAGTTTGTTGGCGTAAAACGCCTTAACAGCATCCAGCCCGAATTGTATAATAAGAATGGTAAGGAACATCACCGCGATTTTTGCCGAGCGGTGATGTACGCCGGCGTGAAACTGCGTACTGGCAACACCGATAACCACCGTCCAGTGCAGCAGCACGGTTGGGTTAAAAATGCACATCACAAACCCCTTAAAAAAGTAGCCTGCATGGTTTATTTTATTAGGGATAGTGTTTTTGTAATTAACATCGGCTTTTTTGAAGATGTAATAAATACCGATAGAGAATAGTATAATACTGCCTATAATGCCGGCTATAGTTTTATCGTGTGCGGATACATCAAAGTATTGCGAGCCAAATAAAATAGCACCCACAAACACCATATCGCTGGTTACAACCCCAAGGGCGAGTGATAACCCGGCATGAAAACCTTTTTCAATACTGGTTTTAATAAGAGCAAAAAAGACCGGGCCTGTTATAAACGTTAGCACTAATCCAAATCCAATTCCCGAAATAATGGCTTCTATCATTAATATAGGCTTATATATCCTTGTTTAAATCCCGTCAGGTAAAAAAATCAGGACACTAATATGCAACTTTTATCTGTTAAACAACAAAACTTAATATTGTGATTTATAAAATGAAAAAATTATAGCCATTATTATAAAATTTGATTTATGTTTAGTGTTTTAAACACACCAATAGTATTAACCTTAATTAAACAATGGCACAAGACAACTCAAAGAGTAATGGTTCGGCTTTATATACCATCATTACCGTGTTTTTCTTCTGGGGCTTTTTAGCAGCTTCAAATGGTATTTTTATTCCGTTTTGTAAAGCGCACTTTAGCTTAACACAATTTGAATCTCAACTTATCGACTTTACCTTTTATGGTGGATACTTTATCGGTTCACTGATACTTTATTTCGCTTCATCGGCTACTAAAGTCGACATCCTGAATAAGATAGGTTATAAAAACGGTATCATTTACGGCTTGTTAATATCAGCTGTTGGTGCGTTGATCATGATCCCGGCTATCAATTCAGGTTCATTCGCGTTTATATTATTAACCTTCTTTATAATAGCATTAGGTTTCTCATTACAGCAAACTGCTGCCAACCCGTTTGTGGTTGCTTTGGGCAGCCCCGAAACAGGTACCCACCGCTTAAACTTTGCCGGTGGCGTAAACAACTTTGGTAGTATTTGGGGGCCCGTTATTGTAGGTTTTATATTATTTGGATCGGCATCAGCAAAAATCCCGGCATCCGATGTTAAGATAGCATCCGTAAATACGTTGTATATTATCCTCGCGGCGTTATTTTTAGCAGTTGCATTGTTTTTCTGGGTATCAAAACTACCAAGTGTAACCAGCGACGAAAAGATAGAATCGAGCAGCAAGGCCAATACTCCATTGGGTATTATATTTGTAGCCTTCCTGCTTATATTGGCTGCAACCCCGCTTGCACAAGCTACCGGGATTGAAAAACAATACTTTGTTTACGCATCATTAGCTATTATCCTGTTTACACTTATTGGTACCGCATCGGCAGCCGGTAAAGGCGGGCAGGGATGGGGCGCCATGCAATACCCGCAATTGGTTTATGGCATGCTTGCCATATTTACCTATGTGGGTGTAGAGGTTACCATTCAAAGTAATATGGGCTCGTTATTAGAAACTCCGGCATTTGGTAACTTTAAAACAGACCAGGTGGCACCATTTATATCGTTATACTGGGGTAGCTTAATGGTGGGCCGCTGGACGGGTGCTATCGCGGCCTTTAGCCTTTCAAAAACTGCCAAACTGCTTTTAACCATTATTGTTCCGTTTTTTGCGTTTGGTGTGGTATTAGTAGTTAACCGCATCAGCGGTACTGATGTAAGCAACTTATATCCTTACGCGGGTTGTGTGGCTTTATTGGTTATCGGTTTCCTGATGGGTAACCAAAAACCGGTACGCACATTGGCTATATTTGGTATACTGGGTGCTATATTTATGGTGATTGGTTTGGTAACTACAGGCATGGTTGCGGTATTCGCATTTATTAGCGGTGGTTTATGCTGCTCTATCATGTGGCCGTCAATCTTCTCATTATCTGTTACAGGCTTGGGTAAATATACCAGCCAGGGTTCGGCATTCTTAATTATGATGATCCTTGGTGGTTCTATTATCCCGCCGGTGCAGGGTATCCTTGCCGATGGTATAGGCATCCACAAATCATACATCATCCCGGTTATTGGTTTTGCTTATCTTGCATTCTTTGCATTTAAATCCGGCGCTATCCTTAAAAAACAAGGTATCGACGTTGATAACCTGGAAGCAGGAGGAGGACACTAATTTAATTTGTCATTGAGTTACTAATCATTGAGTCATTGGGTCATTAAATCATTGCCATATGGTAATGACTCAATGATAGCCAAGCAAATGACTCAATGACAGCGAAGCGAATGACCCAATGATATAACATGAAACCAAGTTTCGAAAATATTTTCATGAACCTGGCAACCGACCTGGCCAAACGCTCACACTGCGTTAAGGCCCAGGTCGGTGCCGTTTTGGCTAAAGACACCCGCATTATATCCATTGGATATAACGGCCCGCCTGCAGGTACCCATAACTGCGATGAGGAGTGGCCTGAAACAGGTTGCGCCCGCGACTCGAAAGGAAGCTGTTCGCTCGCCCTGCACGCCGAAGAGAACGCCATCCTGTACGCCGTAAAGAATGGCGCCAACCTGGAAGGGGCAACGCTGTACACCACGCTATCGCCATGCCTGCCATGCGCAAGGCTGATATTTTCTGCCGGGATAAAGCATGTTTACTTTGATAAATCGTACGCCCAGTACAAAGGCTTAGCCAGCGATGAAGGGGTTGATTTTTTGAACAGGTTTGGCGTGCATACGGTGAAGGTAGGGCCATAGAGCTAAAAGCGTAAAGACTAAAGCTGAAAGCAGCTTTTGCCTTAGGCTTTTAGCTGGTTCACCTTATCCAACGCAAACTGCAGCTGCTCATCAGGGGTTAGATCAGTGTTATCTAAAATAATGGCATCATGCGCGCGTACAAGCGGGCTTTCCTCGCGGGTGGTGTCCTGGTAATCGCGGTGGGCAATGTTCTCAAATATCTCCTCTAAGGTAACCTCAGGGTTTTTTAGATGGATCTCGTCATAACGGCGTTTGGCACGTACGGCCGGGTCGGCGGTCATGAATATTTTTAAAGGGGCATCAGGGAAAACAGCCGTACCAATATCGCGGCCGTCCATTACTATGTTTTTTGACTGGCCCATGCGCTGTTGCTGCTTTACCATTTCGCGGCGTACTTCTTTAACGGCCGATACCTCGCTCACTTTTTCAGAAACAGGCATCTGGCGGATCTCTTCAGATACTTCCTCATCATTAAGGGTGATGTGAGTCTCGTAATCGCGCGAATGAAAATTAAGATGGATGTTTTTTAAGGCCTCTTCTATCTGCGCATGGTTCTGCGTATCAATACTGTTCCTTAAAAAATACAGGGCAACAGCGCGGTACATAGCGCCGCTATCAACATAAATATAGTGCAGCTTTTTGGCTAATGCCTTGGCCAGCGTACTTTTACCACATGATGAGTAGCCATCAATAGCTACCACGATATTTTTGCTCATCGGGTAACGAAGTTACGGTTTTTAGTAATTAGTTGATTGGTGAGTTGTTGAACAGGATAAAAAAAGCATTACTCACATAATCAACTCAATCAACCATTAACTACTTTTACGCTATGAATTTAAATAAGGCCGACCTGCAACGCGAAATTTATTACAAAACATCGCGCAGCGGGGGCAAAGGCGGGCAAAACGTAAACAAGGTATCAACTAAGGTAGAGCTGCTTTTCGATATTAATAATTCCGCATTATGTACCGATGAGGAAAAGCTTTTACTGAACGATAAATTGCAGAACCGCTTTAATAAAGATGGCCTTGTACAGGTAATATGCGATGAAGAACGTAGCCAGTTCCTTAATAAAGAGATAGCTGTAGAGCGCCTGATTGTACTGCTAACTAATGCCCTGCATAAACCAAAAGTGCGTAAGCCAAGCAAAGTGAGCAAGGCAGCTAAACTGGCACGCCTGGGCAACAAAAAAATGCAATCGGCCAAAAAAGCCGACCGAAAAAAGAGTTTTGATTTTTAACGGAAATGTTATTTATTGCGGGCTCTTTGTAATAATATATTAGTTATTAATAGCCTATTCATAAATGAATTTTTGCATGCTATAATCATCAGGATATTGTTTCCGGGCATCTTCTTTAGCAGCGCTATTGGTGGCATGCCGCATGTACTCTTTAGCAAGTGTTTGCTGGTCGTACACAAATTTTTGCATCGAATAATCTTCCGCGTATTGTTTGATAGCAAAACGCTTTAGCTCCATATCGGTCACGATTTTCATATAGGCTTTGTCTGTTTTCTGTTTATCATAAACAAAATTTTGCATGCTGTAATCATCAGGATATTCCTTTTCGGCAAAGTGTTTAAGTTCTGCATCAGTAACGGTAGTCATGTAATTATATCCCTTTTTTTGTTGTTCATAAACGAATTTTTGCATGCTGGCATCGTCGGGGTATTGTTTTTTTGCATATGCCCATAGTTTTGTTTCTATGTTTTGAGCAAAAGCTGCGGAACAAAATAGCAGGCTGGCAAGCAACGCGAGGATAGGTTTCATTGTTATTTGTAATGTTTTTACAGTAAATAACTGTTTACGTTGAAGGATTAAAGCTGAATTACTAATAAAATGATGGAGAGTTATTCAACTTTGATTACTAATTAAAGCGGTACAGCACCGTTAACGATCCCCATTGGTGGGTGCTTTTTACCATCTGTTTCACTTCGCGGGTATTAATTACCGCGCCAACATCAAACACAAAACGGCTGGTGGTTAAGGCAACGCCTAACTGGTTGCTAAATACCAGGTGGTTAATGTCGCCAACAATTTCTTGTGTGCCGGGTTCAGGGTGGTCCTTAAAAATATTGCCCTGTACGGTAGCATCGTATGCTACCGCATTTATCTGTGGTTTGTAGTAAAAGAAGAATTCGTTATTGTGTAATAAGGTATTGTTGCTGCTTTTGCTTACAGAACTTTGCGTACTTACAGATTGGAATAACTGGTTAAAATTACCCAAACGCACCATTGGCCCTATGCCTGCGGCATTAAAGCCTGTACCGGCGTTAACATAACCCGTAAAAGTAAGGTCGGCCCATGAGCCACGGGCAATCAGTTTGTTTACCTCAGCACTCAAATTTAACTGTGGCGCATTGCGCACCTGGTACTGCCAGCTGTTCAGTTCGTAAAAACCAAACGTGTTGTGAATGAATTTTTGAATTGGATAGCCACCCGCCGCAGGGCCAACTATACCGGCTTTAGCGGTTAGCTTAAGGGTGGTTTCATCCTTATATAAAAGGTTGGCTGATGCGCCAAGGTATAGATAACCGGCAAAAGGCCTGTCAACATCAGCTGCCGACGGTAACTGCCCCGATTGCGCGTTATAGATCTTTTGCCCCAACTCCAAACCGAAAACAGCGTTGGCCAATTTGTCGTTCTTCATTTTGCTTACATCCATTGCATGGCGGTAATACAGGAAAAAACCGTTGGTGTAGTAACGGTCAGACCCCTGACCAAGGAAAGAGTCGTTATCAGATTGGAAGCCGATCTCGTTTGCTCGGTTTTGCGCGTATGAACCAATGCCTGCTAAAAGGCCTATGGCTAACAGAAAAAGTTTATTTTTCATCTGGATTATAAAAGTATGCTAATGTAAAAAAAGCAGGGATATATCCCTGCTTTTCGTATTTATTTTGTTTGATGCCAGGCGTTTATTAATTCAGCGCCGGTTTCGCTTCCTTTTCCTTCACAGTTAAATCAAGTGGTTCTTTTACCAGTTCATCCAATAATGCAAGGTTTATTACCTCGCGCATATCTGTAACGTAGTGGAATTTCAGGTCGGTAATGTAACCCTCCTTAATTTCAAGGATATCTTTTTGGTTTGATTTACACAGAATGATCTCTTTGATATTGGCGCGTTTTGCAGCCAGGATCTTTTCTTTGATACCGCCTACAGGTAATACACGCCCGCGTAGGGTTATCTCACCCGTCATGGCTAAATGTGGTTTTACCTTACGTTGCGTAAATGCCGATACCAAAGCCGTAAGCATGGTAACACCTGCCGATGGGCCATCCTTAGGGGTAGCGCCGGCAGGTACGTGTACGTGGATATCCCATTGCTCAAACAGTTTTGGGTTGATGTTAAAGTAGGTAGCATGCGCACGCAAATAAGCCAATGCTATGGTTACCGATTCCTTCATTACATCGCCAAGGCTACCTGTTAAAGTTAGCTTACCGTTACCCGGGCTTAAGCTGGCTTCTATAAACAATATGTCGCCGCCAACAGATGTCCAGGCAAGGCCTGTTACTACGCCGGCGGTGTCGTTGTTTTCGTAAAGGTCTTTATCATAGAATGGAGCGCCTAATATTTTCTCCACTTCTTTTTTGCTTACCAGGGTGTTGTAAGGCTCTTCCATGGCAATATTCTTGGCAACGCCACGTATCACAGATCCTATCCTTTTCTCTAAAGCACGCACACCCGATTCGCGTGTATAATCTTCTATTAGTTTCTCAACAACATCGCTTTTTATAACAACATCCTTTACGGTTAAACCGTGTGCTTCGCGTTGTTTGGGTAGCAGGTGGCGTTTGGCTATTTCAATTTTTTCTTCAACGGTATAACCGTTCACCTCTATGATCTCCATACGGTCAAGCAAGGCTGGCTGTATGCTGCTCAATGAGTTTGCAGTAGCGATGAACATCACGTTCGACAGGTCGAAATCCATCTCTACGTAATTATCATAAAAAGTACTGTTTTGTTCAGGGTCAAGCACCTCTAACAGGGCTGATGAAGGGTCGCCACGGAAATCGGTACTTACCTTATCAATCTCATCCAGTATGAATACAGGGTTTGCAGCACCGGCCTTTTTAACCGACTGTATGATCCTGCCCGGCATAGCGCCGATATAGGTTTTACGGTGCCCGCGAATCTCGGCCTCGTCTCGTACGCCGCCAAGCGCCATCCGCACATATTTACGCCCCAAGGCTTTTGCGATAGATTTTCCCAGCGATGTTTTACCAACACCCGGAGGGCCAACTAGGCAAAGGATGGGCGCTTTCATATTGTGTTTTAGCTTTAAAACAGCCAAATATTCAATGATGCGTTGCTTTACCTTATCAAGGCCGAAATGATCCTTATCAAGTACCTTTTGTGCCCTTTTAAGGTCGAAGTTGTCCTTTGTAAATTCATTCCAGGGCAGGTCAAGCAAAAGCTCCAGATAATTTATCTGCACCGAGTAATCTGCCGCGGCAGGGTTGGTACGGGTAAGTTTTTCAAGCTCTTTGGCAAAATGTGCTTTAACCTCTTTGTCCCATTTCTTTTTAAGGGCACGCTGGCGCAGGTTCTCTATTTCCAGATCGGGCGATGTGCCGCCAAGTTCTTCCTGTATAGTTTTTAGCTGCTGGTTCAAAAAGTAATCGCGCTGTTGCTTATCAAGGTCAACCCGTACTTTGGTTTGGATCTGATTTTTTAGCTCCAGCATTTGCAGGTCGAGCGTTAGATGCTCCAGCACCATGTTTATCCTGTCGCGCAGGCTGGCGGTTTGCAGTAACTGCTGTTTATCAGCCATATCCGCGTTCATATTTGATGATATGAAGTTGATCAGGAACGATGTGCTCTCGATATTGCGGATAGCAATACCGGCCTCGCTCGGTATGTTTGGCGATAGCTGTATGATGTTCATGGCCATGTCTTTAACAGACGATACCATGGCTTTAAACTCTTTATCCTCTTTGGCCTTTATCTCTTTAAAAGGTTCAACAGTAGCCTTAATGTAGGGCTCGCTTTGTACCTCTTCTTTCAGCACAAAACGTTTTTTGCCCTGTAGTATCACAGTGGTGTTACCATCGGGCATTTGCAGCATTTTTATGATGAGGGCAATCGTTCCCACTTTATTTAGCTGGCTAAAGGTTGGGTCCTCAATACTTACGTCCTGCTGGGCAACAACACCGATAAGGCGGTTGCCTTTGTTGGCATCGCGTATCAGTTTAATGGATTTATCGCGGCCAACAGTAATGGGGATAACAACCCCCGGAAATAACACCGTATTGCGCAGCGGAAGTATAGAAATAATATCGGGTACCTGCTCATTATTCATCTCCTCTTCATCCTCTGATGACATCAGTGGGAAGAACTCAGAATCTTCATTAATGGAAGGCATGGTATTCTTAAAATCGAATGGATCAAAACTCATCAATCACCTTTTATATATGCTGGTAACGTCATATTGGCAGGTGCGGAAACTCCGCCCTTAAAATTATGGGTTAATCAGCAGTAGTTAATTATTCAAATATACAGTTTCAAGAGCTATGCCAATATAAGTTAATTAGCCCCCGTAAACGCCATGTGTTTGTAATTTGCTGATTTATTGTGTGTTATGGCGGTTAAATAATTGAGGCAGGTTTTTATAAGTTTTTGACTAAAGTGGAAAAAAAGTCATGCAGGGAATTTGTGTACACAGTTGTATGTAAAGCAAAGGCAGTGATGCTTTGGTTATGCCAGCCCTGCTATCCGCTTATACGCGCACTGCATTAGGCGCGGGGGCCGGTATCCGCTGCTATCAGGTTTATACATTCCAGGTTTTAGGGTAGCTCCTACGGAGCAAAAAGGCCTATAGGAACCGTTACTACAAAGCGGTAGCCCCTGATGGGGCATAAAAATATAAATGTAAAAGGGTAATTATGTCCCGTAGGGACAACCGCTTTGTAGAAAAGCGAATAAACAAGGCTTGCCCTGTAAGGGCTACCCTAATTAACTATTGTGTGAAACTTAATCAAACACAATTTACACCAGTACTTTTTCTCCTTTGGCTTTTTCCGCTTCCAGTTCCTCAAAGTATTTTTTGCGTACCACGTGGGTCATTTTATGGTCGCCGGTATGGCTCCAGCCGGGTGGCATAAAAATATAGAAGACTTTGTTTTTAATCCCCGGCGCCCGGTAAACATCTTTGGCGAGGGCTACTATCTCGCCGAAATAAGCATCCAAAAAACTGTTTTTGATCATGGGCCTGCTGATGCCGTATTCAATCGGGATGCTACGGTCTTCGGGGTAGTAGGTGCCAAAAACTTTATCCCATATATTAAGCAGGTTGCAAAAGTTGGTATCCATATACACAATATTGCGGGCATGGTGCACCCGGTGATGCGATGGTGTAAGTATAATGTTGTTTAAAAAGCCAAGCCGGCCATCTTTTATAATGTTTTCGCCAACGTGGATCATAGCGCCCCAGGTGCCATCAATAAACATAATTACAAAAAGCATGGCGGGGTTTACACCCAGCAAAATACAAATGCCGGTGCGGATCAGGTCGGCATACGGGGCTTCTAAAAAAAAGTGCGCGTAGGTAACCGAAAGGTTCATGCTTTCGGGCGCGTGGTGGGTAGAGTGCAGGCACCAAAGCAGGCGCACCTTATGCGCCAGGTAATGGTATATAAAATGCGCGAACTCCCATATCACGTAACCATAAATAAACCAATACCAGGTAAAAGTGGTTTTTAAAAGCGCGATGGGTAAAAACCATTTGATGCAAAGCCCTATCATGGCAATGGATATTACCCGGCCTACAAAGGCGTTTAATACATAAGTGAAAAAAGAGATTTTATAATGGATAACCTTAAACCTTTTGTAAAAGGCGGCCCGTATAATTTCGAGCAGGAGCAGAAAAGGGGTAAGGGGTACAAGCAATGATGTGATGCCACCATAAGTAAGAAACTTACTGTAATCGCCCGATTTGATGATGTCTAATAAACCGCCAAGGCCCCAAAAGCCTGTAAATTCGTTAGCTACCTCCTTAAAAAAATCCATAATTTGATAAATTGGTTAATACTGAACTTGCTTAAAGTATTAACGCAATTAACTCAACAAAAATGTATAAACCAAATATACTGGGGATAACTTTTTCGCTATAATTAAATTTATCCCGCAATCCTCGTCATAAAATCAATAGCTCCCGGCGAATGCAAGATCTCTAACGATTGGATAGACTGATCCGCAACTTCGGACGCCCTGATACGCATCTGTTTTTCAAAAGCGGTAATTGCTGCCAGTGTATCCGTATAACTTTCATCAGTAAGGGCACGGCTTAATTCCAAAGCATCCAGCATGGCCATGTTTACACCTTCGCCGGCATAGGGTGGCATCAGGTGGGCGGCATCGCCAAGCATCGTTAGGTTGGGTTGTGCTTCCCAGGTTTGGTCTAAAGGCATGCTGTAAAGCGGGCGGGGCGTAAAAGCACCGCTTGCGTGTTCAAATAGCGTGGTCCATATATCTCCCCAGTTTGCAAATTCGGTTTTAAACCAGGCAAGCACCCGGGCTTTATCTTTAAAATCAATGCCTGATTCTTTTACCCAGTTCTCATCAGCTTTAAAGCAGGGATAAAATGTCATGCTGCCATCGCCTTTGGCACTTACTATAAGGCTACGGTTATCGCCCATGGCAAAAATTTTACCACCGCTTAAAAGCTGGTGCATTTCGGGGCTTGTTGTTTCTGAGTGGTACACTGCACCTTCTACAGCTGTATAACCGCAATAAAATGATTTGATAGGGGTAAGGTAGGGGCGTAGTTTTGAACTGGCGCCATCGGCGGCTATAACCAGGTCGGCAACGGCTGTGGTGCCATTTTTAAATTCAATTTTCCAGCCGTTGTTATATGGCGTAAGTGCAGAAAACTGACTGTTCCAAACTACGGTGCCGGTGTTAAGCGATTCAAGCAATAATTTTTGCAAAGGGCCGCGGTCTATTTCGGGTCGGCCGCGGTATGTCTCGTCCTGCTCTCCTATATGGTCATCCAATACAATGTTTGCATGTTCATCTGTAACGCGCATCTTATCGGCCCCGGGGCGGTAGTTTGCTCTGAACTCATCCATTAAACCGGCTGCCTGCAAAGCGGCCAGGCCCGATTCTTCATGCAGATCGAGCGTGGCGCCCTGTGCGCGGGCATCCTCGTGAAGGTCGCGTTCGTAAACGGTTACATCGGCACCCTTTAATTGTAAAAGCCTGGCAAGTGTTAAACCGCCCGGGCCACCGCCAATAATGGCTATTTTTTTATCTTTTATAGTATTCATCTCTTTACTGTTTAATATAGTGGGATTTTATAGCCCATACTGCTTAAGACGAACAAGCGGACATTATCTTTTAAAAAATGATTTTGCCCTACGTACTGTTTTGTTCCATTTTTAAAACGGGACAAGTGGGACAAGTTTAAGGTGTTGATAATGAATGTTTTATTACTGACAAAATTTTGTCAGTATCTCTTCTAAAACTTCACTGTTTATGCGTTAATAACTTATATTCAGTATTTTATGAAAACGCTGCTTTGTCTCGTTTTTTTTTTAATGGTATAAGAAACGAGTCAGCCCCAAACAGTAACACATAGCGATTTTTTTAGCCTTTTTTCGGCCTTATAACGGCCTTTTTAGTGGGTAACAAGCAATAATAAATATATAGGCTTCTTAATTAAACGTCTGATTTTTAGATAATTGGAAATTATAGTCTGTTCCATTTTTTTTAAAACGAGACAAAATGGGACAGCATTTTTATTCACTGATAATAACCCAAGCCTGCCATGTTTCCCAATAATTTATTCAAAATAGTGTATGCATTATTAAAATTATTAACAAATTGCACGCACCGGATAATAATTTAGCTACTTGGTAGTTAATGTATTGTTATCGGTTAAATCCCTAAAGTATTAAATGAGGCTATCTGCTATAATATCTTTTTTTATACTTACCTCGTTCGAAACGTCGTCGGCACAGAATGCCTATGTGCGTTTGGGGCAGCAGGCATTTATGGACGGTAACTTTAAAGCTGCCGTTGCGCAACTGGAAAAAGCCTGTATGGTTGATTCTACCAACGCCAACGCTTACTGGATGCTGGGATATTCTTACTATCACAGCGAGAACTACCGAAAATCAATAGCCGCCTATACAAAAGTTATTTTCATAAACCCGGTTGATGCTTCGGCATACTACTACCGTGCAAGGGCAAAGGGCTATTTAGGGAAGGATACCTACCTGTCGCCAACCGAGCGGGAGAAACACCTGCTGGGCGCTATATTCGACCTGACCAAAGCTATCGCCATTGAGCCAAACGACCACGGCAAATGCTACCAGACACGGGGTATTGCCTACCGCGAATACGGCATTTTTAAGCTGGATCAGAGGAACGCGCATAATTACGATAAAGCACGCGGCATCAACTCGTTAAAGGCCTCCATAACCGATCTGGAAAAAGTACTGAATGATAATCCGGGAAGGTCTGATATATCTGCTCTGATAGAGCTATCTAAAGAAAAGCTGGCAACCGCCAACGGGCATCATTAAAAATCTCCTTTAATACGGTAATTGTTGGCCCCCATTATTTTTACCTGCTGCATTTTCTCAATTAAATAATAGGCGTTTGGCGCGTATACCAATTTTTCGGTAGTGTTGTACAGGATGTTGTGGGTGTTGTTTACAATAGCTATTTCAGTTATCTGCCCGGCCTTTTTCCTGATGATGATCTGGCGGGTTTCCAGTTCAGGGTATTTGGCTTTGTAAACAATGCTGTCGTTATTGGCCTGTACGTTGTAGCTTAGTTTCCAGGCAGGTTTATTAATATCGCTTTCGGTAAAAAGGTTTAGCTCTTTCTCCCAGTTACCAATATGCACCTTCTTGTTTTCGGCAGTGCCGTTATGGCCAACTGTTTTATCAACTTCGGGGTTTTGTTTGTTAAGGCGGGTGGCTTCATTCTTAAAATACTCCTTCAGGTCGAAATATTTTAACCGGGCACCGGTCTCCTTTATTTCGGGCTTAGTACAGGCGTAGCTGCCGCATAAAAGCAGCAGCACGCTTGTATAAATAGTATATTTTTGGATGGGTTTATACCAATACATTACCAGTCATTTCGGCCGGGATAGGCACGCCTAAAATGCTTAAAACGGTTGGTGCTATATCGCCCAGTTTACCATCTTTTACCCGTGTTACATCATTATCAATAATAATACAAGGCACCAGGTTGGTAGTATGCGCGGTATTTGGCGATCCATCCTCGTTTATCATGTAATCGGCATTACCGTGGTCGGCAATGATGATGAACGAGTAGCCATTTTTTAAGCCGGTTTCAACAACCGCTTTTGTGCAGGCATCAGCAGTTTCGGCAGCCTTCATTACCGCGCTGAAAACGCCCGTATGGCCAACCATATCGGTATTGGCAAAGTTTAGGCACACAAAATCGGGCCAGCCACTTTCCAGTTCAGGGATAATGGCATCGCGGATCCCTTCGGCGCTCATTTCGGGCTGCAAGTCGTAAGTAGCAACTTTTGGCGATGGCACTAAAAGGCGTTTCTCGTTATTAAATTCCGTTTCGCGGCCGCCCGAGAAGAAGAATGTTACATGCGGGTATTTCTCAGTCTCAGCTATGCGGATCTGTTTTTTACCGGCACTTTCCAAAACCTCGCCCAATGTTTTGCTCAGATCGTCCTTACGGAACACCACTTTTACATTTTTAAAGGTTTCATCGTACGATGTCATGGTCACGTAATCGATGTTAAGCGGTTTCATATCATACTCCGGGAACTCCTTTTGGGTAAGTGCCTGCGAAATTTCGCGGCCCCTATCTGTACGGAAGTTAAAGCAGATCACCACATCGCCATCTTTTATAGTAGCAACAGGCTGGCCATCGTCGCCGGTTTTTACTATTGGCAGTATAAATTCGTCGGTAACACCGGCTGCGTATGATGTTTTGATTGAAGCGATGATGTCTTTTGATGCCTCACCTTCACCTTTCACCAGCAGGTCGTACGCTTTTTTAACGCGTTCCCAGCGGTTGTCGCGGTCCATTGCATAATACCTGCCAATGGCCGAAGCAATGGTAACAGGGGTATCGGCAATATGGTGCTGCAGTTCGGTAATAAAACCTGCGCCCGAGTTAGGGTCTGTATCGCGGCCATCCAAAAACGCATGAATAAATACCCTTTGCAAGCCTAATGCATTTACAGCATCAGCCAGCCCTTTTACGTGGTTAATATGCGCATGCACACCGCCATCGCTCACCAGCCCTATCAGGTGCAGGTCTTTATTGTTGTTTTTAGCATAGTTAAATGCTTCAAGCAGGGTTTCGTTCTGTATAAATTCGTTATCGGTAACCGCCTTGTTTATGCGGCCAAGCTCCTGGTAAACTACACGGCCGGCACCAAGGTTCATGTGCCCAACTTCCGAGTTGCCCATCTGCCCTTCAGGCAAACCAACGGCAAGGCCCGATGCTTCCAGTTTGGAGTTTGGATATTTTGCTATCATCGAATCGAAAAACGGCGTATTTGCCGCTACTATCGCGTTCGATCTGTCGTTACGGCCGTAACCCCAGCCGTCGAGTATAATTAATGCAACTTTTTTATTGTTTTCCACAATGCAAATATAAAAGCAACGTTTAAACATTGTACTTTAACAGCGTTTTATTTTTTGCTACAACAAATCTGTAAGTTATTGGTCATATACATATATGAAACTAAAATACTTTCCGCTGGTAACGCTTTTATTTTTACTGCCACTTGCAGTAAAGGCGGACGATATTGAAAAAATTGCCGACCTGCTTAAGCAAGGCAACGCGCATGAGCTTGCCAAAATGTTCTCATCAAACGTTGATATGAATATTTTAGACGAAACCAATGTTTACTCAAAGGCGCAGTCGGAAATGATACTGGATAAGTTTTTTAAAGAGAATAAACCACATGCGGTAAAGCTGTTACATCGCGTTAGCTCAAACCCCAATTATAACTTTGGCGTGGCTATTTTAAGCACTGATAAAGGCAAATTCCGCATATCATACACCCTCAGGGAAATTAATAAGGTAATGGTTGTCATTGAGTTGCGTATAGAAACCGAAAAAACCTAATTAATCATCAATTGTTCTTACTTTTGAAGCTCAAAAAAACAAAGGTTTGGACAAAGAAATTATACATCAATTTATAGTTAATGCTTTAAGTGAAGATGTTGGCGACGGCGATCATACTTCATTAGCTACCATTGAAGCCGGCACACAAGGCAAAGCAAAGTTATTGGTAAAAGATACCGGCATACTGGCGGGTGTTGAACTGGCTGCAGAGATTTTTGGAGAGGTTGACCCTAACCTGAAACTGAATGTGTTTTTGCAGGACGGCGCCGAAGTTAAACCTAAGGACGTTGCCTTTGAAGTGGAGGGTGATGCCCGGGCTATTTTAAAAGCCGAGCGACTGGTGCTTAACTGTATGCAGCGCATGAGCGGTATTGCTACTACCACCCGCCAAATTGTTGACCTTTTACAAGGTACCAACGCAAAAGTTTTAGATACCCGTAAAACCACACCGGGCTTACGGTACCTGGAGAAATGGGCTGTGCGTATAGGCGGTGGCGTTAATCACCGTTTTGGTTTGTATGATATGATCCTGATAAAGGATAACCATGTAGATTACTCGGGCGGCATCCGCAGGGCTATTGAAAATGCCAACAGGTACTTGCAGCAAACCGGCAAAAAGCTGGCTATAGAAATTGAGGTACGCAACCTTGACGAATTGGAACAGGTATTGCAAACCGGCAATGTTAACCGTATATTAATTGATAATTTTAACTTTACAGATCTGAAACAGGCTGTTAATATGATAGAAGGCCGGTACATTACCGAAGCATCGGGCGGTATAACTATTGATAATATACGCGGCTATGCCGAATGCGGGGTTGATTATATATCGGTAGGTGCCCTTACGCATTCTATAAAAAGTTTAGACCTCAGCTTAAAGGCTGTAAAATTATAATGATATATTGCGGTAGTATAACATCAAATTAATAATATTGCAGGCAGATGCTATCAATCTACTCGATTTCAGCGCTTATTCTGGCTTACCTATTTGGATCAATTCCTACTGCAGTATGGATAGGGCAGGCATTTTACAATGTAGACGTACGCGAATACGGCAGCGGTAACGCCGGGGCTACCAATACTTTTAGGGTTTTGGGCAAAAAAGCCGGTATCCCGGTTATGCTGCTCGATATTTTAAAGGGGTGGACAGCCACCAACCTGGCTTACGTTATTGGGGTTACCACAACCGGTGCCTACCATTCTATTGCTTTTACAAACTACGAACTGGCGCTTGGTATAGCCGCGGTAATGGGCCATTTGTTCCCGGTATTTGCCGGCTTTAGGGGCGGTAAAGGGATTGCCACACTTTTTGGAATGATATTGGCTATTAACTTACCGGCTGCCTTACTTTGCGTATTGGTATTTATTGTAACGCTGCTAATAACCAGGTATGTATCATTAGCATCCATATTAGCCGGGTTTATATATCCTATCGGTGTAACATTTATTTTCCCGGTGTATATTAAATCGGTCATTATATATGGCATGTGTATTTTTATACTGGTATTGGTAACGCATCAAAAAAATATTGAACGATTATTAAAGGGTAAGGAGTCGAAAGTTAATTTATTTAAAAAGAAAACCACCTGAATCCCATGAAAAGAATTAAACCCCTATTGGCACTGGCTGTAATTGCTATTACCGTTTACGCCTGTTCAACAGTGCCGCTTACAGGCCGTTCGCAATTAAGCTTAGTAAGCGATGACCAGATAAACCCTGCGGCGGCACAAAGTTACCGCCAGTTGTTATCAGACCCCAGCACAAAAGTTATTAGCAGCGGTACCGATGCCCAGCGTGTAAAACGTATTGGGAGCCAGCTTGCTGTAGCTATTGATAGATATTTAAAAGCCAATGGTTACGGCGATCAGTACAACTACCAATGGGAGTTTAACCTGATACAAAGTAAAGAAGTTAACGCGTGGTGTATGCCGGGCGGTAAAGTTGCTGTTTATAGCGGCATATTACCTGTTACCCAAACAGATGCGGGTTTAGCAACTGTTATGGGCCACGAGATTGGGCACGCTATTGCCCATCACTCTGCCGAAGCGCTTTCACAGCAAATGGCTGTACAGGCAGGCGGCTCAGCAATTAACGCCGCAACAGGCAATAAATCGCAAACCACCCAGGCTTTAATAGGTACACTATATGGTGTTGGCGGCCAGTTGGCTACCTTAAAATATTCGCGCGATAAAGAGAACGAGGCCGACAGGCTTGGACTGACCTTTATGGCAATGGCCGGTTATGACCCACGCCAGGCGGTTAGCTTTTGGCAGCGCATGGCGGCACAAAGCCAGGGTGCCCCGCCAGAGTTTTTAAGCACCCACCCAAGTGATGCCACACGTATAGCCAACATTCAAAAGCTGATACCTGAGGCAATGAAATATTATAAAGGGAAATAGTTTTTGTGGTGATTTTAACCACAGAGGGCACAAAGATTTTTACAGAGGTCACAGAGATTTAAATTCTGTGACCTTTTTGGTTTAGTAACAAAGCGAATTGCCATTACGCAATTTTACTCACCCGGTCGTTGCTTCGCTCGACCACCCTCTCTTCGCTGCGCGGAAAGAGGGCTTTGTTTTCTTCACCCTCTTTGCGAAGCAGAGAGGGTCGACCAGCACAGCGTAGTCGGGGTGAGTAGATTATGCAATAGGTTATTAAACAAATTCCACATTTTTTACTTTTACCATTATGCCCACTTCTAAATCCCGCTTTTTAACCGCCCAATGGCGCAATCTGGTGATGCTTAACTACGAGGTTGACCCCGAGATATTGAAACCTTACCTGCCCGCCGCTACCGAAATTGATTTGTGGGAGGGGAAAGCATTGGTTAGTATGGTTGGTTTTATGTTTAAAGATACCCATGTACTGGGCATTAAATGGCCGTTCCATGTGAATTTTGAAGAGGTGAACCTGCGCTTTTATGTACGCCACTTTGATGGTAAAGAATGGAAACGAGGGGCTGTGTTTGTAAGTGAGATAGTGCCCAAAAGTATGATCGTGCTGATAGCCAATAACCTGTATAAAGAACATTATCGTGCCCTGCCCATGCGGCATTCTATAACAAAGGACGGCCCTAATCACACGCAATTTTTATACGAGTGGAAATTAAAAGGCGTGTGGAACAAACTTGGCGCTACAGTGCGTAACAGCCTTACGCCAATAGCAGCCGGCAGCCCCGAGGAATTTATATTTGAGCATTACTGGGGCTACAACCGCCTAACCGATTATAAAACCATGCAGTACCAGGTTGAGCACATTGCCTGGCAAATTGCCGAAGTAAAAGATTTTGTTTTTGAAGCGGATATTAAGGAATTGTACGGTGAGGCCTTTGTGCCTTACCTGAGTGTAAAGCCGGTGTCGGCTTTTTGGGCCAATGGGTCGGAGGTTGCGGTTAGGATTGCGGATAAGCTGTTGCTGGATCCGGTGTTGCCGGGGTAGGAGTAACCACCCTGTCATTTCGAAAGAGCGGTAGCG
>NZ_JBAZRC010000090.1:0-19443 GCF_041663085.1 Mucilaginibacter sp.
GTAGTGGTTAAACGTTGATAAAAGGCTTTAGGGATTGCAGCGGATACCGGGCTCGCTATCGCGAGCTTTCAGCTCGTGATAGGCACAAGGTCAGCTTTCAGCTGACGTAAGCAGAATGCTTATCTTAATGCATTGTCACGAGTTACGCTGCGCTAAACTCGCGACAGCGGCTAAGGCCTGTGCAGTATGAGCGTAAAGCCCTGGCCGCAGGCAACGCCTAAATAAAAATAAAAAGCTTGCATGTTAAATATTAATCGTAATATTGCGATTGATATGGGCGTTACCAAAACAGATATTTTTACCAACGAGCAAAACAAGCTGGCTATGCAATTAAAGGCGATTGCACACCCGGCCCGTATTGCTATTCTGCAACAAATTATAAAGGCTAATGCCTGTATTTGTGGCGATTTGGTTGATGAACTTGGTTTGGCACAGGCTACCATTTCTCAGCACTTAAAAGAATTGAAAAATGCCGGTCTGATACAAGGCTCGATAGAAGGTGTTAGCATTTGCTATTGCATTGAGCCTGTGGCCTGGAAAAATTTACAAAATGAAATAAACAACATGTTTGCATCATATAAAGATGTAAACACCTGCTGCTAAAATTTTTTGACTAAATCAATCGCAATATTGCGATGGTTAATTAAACTATAAACAAATGGAAAACTTAAAATGGGGATCTTTTAAAGAGCAATTACAGGCAAATCCGGAGCTGGTTCTGCAGTTTCAGTATGCCGAAGATAAGTGGGTGGATGCATCGTATCATATTACCGAAATTAAGCAGGCGCCTATAACATCGGTTGATTGTGGCGGGGTAATGAACAAGTGGACGGAGGTGATTGTACAACTTTGGGAGCCGCAAGGCCAGGAACAGGACAGGGCCATGCAGGTGAGTAAAGCACTGTCAATTGTAAATCTGGTTGAAAAGGCATTGCCTCTTGATGCTGATGCCATTGTTAAAATTGAATTTGGTAATACACAGTTTGATACCCGCCAGATGCTGCCCAAAAACATTACTGCAAGCGGCGATAACCTGATCGTTGACCTTAGGCCCGATGCCGTACAGTGCAAAGCGATAGAACGTGGCGGTAGTTGCGGCACCAATGATAAAGGCGAAGAATGCTGCACGCCGGTAGCAGAAGTTAAACCCAAAATAAAATTGCAAAACCTTGCCGAAAATGCAGCCTGCTGCACACCGGGAGGCGGCTGCTGCTAATTGATACGATGAAAAATATTTTAGTACTGTGCACCGGCAATAGTTGCCGCAGCCAGATAGCAGAAGGTTACCTGCGGTATTTTGCAGGCAATAAGGCCAATATTTACAGTGCCGGCATTGAAACGCATGGCGTTAACCCTAAAGCCATACAGGTGATGGCCGATGATGGGATAGATATATCCGCACATACCTCAAACCATGTGGATGAATACCTTACTATCCCTTTTGATGTGGTGATAACCGTATGCGATAACGCTAATGAGGCCTGCCCATATTTTCCGGGGAATGTGCAGCGCTTACACTACAATTTTCCCGATCCGGCGAAAGCTACGGGTACACCCGATGAGGTGATGAACGAATTTAAAAGGGTGCGCGATATGATCAAAACATATGCTGCCGATTTTGTAAAACAATACATCAGTTAACCAATGGCAGCAACCAATTGCGCCCCGGCAGCTAACCGCAAAAAGCTGAGTTTTTTAGACCGGTACTTAACCTTATGGATATTTCTTGCGATGGCTATCGGCGTTGCCATTGGTTATTTTATACCGTCATCATCCGGGTTTATCAACTCGTTTTCAAGCGGGACAACAAATATACCTTTAGCAATAGGGCTGATTTTGATGATGTACCCACCGCTTGCCAAAGTGAAATACGAAAACATGGGCGAGGTATTTAAAGATACAAAAGTACTAAGTGTCTCGCTGTTTCTAAACTGGATTGTTGGGCCCGTACTGATGTTTGCACTGGCAATTACATTTCTGAGAGATTACCCGGAATATATGACAGGGTTGATCCTTATTGGCCTTGCCCGTTGTATTGCAATGGTTGTGGTATGGAATGAACTGGCAGAAGGTAACCGCGAATACGCTGCGGGGCTCATTGCCTTAAACAGTATTTTCCAGGTACTGTTGTATAGTGTTTACGCTTATGTGTTTATCACTGTATTGCCGCCTTTATTCGGCCTTAAAGGATTGGATGTAAATATCACCATAGCCGAGATCGCTAAAAGTGTAGGTATCTATTTAGGTATCCCATTCGCGTTGGGGATAATCAGCCGCTACAGCCTTATCAAACTAAAGGGCGAAGAATGGTTTCAAACCAAATACGTACCGCTTGTATCGCCAATTACGCTCATCGCCTTACTTTTTACCATCGTGGTGATGTTCAGCTTAAAAGGGCAGCTGATTGTACAAATCCCTTTTGATGTGTTGCGGATCGCTGTTCCGCTGGTTATTTATTTTGCAGTAATGTTTCTGGTTAGCTTTTTTACCGGCAAGTATATGGGGACCGATTATTCTAAGAATGCGTCCATCGCATTTACAGCCGCGGGTAATAACTTCGAATTGGCTATTGCAGTAGCTATAGGAGTATTCGGCATCAACTCGGGCGAGGCATTTGCCGGCGTTATTGGCCCGTTGGTTGAAGTTCCCGCTTTGATAATTTTAGTGAAGGTGGCAATATGGTTGCGGGGTAAGTACTACTTTAAGCATTAATTATCAATTTAAATACAGTATATGTCGTTTTTGGCACAACCATTGCACTATAGTTAATGTTATAAACCAATAAATAATATATACCATGAAAAAGATAAGTTTAATAATGGCGACGGCGATCGCTGCTTTCGGTATCAATTATGCCGCGGCTAAAAGTCACAACATCCCCGCATTAAATAAAGCTGCTTTGTTAACAGGTAATTTAACTGTAAGCCAGGACACTGTACCTAAAAAATCAAAAACTAAAAAAACAAAGCCAACAACAACACCTACTACCCCAACAGGTAGCCCGGCAATGCCTACGGTACCAACAAGCCCAACAACGCCTGCTGTGCCATCGTATCCAACAACACCTACAAACCCGTCGGCGCCAACCAGTCCTACAAACCCTACGGTGCCAACAAACCCAACTACGCCTACAGTACCAACAACACCTACTGCACCGGCGCCTACCCCAGGTGTACCACCAACCGGTACACCACCGGCAACGCCAAATCCAATGCCAGCAACTTCGCCTACAGAGCCAAGTACTACACCAGTGGGTGCGCCAACTGTACCTCGTACAGGCGGCAGGTAATCATATAATGTATAAATGCGAGACCGGTGCAAAGTATAAGCTTTCACCGGTCTTTTTTTGTATTAATTTTCTTTCTCTACAAATTCCTTTAAGCTGATGCCCAATATGTGGTTCCAGCCCTTGGTAAAGCTTTCCGCAGCAAAATCCGGCCCATTTTGCACAAAGCTTTCCAGCCCGGTATGGGTTACCCTTACCAGCGTTTTATCACCTTCGGGAAAAAGCTCAAACGTAACTTCCGAGTGGCCGCTAAAACCATCATACACCCAGGTATAGCTTAACTTTTTCTCAGGTTCAACCGCTGTAATACGGCAATTATGCTTGTAACTTTCGCCCTTGCTGCCCTGGCCGTTAAAACTAAATTCAAAGCCAACACGTGGTTCAAAGCTTTCCAGTTTAAAATACCATTGTTTCATTTTTTCGTTATCGGTTAAAGCCTGCCATACGCGGCTTACCGGCGCATTCAGTGTGCGCTCAACTACAAGTGGTTTTGTTTCCATAATTATATATGTTTTGGTTTTTGTTCGGTTTCTTCCTTGGTTAAAAAGTCCTCAAGGGCGTCCAGTTTGCTGGTCCAGAAGGCGCGGTACTGGTCGGTCCATTTGGCTACCTGCTCCAGTTTTTTCAGGTCGGCGCGGCAAAAGCGTTCGCGTCCCTGCTGTTTAATGGTGATAAGGCCGCACTCGGTCAGTATTTTTATATGCCTGGATATAGCAGGCCTGCTTACGTCAAAGTTATCGGCAACGGCGTTAAGGTTTAGCTGTTGCCCGGCCAGCAGGTTAATGATCTGGCGGCGGGTAGGGTCGGCAATGGCCTGGAATACATCTCTTCTCATGTTAATTTTATCTGTAACCGTATGGTTACGTAAAAGTATAGGTTACCATTCGGTTACGCAAATTTTAGTTAAGTTTTTTTATTATAAACCATTGCGAATACATGCTGTTGAAGTATATGTACCAATAGAGTTACCATGGCTGATATTGCAAAACGTTTCCCGCAAAACCCATTATTATCACCTAAAGACCTTACACCCAGTATAGATGGCTTAACCATTGCCTGCCTGTTAAACCCGGGTGTGTTTAGGTTTGATGGCAAGGTATGGCTGCTGGTACGTGTAGCCGAACGGCCCGAGCAAACCGAGGTGAAAGTTTCGTTCCCGATACTTACCGCAAGCGGCGAAACCCAGATCATGGAAATAGCGCTTGATGATTCGGATCTGATAGCTACCGATGCGCGGGTGGTGCGTTATAAAGGCGTTGATTACTTAACCACGCTATCGCACCTGCGTTTGCTTTGCAGCGACGATGGTATCACTTTCTACGAGCCGGAAGGGTATAAAAAACTGTTTGGCATAGGCCCCTTGCAAACATTCGGTATTGAAGATTGCCGGGTAACTTTTTTAGAAGATAAGTATTACCTAACCTTTACCGCAGTTAGCGACAGTGGGGTAGGCGTAGGCATGCGCACCACTACCGACTGGAAAAATTTTGAAACCTATGGCATGATACTGCCACCTCATAATAAGGATGTTGCCATATTTGAGGAAAAGATAAACGGCTTGTATTATGCCCTGCACCGCCCCAGCAGTGTTGATATTGGCGGCAATTACATCTGGCTGGCCGAATCGCCTGACGGGGTACACTGGGGTAATCATAAATGTATCCTTAAAACCCGAGAGGGGATGTGGGACAGCGGCCGTGTAGGCGCAGGTGCCGCACCTATAAAAACCGAAAAGGGCTGGCTGGAAATATACCATGGCGCCACCAAAGAACACCGTTACTGCCTGGGTGCAGTACTGCTGGATCTGGCTAATCCATCTATTGTTCTTGCCCGTACTACCGAGCCTGTTATGGAGCCTACCGAAGCTTATGAAACTACCGGCTTTTTTGGCCACGTGGTTTTTACCAACGGCCATATTTTAGATGCGGATGGAGATACACTCACTATTTACTACGGCGCCGCCGATGAATACGTATGTGGGGCAAAGTTTTCAATTAATGAGATCCTGGCAGCTTTAGGTGTTTAAGTAATGTTATTTATATTTAATTAATACGATAATTTAAAAAACAACATGCCATTATGGTTGGTTGATGATACACAAACCATAAACTATCATTATGAGCGGTATATCTCCATGGGCAGCGGCAGCCAGCAACTATTTTTCGGATGGCAAACCGACGATTGTTTACGCAAAAACGATTGATACATTTACATTTACAGCCCATTGCAGTAATGATTCACTTTGGGTGCTGGCCAAATGGCCCAAAGGTGGCAAGATAGCTTTCCGTACAGGTTACTCACCTGATGGCGGTTTAACTATAAAATCCCAAACAGAAACGGATAACGGCATCATATTTTTCCTGGATGCCATAATTGGCGATATCACCGTCGAGATCCAATTCCCTGATGATACCAACACCTGTTTACGATACACAACCACGTTAAAACCACGTACACACTTGCTGATACCCTTCTGGCCGCGTGATGTCATCATCCCCGGTAATGACGGCAAACCCGGCAATACCGCTGGTAAAGTACAGGTGAAACAGGTTGGCACCCGCTCTGGCATGGTATATTTTAATATTACCCGGCCTAAATGCGGTTCCGTACTGTATCTGCAAAACCTCACAGCTTTAAATAATTACTGCCGGCAAACAGAAACTACCGCAGGCGAAACCGTTGGTGGCGAATGGCCCGAACTTGGTTTCAGGCCTGCACCTACAACTGATAAGCCATTGCAAGCAGGTAAAGAAGTTGTGATATCAGACGCTATTGTAATATTTGAGGCAGAAGTACCCGCCAAAGAAGCAGCAATGGTTGAGCAATACCTGGATATGCTTGCCCGGGCGTATTTACAACTGCCCAAACCCGATACCAATTACCAGGATTGGCCCGAGGCATTAGAAAAAGGTTTATTTGATCTGATAGATAGCCCGGGTTGCTGGAGCCAGGTGGCCGGGCATGCTTATTTCAATGCCTACGTGAGCGATTACGTAACCCCGCCCGAAATTATGGTGCAGCTGGCCGTGCTTTTACCCCTTACCGATTATGTGGAATGGAGCGGTAAAAAAATGGATGTCATAAAAGGTATCAGAGAAGCCCTCCCCACCTTTTATGACGACAAGCTAAAAACCATTATGCGCTGGCTCCCGGCCGCTGCCGATAAATTGGAAGGCGAGGAAGAGCAAAAAGAGCCCATGACCATGGATTCCTGGTACCTGCACCATCCGTTGCTTAACCTCTCGCGCCTGGCGCTAAAAGGCGATAAGATTGCCGAAAAACTTTTTATTGGTTCATTGGAGTTTGCTATTAAAGTGGCACATCATTTTAAATACCAATGGCCGGTGTTCTATAAAATGGATACGCTGGAAGTTATCAAAGCAGAAACCGCGCCCGGTATGGGGGGCGAGCACGATGTACCCGGCTTGTACGCCCACATCATGTTGCAGGCTTATGAGTTAACCGGGGAAAAACGCTATCTCAACGAAGCAGAAACAGCCGCAAAAAAATTACAGGGGCTTGGGTTCGGTTTATTTTACCAGGCTAATAACACAGCTTTTTCTGCCGGGGCATTGCTCAGGCTCTCAAAAATAACGGGTAATAAATTATACAAGGAATTAAGTTACCTGTGCCTGGCTAACATATTTAAAAATGTGAAGCTTTGGGAATGCGACTATGGCTACGGCAAGAATTTCCCGTCGTTCTTTTGTTTGTTCCCGCTTAATGATGCTCCTTACACGGCTGTTTATGAAGAGCAGGAAGTTTTTTGCGCCCTGCATGATTACTTGAAACACGCTGAGGGCGAAGATATCCTGCCATCAATATCCTTGTTATTGGCCGAGTATATAAAATACCTGGTTAACAGGGCCATTTATTATTACCCAACCATGCTGCCAAAAGAGATGTTATCTGACAAAGTAAAGATAGGCGAGGTTGACCCCAAACTTTGGATAGCATTAGAGGACCTGCATGACGGTTGGGAGAAGAGCGGAGAGGTTGGGCAGGAGGTTTATGGCGCAGGTAACGCGTTTGGGATATTGCCACGCCATTATTTGCGCGTACCCGGTGAAAGTTTTATGATCTCGGTAGATTACCCTACCTCATCATTTAATGCCCGCAAAGGCAAATCAATTAAATTTACCATTTTGGGCGATAGCAGGTTAACAAGCCGGCTGGTTATCGTGAAAATGGATAACAAAAAATTACCAAAATTTACGGTAACAGCCAGTGGGCAGAAGCAGGACGTTAAAGGTAAAACCACCAGCAGGGGGAATATAGAATATACTATTAACGGCGGGCAGTCTTTAAAAATCACCTGGGCCTAAAAACGTTTGCAGATCATGGGCGTAAAATCTGTCGAAAATGTTTAATACATTGCCGTTTTATTAGCCAGTTATGAAAAGTTTTTTGGACGAGGATTTTTTGCTGCAATCTGATGTGGCCCGAGAGTTGTATCACGACCATGCCAAAGACCTCCCTATTATAGATTATCATTGCCACCTGCCGCCCGATCAGATAGCCAACAACATTAACTTTGATAATATTACCCGCGCCTGGCTAAACGGCGACCATTACAAGTGGCGGGCCATGCGCGCCAATGGTATTGACGAAGGGTATATTACCGGGGGTAAACCTGATAACGAAAAATTTGATAAATGGGCCGAAACCGTTCCTTACACCCTGCGTAACCCGCTTTACCACTGGACACACCTGGAACTGCAGCGCTACTTCGGGATCACCTCCCGCCTGATGCCCGGCACAGCCGAATTTATATATGCTGATTGTAACGAAAAGCTGCACAGCCCGGAGTTTTCGGTACAGCAGCTTATCAAAAAAATGAATGTTGATGTAATATGCACCACAGACGACCCGCTGGATGACCTGTGCCACCACAGCCAGTTAAAAAAGGATGGGGCAGAGGTAAAGGTGTACCCGGCCTTCAGGCCTGATAAGGCCATGTACATTGAGGATGTAGTAGCCCTGAATGCTTACGTCACTAAATTAGAAGAGATATCAAACACCACCATAAATTCGGTTGAGGATTATTTATACGCGCTGAAAAATCGCCATCATTACTTCGCGGCAAACGGCTGTACGGTATCTGATCACGGCCTTGAGCATATCTACGCCGAAGAATACACCGACGAGGAAATACGCGAGATCTTTGAAAAGGTGCGTGCCGAAAAAAAAGTTACCAATTCAGAAAAGGTGAAATTCAAATCGGCTATGCTGTATAATTTTGCGGTGTGGAACCAGGAAAAGGATTGGGTGCAGCAGTTTCATTTAGGGGCTTTGCGTAACAATAACAGCCGTTTGTTAAGCCAGCTTGGGCCAGATACGGGGTTTGATTCTATCGGCGATTTTAACCAGGCCAGGCCGCTATCCAAATTTTTGAATAAACTGGATAAAGACGACCGCCTCGCCAAAACCATCATTTACAACCTAAACCCGGCAGATAACGAAATGATGGCCGCCATGATAGGCAATTTTAACGATGGCTCGGTAGCCGGTAAGATACAATACGGCTCGGCATGGTGGTTCCAGGATCAAAAGGATGGCATGACCAGGCAGATCAACGCCCTATCAAACATGGGCTTACTGAGCCGTTTTATAGGCATGCTTACCGATTCGCGCAGTTTCCTGTCGTTTCCCCGGCACGAGTATTTCCGCAGGCTGCTTTGCAACCTTTTTGCCGAAGATATTGTGAACGGCGAATTGCCGCATGATATGGCATGGACGGGTAAGGTGATACAGGATATTTGCTATTTTAATGCCAAAAGCTATTTTAAATTTAAGCCATAAGCGGGATATAAATAGCCACCAGGGTGCCTTTGTTCTGGTCAGACGAGATGTCGACGCTGCCCTTTAGGTACTTAACCCGGGTAATGATGTTTTTTAGGCCTATACCTGCAAATTTCATCTTGTCTGCTGCGTTAAAGCCAATGCCGTTATCTTCAATGGTAACAGATATATCCCTGCCTTCGCGGGTAAGGTTTATATCTAATCTGCTGGCGCGCGCGTGTTTTATCACATTGTTTACACACTCCTGCAACACCCGGTAAAGCACTATCTCCACATTGTTATCCAGTCGTTCCTCAAGCCCGTAAGCTTCCATGTTTATTTTCAGGTGCTGCGAGTCTATCTTGTTCACAAAATCTTTTATAGCTGCTGCAAGGCCTGTCTTCAGTAAAATATTTGGCATCATCTGTTGGGCAATGGTACGCACTCCTTTACAGCTTTCATCAACCATGGCCAGGGTTTTTTCGGCCAGTGCCTTTTCGGCCGCATTGGTTAAAACAGCACGATCCATCAGGCTGCTCAGGTTCATGCGTACAGCCGAAAATAGTTGCCCAACGCCATCATGCAGATCAGCAGCTATACGTTTACGCTCCTTTTCCTCAGCTTCTATAATGCCTTGGGTAGCTATATCCAGTTGGTGCAGCATCGCCGACTGCAACAGCACCATCTGTTTTAAGCGGTAACGGCTGTACGATTGATAGCCGAGGATCGCCCCCCTGGCAAACAGCACTGCTATTACTGCTATGGTGGTATTGCGTCTGTTGTTGGCAAATTGCTGCTGCTGTATCAGTTTCTGTTTGTGTTCGGCCTCAAATTTCAAGTTCAGTTCTGATAGCTGCTTTTTTAATACAATACTAAGGCTATCGGTTTGATTGGTTTGTGCCAGTATCCTGGTGGGGGATATTAAAAGCAGTAAGGCTAAAAACTTAAAAAGGGCGTGCCTTTTAAACTGGGTTTTGTTTTTACACATGTCAATAAAAATAGGATCAAATGGTAAACCATGACCGGGGGAAGCCAATTTGGTGTATTGCAAATGATGTATTAAAAGTGCCTTAATTAGGCCTCAACCCATATACCGTAAATCACGCATTTTTATATACCGCTGGTTCGGTAAGAAGGTTCGGTAAGCTCAGACTGACAAGGGGGTGGAACTGTCATGGTGAGCTTGCCGAACCACTCGCCGACTAAGGTCTTCGACAAGCTCAGACTGACAAAAGGCAGGTATGTCATGGTGAGCCCGTCGAACCATTCGCCGGTATTGCAAAGCGTTCAGGTCTTCGACAGGCTCAGACTGACAAAGGTGGGTATGTCATGGTGAGCCTGTCGAACCATTCGCCGGTATTGCAAAGCGTTCAGGTCTTCGACAGGCTCAGACTGACAAAGGTGGGTATGTCATGGTGAGCTTGTCGAACCATTCGCCGACTTTGCTAATTCAGGAAGTAAGTCCCATCTATCATTTATGATGGCTTCTTTCTTAGCTCTTCGCCATCCTTTAACCTGCTTTTCAAATGCGATAGCTTGGTTAATGTCAGCAAAAACCTCATTGAAGGCCAGTTTAAGAGGCCTGCGTTTAAATGTGTAACAATTGGGGTTTTCACCAGACTCGTGCTCGATCATGCGTCTTTCAATATTATTGGTTACACCAGTATAATAAGAGCCGTCGCTACATAGCAGTATATAAACATGATATTGGTTCATTATAACTAAGTTAGTAAAAGTTGCAAATAATGTATAGCGTTCAGGTCTTCGACGAACTCAGACTGACAGTGGTAGGTATGTCATGGTGAGCTTGTAGAACTATTCGCCGACATTGCAAAGCGTTCAGGTCTTCGACAGGCTCAGACTGACAAAGGTGGGTATGTCATGGTGAATTTGTCGAACCACTCGCTGGTATTGCAGCTCGTTCAGGTCTTCGACAAGCTCAGACTGACAATCCCTTTTTAATAATTATAGAAAATACTTTTGTAAATTATTTAAAAAGTATCCTATATTTAAAGATACATTCATAAACCCAATGCCGGTACCCTTAGCCGGCGCGTTCAACCCTTTATTATCATAACACTATGACCGCAAAAAAAGCCGATGGCACTGCCGGTGCTGCTGATGTAAACACATCGCCGTTTACCTATGAACGCCTGTATTCGTTAGATGCCCTGCGCGGGTTTGATATGTTTTGGATACTGGGCGGCGAGGAGATTTTTCATACCCTTGCCAAGGCAACCGGTTCGCCATTTTGGGGCAGCATTGCCAACCAGTTTACCCATCCGGATTGGAACGGTTTTCATTTGTACGATCTGATTTTCCCGCTGTTTTTGTTCCTGGCGGGAGTGGCCACGCCATATTCTGTTGGTCGCGAATTGGAAAAAGGCGCGAGCAGGCCGCAATTGGTATTACGTGTTATAAAACGTGCTATTATATTAATACTGCTTGGCTTACTGGTTAATAACGGGTTGAAAACGCTGAAAACTATCGACGAGATCCGTTTTGCGTCGGTACTGGGCCGCATCGGTATCGCTTATATGTTTGCCAATATTATTTACCTGTATGCCAACCGCAAATGGCAAATAGCCTGGTTTTGGTTTTTCATTATCGGGTACTGGCTTTTAATGAAATTTACGTCGGCTCCGGGCTTCCCGTATGGCGACCTCACCATGCCGGGCAACTTTGCATCGTATATGGATAGGCTGCTGTTACCGGGCAAACTTTACCTGGGTATTCATGATCCCGAAGGGCTGTTCTCTACCATCCCGGCTATCAGTACAGGTTTGTTGGGCATACTGGCTGGTACGCTGTTAAAAACCGGGCATCAGCATAAAGGGCGTAAAGCATTTATACTGGCTGTGGCTGGTGTTATATTCCTGGTGATAGCGCAGATCTGGAACCTCGATTTCCCGATCAATAAAAACTTGTGGACAAGCTCGTTTGTGATGCAGGTGGGCGGGTTGAGCTTACTGTTGCTGGCTTTGTTTTACTATGTGATAGATGTGCTGGGCTATCAGAAATGGGCTTTCTTTTTTAAGGTGATAGGCATGAACTCTATCCTTATCTACATCTCCAGCAAATTCATCAACTGGAACTACGCTACCAATGGCTTTTTTGGCTGGCTGGGGGAGTGGGTTGGCAGTCCCTACAATATCGTGGTAATGGCCATCTGCTTTATTATGGTTAAGTGGATGTTTATGTATTTCCTGTACCGAAAAAAGGCCTTCTTAAAAGTATAATTAGCAATAATATCTGCCATGAAAAATATAAAATACCTGTTCTTTTTATTGTTAAGCGTTGCTGTGCTGAAAACGGCATCGGCACAAATGTCCATCCAGGTTTTGCCGCGGCTGATGCTAAGGCTTGACGATATCGGCATGAACCATTCCGTAAACAAGGCCATGCAAAAAATGGCCGATACCAAAATGCCCTTCTCGGCATCGGTGCAGTTTGCCTGCCCATGGTACCAGGAAGCAGTAGAGATACTGAAAAAGAACCCGCAGATAAGCGTGGGCGTCCATTTAACGCTTACATCCGAATGGAAAAATTACCGTTGGGGGCCGGTTACCGGGCGCGAGGCGGTGCCAAGTTTGGTTGATGCGGTGGGCTATTTTCCGCAGTCGACAGGGGCTTTTGCCAAAAGCGGGTATAAGATAGAAGAGGTAGAGAAAGAATTATCGGCACAGATAGAAAGGGCGCTGGCATCGGGCTTAAAAATATCATACATAGACCCGCACATGGGCATAGCGTTATCAACCCCGGCATTGCGCGCGCTTACCGAAAAGCTGGCCCGTAAATATAAACTGGGCATATCAACCCTAAGCGAAACCGTTTACTTTGGCGAAACCTACAAAGAAATGTGGGGCGAGCCTGTAGCTACCAAAAAGAAAGCCTTTTTGGCCTATGTAACCAACAAGCTAAGTAAAAACAGGCCAAACCTGGTGGTGATACACGTTGCCCTGCAAACGCCCGAAATGAACGCCCTGTTTGATATGAACAGCAGCATGATGAACACCAAAGCAGGCAAACCGCTTACCGCCCTGCACCGCGAAACCGAACTGAACATGCTGCTATCGCCGGAGTTTAAGGCGCTGGTTAATAAAAAGTTTACGCTAACAAATTATACCGAACTGATCAAAGAACGGGGCGTAGAAAGCATGAAACTGGAAGTGGTGAAAAATTGAAAAGTATGGAACGGAGGTTATTTGTAAAACTATCGGCCTTTACCGCGATGGCGCTTACCCTGCCAATGGTGCATGGCTGCGGTGGGTCTAAAGAAATGGCGGTGGCACAGCCCTATTTACTTTCGCAACTGGTAGATGATAAAACGATTAACCAGGCCGGGCTGGCCTACCGTAAAACCCATGCTGCCGAGGATAATAAAGAGAAATTATCGCAACTGCTTTTGGGTGGTAAAGATGCCGCGCTGGGTAAGAACGAGATACAAGCCATGCTTGATAAACAGGTAACAGCCGATTTTAAACAGGGCAATACACTTGTGGTAAAGGGCTGGGTAATGTCGGTAACCGAAGCCAGGCAGTGCGCGCTTTATTCATTACTTAAATCATAACCGGCCATGCATATCGACGCGAGAAATATTGATAACAACAGCATTATTGAAGGCGATATTTGTATAGTAGGATCGGGGGCGGCCGGTATAAGTATGGCGCTCGAATGGCTGAACACCCCCTACAAAGTAATATTGCTTGAAGGTGGAGGCTTTGAGTACGAAGCCCAAATGCAGGACCTGTACAAAGGCAAAGTTACCGGGCAGCGTTACTACCCGCTCGAATCGGCACGGCTGCATTACTTTGGCGGCACAACCGGGCACTGGGCAGGCTTCTGCTCGCCTTTTGACCCTATTGATTTTAAAGAACGCGATTGGGTGCCGCATAGCGGATGGCCCATCAAACGTGAAGACCTGGACCCATACTATGCCCGTGCTCACAAAAACCTTGATTTGGGCCCTTATGAGTACGATGTAAAATACTGGCAGGATAAAGACCCCGACCTAACATTGCTGCCGCTTGATGATAAGGCCGTTTTTAATAAAATATGGCAGTTTAGCCCGCCAACACGTTTTGGCACCAAGTACCGCGATACCATTGTAAAAGCGCCCAACATCCATCTGTACACCTACGCCAATGTAACGGATATTACCGCAAACGAAGGTTTATCCGCCATAAAGGAAGTTACTGTGAAAAACCTGGCCGGTAAACAGCATACGGTTAGGGCAAAGCAATTTATTGTTGCCTGCTGCTCTATCCAGAATGCGCGCCTATTACTGGCATCAAACAAGCAGGCGCCCAAAGGCCTGGGTAACCAAAATGATAACGTGGGCCGTTACTTTATGGAGCATTTGGAGATAAAATCGGCCGAACTGTGGCTCACCAAACCCCAGGAGCTTAAACTTTACCAGTGGGATTGGGGCGTTAAACACCGCGCCGAACTGGCCATAAGCGAGGAGCTGCAACGCAAGTACCGCATACTAAACGGTACGGCTTCGTTAACGCCTTTAGAGATAGCCAAAACGCACACGCCGATGATCGATCTTTGGAGCGCCGATACCGCCAAAACCAACGCATTTATGCACGCCGATCAGGAAAAAGCTAAAAAAGAAAAGACCTTTAAAAGCCACAAGGCATTTGAACTGTTTACACGGATAGAACAGGCGCCAAATCCTGATAGCCGCGTTACGTTAGAAACTGAAAAAGATGCGCTTGGCGTACCACGCGCTACCCTGCATTGGGAGCTTACCCCGCTTGAGAAGCACAGCCTGCGCAGCATCTACAAAATAATAGGCGAACAAATGGGCATCAGCGCCGCAGGCAGGGTACGCCTGATGGATTACCTGCAGGACGAGAATGATAACACCTGGCCATCATTTACCGGCGGGGGCTGGCACCACATGGGTACAACCCGCATGGCCGATGACCCTAAAAAAGGTGTGGTTGATGCTAACTGCAAAGTGCACGGCATAGCCAATTTGTATATGGCCGGGGCATCCTGCTATGCAACTGCCGCCGCGCCAAACCCAACCTTAACGCTAACCGCGCTAACCATACGGCTGGCCGATCATTTAAAGGAAAAGGTAAAGGGGGACGTTTAATAATACGCCCGTTCAAGCGTCCACGCTTGAATGATAATAATTGTGAGCGTCCACGCTCACGGCAATACAGCAGCGTGGACGCTGACGAGTACTTAAAGTCAAGCGTGGACGCTTGATCCGGCTTTTTTGTCTTTACTTATTAGTACGATACCGATCGCAATAACGCCCCAAAGGAGCATTTGCCAGGTGCTCATGTTCCATTCGCCCATTTTCCATGATAACAGCCCAAAATAAGTACCTGCCGAGCCGCCTATGAAATAGGTGGTCATATAAATAGTGTTGAGCCTGCTGTGTGCATGTTCATCAAGCGCATAAATACGGGCAAAGTTGGTTATCTGGGTAGCCTGCACGCCAATATCCAGGAAGAAGATGGCTATAACAAGCGCCGCGATAGAATAAGGGAAAATTTTAAGCAGGATAACACTCGCGATGATCATCCCCACTGAAATAAGCAGGGAGCGGTGTGTGTTGCCCTTATCGGCCAGTTTGCCAAACCATGGGGCTACCAATGCACCGCCAATGGCTATAAAACCAAACAAACCTATAGTGCTGGCCGAAAAATTAAGCGGCGCGTTGCTCAAGTGGAAGGTTAAGGTAGTCCAGAAAGAGCAAAAGATGCCGAAGGTGAAAAAGCCTAATAATGCACCCTGCCTTAATATTTTAAACTCGCCCACTAATGATAATGCTGATTTAAGCAAACCAACGTAATTGCCCTTAAATTTAGGCGGCACGTTTGGCAAATAAAGTTTAAGCAGTATAGCAACAATAAATACCATACCTGCCGATATACCGTAAACAAAACGCCATCCCAGCCAGCCGGCAATTAACCCGCTGATAACCCGGGCGCCTAATATCCCCACCAATATCCCGCTGAAAACCTTGCCGACTGTTTTGCCGCGGTTAACACTATCAAGCGTGGCCGCCATAGGCATCAGTATCTGGGCCGATGTTGCAAAAAGGCCAACAAATAAACTCAATGCGTAAACCTGGTATAGCTTTGTAGCAAAACTAAACCCCGCAAGGGTTATCATCAATAAGGTGCTTAACAATAAGATGAGCCGTTTACGGTTTACTTTATCACCCAGTGGGATCAAAAAGAACATCCCCAAACCATAACCCAGTTGTGCAAACATGGATACCTTCCCAATTTCGGCGCCTGAGGCATGTACAGATTCGCCAATGTCTTTAAGGATGGGCTGGTTGTAGTATATGTTTGCTACCGTAACACCTGCGGCAACGGCCATTAAAGGGATTATTGCAGGGTGTAGTTTGGTGCCGGAGAGAGTTGTCATGGCTGCAAACCTAATAAAATGGGTTTCGCCATCAAACACAGGCAGGCTTTATATGGCTTGTAATGTATATTTGTGAAAGTAAATTGACAAACAAGCGCAATTTACCTTGAATATTTTCATATTTGAAAAAACGCTCAGCATGATCAGGATCTGTGTTATAGAAGATGAAGAAAAGGTATCATCATTTATAAAAAAAGGCCTTAACGAACACGATTATGAAGTAGATATTGCCGATACCGGCGAAACTGCTTTAGAAATGGTGCAGGCAACCGAATATAACCTGGTGATATTGGATGTAATGCTGCCGGATATGAGCGGCATCGAAATTTGCCGGCAGGTACGCAGGCACCAACCCCAACTGCCTGTGTTAATGTTAAGTGCCCTGGGTACAATTGATGATAAAGTGAACGGCCTGCACTCGGGTGCTGACGATTATTTGGTTAAGCCATTCCATTTTAATGAACTGCTTGCGCGGATAGAGGCCCTGCTGCGCCGTAAAAAACTGGCCGATGGGGATGATCACATCCTGAGCTTTGGCGGCCTTAAACTAAATACATGGGATAAAACCGCCGAGCGTGAGGGCAAACAGATAAACCTTACCGCTAAAGAATACAGCCTTTTAGAACTGTTCATCAAAAGCCCCAATAAGCTGCTATCGCGCGAGTTTATTATGGAGCGGGTGTGGGGTATAAATTTTGATACCGGCACCAATATGGTTGATGTTTACGTAAACTACCTGCGCAATAAAATACAGAAGGGGTTTGATAAAAAACTGATCCATACGGTTATTGGTATGGGGTATATTCTAAAGGACTAACAAGGAATGGAATTAGAAGATTTGCATTTTAAGCTGAAAGAATTAGGTATACCCGAAACAGATTATTATTTACACGGGCTGTATGGATCGACAGATGATAATGATAAAATTGCTTTAACAATAGTTGGGGGAAAGCATGGTTTAGCATATGAGGTGTATTTTAAAGAAAAAGGATCAGTACATTCCTTAGAACGATTTTTTGATAAAAATGAGGCTTGTTTATACATCTATCAGGAGTTTGTTAAGTCGATAGAAATAAAAGATAAATATTCTTAAATTGAAAATAAAAACCCGGCTCTCGCTTTATTTTACGCTCATCAGTTCGGGGGCGCTGCTGGTTGTTTTGGTGGCCTTGTATATAGCCGTGTACTCATTCTTTACGGCCGATTTTTATAGTCGCTTAACCGACCGTACCAATCTTGCCTCGCAATTATATCTTAAAGCAGATGAACTGGCAGCCGATTCGCTGCTGCAAATACAACAGCAGTATCTCGAAAAATTGTCGGGCGAGGTGATCCGTATTTACGACCGTAATGACATGTCGGCCTTTAAAATGGATCATAACATCTACTGGACAAAAAACATTATCAACCAGGTGCGCAAGGATGGGTACATCCAGTATGAAGAGGGCCGGCGTAAAGTGGTGGGCCGGTTTTATCATGACAACCAGGGCGATTTTGTGATCCTGGCATCGGCAATTGATGTCAACTCGCAACGCCGGATGATCATCCTGGGGCAGATAGCCAGCTCCCTTTTTGTTGTTTTTGGAGTGATATTGTTTTTTGCGGGGCGTAAATTTGCGCAGAAGGCGCTCTCGCCGGTTGATAAGGTCATCGCCCAGATCAGGAACATCCGCTCCAGCAACCTGCACCTGCGGGTAAGCCAGGTTAAAAGTAAGGATGAGATATCCGAGCTGATAGATAACTTTAACCGCTTGCTGGCCCACCTGCAAAATGCCTTTGAGTTACAGCAAACCTTTGTAGCCAATGCATCGCATGAGCTACGCACACCGCTTACCAGTATAATGGGCGAGGTTGAGGTTGCGCTGGAGAAAGACCGCGACAAGGTAGAGTACGAGCGTATCCTGTCGTCGATAGCTACCGATGGTGCGCGCCTGCAGGAAACCATTACCAGCCTGATGGAGCTTGCGCAGGTTGACCTGAACTATACACAAGCTAAACTAAGCCCGGTGAGGGTTGATGAACTGGTGTGGGAGCTGGAGGAGCAATGGTCGGTGCGCAAAGGGGCGGGGATGCTCAAAATTCAGCTGGCCACCCTGCCTGATGATGATGAACAGTTAACCATTTTGGCCAATAAATCCATGCTGTACATTGCCCTGAACAATATTATTGATAACGCCTTTAAATACTCCGAACCGCACCCCGTTACCTTAAGTTTTGAAGCAACGGTATCTCACATAAAAATTGCAGTTACAGACCAGGGCCCGGGTATTAGTAAAGAGAACGCTGAAAAGATCTTCAACCCATTTTTTAGGGCTAATAAGGATAAGAGCATAGCAGGCAGCGGTATAGGATTGTACATCACCAGCAAAATAATAGAGCTTTTTAAAGGCACTATCCGCATAGAACCCGGCGCGGAGAGAGGCAGTACTTTTATAGTGGAGTTTTTAAAAGGATAAACCTTTAGACACGAATCTGGTGTTTTAAGGATATGAGTGCACATTTTGCTGTTACCAGGCGTTCCTACGGAACGCTGTTTAATTTCTTATTATTCTACCAACCAGATGTTCCGTAGGAACATTATTTAGGTTGTATTGAATAGGTAGTGATACCTTTTGGGATTAAAGAATTGCTTTCACAAAAGAAGTCGTATCAATCATGTGATTTTTTGCTCACGTAAAGAAAAAGCAAATTTTTTAATAAATGAGAATTGCGTCTTAGCGTCTTTGCGAGAGAATAAACTAATGCTTATCATTCTAGCTTTAATAGTGGTAAAAATGCATTCACCATGGTTGTTATGTAGGAACAATTGGTTGGTAGATAGAAATGATGGCGTTTATTTCGTTCCGTTAGGAACGATTGGTATAACAATTATGCATCCGGCTGTAAATTCTAATGCAATTCTAATTCAGTTTTAATGTGTCTCTAATACACGTGCAATAGTTTTGGTACTATCAAACAAAGCACCAATGTTACGC
>NZ_JBAZRC010000091.1:0-19069 GCF_041663085.1 Mucilaginibacter sp.
AAATAAATACAACCATCCGCATACGGTGGTTGGCCGTACAGATGATAACTGGCCGGTGCTAAGATACTCGGATGTATTGCTGATGCTGGCCGAAGCTATTAATGAACAAACCGGCCCGGCTAATGCTTACCAATATATTAACCAGGTGAGGAACAGGGCAGGGCTTGGCGATGTATCCGGCTTAAGCCAGGAAACATTCCGCACAGCCATAAGGCATGAACGCCGCGTAGAGCTGGCATTTGAGAACGACCGCTGGTTTGATCTGAAACGCGCCTTAACAAACGCGCAAATGGCAACGCTTTTAAATGCACACGGGCAGGCCGAAAGGGCAGCGCCTACAGTGGATAGGGGTGGCGTACCGTTTAACGGAAACGATTACAAGTTTGACGGGTACGAAGCATTATACCCTATGCCAGACAGGCAGCTGTTCCTGGATAAGAACTTAACACAAAACCCGGGGTACTAATAATTGGTAATTGGTTGAAAGTTGCAGGGAGTTGCCAATGGTAAATGGTGCTTCCTGCCTTTCTAAAAAGTATCATTTACTGTTTTGATGGTTGTTTATTAATTTAATAAAGATGAAGAAATTTATTACCATAAACCTTGCCTTACTCGCGGTGGGTATTTGCAGCGCGCAAACCCCGCACCTAAAAATAAACTGGGCCAATGAGGTGTCCACCTCGGTGTCTACACCTACATTACAGGTAGTGGGTAACCCCATGCTGCGCCGTAAAGCTGCCATGCACGATGCATCGTTTAAGGCGGTTAAAGAGCTGAATGCCGATTTTGTACGTTATGTGCCATGGTTTCCGTACCCTAAATTAGCCGTGGCCGAGCTTGAACCGCCAACAGCGACAAAAACATCATGGGATTTTAGCCTGATAGACCCCATGACCATTGATTTTTTGGTGGCAACCAAAGGGCATTCTATCATCATGAATTTTAGCACCATACCGCAATGGATGTTTAAAACAGAAAAACCTGTACCCTATCCGGCAGATCCAAATCAGGTGAGCTGGTCGTACGGCGGCGGTACCGAGTTAAGAGACAGCACCATGAAAGAACTTACCGATTACTATGTGCGGTTGGTAAGCTGGTACACCAAAGGCGGTTTTACAGACGAGCTTGGCAAATACCACAAATCGGGCTACCATTACCAGATCCCTTACTGGGAGGTACTGAACGAGCCTGATCTGGAGCATAGCATGTCGCCCCAAACCTATACCAAAATATACGATGCCCTGGTTACTGCGTTGAAACAGGTTATACCCGATGCCAAATTTGTAGGGCTTGGCCTTGCCGGCGAACGCCCTGAATGGTTCGAATACTTTTTGAACCCAGCTAACCATAAGCCGGGCATCCCGCTGGATATGATCTCCTACCATTGTTATGCAAGCGCCAACAGCGGACAGAAATTTGAGGATTATGAATACGCCGTATTTGATAAGGCCGAGAATTTTATCAATACGGTAAGGTTTGTAGAAAATATTAAAAAACGCCTGTCGCCAAATACCAAAACAGATATTAATGAACTGGGTACATTTGTGAGCGAAGAGATGCGCACTCAACCTATCCCGGCGCCTTACTGGAACCTGTCGGCGAGTGTTTACGCTTATTTCTTTATCGAACTAACCAAAAACGGTATCGATGTTATTGGCGAATCACAGTTAGTGGGTTTCCCAACGCAGTTTCCGGATGTGAGCATGGTTAACTATATCAACAATAAACCCAACGCGCGTTTTTGGGTGCTTAAGCTGATCAAAGACCAGATAAAAGCCGGTAGCAAACTGGTTAATACAAGCATCGACCACAACAAAGGCGATGACCTGTTGGCCCAGGGTTTTAAAGATGCCACGGGCAAAAGTATATTGCTGCTTAACAAGCGTAATAAAGCCCAACGCGTAACGCTGCCTGCTGAATTAAAGGGCGCGCAGATAGCCATTGTTGACGAAGCATCAGGAGATAACCAACCGGTGTATGTTTCGCTTAATAATAACTACATCGATCTAAAACCCTTTGCTGTTGCCCTGATCAAAACCGCAAATTAAAAACGATATGAAACAGGTAGTTTTTAAAATGAAGTTAAAGCCCGGCTGCGAAGTTGAATACCGGAAACGGCATGACAACATCTGGCCTGAGCTGGTAACCCTGCTTAAACAGAACGGCATTAAAAACTACAATATATTTTTTGATAAAGAAACGGATACGTTGATAGCGGTACAATACATCGATGAGGGCATCACAGCCAGTTTGCATGAAAACCCATTGATGATGAAATGGTGGGAGCATATGGCAGATCTGATGGAGGTTAACCCGGATCAATCGCCCGTGGTGGTGGGTTTGGAGAACGTTTTTTCGATGCCTTGATCGTTATATCAAAAAGTATAAAACATAACTCATAACAGATAAAAACCAGTTACAATAAATAAAGTAAATTTGAGTGAAGGATATAACCTTTCCAAAAACGCTTAACCATTCGTACGCACAATTAAATACTACCCATGCTTAGATATATACTATCCTGCCTTATTGCTTTTTGTTGCTTTACTGTGGCCAATGCGCAGCTAAAAACAATAAAGGCAAACTTTGCCCATCCGGCCGATCAATACAGACCTGGTGTTTACTGGTATTTTATGGATGGCAATATGTCGGCAGAAACCATCACCAAGGATTTGGAATCGATGAAAAAGGCAGGTATTGGTAACCTTATTTTCCTTGAAGTGAATGTTGGTATCCCCAGCGGCCCGGTAGAGTTTTTAAGCGATAAATGGACATCGCTTTTTGTACATGCCGAAAAAGAGGCCCGTCGCCTGGGTATTGAAATAACCTTAGGCATTGGCCCGGGGTGGACGGGTAGCGGCGGCCCATGGGTTAAAGCAAGCCAGTCTATGCAGCACCTGGTATCCAGCCAGGTTACGGTAACCGCCGGCGATAAACAGAAAATTGTTTTGCCTGTGCCGCCGCCCAAAAAGCCTTTTTTTGGCGAGGGCGGCTTAACGCCCGAGGTGAAAAAAGAATGGCTGAAATTTTACCAGGATGTAGCGGTTTTAGCCTTCCCGGCAACGGAACAGGATAAGCCTATTAAAGATTACGAGGAGAAGGCTTTATACTATCGTGCGCCCTACAGCTCGGGTGTGGTGAGGCCGTATATGCCATCGCCTGCTAATGATGGGGCAGATAAAAATGCGGTAACTAAAAGCCAGATAATTGATCTGACATTAAAAATGCAACCTGATGGTACGCTTAACTGGTCACCGCCATCAGGCAAGTGGACGGTTATGCGCTTTGTAAGCCGCAATAACGGGGCTATTACCCGCCCTGCACCGGTGCCCGGTTTAGGCCTCGAGGCTGATAAATTTGATACCGTAGCACTTAATTATCATTTGGATAAATATGTAGGCAACCTGCTGAGAAAAACAGGGCGGACAAACAAAAATATTAAAGGTGGTTTAAAACGCCTGCACATGGATAGCTGGGAGATGGGCGCGCAAAACTGGACAGGATTGTTCAGGCAGGAATTTATAAAAAGAAGAGGCTACGACCCGCTTAAATACTACCCGGTTTATGCCGGCAACATTGTTGGCAGCCTGGAAGAGAGCGAACGCTTTTTGTGGGACCTGAGGCAAACCGCCCAGGAGCTTGTTTTGGATAACCACGCCAGGCAGGTAAAGGCCTATGCCAGGCGTAATAACCTGTCGCTTTCTATCGAACCGTATGACATGACGCCAATAGCCGATCTTGAACTTGGATCGATAGCGGATGTGCCTATGGCTGAGTTTTGGAGCAAAGGTTTTGGCTTCAATTCAAGCTATAGCGTTATAGAATCTACATCCATAGGGCATGTTAATGGTAAATCGCTGATCCCTGCCGAGGCTTTTACCGCCCAGGATAACGAGGGTTGGAAACAACACCCGGCATCGATGAAAAACCAGGGCGACTGGGCTTTTGCAGCCGGCATTAACCGGTTTGTGTATCACACGTTCCAGAACCAGTTCCTGCCCGATTCATTGAAACCCGGGGCAACCATGGGGCCATACGGCGTACATTGGGATCGCAGCCAAACCTGGTGGCCATGGGCTAACGGCTATCATAATTACGTTACCCGGAGTCAGTATATACTACAACAGGGCCGCACCGTGGCCGATGTGCTTTATTTAACGCCCGAGGGTTCTCCGCTGGTATTCGTGCCGCCGTCATCGGCAATGGTGGGCGGCGATACCATTGGCGACCGCAGAGGTTATAATTTTGATGGCTGCGCGCCCGGCCAGTTAATGAAGGCTACTGTGAAAGACCATCAGGTGGTATTCCCCAGTGGGGCAAGTTACAGGTTGTTGGCATTGCCGGTATATGAATCAATGACGCCGCAATTATTGGCTAAAATAGCCGAGTTGGTAAAACTGGGCGCTACCGTTGTTGGTAACCCGCCATTGCGTTCGCCAAGCCTTGTGGGCTATCCGGCCTGCGATGAAAGGATTGTTGCTTTGAGTAAAACGATATGGGGGGCATCTGCTGTACCCGGTAGCATCACCCGGCATAAATACGGCGAAGGGGTAGTGGTATGGGGTAAACCGGTTAGCGATAACCCCGATAAATTGTACCCGCATTATGACCTCACGGCAGAGATCCTAAAATCAAAGGGCATTATTGACGATTTTACAGCAAACGGCGATTTGCGGTATACGCATCGTACGGATGCTGGTTGGGACATATATTTTGTATCCAACAAAACGGATAAAGCTGTGAATACAATAGCACAGTTCCGCACCGTAAAAGGTTCGCCCGAGTTGTGGGACGCCGTGACCGGTAAAACCAAAAAAATAACGAGATTTAAGAAGAATAATAGCAGCACATCTGTATCTGTTCAGCTGGCTGCTTATGAAAGTGCATTTGTGGTTTTTGCAAAAGAGAATACCTGGCCATCATCTGGCATCAATACCGGGGTTAATGCAAAAACGGTGCAAACCCTAACAGGCCCATGGGAAGTGAACTTTGACCCTAAATGGGGCGGCCCGGCAAGTGTACAGTTTGATGAACTAAGCGACTGGACTAAAAACAAAAACGAGGGGATAAAATACTACTCGGGCAAAGCGGTGTACCACAAAAAGTTTGATCTTGATGAAGTACCAGCCGGATCATTGTACCTCGACCTTGGGAATGTAAAGAACATGGCCCGTGTAACCTTAAATGGCAAAGACCTTGGCATTGTGTGGACAGCCCCATGGCATGTAAATATATCCGGAGCGGTGCAGGCTAAAAACAACGATCTTAAAATAGAGATCATAAACCTTTGGCCAAACCGGCTGATAGGTGATGAGAAAAAACCATACGATGGCATTGTTGACGATAAATGGCCCGAGTGGTTGCTGAAAGGGCAGCCCCGCACCAGCGGCCGTTATACTTTTACATCAACCACGCAGTATAAAGCCGATTCACCTTTATTACCATCGGGCTTGACAGGGCCTGTTACCATCATAAAAACAAATGATTAATACCCCTTATACATATAAAACAAATTAAAACAGGTAACACCACTTATAAAAATGATCAACAGTAATTTAACTATCGGGGTATTTGGAATAGGATTAGATGTTTATTGGGAACAATTCGGGGGACTAAAAACAAGCCTGGAGGGTTACCTGCAAACACTATGCTTGAAATTTGCTGATCAGCCCGTGCGTATTGTAAATGCAGGGATAGTAGATACCGTAAATAAGGCTTTCGAAACCGGTAAAAAATTCAGGCAGGAGGATGTAGACCTGGTCTTCCTGTACGTGGGCACCTATGCGCTTTCGTCAACAGTTTTGCCGGTGGTACAAAAGTTAAATGTACCGGTTGTGATACTTAATCTATCGCCGGAAGACCGTATTGATTACGAAAGCTTTAACAACCTGAACGACCGTACCCAAATGACGGGTACCTGGCTCAAGTATTGCTCGGCCTGCCCCGTGCCCGAAATTGCAAACGTTTTTAAACGTACCGGTATTAAGTTTTACCAGGTAACAGGTATGCTGCAGCACGATGAAGAAAGCGATAAAGAAATATTAGAATGGGTAGAAGCCGCCAATGTTGCCCATATTATGCAAAACAACCGCATGGGCTGCATGGGTAATTATTACTCGGGTATGCTGGATATCTACACAGATCTTACCCTGCAGATAAAATACTTTGGCGGTCACTTTGAACATATCGAAGTGGAAGAGTTGACCACTATAAAAAACACAGTTACTCCGACCGAAGTAGATCAACGCGTAGCGGAGTTTCGCGAGAAATTTGACATACAGGAAGATTGTACCGATGGGGAATTATTACGGGCTGCCAAAACATCCGTAGCGATGGATAAGCTGGTGGCTAAATACCAGTTAGGCTCTTTTGCTTATTACCATAAGGGAACAGGCAATGCCGATAATGAGGATACCATGAGCTCGATCATTTTAGGCAACTCGTTACTTACTGCGAATGGTGTGCCCGTAGCAGGCGAGTATGAGATAAAGAACGCGCAGGCCATGAAAATAATGGACAGTTTTGGCGCGGGGGGCTCTTTTACCGAATACTACGCTATGGACTACAAAGACGACGTGGTGTTGATGGGCCATGATGGCCCCGGCCACATTGCCATTGCCGAAGGGCGTACAAAAGTTAAGCCTTTGCAGGTTTATCATGGCAAGGTAGGGTGCGGGCTTTCGGTAGAAATGGCTGTTAAAAGCGGCCCCGTTACCTGCCTTTCTATCCTTGAAAACGGCAAAGGCGAATTGGTGATGCTGGTTGCCGAAGGCGAATCGGTAAGCGGCCCCATTCTGCAGATCGGGAATACCAACAGCCGGTACAAATTCCCTATTGGCGCGCGCCAATTTGTTAACGATTGGAATAGCCACGGCCCGGCGCATCATTGCGCGGTTGGGGTGGGCCACATTAGCAGCAAGCTTGATAAATTGGCAAAAATATTAGGGATGGAGATGATACAGGTATGTTGAAGATCCGTAGAGATAATAAATGAAAATATAATGCCTGGTCCAAAGTGCAAAAGCCATTTCTTAAAAGAAATGGCTTTTTTTATGCCGTTAATTAAAGACTGAGATTACCCAAATATGACCAGGATCATGGTTTAAACCAATGGTGGTCATGTTCGCGCTGTTCACATACCCCGAACTTTACAGCGTATACTTCACTAAATCTCTTCATTATACCGGCAAGAAATTGGCGGTAGTTAAAAACTGGAAAATGGAAATCACCCAAAAGTTATCCGAGCGATCACAACAGTACTACGTTATTACAAAACAATGGTTGTCTGACCTTGAATTCCTTACGTTCGAAGCCGAATTTCTTCATAAACTAATGGAAAACTATTTCACCTCGTTATCAAACGAAGGATACCTGGATAAACTGGTATTGGCAAACCAACTGTTATCTAAAATGGAGGTAGAGAAAAATCATGTACATGCAATGGTATCGCATCACATAAAAAAACTGGAAATGATAGCAGAAAATATCATTCCGGATACTACTGAAGAGCTTGCTGAGAACCAATTATTGATAGAAAACTTCATGTCAACTATTATAAGGCAATACCGGCAGGTAAAGAAAGATATCTATGCAATTGTTGAAACTGCAATGCATGAGAATAATGTATCAACTGAATAACAATCTCACACTTAACAGAGAAAGCGCTTTACGGCGCTTTTTCTGTTTGTGCTTTTTTTACTGCTCAAAATCAGGGTAATATGTGACCGCCGTCATTAATTTACTGCTGCTTTTAAGTCAATTTTACATCATAAAATCAACGAGTTATGGAAAAGATGATGATATCAATAAAACGGGTTAAAGCAATTGGTATAACTATACTTTGCTCCGTAGTATTACAATTCTTATCGTTGCATAGCTACGCGAAAAGCATAGATAGAGATACATCACTTGCCGGTGAAATTACGATGCTGATACATGAAAAAACAATTAACAATGAGTTGTATTTTCCTGCTTCGGTTAAACGCTTTTACGCGGGTAGCGGCTATAAACCTTCCTGGATAAAAGGCCCCGTTAACTCCGCGAAAACATGGGATGCCATGTTGATGATAGATTGCGTTTTGCAGTTTGGTTTATCATACGATGATTATCACCCCAAAGAGCTTTTGTACGACAAGCTCCATATTATGCTGGATAAAGGAAATGAGATAAGCAATGCTCAAAAAGCCAGGTTTGATATTATGCTTACCGATGCCTTGCTTGCTTTTATTAATCACCTGCATTATGGTAAGTTAAACCCCAATTTTCCTTCTGCTCAAATAGATGCCGGTATACCGGGGAATGTTTATGCGGAACTGGTACTGGCAGGCGCCATGCAGCAACCTGATTTTATGAGTGCTGTATTAGCTGTGCAGCCAAAATCAAAAGAATACTATGCTTTACAGCGGTACTTGTATAAAGTAAAAGGTTTACAGCTTGATGACTGCTATGAGGTACCCGATGCCGATGTAAGAAAAGTAGCTATCAATATGGAAAGGCTACGCTGGGCTGATGTTGAGGAAAGCAGTTATATACAGGTTAATATACCAACATACACCCTCAGTTTTCACCAACCCGATACTACCTATTTGTTTAAAATAATAGTAGGTAAACCATCAACACCAACCCCTACATTGTTAAGCGGGATAAGTTACTTTACAACTGCGCCCGAGTGGAAAGTGCCGGCTAACATATTTACAAAGGAACTGCTGCCAAAAGCCATAAAGAATGCCGCATACCTGGAGGACAACCACATCGCCATCTATAATAACAGGGGTGTTTACGTTGAGCCGCTTTTAAACAATTTGCTAAGCGTTAAGAAAAACTCAAAAAATTATTACGCCAGGCAGTCATCCGGCTGCGATAATTCATTAGGCCTTATTGTTTTCAGGTTTGCCAATATCTATGACGTGTACCTGCATGATACACCCGAGCAAAGCCTTTTTAAAAAGAAGGACCGTGCGCTTAGCCATGGCTGTATACGGGTAGAACAGGCCGAAAAACTTGCATCACTACTTTTAACAAACGACGATGCAGAAAGCAAAATTGCCGATATGCATAAAGCCGTTATGGCATACACAAACCAAAATTTTAAGCTTAAAAAACAGGTGCCAATAAACATTACTTACCTAACCTGCGAAATGAAAGAAGGGGAACTCATTATATACAAAGACATATACAACCTTGACAAAAGCCTGGAGATGGCTTTGTATAATGACAGCCCGGTTTTAACCATGCGCTAACATAAAGTAAACCATAAATCGCTACAACAATGAAAACTATTTTAGTGCCAACAGATTTTTCTGAAGCTGCTGATAACGCGGCGCGCTATGCCATACACCTTGCCAAAACTTTAAAAGCGAACGTGAAATTGTGTAACGCCATTAAAGTGCCTTTAGAAAGCAGCATGGCTGCAAATTTGGTTTGGCCTGCGTATAATTATGATGATCTTGAAAAAGATGTTTTAAAAGAATTAAAACACCTTGCAGACAGGTTAATGACTGAAGACCGGGATAACACCAGCCTGCAGTCTTTTCATCCGCGTGTAGATACATGCTGCGGTGCAGGGCCGGTAACCGATGTGGTAAAAAATATAGTAGGAAAAGAGAGGATATGCCTGGTAGTTATGGGCATGTCTGGCGCGGGTAAGGTAAGCCGCTTTTTATTAGGCAGTAATAGCCGCGACCTGATAGATGTGGCAGATTTCCCGGTTTTACTGATACCCCATACGGCAACATTTAAGCCCATAGAAAAAGTAACGTTTGCTACCAACCTTAGCGGGGATGATATAGGTTTAATTCATTCTTTAACGGGTTTAGTGCGCCCCTTTAATGCCGAGTTACTGATCAGCAATTTATCAGACACCGGTAAGCACAAGCAAGATCACCAAAAAATGGTTGATGGTTTTTTAAATGACGTTACCTGCAAAGTAGATTACCCGAAAATATATTACCGCCAGATATCAACCAAAGAAATTGACGAAGGCTTAGAGTGGATCTCCCTTCATACGCAGGCCAATATGCTGGCCATTGTACACCACAAGCCCGTTATGTTTAGCTTATTTGATAAAAGCTACACACAAAAGCTTGCCAAGCATATCACTATCCCGCTGCTGGTTTTCCCCAAAGTAAAGGCCGAGACACCGTTGCCGGTTTTTTAATCTGCAAAAAAAATGATGCGGATCACTTTCTATAAAAATCCGCATCATTTTACAATAGGCTGTCGCCATGCATTTTTGAGGTATCAATTAATGATGATATATGGCTGTTGATACCCTTACCAAAACTACCTGCTACCATTGCGGAGACGATTGCAACAAGGCGATTGAATTTGACGAAAAAACCTTTTGCTGTAACGGATGTAAGCAGGTTTACAGCATACTATCAAACAACGGGTTATGTAATTACTATAATTACAACGACCATCCGGGCGCTAACCGTGCGCGCACCGATAAACGCTTCGAATACCTGGATAACGAATCTATCATCAGTGAACTGATAGATTACTCGGACGATACCAAAACCATTGTAACCCTTTACATCCCATACATCCACTGCAGCTCGTGCATCTGGTTGCTTGAGCAGCTACATAAAATAAACCCTGCCATTTATTACAGCCGGGTTGATTTTATAAAGAAGCAGGTAAACATCCGCTTTAATAAAAAAGAGGTGAGCCTGCGGCAGGTGGTAGAGCTGATGTCGGACATTGGTTATGAACCACTTATTAGCCTGCATGATATTGTGAAAGACCAGGTGCTTGGGCAAAAGGACAACCTGGTTAAAAAAATAGCAGTTGCCGGCTTTTGCTTTGGTAACGTAATGCTGCTTAGTTTCCCTGAGTATTTTGGCTTAGCTGGTTATGAGCAAAATTTCAGGCAGTTTTTTGGCTGGTTAAATATACTGTTTGCTATACCGGTACTGCTATACTCGGGCAGCGGGTATTTTGTATCTGCATGGCATAACCTGCGCAATAAAGTTTTAAATATCGATTTCCCGCTGGCTTTGGGTATCGCGGTGTTATTTATCCGCACCGTGGCCGAAATACTAACGCATACAGGTGCCGGCTTTGCGGATACCTTATGCGGATTGGTTTTCTTTTTACTGGTTGGTAAGTTTGTTCAGCAAAAAACCTATTACCACCTGTCTTTCGAACGCGATTATCGTTCGTTCTTCCCGGTTGCCGTGCAGGTAATAGAGGGGGATAAAGAAAGCCCATTACCACTATCGGGATTAAAAGTGGGGCAACGCGTACGGATCCGTCACAACGAGATCATACCGGCCGACGCTATATTATTAAAGGGCGACGCCCGGATCGATTTTAGTTTTGTAACGGGCGAATCTATCCCGGTTAATAAAATACTTGGCGAAGTGATTTACGCAGGTGGCCGCCAAATGGGCGAGGCCATTGAACTTGATATAATAAAGCCCGTATCGCAAAGTTACCTTACCCAACTGTGGAACAATGAGGCTTTTACCCGCCAACAGGATAACCGCATGCAAACTTTTAACGAGCGGGTTAGCAAATACTTTACCGTTGTACTACTCACAATAGCTTTTGGTGCAATGGCCTATTGGCTGCCAACAGATGCACGCAGAGGAGTAGCTGCCTTTACGGCTGTACTTATAGTAGCCTGCCCGTGTGCTTTGGCTTTAAGCACGCCCTTTACCATGTCGGCAGCGTTAGGAGTTTTAGATAGAAATTTGTTTTACCTTAAAAATACCGCGATTGTTGAACGTTTAGCCGCCATTGATACCATAGTACTCGATAAAACCGGCACCATTACCCTGGGTGGAAGGGCGGGGATATTGGTGGATGCAAACCTTACCAATTATCAAAAGCAGATCATATACAGCGTTTGCAGTAATTCTGGCCACCCGCTAAGCAGGCAGATCTGTGAGTTGTTTAATGATTACCAGCGGTTGCCGGTAGTATCATACCGCGAGTACGCCGGGAAGGGTATAACGGCTTATGTAGCCGGTTACTTTGTTAGTATTGGCAGTAACAGGTTTGTGAATGTGCCGCATGTAAAATCAGAGGATAAAATAACAACCCGGGTGCATATACAATTTGATGAGCAATATGCGGGGTATATCAGCTTCGAGCAGGCCTACCGCCCGGGTTTAAAAGAGATAACAAACCTGACAGGAAAGTATAAGGTCTATCTTTTATCGGGCGATAACGACCAGGAACGTACCGCGTTGCTGCCGTACTTTAAAGATAGCGGCTATATGCAGTTCAATGCATCGCCGCAGCAAAAGCTCGATTTTATAAAATCATTACAACTGGCCGGGCGTAAGGTAATGATGATGGGCGATGGGCTTAATGATTCGGGCGCGCTTAAGCAAAGCGATTTAGGTGTGGCTGTTACCGATAATGTAAACAACTTTTCGCCGGGGAGCGATGCCATACTGGATGGCCGGTCGCTGAATAAGCTTCCCCAGTTCCTGCGGTTCTCTAAGAATACGGTAAGTATTATACACGCGTCCTTCCTGATATCGGTTGTTTATAACCTCATTGGTTTAAGCTTTGCCATTACAGGCATGCTATCACCCATTATAGCTGCCATATTAATGCCGCTAAGCACGGCAACCATTATATCATTCACCAGTATTGCCACACACCTGGCAGCAAAAAAAAGGGAATTATCATGAGCATTATTTATTTTTTAATTGGCTGCAGCATCATGCTCGCGCTTGTTTTTTTAGGCGCTTTCTTTTGGGCGCAGCGCACCGGGCAAAATGACGATATGTACACCCCGGCCGTACGCATATTGCTTGATGATGAACCGCAGGAAGAAAAAAAGTGACCCGTGTCATTATTTAAGCAAACGCCTGTCATTCCGCCTGCTAACACACAAACCTAATTTTACACCATCCAAAAACAATATACACTGAACATTTATGCAACCCGAAAAATTTTACTACGATAATAAGATTGTACGCAATTTCGGTATAGCTACCGTAATCTGGGGCATCATCGGCATGACGGTGGGCCTCATTGTGGCTATACAGCTATTTCACCCGGCAGCAAACATGGGTAACCAGTACACCACATTTGGGCGTATCAGGCCGCTGCATACCAACGCTGTTATTTTTGCTTTTGTAGGCAATGCCATTTTTATGGGCGTTTATTATTCCCTGCAGCGCCTGCTAAAAGCACGTATGTTTAGCGATATTTTAAGCAGTATCCACTTTTGGGGCTGGCAGCTTATCATTGTATCGGCAGTAATTACCTTGCCTTTGGGGTTTACTACCTCGCATGAGTATGCAGAACTTGAGTGGCCTATTGATATCGCTATAACGCTAATATGGGTTGTATTTGGTATCAATATGTTCGGTACCATATTTAAGCGCCGCGAACGGCATTTATATGTTGCCATATGGTTTTATATAGCCACGTTTGTAACCATTGCGGTATTGCATATCGTAAACTCTTTTGAACTTCCTATATCAGCTTTTAAAAGTTATTATGTATACGCAGGTGTGCAGGATGCGCTTGTGCAATGGTGGTACGGCCACAACGCAGTTGCGTTTTTCCTGACGACGCCTTACCTGGGTATGATGTATTACTTTTTACCCAAAATGGCAAACCGGCCAATATATTCTTATAAATTAAGTATCCTGCATTTCTGGGCACTGATATTCATTTATATATGGGCAGGCCCTCACCATTTGTTGTATACCACATTGCCCGAGTGGGCGCAATCGTTAGGTGTGGCGTTTTCCATTATGCTGATAGCACCAAGCTGGGGCGGGATGATCAACGGGTTGCTTACCCTGCGTGGCGCCTGGGATAAAGTACGCGATGATGTTGTGCTGAAATTTATGGTGGTTGGCTTAACCGCTTACGGTATGGCCACGTTTGAAGGGCCTTTGCTTTCACTTAAACAGGTAAACGCCATTGGCCACTTTACCGATTGGATAATTGCACACGTACACGTTGGCGCATTAGGCTGGAATGGGTTCCTGACCTTTGCTATCCTGTATTGGTTAATACCGCGCATTTATAAAACCGAACTGTACTCTAAAAAAATGGCCGCCTTTCACTTTTGGATTGGTACGCTGGGTATATTGTTTTATGCGGTGCCTATGTATTGGTCGGGCTTTACACAAGGGTTAATGCTGAAGGAGTTTAATGCCGAAGGCATGCTTAAATATCCAAACTTTTTAGAAACTACCATGCGCATATTACCTATGCACGTAATGCGCTCAATTGGTGGTGGCATGTATCTTTTAGGTGTAATTGTAATGGCCTATAACCTTTGCCGCACGGCGCTAGGAGGCAAGCTTGTTGCCAATGAAGCTGCCGAGGCCATGCCGCTTGAACCAGTTTACGTAAAACAAACCGGCGACCACTGGCACCGCTTGCTTGAGCGTAAACCTATTCAGTTAATGATCGTATCGCTGCTGGTTATACTGGTGGGCACATTTGTTGAACTAATGCCAACGCTAACCATATCATCAAACATACCAACCATTGCCAGTGTAAAACCCTATACGCCGCTTGAGTTGCAGGGGAGGGATATTTATATTCGCGAGGGTTGCGTTAACTGCCACTCGCAAACGGTGCGGCCTTTCCGGTCAGAAACCGAGCGGTACGGAGAATACAGCAAGGCCGGCGAGTTTGTTTATGATCACCCGTTCCTTTGGGGCTCTAAACGTACCGGGCCCGATCTTCAGCGCGAGGGGGGCAAGTATGGCAATGCCTGGCACTATAACCACCTGATGGATCCACGGCTAATGTCGCCGGGTAGCATTATGCCGAATTACGACTGGCTGCTTAACCAAACACTGGATACCACCACCACGGCATCAAAAATTAATGCCATGCGCACCCTGGGCGTACCATACGCAATTGGTTACGATAAGATAGCTAACCGCGATCTTGATAAGCAGGCAAAGGCTATTGCCGATAACCTGGGTAAAGACCATATTAAAGTAAAAAGCGATAAAGAGATAGTAGCCATCATAGCCTATCTGCAACGCCTTGGTACCGATATTAAAGCAAACAAAACCGTATCATCTAATAAATAATATCATGTTTAAGCAGTTTACAGAACACATTACCGGCACACAACAATACCTGTTGTTTTCCCTAAGCATATTTATGGTCTTCTTCATCGTGGTAAGTGTATTACTTATCCGCCTTAAAAAGCAGCATGTAGAACACATGAGCGGAATGCCCTTAAATGATAACACATTGGAAACAGAAAAAAATATGCAGCCATGAAGCCTCTTAAACCAATCTTACTATTTTTTATACTCCTGGCCGTACAACCTGTTTTAGCAGAGGATGAAAGCCTGTCATCTGCCCAGTTAATGAACTATTGGGGCTATGGCGCAATTATGTTAATGCTGGTGCTTTTCCTGGTAGTGCTGCTTGTTTTATTGCGCACGTTTAAAGTACTTACCATGGCCATAATGGGCCGTAAGGCCTATGCCGATATGTTGGCAGAAGAGAAGGCTTTAAAAATGAAGGATAAGAAACCCAAGGTGAATGTGGTTGAAAAACTTTTATCACTTAAGCCATTATCTGAAGAGAAATCAATGCTGATTGAGCACGATTACGACGGGATACAGGAGTTGGATAACCCAACGCCGGCCTGGTTTATGGTGCTGTTTTATTCAACCATTGTATTTGCGGTAGCCTACCTTTTAATATACCATGTATTTGGTATAGGGCAATTGCAAAACGCCGAATATGCTACCGAGATGAACATAGCCGCAAAAGAACGCACCTTGTACCTGGCAAAGGCTGCAAACCGTGTAGATGAAAGCAACGTAAAGCTAAGTACAGACGCGGCAGTATTAACCGCCGGCGAGGCAGTGTTTAAACAAACCTGCGCGCCATGCCACGGCGACCATGCGCAGGGCGTTGTTGGCCCCAACCTTACAGATGATTATTGGCTGCACGGAAGTAAGATAGGCGACATTTTTAAAACAGTTAAATACGGCATAACCGCTAAAGGGATGCCTACCTGGGAAAAACAGTTAACACCTAAGCAAATTGCCGATGTATCCAGCTATATAAAATCATTACATGGCAGTAACCCAGCAAACGCTAAAGAAGCACAAGGAACAAAAGAGGTTGACGATGCCGCAGGTGCTGCAGAGAAAACCGCAATGGTTATTAAGAAATAAACATGTTTGTAACAGATAATATTGACCAGCCTTTAACCGTAGAAAGCGGCAGCCGTAAATGGATGTATCCGCTTATACGTAAAGGTAAGTTTTACCAATACCGTAGCTGGTTAAGTTACGCTTACCTCATTGTTTTTTTTGCCGGCCCTTTCATCAGGATAAACGGGCAGCCGTTATTGCTGTTGAATATATTGGAACGGCGGTTTGTAATACTTGGCCAGGTTTTCTGGCCGCAGGATTTCTTCTTGTTTGTATTGGCTATGCTTGCTTTTATAGTTTGTGTGGTGCTGTTTACCATAGCATTCGGCCGTATTTTTTGCGGATGGATCTGCCCGCAAACCATCTTTATGGAAATGGTTTTCCGTAAAGTAGAGATCTGGATAGAGGGCGATCCTAAAAAAAGGAAACAACTTGATGCCGGGCCCTGGACAAAAGAAAAGATCAGCAAAAAAACCGTTAAGCATGTGCTGTTCCTTATTATCTCCTTCTTTATAGCCAATACATTTTTGGCTTACATTATTGGCAGCGAAAAGTTAGTAAAGATCATCACCGAACCGGTTAATATGCACTGGTCGGGCTTTTTTAGCATTTTAATTTTTACCACTGTATTTTACCTGGTTTATAGCCAGGTACGTGAGTTGGTTTGTACCGTAATATGCCCTTATGGCCGTTTGCAGGGGGTGCTAACAGATAGCCATACCTTAAATGTTGCTTATAATTATCCCCGCGGCGAACCCAGGGGAAAACTAACCCGCGGACCGGAAACCCCGAAAGGAGATTGTGTTGACTGCGGCTTATGTGTAGATGTTTGCCCTACGGGGATAGATATCAGGAAGGGTAACCAGATGGAATGCATCAACTGCACTGCCTGCATCGATGCATGCGACTACGTGATGGAGAAGATCCATAAACCGATAAACCTCATCGGGTTTTATTCGGAAGAAATGATAGTTGGGAACAAACGCCCATCTTTTACAGGGCGTATGGCAGGTTATAGTGCTATTATAATTGTTTTGCTTGGTGCGCTCACCTGGTTTGTATTCCAGCGCAGCGATGTGGATGTTACCCTGTTACGTTCGGCCGGCATGCTTTACCAGGAGCAACCGGGTGGGTATATCAGTAACGTTTACAATGCGGATATTATTAACAAGACCGATAAGCGCCAAGCCATTACCCTTGTTGCTGCCGACCCGGAAGTGAAAATTAAATACCTGCAAGCACCCGGCGTGCTCGAAAAAGAAGGATCTGCTAAAGCCGTATTCTTTTTAATGATACCGGCGGGTAGTATCCATAAAGCAAAAACGGATATAGCCATAAAAGTTATGCAGCAAAACAAAGTGCTTGCCACCATCAACACAACATTTATAGGGCCTGTAAACTAAAAAAGAATCATGAATTGGGGAAAAGGAATAATATTAGGGATGTGTTTATTTATGGCCTTCATAGTGGTGATGGTGGTGTTTATGTTTCGCCAGCCGGATGATTATGACAAGCGCTATTATGAAAAAGGCCTGGCCTTTGATGCCGATTATAAAAAAGAGAAGCAGGTAATTATTGATAATGCAAAGCCAGCCATCGGCTTAACTAAAACACAGCTGCAGGTGAAATTTGCCACGCCGGTTAACGGTACAATAAATTTTGTAAGGCCATCTGACGGGAAGATGGATAAGAAGATAGAATTACCGGGCACCGCAGCAGTAAATATCCCGCTTTCCGGTTTATCGGCGGGGCAATGGCAGCTTGTCATAGAGTGGACCGCAAACGGCCATGCCTATTTATATAAGCAAGAGGTTTTGTTGCCATGAGTTTTAATGAAACAGCATTTTTAATAGGCTTATTTGGCAGTGTGCATTGCATAGGCATGTGCGGCCCGCTGGCCTTTGCTATACCCGTACAACCTAACCGTGGCTGGCTAATTATTATGGATAAGCTTATCTATAATTTGGGGCGTACGCTTACCTATACGCTGCTGGGGCTATTGGTAGGGCTGTTGGGTAAACAGTTATGGCTGTATGGTTTACAGCAAAGTGTAAGCATTATTAGCGGCGTTTTAATCATCATGGCAGCCACATCAAAACTAATGCGTAAACCTCTTACCCGCGGGCGCTTTACAAACAGGCTTTTACAGCCGGTAAATAATTTATTGGCATACGCGTTAAAGCAACGCTCGGGCCATTTAATAGTAGGTATACTAAACGGTTTTTTGCCATGCGGGTTTGTATATGTAGCACTTATTGGCGCGGTGAATACGCCATCGGTTTTTGGCGCGGCGCAATATATGTTTTGGTTTGGTATGGGTACCATACCGTTAATGCTGGCTGCTACTGTAGGCAGCGGCTTTATTAATATAGGCGTTCGCCGCAGGTTAAACAGGGTAGTGCCTTACTTTATGCTTTGCCTTGGCGTTTGGTTTGTTTTAAGGGGGCTCGCACTTAATATTCCCTATTTAAGCCCCCAGATAAAAGCTGTGCCTGCGGTTTGCAAATAGCCTCATTAACCATAATTAAAAATGTGCCTACCATCACATTTTTGGCTGATAAGCATCATGGCAGGAGGAAACGGTTCTGGCCATATTTGCATCAGTAAGAACAAAAATCAATAACATTATGGCAACTCTTAAAACAATATCAACATCAAACTGGGCCACAGATACGCATACCAATACCCAACACACAACTTTAAAAGACAGGTTTAACGCTTTTGCCGATAGCCAGAAAGATCGCCAAACTTTATGGTTTATGGTATCGCTGATATTTATGGGCGTAATGATATTGCCTGTACCCGCAGTGCTTATGTACTATTTTAATGCACCTATAATTGTACTTGGCGTAACCATGTTTTGCTTTTTTGCAAACATCATAGCCAACATGGGCGGCGAGGGCATCCGCACTACTATCTTCTTTTTTGCAGCCAGCGTACTTATTCACCTGGCT
>NZ_JBAZRC010000092.1:0-18589 GCF_041663085.1 Mucilaginibacter sp.
ATGTAGTTTTTTTAAGATGATGAGTGCCGAATCGGGGTGTTTTTGGCTGAGGTAACGGGTTGATAACAATTTTTCATCCTGCGCATTAACAACAGCGCTTATAAATATCAGGAATAGGGTTATTAATACAAGACTGAAACGCTTAACCATTTTTAATACAACTGTTAATTAGGAACAGACTGCATTAACAAATTAACCGCTTTAGTATTAAGTTAATATTAACAAACATGGCATGTTAAGCCCCAAAAAGCTTATCAACCAATGCTTCCTTACGCGATGCGGACACCTCCACCTCGGTACCATCGCTCATTTCCAGCGTACCACCATCGCCTTTACGGTATTTAACAATGTAGTCAAGGTTTACAATAACAGAACGGTTTATACGCAAAAAGAAGGTATCTGTTAACACATTCTCGTACTCTTTAAGCGTTTTTGAAACCACTATTTTTTTATGATCATTCAAATAAAAGGTGCTGTAATTGCTCATGGCCTCTACCCTAATTATATTGGCTTTATCTACCAGGTAAACACCTTCGGCTGTGGGTAGCGCAAGGCGGTTACGGGATGGTTTATCGGCATCTTTACCCTGCTTATCGTTCGCCAAAAAGCGCTTTTTTAGGCGAAATATAGCTGTGTGCAGCTCCTCCTCGTCTATAGGTTTCAATAAATAATCAACCGCGCTAAGGCGCAGGGCTTCCAGCGTATAAGTATCATAAGCAGTAGTGAACACTACCTGAAAATTGAACGACCCCAGCTTTTCCAGAAATTGGAAACCGTTCAGTCCTGGCATCTCCACATCCAAAAACAACACATCGGGCTGGATATCCATAATTTTCGACAGCGCCTTATAAGGGTCGTTAAAAACGGCGGATACTTCCAGTTCATCCTCAAAACTTTCCAACTTACGGGTTAGCAAGCTGCTGCCCCGCTCCTCATCGTCTAATATTACTGCTTTTAACATGGGTAGATGATTTGAAAATACATTTAAATATAAGGCTATTTGTTACAATGTGCATAGCCTAATTACTTAGGATTAGGATGGTGTATATGAACATGGGTTACTGTACCCACGTCTTTAGCTTGGCATTCATTTGCTGCGTCCAGCTACCACCGCAGTGGGTGTTACAGCTATTATCGGTAACGCCACCACTTTGGACCTTAATGGGCGAATTGGCCGGGATCTGATCGTAAAGCGCTTTACCGTTAAAATCACCTTCGTTATTGCCACTACAGTTGATACTGAATACGGGTATTTTAAAATGTTCGGCTTTCCAGGTATCGGCACCTCCGCAAGCAGCCAATACCCCTTTGGTATAGCTAAGCGTAGTATTTACAGTGATATCGGTTAATAACATAAAGCTGGCATAAGAAAAGCCTGCCACAGCCGATTTTTCTTTAACCACCCCGTATTTTGTTGATAGCGCACGGATACATTTATCATAGTCCTGCGCAATAAGTGCGGCGCTGCCGTTCCAGTCGGCATTACCCTTAGTTTTTTGGTATTGTACAATGGCGGTTAAGTAGCCGTCTTTCGCGGCGGTCTGGCACAGATCGGTTTCTGCAGCACCGTCAAGTGCGCCCGGTGTTGGGTCATTCTCATTGTTTCCGCTGCCAACAACCAATATACCTTTGTATGATGCTGCATCATCTTTGGTGAAAACACGGTAGGTGATACCACCACTGGTTTCTGTTTTTTGTGTTACGCCCCCTACTTGCTGTGGCGGATCTACCTTTGGTGGCTGTTCACTACCAGGGTTGCCATCATTTTTTTTGCCGCATGCCGCCAGTAGCAGCAGGCAGGTAAGTAATAGATAGTGTTTCATTTTAGTTGATGTTTTGATTTATCCAAAGAAGGGGCTAAAAAACGCAGGATTATTAGCAAGTGAGCAAATTGCCAGTATCAATGAGCGAACACATATTGCTGGTTAGTGTATGCTACCCTTAATAAGAAGTATTATATTTTAATTTGGATATATTTATAATACAAACCATTGTTGCCTGGTAACAATGGCTTTGATACAAAAAATCATATGAAAAAGGCATTATTCATTATACCGCTCCTGTTTATGTTTTTTTGTTCTGTTCATGTATATGCCCAAAAGAATGGCAGGGCAGCTGTTGATTCTATGCTGGTTGCATTAAAAAAGTCAAAACCCGACACCACCAGAGTAAAACTATTGGACAGCCTTGCCCTGATCGTATCCGGCTTTAATTCTAACAGTGGGTTAAACTATAGCAAGCAAGGTTTTGCGCTGGCCCAAAAGCTGAAATGGAAACCGGGGATAGCATCATCGGCCAGGTTAATGGGTGCCATCCAAATGGATATGGGGAAGAATGACCAGGCATTGAGCAACTATACCTTATCATACAAGATATCTGAAGAGTTGAAAGATACCTATGGCATGATTGCCGGCTTGATCAATATAGGGGCTATTTATCAACGGACCAGCAATTATACCTTAGCAGCCGATTATTTTTTTAAAGGCTTAAAAATTGCTGAAGAAAATAAAAACAGCTTAACAATTGCCCAATGCGAAAGCAGCATAGCCACGTTATATGTGCAACAGCAAAATTTAAAAAAGGGTATAGATCATGCCCAAAGGGCCGAGCGGTTGTATCAATCACTAAATCAACCGGCTGCACGGGCCAAAAATTTAGAGATATTAGGCCTGTGTTATATGTTTGCCGGCCAATATGAGCAGGCCAAACCACACTTTTTAAAAGCACTGCAACTTTACCAGAGACAGAATGACGAGATTGGCGAAGCTACTATTTATACCCAATTGGTTGATTGCAATGCTGCCGACCCGGTTAAACAGGTAGAATACCTAAAAAAAGCACAGGCATTGTGGGATAAATTCGCTCCTGAAAATTTAAACTCGATAGCTAACACAGCCAATCACGGGGCTATCTACTTTACCATACTTAGTAATCCAACGGCTTATAAAATTGTGCATGAAAAACTTGGGTTATCTAAAGAACAACTGCTTTCGGATGCGGAGCTTTATCTAAAAAAAGGAATGAACCTAAGCCGAAAAGCGGGCAATACTGATCTGCTGCTCCAGGTTATTAAATACTACGTTGACCTGAGTGAATATAAAAAAGACTACAAAGAGGCTTTGAGCAATTTGAAAGCCTATAATACACTGCATGACTCGCTTTTTTCGCAGGGGAACAAAAACAAGATAGCCGCATTGGAGGGCGAGCGTGAAATAGCCTTGCGCGATAAACAAATTGCCAATCGCAAACTGGAGGTTAAACAACTTTGGATCTATGGCATCCTATCGCTTGTACTGGTAACGGCCATCCTATCTTACTTTTTAAACCGTTATCGCATCAAGCAACTTAGGTTAACACACACTTTGCAACAACAAGAGGCACAGCAAGAAGCCAAAGAGCTGAACTATCGCAACAAGTTATCTGAAAGCGAACTAAAAGCCATCCGCTCGCAAATGAACCCACATTTTATATTTAATGTGCTAAACTCCATCGAATCGTATGTGCTGGAGAACGACTCGAAGACCGCCAGCCGGCTGGTGCAAAAGTTTGCCACACTGAGCAGGTTGATCCTGGAAAATTCTACCCAAAGCATGGTGGCTGCCGAACGCGAATGGAAAGCCCTTAAACTATATACCGAGCTGGAAGCCATGCGTTTTAACAACCAGTTCGGTTACTCTTTTTATGCCGACCCTGAGCTTGACCTTGCTACACTGATGCTGCCGCCTATGCTGGTGCAGCCGCTGATAGAAAACTCCATACATCATGGCCTGCGCAATTCGCCCGGAGAAAAAAGCAGTGTGAATGTACGATTAGAACAAACCGAGAAGGAGATCTACTTTACGGTTGATGATACAGGGATAGGTATGGATGAAGCCGAAAAGTTCAAAAGCTTCTCGGCAGTAAAAAGTAAATCGATAGGCCTAAACGCTATCAGGGAACGTGTAGAGATCATTAATGTGATGAACAAGGTAAACAAGGCATCTTTTGAGATCCGCAAAAAAACCAGGGAAGAAGGCATCGGCACAATTGCCATACTAACGCTGCCAAAAGTTATCCGTAATAACTACATCCCATAACTATAAAGCCAAAACAGGTTGGCCTACAGGCAAGGGCTGCCCCGCGGGTGGTATGGCAAGGCTACGTACATCATTAAAATATACCTGGGCAAGAATTTCCCAGCTTAGCTTCCGGCTGCTTTGTAAGCCTTCGGCGGCAAATTGTATGCTCAGGGCTTTGTTAGATAATAAAAGCTCTATTTTCTCTACGTAATCATCAGCATTGTAAGGGCTGCATTTAAAGCCATTAATACCCTGTTCAATAAAATCGCCCGAGCCGCCACCATCAGCTATTACACAGGGCAGCCCAGATGCCATAGCCTCGATAACCACATTACCATAAGCCTCAGATACCGACGGAAACAGAAAAACATCTGCCGAAGCATATAACCCGGCAAGCTGCTGGTGCGATATTTTGCCTGTAAAAATGGCTTTAGGCATCCTCGCCTCGCAGGCCAGCCATGCTGTACCATCACCCACAATTAAAAAATTAACTTGCTTTGCCCCTGCCTGCATTTTATCATAAATGGCAAAAAGGGTTTCCAGGTTTTTTTCCCAAACCAAACGGCTTGCAAAAATAATTGTGGGGTTATTATTACCGGTTAACCGCCTGATGATGCTTTTATCCTTTTTATCCGGAGAAAATAGATAAGCATCTATCCCACGCTTCCATATCTTCATTTTAGAGGTGTACACACCCATTTCGCGCAGTTCGGTTTTAATGGTTTCTGATGGCACGTAAACCTTATCGCAACGGTTATAAAAGCTTTTGTGGCCTTTGGCAATACGTTGTTTTAACCCTTTAATAAATATAGGGGCGTACTTAAAATAATAATCTATGTACGAAATAAAATGTGTGTGATATATACTGATAACAGGCAACCCTGTTCGGTTGGCATAATCCAACCCAAAATTCCCTAAAAACGATGGGGTCGAAATATGGATAACATCAGCACCAAAAGCCTGTAATTTATCATGGAGGCGTTTTTTTGCCAGCATGGGTAAGGCTATAGAATAATTGGTATTGATAGGTAATGGTATGGCCGGTATTTTAAAGCTTTCAAACCCCATTAGCTTATCAGGCCCGGCACCGTAGATAAAAAGATACTCGAACTTTGTGGTGTCGATACGCTTTATCAGCTGAAATATGGTGCGCACCGCGCCGTCAAAGTCTTCCACCAATATATCGGCAAAAAACGCCACCTTAATTTTTCTCAAACGTTCTCCCTTTCCCTATAAATGCCAACCAGCCCGCCCGGATCAGGATACAGAATGAGCGTGCTGATCTTTATGTTTAAGCCTTGGCCTTGCAAGCCTCTTTGGTGTATCAGTATGTTTTACCGGTACGCGCGAGGCGGCCCATATTACAAATGCCGCAATCAGAAGCATTGCCAGATCAAGCGATGTATATCCCATTTCCATTTGTTTTATGTTTAACAACATAAAAGTATGGGCTTAGTTTAACAGGAATGTTAAGCTTACATTATCAGATAAATAACTCCTAAAACTTATTGGAGTTGAGCCTGGGGTTTTGGCTGGCGTTAACCTGGTAGGTATAAATTTCATTCTGTTCATTAACCTCAACTACGCGGTAACCCCGGTAATCGGTGCCCCAGTCCCCCCCAATATGCGAGTCGAAAAAGTGAGGTAATTTATCGGTATAACGTACGCCATCCAGCAGGTGGTCGTGCCCGTGAAAAACCGCCTTTACGTTAGGGTAAGCATGGAGCAGGTCAACCGTTTCAGGGCAATTTAAAAAGCCTTCATTCTTCATCCATTTTACCGGCGGGATATGCAAGATCACAAACACTATTTTTTTATCGGCAAACTTATCAAGCGATGCTTTGATGAAACTATTATCGGGGCAAACATAACCACCCTTTGTGTCGGCAGTATTGGCTAATACAAAAGCTATATCGCCGTGCTCAACGGTGTAGCGGTCTTCATAGTTAAACACGTTTTTCCAAACAACGGCATCAGCAAAATCATGGTTACCGGGTATGGTTTGATAAGGCACGTTCAGCTTATCAAGGTATTTGGTTTTTATTTCTGCAAGCAAATCTGGCCGGTTATGCACCAGGTCGCCGTTTATGATCACCATATCCAAGTGATTTTTAGCGTGGTCATCATTTAGCCACTTAACCATATTACCGGTATTCAGTTCAAAATCTGTACCCTGCTGCCCGTAGTGGATATCAGACGCCAGTGCAAACCTTAATTTAAATTTAGCGGCCTTACGTATGTACTGATTACTATCATTAGCAAAGCTGTTAATAGCAGGCAACAATATTACACCGGCTAAACCTGTGGCACTTGTTGTGATAAACTTACGGCGATTAAACATGGCATTGAATATAACAGGTTGGGTAGTATTAAACAGGCACGCTTTTAAGTGCAAAGCTATAGAGCGCAAAAAAAATAAAAGTTAAGCAATTGTTAACTTTATCAGCCATGCCTCGACCGGTTGGGCGCCGCAGATACCCCTTTATCCAAAATGAATAAAATGAACGCTGCATAACCCGGTAGTATATAGGCATCTATCGCGCAAATATTATAGTTTTATCATAGCTAACACTTATTACTTTATGAAGATTAGTTGGGTTACCGGCAACCTTTCTTTGCGACTGTGCATTAGCTGTAAATGTAACGGCAACTAATACTAAAGCTAATGAGATGATTAACAAAATTAATGTGATGTCCTTTTTCATTGTGTTTGATTTTATTGGTTTAGTTTATACCCCTATATAAAGCAGGTGCGCAAAATGTTACCCCCTTATTTAAATTTTTTTTAGGGTAGCTAATTATCTACTTTCGCATATCGTATTATCATACCTCCGGATGCAAGCAACTATCCTCATCATCGACGACGAAAAAAAACTGAACGATCTGCTCTCGCGCATTATAGGTTTAGAAGGTTTTAAAGTAGTACAGGCATTTACCGGCAAAGAGGGCATTAAACTACTTGAGCAGGAAGATGTACTGGTGGTATTAAGCGACGTTAAGCTGCCCGACGTGAGCGGTGTAGACCTGGTAAAAACCATCAAAGCCAAAAAGCCTTATGTAGAGGTAATAAACCTTACGGCATATGGCACTATTAACGATGGCGTACAATCCATCAAAAACGGTGCTTTTAACTACATTGTTAAAGGCGATGATAACGATAAGATACTCCCGCTGCTTAGTCAGGCGGTAGAGAAGGCACAACTACAGCAAAATGCTTTTAATGCCGATAAAAAGGTAAGCAGCAAATTCAGCTTCGCGCAGATCATCGGGCAATCGCAACCTGTTACCGACGCGGTAAACCTGGCCCGCAAAGTTGCCGCTACCGATACCACTGTTTTGCTTTTAGGCGAAACAGGTACCGGCAAAGAGGTTTTTGCATCGGCTATACATTACGAGAGCCAGCGCAAACAAATGCCTTTTGTAGCCATAAATTGCAGCAGCTTTACGGGCGAACTTTTGGAAAGCGAACTATTCGGCTATAAAGCAGGTGCATTTACCGGGGCGGTTAAAGATAAAAAAGGCCTGTTGGAAGAAGCCCATCACGGCAGCATATTCCTGGATGAAATAGGCGAAATGAGCCTGGAACTACAGGCTAAATTACTCCGCGTGCTGGAAAGCAAAACCTTCATTAAACTGGGCGATACACAAACCACCAAGGTAAACATCCGCATTATGGCCGCCACCAACCGCGATTTACAAAAGGAAGCTGAAGAAGGCAAATTCCGCTTAGACCTGTTTTACCGTTTATCAGTTTTCACTATCTCCCTGCCATCACTTAACGAACGCAAGGGTGATATTGAACTACTGGCCAAATATTACCTGAAACAATTTGCCGACAAGGCGGGCAAATCTGTTAAAATGACGGATGAATTTTTAGCCCTGCTAAACAAGCACCAATGGAAGGGCAACATCCGCGAGTTAAAGAATATTATTGAACGCGCGGTAATACTGGCTGATGATGCCCTTACACCTGCTGCACTGCCCCCGCAATTTAACACCAATGTAGATAGCAATTCGCTCGATCTGCAAAGCATGGAGAAGCAACACATCAGCAAGGTATTAGCCTATACCAAAGGCAACAAAACCGAAACCGCAAGGCTGCTGGGCATCGGGCTTACCACACTGTATAGAAAGATAGAAGAATACGATTTGTAAACCTGCGATCCTTAAATAGTTTGTCCCATTTTAAAAATGGGACAAACGGAACAACCGGAACATATTGATATCCAATATATTATATTTTAAACTTTTCGGGTTTATTTGAGATAAAACTTCACCATTTAAAACCTAATCAATTAATAATTAGCACCTTATGACTTTTTGCATTTTGTCCCGTTTTTCATAAAACGGAGACAAAAATGCTACTGAGAAAACAGCGGCATAAAAACGTTTTTTTCGACTTTTTCCGCCCTTCATTCGCCCTTTTTGGTAAATAAGTTAACTGAAAAGTCAAATAGACGCTTATTCACTAAGTGCTGATTTACAATTATTTATCGATTTCAAGCCTGTTCCGTTTTGTTCCGTTTCGTCTCGAAATGAACACAGGTTTTTGGGTAATCTTTACTTTGTCGCAAGGCATCTCGCAGAGAATAAACAATTGTCATTTCAAACGAGCGTACTAGTGATAATAAAAACCTCTGCTCCCTCTGTGTTCCCGGCTCCGTGTTCTCTGTGGTTAAAAAATACAGTCTATCGAAGACCTATCCAGCGTTCAATGGTTCGACAAGCTCACCATGACATTCTTCTTTTTCGCACACAATAAAAACCTCTGTGCGCTTTGTGTTCCCCACTCCGTGTCCTCTGTGGTTAAAAAAGTGTCAGTCTGTGCTTGTCGAAGACTCATCCAGCGTTCAATGGTTCGACAAGCTCACCATGACACTTTTATTCCCAAAACGATAATCAACCCTTCCAAAATGGAAGGGTTTTTTGTTGCAACGCACTTCATACCATGACGAATATCACATTAATTATTTGATTATCAGGTATTTTTACAAGTCTGCATAAAATCGGCATCTGTATTGGCATGGGTGCGTAAACAATTAATAAAATGATCACAATACTTTTCTTCGTAACCATCCTTGTTTGCTGGTGGTTCATTTTTAAATCTATCGACTGGTTCGAAAAAATCTAACCCATCATGATCGCATTATTCATTATCTCCATCGCAGTTTTCATATACATGATATATGTGCTGCTAAAACCCGAAAACTTTTAACCCGAAAACACAATGAACACAGAACTATTTGGAATCATTGCCTCGTTTGCCTTAATGCTTGTAATTGGCATACCGCTGGGCAAGTACCTGGCAAAAATGTTTGCCGGCGAAAAGGTATGGACCGACTTTATGAAGCCCCTGGAAAACGGCATCTATAAGCTATCCGGCATTAACCCTAACGAGCCTATGGACTGGAAACAGTTTTTAAAAGCAATGATGTGCATAAACCTGCTTTGGCTGGTTTACGGCTTTTTTGTTTTAATGTACCAGGACAAACTCCCCCTAAACCCCGATGGCAACCCCGGCATGACAGCCGACCTGGCTTTTAACACTATCATTAGCTTTGTGGTGAACTGTAACCTGCAGCACTACAGCGGCGAAAGTGGCGTAACCTACCTTACACAGCACTTTATACTGATGTTTCTGCATTTTGTAAGCGCAGCAACCGGTATTGCATGCGCAGTAGGCTTGTTTAAAGCCTTCCGCGATAAAACCACAAATGATATTGGCAACTTCTGGAATTACTTTTTAAAAGCCATTACCCGTTTATTATTACCTATATCAATAGTAATTGCTTTAATATTAACTTTTAACGGTACGCCAAGCAGCTATGCCGGTAAAGACAAATTTATATCCTTACAGGGCGATACCGTAAACGTATCGCGTGGCCCGGCTGCCCAAATGATAGCCATTAAACACTTAGGCACAAACGGTGGCGGCTGGTTTGGTGTAAACTCAGCCCACCCGCTTGAAAACCCTAACTATTTAACCAATATCACCGAGATCGTTTCACAAATGATCATCCCTATTGCTATGGTGCTTTGCTTCGGCTATTTTATCCGCCGCAAAAAACTGGGCTGGGTAATATTCGGGGTGATGATGATAGGCGCCCTGCTCCTGCTCATCCCATCCATCGGCAGTGAAACAGGCGGCAACCCGGCAATTGCTAAAATGGGTGTATCACAGCTTACCGGCTCCATGGAGGGCAAAGAAGTACGCATAGGGCCCACCGCGACAGCCTTTTGGAGTACTTTCACCACCATTGTATCAACCGGGTCTGTTAACGGAATGCACGATAGCACCATGGCCCTTACCGGCTTATGGCAGCTGCTGGGCATGATGATAAACGGCTTCTTTGGTGGTTGTGGCGTGGGTGTGTTAAACTATTTCATCTATTTAATAATAGCTGTATTTATATCAGGCCTGATGGTTGGCCGAACCCCCGAGTTTCTGGGGCATAAGGTTGAAGCCCGCGAGGTAAAAATTGCCGCGTTGATAACCTTGCTAAGTCCGTTTTTAATTATGGCGGGCACCGCAATAGCAGCTTTTGTGTTCACCAACCACGGCAGCGCCAACTGGGCTGTTAAGCCATCGGCATGGTTAAATAACCCAAGCTTCCACGGTTTTAGTGAGATGCTTTATGAGATGACCTCATCAAACGCCAACAATGGCTCGGGCTTTGAAGGTTTGGGCGATAACAACATCTTCTGGAACTTAAGCACCGGTTTGTTAATGATACTGGGCAGGTTCCTGCCAATCATCGGCCCTGTAGCTATAGCAGGTTTGCTCGCCAAAAAGAAATACATCCCCGAGTCGGCAGGTACCTTAAAAACCGATACCATCACCTTCGGGCTGATGACCTTCGCTGTAATACTTGTGTTAAACGCATTATCGTACTTCCCTGCTTTGGCTTTGGGCCCTATTGCAGAGTTCTTTTCAATGCCTAAGTAATCTATATCATGACAACAAGATCAAATAAATTATTCGAACCTGCTTTGGTGCAAACCGCGCTTAAGGAGTCGTTCATAAAACTTAACCCCAAAGTAATGCTTCGTAACCCGGTAATGTTTACCGTTGAAGTAGGTACCGCCATTATGCTTTACATGAGCATTTACAGCTTTTTGCATGCCGGCCAGGGTTCATTCGCATATAACTTTATTATTTTCATCGTACTGCTGTTAACCCTGCTGTTTGCCAACTTTGCCGAGGCTATTGCCGAAGCGCGTGGTAAAGCACAGGCCGACAGCCTTCGTAAAACCCGCGAGGAAACCCCCGCCAATTTTTTAATGCCCGATGGCAGCATCGTCATTAAATCATCAAATGAACTGCGCAAAGGCGATATGTTTGTTTGCGAGACAGGCGATACCATCCCAACCGATGGCGAGATCACCGAGGGTTTGGCTACAATTGATGAATCGGCCATTACAGGCGAATCTGCACCGGTTATCCGCGAGGCAGGCGGCGACAAATCATCCGTAACAGGTGGTACAAAAGTATTATCCGACAAAATAAAGGTGGTAGTAACCACCGAACCCGGAGAAAGCTTTTTGGATAAAATGATTGCTTTGGTTGAGGGTGCATCGCGCCAGAAAACACCAAACGAGATTGCGCTGACCATCCTGTTAGCCAGCTTTACGCTGATCTTCATCATTGTTTGCGTTACGCTAAAACCTTTTGCAGATTATGCCAACACGCCTATCACCATAGCCGCGTTGATATCTCTTTTCGTTTGTTTGATCCCTACCACTATCGGTGGCCTTTTATCGGCCATCGGTATCGCGGGGATGGACAGGGCCCTGCGTGCCAACGTGATCACCAAATCGGGCAAAGCTGTTGAAACAGCCGGCGATATCGACGTATTGCTTTTAGACAAAACAGGCACCATCACCATTGGTAACCGTAAAGCAACCCAGTTTTGGCCGGCTCCCGGCGTATTACCTGAGGATTTGGTGAAAGCTGCGGTATTATCATCATTAGCTGATGAAACACCTGAGGGTAAATCCATCATCGAATTGGCGCAGCAAAGCAATATGCGCATATCGATGACCCCTCCGGCCAATGCCGAGTTCATCAAATTTACAGCCGAAACCCGTGCAAGCGGTATCAACACGGCCGATGGTTTGCGCATCCGTAAAGGGGCTTTTGATTCGATCAGGAATATGTCGGTAGCTGCCGGCAACAAGTTCCCTGCCGATGTGGAAGAGCGTGTAAAGGCTATTGCCAGCAATGGTGGTACGCCGCTGGTAGTATCACAAAACGAAGTGATCTTGGGTACGTTGGAGCTACAGGATATTATTAAACCCGGCATTGCCGAACGTTTTGAGCGCCTGCGTAAAATGGGTATCAAAACCGTAATGGTTACCGGTGATAACCCGCTTACCGCAAAATTTATTGCCGAAAAAGCCGGTGTTGACGATTTTATTGCCGAGGCCAAACCCGAGGATAAAATGAACTATATAAAAGCCGAACAACAGGCAGGCCGTTTAGTAGCCATGATGGGCGACGGTACAAACGATGCCCCTGCACTTGCCCAGGCTGATGTAGGTGTTGCCATGAACAGCGGTACGCAAGCCGCCAAAGAAGCCGGTAACATGGTGGATCTGGATAACGACCCAACCAAACTGATAGAGATAGTGGAGATAGGTAAGCAATTGCTTATTACCCGTGGTACATTAACTACCTTCTCTATCGCTAATGATGTGGCCAAATACTTCGCTATTGTTCCGGCATTGTTCATCGCTTCTATCCCGGCATTGCAGGCTATTAACATTATGCACCTGCACAGCCCGGAGAGTGCCATCCTGTCGGCTGTAATATTCAACGCCATTATCATCCCGATGCTGATACCATTGGCTTTGAAAGGTGTTGAATACAAACCAATTGGTGCCAGCGCATTACTACGCCGCAACCTGCTGATCTACGGCCTGGGTGGTGTAATAGCACCTTTCATCGGTATCAAATTAATCGACTTACTTATCTCCCTATTCTTCTAATTAAATAAGATCATGAAAAGTAATATCATCAAATCAATCCGCATAACACTGGTACTAACCGTGATACTATGCGTAATATATCCGGTAGCTATCTCCCTTGCCGGTAAGCTATCAAAAGGGCAAGGTAACGGCGAAACCATTGTGGTAAACGGCAAAGTAGTTGGTTACGCCAACATTGGCCAAAGCTTTACACAGCCCAAATACTTTTGGGGCAGGCCATCGGCTGTTGGTTATAATGCAGCGGGTAGCGCAGGTTCAAACAAAGGCCCAAGCAACCCCGATTATCTGAAAGATGTAAGCAACCGCATAGATACCCTGTTGAAGTATCACCCATACCTAAAACGTGCTGATATCCCTGCCGAAATGGTAACCGCGTCAGGTAGTGGTTTAGATCCGGATATTTCTCCGGCAGCAGCAAAAATTCAAATACAACGTGTGGCAAAAGTACGCGGCCTTGATGTTGAAGCAGTTACCGCATTGGTAAACCAGCATACTGAAGCACCGCTTGCAGGCCTGTTTGGCCCGGCCAAGGTAAACGTATTAAAATTGAACGTGGCTTTAGACGAATTAACTAAGAAATAGAATGTCATGGTGAGCCTGTCGAACCATTAACGGCGAGGCCTTTACGCTCGTCCTTCGACAAACTCAGGATGATCCTTTACTTAAAATCGCTTGTCATTTCGAACGAGGTACGAGGAGAAATCTTGTTCGAATGACAGGCGGTGAACTTAGCATAATGAACAAGATTTCTCCTCACTATCGCTCGTTCGAAATGACAAGCTTATATAAATAACATGAAAACACTCCTTATATCATCAGCAATATTTTTAGCTGCCTTAACTGCCAAAGCGCAGGACACTACCAAAACTACCGAAAACCCGTTAACCATTTCGGGATCGGTAGATGCTTATTATAAATACGATTTCTCCAAATTCCGCAATGCGGCTGGCGGTTCAAATATCCCCACCAGCTTCGCTACCGACCAAAACTCCATTTCGATAGGCATGGTAGACCTGGCGGTGAAAAAGAAAGTTAACAAAGCATCTTTTGTGGGCGAATTATCTTTCGGCCCGCGTGGCGAAGGGCAATCTATCCCCAACAGCGGCACCAACGGGCAATCGTTCCACATCCAGAATTTATACATGGGTTATGATGTTACCGATAAGCTGAACCTTACAGCGGGTTACATGGCCACCTTTGTAGGTTATGAAGTGATCTCCCCGGTAGGGAATTTCAATTATTCTACCTCGTACCTGTTCACCAACGGCCCGTTCCAGAATGCGGGCTTTAAAGCCACTTACGCGTTTAGCGGCAAAGTAAGTTTAATGGCCGGCATTTTTAACGACACCTGGAACAACTACCAATCTACAAGGGATGTATCCACCTTTGGCGCGCAATTGTTTGTTAGTCCGGTAAAAGGCTGGACTGCTTATATCAACCTGCTAAGCGGTAAAACATCAGGCACTATTGTGGATCTGACTACCACCTACCAAATAACCGATGCCTTTAAATTAGGCTTAAACGGTGCAAGTTTCTCTGCCCCCGACGCCGTAAAAGGCGGCTTTGAAGGTGTTGCATTATATCCGCAATTAGCAGTTTCAAAAGATGTAACTTTAGGTTTAAGAGGCGAATACTTTAAAACAAAAACAGGTGGTTTTGTAACCGCAGGTCCGCCCGCGGGCGAATCGATCACCGCGTTTACTTTAACAGCAAACATTAAAGCTGGGCCGTTAACACTGATCCCCGAAGCAAGATTGGATAATGGTTCTACAGCGCAATTTATAAACAGCAATGCAGGGCCGACTAAACAAGCCTCGCAGTTTTTAGTGGCGGCGGTTTACGCGTTTTAAATAAAAAATGATTTAACTTATTTAACCACAGAGGACACTGAGTAAGAACCACAAAGAACACAGAGCTTAGTAAATTAAAGCTCCGTGTTCTTTGTGGTTAATCAACATGCAAATCCTCTGTGAACTCTGTGGTGAAAAAATAACGAACTAATAATGGCAGATACATCCGTAAAAAACTTCCTCGACCTGGTCAAAAAATCCCGTCGGGGCAAGCTGAAGATCTATATCGGCATGAGCGCCGGTGTGGGTAAAAGCTACCGGATGCTGCAGGAGGCCCATGCTTTACAACGCAATGGCATTGGCGTTCAGATAGGTTATATAGAAACCCATAACCGCGCCGAAACCCATGCCCTGCTGGACGGCCTGCCCGTTATTGCCCGTCGTAAAACCTTTTATAAGGGTAAAGAGCTGGAAGAGATGGATCTGCAGGCCATCATTAACCGCCACCCCGAAGTAGTGATAGTTGATGAACTTGCCCATACCAATATTGAAGGCAGCAAAAACAGCAAACGCTGGCAGGATGTACTGGATATACTGGAAGCGGGTATCAGCGTAATAACTGCCGTAAACATTCAGCACCTGGAAAGCCTGAACGAGGATGTAGAGAAGATAACCGGCATCGCCATTACCGAACGCATCCCTGATAAGATCCTGGACCTGGCCGACGAGGTGGTGAATATTGACCTAACCGCCGATGAACTGGTAGACAGGCTTAGAGAAGGTAAGATCTATGAAAAGGCAAAAATAGAGCGCGCCCTGCAAAACTTTTTTCAAAGTGATAAGATACTACAGCTGCGCGAACTGGCGCTGAAAGAAGTTGCCCACCATGTTGAACGAAAAATTGATACTGAGATCCCCAAACAGATTAAACTGCGGCCCGAGAAGTTTTTGGCCTGTATCTCATCAAACGCCGAAACGGCTAAGATAGTGATCCGTAAAACAGCCCGGCTGGCCTCCTATTACCGCTCGCCCTGGATAGTGCTTTACGTGCAAAGCAGCAGCGAAAGTTTGGATAGGATAAAACTGGATAAACAACGCCATCTCATTAATAATTTTAAGCTGGCAACAGAGCTTGGTGCCGAACTCATCAAAATAAAAAGCGACGACATTACCCAAACCATTATGAAAGTAGCCGAAGAAAAAGAAGTGACCACCATTTGCATTGGCAAACCGCATTTAAATTTATGGCAGGTAATACTAAGAACGGCTATATTTAACGAATTGCTAAACAAGATCGCTTTAACAGAAACCGATTTAGTAATATTATCATGAAAGTAAAAACTAAACTCCGCTTAGGCTTCGGCTTTTTATTTATAGTGGTGCTATTTTTTGGTGCTACAGCACTGTATTATATCCGCGACATTTCAGAGAACTCGAAGGTTATCCTCAAAAACAATTATGAGTCGTTAAGCTTTGCGAGGGAGATGCGTGGCATTTTAGATAATAACGACCTGCCGCTTAATAACGCAGCCGTCAACAAGTTCAATATTTATTTATCCCGACAGGAAGGCAATATAACAGAACCCGGCGAGGCTCATTTAACACAAAAGCTTAGTATTGGGTTTAAACTTTTAACAAACGGGGGCAATCTCGATTCTCAAAAAGATGGCGTTCGTGAAGTAAGAAAATCGTTAAGTGAGATAGAGAAACTGAACATGCTGGCTATCATCCGCAAGGACAACACTGCCCGTGCATCTGTAAACAGGGCCACTTTATTTCTGGGGCTTGTAGGCACTTTTACTTTTTTGGTACTATTCAGCTTCAGCGTAAATTTTCCGGGATATATAGCCAACCCGCTTAGGGCGTTGATAGACGGGATCCGCGAGATTGGTGAAAAGAATTACAGCAAGCGCCTTAATTTTGAGCAAAACGACGAATTTGCCGAAGTAGCCAACGCCTTTAACCAGATGGCATCGCGTTTAAACGAATGGGAAAACAGTAACCTGGCTACCGTAATATCTGAGAAACGGCGCATCGAAACCATTATTGAGCAAATGCAGGACGCCATCATCGGTATAAACGAAAAGCAGGAAGTACTTTTCATGAACGACGCCGCCCGCAAAACGTTAAACATAACGGGCGATAAAGTGATCGGCCAAAACACCAGCGAACTGGTAAAAGGTAACGACCTGTTCCGCTCTATCCTTAAAGATGACATGGGAATTAAGCCCTTTAAAATAGTGCTCGACGGGCGCGAATCATACTTCCAGATGCAAAGCAGCGATATTTTGGTACCCAATACGCAACAAACCAAAGGCGCGCTGCAGCTGGCAAGCCTCTCGGCGGGTAAAGTGTATATCCTCAAGAACATTACCGAATTTAAAGAACGCGATGAAGCCAAAACCAACTTCATCGCCACCATATCGCACGAGCTTAAAACGCCCATCTCATCTATAAAAATGAGCCTAAAGCTTTTGAATGATGAGCGGGTTGGCACCATAAACCCCGAGCAGGAACAACTTGTAAACCATATAAAAGATGATAACGACCGCCTGCTAAAAATAACCAGCGAACTGCTGGAGCTATCGCAGGTAGAAACGGGCAATATCCAGCTCAACTTTGTGCCGGTAAACCCGATGCAGATTGTAGATTATGCCATAGCGTCGGTGAGTTTCCAGGCGGAGCAGAAGCAGGTGCAGCTGGAGGTTGTAAAAGACGACAAGCTACCCGATATACAGGTTGATATTGAGAAAACGGCCTGGGTACTGGTTAACTTTTTATCGAACGCATTGCGTTACAGTGCCGAAAAATCCAGGATCATTATACAGGTAGCCCAACGAAATAATACAGTTGAGTTCTCGGTAAAGGACTTTGGCAAAGGGATAGACGAAAGTTACCAGAAACGCCTGTTCGACCGTTATTTCCAGGTACCTACTGATGGGCAGAACAAATCGGGTTCGGGCCTGGGGTTAGCTATATCTAAGGATTTTATTGAGGCCCAGCAGGGCAAAATATGGGTTGAAAGCGCCATGGGCGAGGGCAGCAGGTTTGCCTTTACATTACCGGCGACAATCTAAAAGAGTCAAGATATTAGAGTCAGGAATCAAGACCTTTAAAAACAAGACCGGCTTTATAGATACGACAAGAAATCATTATTTTGCTCTTATCTTGATTCTTGGCTCTTGATTCTTGAATCTCCTACACGGCAAGTCCGCAAGAAACGGGTTTAAACGGGGGGCTTAGCAGGGTAAATTTGTTCTATACAAAAAAGCAATTATCATGACAAGCCAGCAAGAATTAGATTATAACCGCATAGCCCGGGCCATAAGCTATTTTAAAGAGAACTTTAAAGCACAGCCCAAATTAGAAGACGTTGCCGAACACGTAAACCTGAGTCCGTTCCATTTTCAGCGGATGTTTAAGGAATGGGCCGGGGTTACGCCAAAACAATTTCTGCAATACTTAAGCATCGGGCATGCCAAAGAGATGCTGAAAACCTCTGGCTCCAATCTGTTTGATACCGCTTTTGAAACCGGCCTATCCGGCACAGGCAGGCTTTACGATCTATTTGTTAAAGTTGAAGGTATGACACCCGGTGAATATAAAAACGGCGGTGCGGCACTCAGCATCAACTACTCCTTTGCCGATACGCCTTTTGGTAAGGTTATCGTAGCATCAACCCATAAAGGCATTTGCCACATGGCCTTTGTTGATAATGGCGAAGATGAAGCGCTACAACAATTAAAACAGAAC
>NZ_JBAZRC010000093.1:0-16547 GCF_041663085.1 Mucilaginibacter sp.
TAGCCATATTTGATACCTAAGGTACGAAAACCAGACCCTCCTTTAAAATACTCCCGGATGATCGATGACTTATTAATTGTCTTTTTCATTTGGTGACTTTTTTGTCAACCTATTTCAGGACAAGTCACCCTGTTCCATTTTTTCCCGAATGGAACAAAATGGAACAGGGTTTTGGCGGTTAAATATTACTTATCCGGCTGAAAATCTAACGAAACCGAATTCATGCAAAACCTTTTATAGGTTGGCGCGGGGCCGTCATCAAATATATGCCCCAGGTGCGATTCGCAACGTGCGCAGATCACTTCGGTACGCTGCATGCCGATAGAGTTATCTACCTTATATATCACACTGTTCTTCCTAACAGGTTCATAAAAACTTGGCCAGCCGCAATCACTCGCAAACTTAGCGTCAGACCGGAACAGCTTATTGCCGCAAACCGCGCAATAGTAAGTACCCTTAGCGCTTTTGTTCCAAAACTGGCCGGTAAAAGGGCGCTCGGTGGCCTGCTCACGCGCAGTAGCATACAAAGCCGGCGGCAGTATTTTTTTCCATTCGGCATTGCTTACCTTAACGGGGCGCGTATCGGTGTTAGAGTAGTATGGGTTATTCTGGTGCCCCTTATCGCTTTTGGGGTTTTGTGCAAAGGTGCAGGTAAAACACAGCAGCAGCAGGGCTGCAATATATATAGCTCTCATTGGTTATTGATCTTTTAGTTTGTTTTTAAACACTTTTCTAAACTTATCCAGTTCGGGCTGTATCACATATTTACAATACGGGTTGCTGCCTTTGTTCTGGTTAAAATAATCCTGGTGGTAATCCTCGGCCTTGTAAAAGGCCTTGTACGGGGTTACCTGGGTAACAATTTTGCTTTTGTAAGCTTTAGCAGCGTTTAATTTGCTTATGTAATAATCGGCCTTTTGCTTTTGGGCGGCGTTATGGTAAAATATAGCCGACCGGTACTGCGTGCCCACATCATTGCCCTGGCGGTTTAGCTGGGTAGGATCATGCGCTACAAAAAAAGCTTGCAGCAATTCGTCGTAAGTGATCTGGGCCGGGTCGTAAATAATGTTACAGGCTTCGGCGTGGCCGGTGGTGCCGGTGCAAACCTCTTTGTAGGTTGGGTTGGCAACTGTGCCCCCGCTAAAACCCGAAACTACTTTTTTAACGCCTTTAAGTTGTTGAAACTTTGCTTCGGTACACCAAAAGCAACCGGTGGCAAAGGTTGCGGTATCTAATTTGGCTTTGGTATTACTAACAGCCATGTTGGCTGTACCCGCAAAAGCCGTAAAGCAGGTAATTAGTAATAGTACTATTTGAAACGTTATTTTTTTCATATAAATTTTAGGTGCAGGCTGTTTACGCCCGCAAGTATACAAACGTAAAAAACAGGCGTGTGTATTTTATGTAACAAAATGTGATACGAGGTTGACAAAACAAGTACCAGCCCTATACCGTTATATAAAATGTACACACCTTATAGTAACCTGATGCTGTAAAGCTAACCTCACACACTTTGTAGATAGCCGGTCATTTTCCTTACAAGGAAAATTAGTAGGACTATGTATTTAGTTCGCGATTAATACTTTTGTAGTTGGCGGGCAGTGCGGTGAGAGAGAAAAACGAAGTTCACAGAGGTTTTTCACGCGAATACGCGAAAGAGAAATAAATTTATCGCGTCTTTGCCTGAGTTATTAAACTACTTCGCTATTCAAGCGTTCACGCTGCCGGGCTATCGCGAGAGTGGACGTTCACATCATTTATTATCTAAACATGGGTGCTTGATGGGCGGCGAAGTTATGTACATGACGGCACATAAGACATTTTGCCAATGTTTCTACCAACGTTTACCTCGGATGGGATTTTCTCTTAAATAATGGTATTGTAAACTAAATTTTGTTGGGTTTGGATAAAGTATTATAGATAATATATTATTTTTATATCATTAAAAACATTTACCTATCACAATGAAAAACCTTTACTCTAAAAGCAGTAACCTCCGCTTTAAAATTATGCCTGATCTTGTTAATTTCTTTTACAGCTTTAATTTATAGCTGTAAAAAGGATGAAACAACAAAACTGCACACCACAGAAGCAATTACTAACCAGCCCGAAAAAATTGACCCCGCTGAAATTGTAAGTTGGATTCAAAACCTGCCATTTAAGTTGCCAACAGACCCGGCATGGGCCCAGGCATCACAGGCAACTATTAATAATGAATTTGTAGTTAAAGTACCCGTTGGTGTTGATGCGGCATTGTTTTTTGTTAAAAAGAACGGCGTATTACAAGCTTATACTTACAAGTGGTTGTACGAAAAAACTGATAGCACGGGGTTTAACGGTAAGCTGGATATTTTTAATTTTCAGACTAACCGGCTCGATCGTTTGATATATAAAAATGGCGATAATATAAAAACTGTAACCCTTGATAATGCAACACCTGCACAAACGCCTGTTGTTCAAACAAATCAAAAGACAAACAGTATAGATATTGGCCGGACTATTGCAAAAATTTGGTGCTGGTTAACCGGGGGTACATGGTACGATATTTGGAATTATGGGTTCAACTGCGTTTATCCGGATGCCGGACCCGATTATGGAAACGAAACTTCAGCTGGTGATTATTATTCTGGGATTTTCGGTAATGGAGGCATACCACCCGTAGTGGGTGGCGGCGGAGGCGGCTCAAGCAGCGGCGGTGGTGGCGATTGGGTGCCTGCCCCTGGCACAGGTGATTGCGGCCCAAAAGTTGCCGTTGTAGGTAGCGGCAAATTACGTGTGCAGTTATTGCCACCCGGCGGCGGATGCCCTCCTGGTGGGGGTGATGGCACTTATCAGCCATACCCTATACCAACACCAACCCCGCAAACAGGCGACCACTATGACGCCACGTTTGTAAAAAGCTTAGCCATAGTAAAAATAACCTCCATTATTAATGAAACAGAAGCTCAGTATCAAATCCAGCTGGGATTAACCGATTTGGAAAAAGCACAGTTTGCCGCAAAGTTTTTTGATGTTTATAGAACCGATTTTAATACAAATTTTGCAAGCTTACAGATAAACGTTGATGAGGGCGACGACCCACCGTTTATAGCCTGGTTGAGGAGTAAACTCCGGAAGATGCTTGGCATTGATGCGCCAAACAATGCCGTGGAATCACAACAAATAAATAATGAACTGAGTACCTGGGGTACAATAGGGCAAAGGGTACAACAGTTGCGGATAGAATGGAATGGGAATGGAATATTATTAAAACCAAACTTAGATGAACCGATAGTCGACGATAACTTAGTATTTACTGATCCGACCGCATCTACTGTATATCAGGAGTATCAAAATCAACAAGCTTGGCCAACAATTGATAGAATTATCCCCTTTGAAAAATTCGTAACTATGCGGTTTAAACCTGATGGAGATCCTGTAAGTTGTTTAATTTTGGCTCGTGAACAATTAGCAAAGGCGGGTTATACCTGTTCAGGCTATTTGCCTGGTTCACAAACGTTTCAGGTTTATTCGGAAGTTACTGGAGTTAATCAATCAAAAACCCGGCAGGCTATAACTTATTTAATAAATTCACTTTCTGCCAATACTCCAGTTATTGTTGGTATAGACCGTAAACCAGGTTCCATTAATTATGATGGCGCGACAGATCATTTTATTGTAATAAACGGAATGGGTACTGATGCAAAAGGGAAATATTTTCAGTTTATTGATAACTCAACAAGTGACCGGATAGCAGGCGCCAGTTATGCTAACAGATTATATTATAATTCGACTACTGGGAAAATTACCGGATCAACACAATCACCTTATGGGCATTATCCGGGATCGCATGACTATATTGTATCACAAGTTAGGAAAAGCATTAAATTATAGAATAATGAAAAAAACAACATCAATAATTTTTTCACTTATATTTTTTTATTCATTGGCTTTTGCCCAAAAAACAAAAAATCAGATTGAAGAAGCTCAAGTAAAGCAAACCTGCATTAGTTTTTTGAAGTGGTATAAAAGAAACAGCGATAATTTAAAAACATCCCCGGTAATAAAAGGTTTTAATCCTGATACTATTAAAAAGGATAGTATATTGAAAGTGGATATGAATGCCGTTGAAATTTACTTGTCGAATTTTAAAGCTGGGGGGTATGTTTCGGCTGTTTTTTTAAATCACTTGAGGTCTATTTACAAAAGCGTATCAGATACTTTAACAATTCATCAGGTTAAAGATTATTTTGGCCCAATTCCATCACTTGAGTCTGATATTGTCTTAGGTTTTGGGAAAGAAGAAATTTTAGATAATATCAAAAAAGCAAAAATTAAGCACTTTCTACGTATTTATAATAAGGCATTAATATCCTTAAGATTATCATATACCACAGAGATAGTTTTTACACTTACAAGGGAAAAAAAACATTGGGAAATAGATTACATTGGTTTTAATGGTGATAATAAATATAATATAGGCAGTCAATAATTATTAAAAAAGTCTTCCTCCAATACCAAAATTTTATTCCTGTATACCCCTATCATCAAAAATCAGTTGCAACGCTTTCTAATAATACCCTAGTTATTATTGTTAGATAGCAAAGCGGATTCCATTAGTTTATCGCCTTGCATGGCGGTAACCGTTTTTTTCAATTCAAGTAAAAAAACATGAAAAAAATATTTCTTTTCGCATTGGTATTAAATGTATATTTATGTGATGCCCAACCGCAAGAACCAAATAAGGATATAAAGAATACCATAATTAACTTTTTAAAGTGGCATAAGGCTGGTGGAGAAGAAAAATTAGGTGAAAGGTATTTTGTTCCTCGATATGATGGGAAAGATAGCGTGAAAACCTATTTTGATCGTGATAGCTTAGAAACATATTTTAATAATTTTAGAAATAGTGGTTTTATTTCGGAATTATATATTGGGCAGTTAAAAGAATATTTTAGGTATTATGAAAAATTCATTGGAAAAGAACCTAAAAAAGGAGAATTAATCAAAATAGATGGATTAGATAAAGACATCGTACTCAATACTTTTGAACCGGAGGAAATATTAGAAAATTTAAGAAAATTTAAAATCACTAAAATTCTAATTATATACAATAAGGCTCTTGTTGGTATAAACTTTAAGAAAAATGTTGATATGATTTTTCAATTGACTAAAGTCAAAGACAAGTGGTTGATAGATTATGTATGGCCTGATAACACAAGCATAAATAGTTTTTTTAGGTACTAAATAACATAACTACGGGATAAACCCCTACTGGTCGAAGCTTGTAGCTTCGACCCAAAACATACAAAGCTTTCAGCATGTGTGGCTGCTGAGATTGACCTCATTTAAGTCTCCGCGCAAACGCCTGAATGAGCGTTAGGGGCGGTTATTTTCTTCATATAAATTTTAGGTGCAGGCCTGTTTACACCCGCAAGTATACAAACGTAAAAAACAGGCGTGTGTATTTTGTATAATTAAATGTGATACGAGGTTGACAAAACAATTACCATCACTATACCGTTACATAAAATGTACACACCTTATATTAACCTAATGCTGTAAAGCTAACCTCATACGCTTTGTAGGCCATGAGTCATTTTCCTTACAAAAAAAGTTTATTTTATAAGTAAAAGTGTATCAATTATTTATTTATACCATTTAATGAATAATTAACGGTATATTTGTCACTATTTAAATCAATATAATGCAACAAGGAACAGTAAAATTTTTTAATGAAGAAAAGGGTTTTGGATTCATTACCCCAAGTAACGGTGGCAAAGAAGTATTTGTACACTCAACAGGTTTAGTTGATCGCATCCGCGAAAACGATACTGTAGAATACGAAGTTGAAGAAGGCAAAAAAGGCCCGAACGCGGTAAAAGTTAAAATAGCTTAACACACTATAATAAATGATCGTGAAGCATTCTCCCTAAACCGGAGAATGCTTTTTATTTTTTTCGAGGGCCATTAAAAACGCCCGTTCCCCGCTCTTTTAAAGTTTAATATATTATTTAATCGCAGGCACCCGGTGCCGCATTAGCCCTATTAAATGAGACAACTTAAGATAAGTCAATCCATTACCAACCGCGAAACCCAATCGCTTGATAAATACTTAACAGAGATCGGTAAAGTAGACCTCATTACAGCACAGGAAGAAGTTATCCTGGCACAAAAAATTCGTGAAGGCGACCAGGCCGCTTTAGAGCGCCTTACCAAAGCAAACTTACGTTTTGTGGTATCTGTAGCAAAACAATACCAAAACCAGGGCATCACCCTTGGCGATTTAATTAACGAGGGTAACCTTGGCCTGATCAAAGCCGCCCGCCGTTTTGACGAGACCAAAGGCTTTAAATTTATTTCATATGCCGTTTGGTGGATCCGCCAATCAATCATATCAGCCATATCAGATCAATCGCGTTCGGTACGTTTGCCATTGAACCAGATAGGCACCCTGAGCAAGATCAGGAAAACACAATCATCGCTTGAGCAGGAACTTGAACGCGAAGCTACACCCGAAGAACTGGCCGAATGCCTGGAAACTACGGTGGAGAAAATTGCCGACTCGTTACGTAACTCGGGCCGCCAGGTATCTATCGACGCGCCTTTTCAACAAGGTGAAGAAGGTACATTGCTGGATGTAATGCACAATGATGATCCATCAACTGATAGTGGTTTGATCCATGATTCGTTAGCTACCGAGCTTGGCCGTTCCCTATCTAAATTAGGCGAACGCGACCGCGAAGTGTTGATGTTATTTTACGGCCTGGGCGATAATCATACCCATACCCTAGAAGAAATAGGCGAAAAATTTGTGCTTACCCGCGAGCGTGTACGCCAGATAAAAGACAAAGCCCTGCAACGCATCAAGCAATCATCGCGTAGTGGCGCGCTGCAATCATACTTGTAGTATTTGCTAATCTGCAGAGATATTAAAAAACCGCTTTTAAACAATTTAAAAGCGGTTTTTTTGTGGCCGGGAAATTGCTTAATTATGCATCATCAACACTGTGTAAAATAAGGCGATAAATACATAGTGTACAAGTTACAATAAGTATCTTTACATCGTCATTTATAACGGTGACAAACATAAACTTACAGAAATGAGCGATCTTTCTAACCCTACAGCTTTCACAGGTAACGAACCCGTAACTGCTAAAAAAATTGTGGTTATTGGGGGCGGTTTTGCCGGTGTTAACTTTGCACAAAACGTGGCAAAAAATAAAAACTACCAGGTTACCCTGGTTGATAAAAACAACTTCAATTATTTCCCTCCGCTGCTTTACCAGGTATCAACCAGCTTTTTAGAGCCGTCGAGCATCAGCTACCCTTTCCGCAAACTTTTCCGTAAGGATAATATCCGTTTCCGGATGGGCGAACCTGTAAAGATAGACCCGGTTACCAAAACCATTTATTTAAAAGACGGCGAACTGGATTACGATTACCTTGTATTTGCCAGCGGCGCCAAAACAAACTTTTTTGGCAACGAGAATATAGAGAAGAACGCCATCCCGATGAAAACCATTGACGATGGCCTGCGCATGCGCAACGCCTTATTGCAAACGCTTGAAGAAGCCGCCATTACCAAAGACCCCATTGAACGCAAAAAGCTGCTTACCATTGTTGTAGCCGGCGGCGGGCCAACCGGTGTTGAGGTATCGGGCATGCTGGCCGAGATGAAGAATTACATCTTCCCTAAAGATTACCCAGAACTGATCAACAAACCGGGCGGCATTTACATTGTTGACGGCAGCCCTGCCCTGCTTGGTGCCATGAGCGAGAAAACACACCAGGAAGCCTATAATGTATTAACCAGGCTTGGCGTAAAAGTTAAGCTAAACCTGCACGTTAATGATTATGTTGATGGCAAGATCCTGCTATCAAACGGTGAGGTAATAGAATCAAACACCCTGATATGGGCGGCTGGCATTACAGCCAATACCTTTGATGGTATCCCCGCAACAAGCCTTGGCCCCGGCAAGCGTATGCTTACCGACGAACATAATAAGGTACAGGGATTAGAAAACATCTACTCTATTGGCGATGCCTGTATCCTCACTACAGACCCCTATTACCCGAAAGGGCACCCCCAGATAGCACAGGTTGCCATACAGCAAGGCAAAACGCTGGCCAATAACTTTATAGCTATGGCCAAAGGCCAGCCTTTAAAACCTTTTATATACTTTGACAAGGGCGATATGGCCATTATAGGCCGCAACAAGGCGGTGGTTGACTTGTTTAAACACAAGGTGCACTTCCGTGGCATCATCGCTTTATTTATGTGGCTGTTTATCCACCTTATATCATTGGTGAACTATCGTAACAAACTGCGTACTTTATATAACTGGGCCGTGGCTTATATCAGTCGCGATCAGTCGTTTAGGATGATATTTAAGTCGGGCGTGTAATAGATCACGGCTAAAGCTTTCAACTTTAGTAACAAATCAATAATTCATGGGCGATTATTATTGTGTTGTAAGCTGAAAACCTACCTTGTGCTACACCACGAGATACGCTAATCTCGCGGCAGCGACGAAACTGAAAATTTACAACAAATGCAGGTGGACTTTATTAGAAAACATAAACCGAGTTTATGGACAAATGACACGAAAAAAAGAAGCCCGAACTGCTAACAAGGGTTTGCCAAAAGGCGGGCTGAAGTGCAAAGCTCACCTTTTTTCCATTAATTCGGCTTAGGAACACAACTCAACTGCTACTATTTACCGACTGAACGCAAAAGCCCCGAAACGTTATCTGTAACCTAATTAACCGCAAGCAACAAAAATGAAGTCAGTAATTATTAAACCAAGAAATGAAATATTGAAAAGTTACATTCAATATTTTTTGTTTTTCAAAAAGACCGACTACAATTCTTTAAACTACATAACATTTCCAAATAATAATCTTTGTCTTGCTATTTATAAAGATAACAATGTAGATTACAACAAGGTATCAAGCCAAAATAGTTGTAGAATAACCCAAGGAAGTAAAAGCTTTACAAGCCGATTTTATGGATTTCACAAAGAACCTTTCAACGTTGACATCAATTCTCATCTTGATCAGATCTGTATTCTTTTCTATCCTTCTGCATTAAGAGTTTTCACTCATGAATCCTACAATGAATTAATGAGTTCAGATAATGTATTTGATATTTTCATAACAAAAGATGATTCTATATTAGAGCAGATATTTGAAGAGAATGATATTTCTGAAAGAGCCAATAAACTTGAATATTTACTTTTGAGCAACTTAAATTATGAAGTACCCCAAAAAGTAACAGAGGCTTTGTACCTTATTTCAAAATACAAGGATGATAATTTTACAGTTGAGATGTTGGCTCAAAAACTTGAAGTAAGTATGCCTACATTATTTCGGTTATTCCAAAATCATATTGGGCAAAGTTCTAAATCTTATTTAAAAACCGTACGGTTTCGAAACGTCCTGAACCAAATTCTTAATACACAAAATACACTCACAAACATCGCCCATTCAAACCAATACTTTGATCAGGCACATTTTATAAACGATTTCAAATCATTATCCGGCTATTCTCCACGACAATTTTTTCAGAACGTATCGGTACTGCAAAATGATTTATCGTGGATTTACAACAAAAAACAGGTGTGAATGATTTTTACAATTTTTAAACTCACACAATAACTTCCTTTGCTAAAATTTATATTAAAATGAAAGTAAAGTATTATTTATTGTTTGCTGTATTATTGTTTACTAATCAACTCTTCGCTCAAACCAAATGTAATTGCGAGGAGGCGCTACAAAATATTATCAAAAAAATTGAAGTCGAATACCCTGGTTTCGAAGAAAAAACAAGAGACAAGGAACTATATAATAACCTAAAAAAACAGCTATTGTCAGAATCGAAAAGTGTAAGCGACTCAACGTGTATAAGTATATTGGAGCGTTATACCGGCATTTTCAAGGACCACCATATTTGGATTCTTCCAAAAGATACGGTACAGATAGTAAAAAATAAAAATGAAGCAATTCGAAACCCAATATTCGATATAAACATTCCAAGATTTATACGGAATGCCTCAAAATTAAAAGAAGGAATTGAAGGAGTATGGAAAAGCGAGCATTATGAAATTGGATTAAAAAAATTAGCCAACGATGACTATGTTGGCTTTATTATAAAAGCTGACCCCAAATATTGGAAGCAAAACGAAGTGAAGTTCCGCTTGTTTAAAAGCGGAAAATATGAGTATTACTCACAAGATCACTCCGTTCAACGCGGATCCTACAAAATAAACGATAATAGTCTTTTGTATTTCAGCGACCTCAGGTTAGCTTTTGTCAGAGAACTACCTGCATCAACTTTAAATGAAGCGCAGATAGATGAACAGATCAATGAAATGAACGGATTCTATTTTAAACGTCTTACTGCAAAAACTTCAATATTGAAATTGCAAAACTTTAGCAGTGTTTTTGTTGAAACGATTGAAAAATTAATTGAAAAGAATCAGGATTTATTAGAAAACAGCGAAAACTTAATTATTGATCTAAGAGATAATGGCGGGGGAACTGGTAATGCGTATCAAAAACTTTTGCCATATATTTTAACGAATCCTTCGAGACGGATGATTGGTGTTGAACATTTATCTACTCAAACCACAATTACAGCTTATGAACAATGGCTCCAAACTTTAAAAACAGATAGCATCAAGAATAAAGATGATATTGAAAAAGCTCAAAGGTACGTTGCTAAGTTAAAATCAAACTTTGGCAAGTTTGTGAATTTGGCTGGGGACAGTGTTATTATCAACACCATAAAACTAGCACCCAAAAGTCCCCGACAAATTGCTATACTCACCAATGGAAATGTGGGGAGTGCGGCAGAAGACTTAACTCTCTCTGCAAAGCAAAGTAAAAAAGTGAAAATTTTAGGCGTCCCAACAGAAGGTGTTCTCGATTATGCCGATGCAAGATTTTTTGAATTTGGATGCAGTAATTATCAATTGTTATTACCAACATACCGATCGTTAAGACTTCCCGATTTTCCTATTGACAATATAGGCTTACAGCCTGATATTTATATAGATAGATCTGTAAAGGATTGGGTAAAATTTACTGTCGATTATTTAGAACAGTAAAAAACATCTCTTAACGGTTTTTGATCCATTCGGTATAAAAACTCATCTGCTGTACTACACTACCCCACGGAATACACCACGCTAATCTCGCGGCAGCAGCTATTTAAATCGATAGTGTAATAGAATTGCAATAATGAAACGATCGTTTCATTATTTTTTGATTTGATTTGGAACGAACGTTTCAAAACATTTACATTTGCTTCATCAAATCACAAAAACAAAAAATTTAAAATTCATAACAATGAAAACTCTAACAAACAAAGTAGCCGTAGTTACAGGTGGTAACAGCGGTATTGGTTACGCAACAGCAAAAGAATTAGCTGATAAAGGCGCAAACGTTATCATCACCGGCCGTAATAAAGATGCAGTAGCCAAAGCAGCTGATGAGCTTGGTGTTATCGGTATCGTATCAGACCAGGGACAATTGGGCCAGATAGACGAATTGGTTGCCCATGTTAAAGCCCAATTTGGTAAAGTTGATATCCTGTTCCTTAATGCAGGCGTAGCCAATTTTAGCCCGGTTGAAAGTGCCACCGAAGCACATTTTGACAGCATAATAGACCTGAACCTGAAAGGCGTTTACTTTACCGTTCAAAAATTCATCCCTATTTTAAATGATGGTGCATCTATTGTGTTCAACACATCTGTAAATGCAACATTAGGTATGCCAAACAGCAGTGTTTACGCGGCCAGCAAGGCAGCAATTCTCTCTTTGAACAGGGTACTGGCTGTTGAGCTTGCACCACGCAGCATCCGTGTAAACGCGGTATCGCCCGGCCCGGTTGCTACTCCGCTTTACGGCAAAATTGGTTTAACCGAAGAAGAAGTGAATGGCTTTGGAACAATATTAGGCGAACGCATTTTATTAAAACGCTTTGCTAAACCCGAAGAAATTGCCAACGTGGTAAGGTTCCTGGCTTCTGATGACGCATCGTTTATAACCGGTACCGAACTTGTTGTTGACGGCGGCTTAACCGTTAATGCGGTTACTTATTAATTGGCCCGACAGCCCTGTTTTTTATACCAATTTGGAACGCTTGTTTCAAATTGGTAATTTTGTTTACTATTAATTTATAACGCTATGCCACGTAAAAAGGATTTTGATGAAGATGAATTGCTGGAAAAAGCGGTGAATTTGTTCTGGAAGAAAGGGTACCATGCCACATCAGCGCAGGACCTTGTTGACGGCCTGGGCATCAACCGGTCGAGCCTGTATAATACCTATACCGATAAGCGTACATTGTTTACCAAATCGCTTAAAATGTATCAGCAGCAGCGTACCGGGCTTATGCTTAATACGCTTCAACAATCACAGGATATTGGTGAAACCATCAAACAGATCTTTAACAATATTATAGATGAAGACATGGCTGATACCATGCAAAAAGGTTGTTTTATGGTGAATACCGCGGTTGAGCTCTCAGGCCAGGACCAGGAAATAAACAACATAGTAAGTGCAAACAACCAAAGTGTAGAAGATGCGCTTGTAGCCGCCATTGAAAAAGGACGGCAAAACGGCCAGGTTTTAAACCCGCTGACATCACGCGCTATAGCACAATTTATTTTTGCTACTATCAGCGCTTTAAGGGTAACAGCCCGTTCGGGCGCAGGCAGGCAGGTAATGCAAAATATTGCCGATGTAGCATTGTACTCCCTAAAGTAGTGCCCTCGCGGCCTACTTTAGGGCTATACAATGTTCAAACAATAAACTAAGCACTAACTACACCTATCCTTTTTAATAACTTCCTGTTTTCTCGCCTGTGTATCAAACGATAAACGATGGAATAAATAACAGGTAATATTAAGAGGGTAAGAATAGTAGAAGTTATTAACCCGCCTATAACCACAATGGCTAAAGGCTTTTGGGTTTCGCTGCCTATACCGGTTGATAATGCGGCAGGCATAAGGCCAATAGCGGCCATCAGGGCGGTCATCACCACCGGGCGCACGCGCGAGATCACACCTTCAAGTATGGCCTCGTTAAGCGGCATGTGCTCTTCCAGGTTCTTTCGGAACACGGAGATCAATATCACACCGTTTTGGATACAAACCCCAAACAGGGCTATAAAACCAATACCGGCAGATATACTGAAGTTGGTATGTGTTATATGCAGGGCCAGTATCCCCCCTATCAGGGCGAACGGCACGTTCATAATTACCAGTATAGCATCTTTTGCGTTGCCAAAGGTTATATACAGTATCAGGAAGATAACCAGTAAACATATAGGCACTACACGTGCAAGGGTGTTTGATGCACGTATCTGGTTTTCAAATTCACCATTCCAGGTAAATGAATACCCCTGGTCAAGTTTTACAGCCTTGCCAACTTTGTCCTGCGCCTCGGCAATGGTGCTGCCCAAATCGCGGCCGCGCACAGAGAATTTAACCGCTATATAGCGCATATTATTATCCCTGTATATAAATGCAGGGCCGGTTTGCGATGTGATGGTCGAGATCTCTTTGATAGATATTTTTGAACCATTCATGGTAGGTACCATCAGGTTCTTTATTTTTTCTTCGGTATCGCGGTATTGTTTCTGGTAACGTATGCGGATGTCGAACTTACGCTCGCCCTCATATAACTGGCTGGCAGCTTTACCACCTATGGCCATTTCAATAACTGAGTTTGCATCGGCAGTAGATACGCCATAAACCGCCATTTTACGCTGATCCAGCTCTATCCTGAATTCGGGCTGGCCCAGGTTACGCAGCACACCAAGATCTTCAACCCCTTTTATATTTTTAAGGGTAGCCATTACCTGGTCGGCCTTGGTATCGAGCGTTTTAAAATCGGGCCCGAATATTTTTACCGCCATAGACGCCGGCACCCCGGCCACAGCCTCGGCAACGTTATCAATAATAGGCTGCGAGTAATTGAATATAATGCCGGGGAACTGGCTTAACTTTTTATCCATTTCGGCAATCAGTTCTTCCTGGGTTATACTGCGCTTCCATTGTTTTTTTGGCAACAGGTCTACCTGTATCTGCACGTTGAAAAAGCCTTTAGGGTCGGTACCGTCATTTGTGCGCCCCACCTGCGACAGCGTTTGTTTCACTTCGGGGAAGGTAGCAAGCACCTGCCGCATTTTATTGGTAACATTAACTGAGTTTTCAAGCGATGTGCTCATGGGCAATTGTGCTGTAACCCAAAGCGCGCCTTCATTTAGCTGGGGTAAAAACTCGGTACCCAAAAACTTAGCCGATAAAAAGGTTAATACCATGAAAGATACTGATACAATAAGGCTTAACTTTTGGTTACGATAAGTGTAGTTAAACATCCGGCGTATGCCGTTCTCAAAAAACAATACAACCGGGTTGTGCTTTTCCCTTACATTTTTCCTTAGCAGGATGCTTGACAAGGCAGGCACCAAAGTAAGTGTAAATATTAATGCGCCTAATAAAGCAAAGCCTAATGTGTAAGCCAGTGGCGAAAACATTTTCCCTTCTACCTTTTGAAAGGCAAAAATGGGTATCAAACAGGTAATGATGATCAACTTGGAGAAGAAGATAGCTTTACCCATCTCGGCACCAACATTTTTAAACAAGCCAAGCTTGGCTATCTTGTTGAATTTCTCCATGCCCAGTTCTTTGGCACGATGGTCGAGCGCTACAAAGATGCCCTCTACCATCACCACGGCACCATCTATGATGATCCCAAAATCTACCGCCCCCATCGATAGCAGGTTGGCTGTCATCCCTTTTATACGCATGCATATAAACGCAAACAACAGGGCCAGCGGGATAACCAGGGCTACGGTTAATGTAGTACGCCAGTCGGCCATAAACAAAAACACAATAACGGTAACCAGTACTATACCCTCTAACAGGTTATGAATAACCGTTTCGGTACAAAAATCCATTAGGGTGGTACGGTCATAAAACGTATCAATTTTTACGTCTTTGGGTAAGATATTGGCATTTAAATCTTCTACCTTACTGCGGATACGCGTTAATACATCGGCAGGGTTTTCGCCTTTACGCATCACCACAATGCCTTCAATAACATCGTTATGCTTATCGCGCCCCACCTGGCCTAAACGTGGCAGGCCGCTTTCTTTAATATCGGCAACATTGCGTGCCAGTATAGGTACGTTATTAACGTTCTTAATAATAATGTTCTCTATCTCGCTGATGTTATTGATCAGCCCTATACCACGCACTACAAACGCCTGGTCGTTTTTTTCAATCACATCACCACCTACGTTTATGTTACTGCGGTTTATGGCGTTATATACATCAAGCGATGTTAAGCCATACTTTTGTAACAGCGATGGGTTTACGCTTACTTCATACGTTTTTTCTTCGCCGCCAAAGCTGTTTACATCAGCAACGCCGGGCACTGCCTTAAACTGGCGATCAAGTATCCAATCCTGTATAGCAGTAAGTTCATGCAGCGATTTTGTTTTACTGCGCAGTGTATAGCGGTAAATTTCGCCGGTAGGGCCATATGGCGGCTCTACCTCGGGTTTTATACCATCTGGCAGGTCAGCGTTGCCAAGGCGGCTTAGTACCTGCTGCCGGGCAAAGGCATCATCTACATCATCATCAAAAATTATGCGGATATATGACAACCCAAATGATGAAGTAGTACGCAGGTTAACCTTTTTCTGTACGGAGTTAAGCACGGTTTCCATAGGTATGGTAACCATTTTTTCCACTTCTTCGGCACTGCGGCCGGGCCATTGCGCTATAATTATAATTTGCGTATTGGTAACGTCCGGGAACGTCTCTATAGGGGTATTCAAGTAGCTCCAGACGCCCAATACAGCCAGCACCGCAGTCAGAAAGAATACCATCGCCCGGTGCCGGAGCGAGAAGTATATGATATTTTTAATTAGCTTGTTCATTGTTTTGTTATGAGATAATAATGCTTAAAAAAATGTGTACAATTCACAGGCTTATTCCTGTATCAAAGCATTATAAAGTAAAAGCTGGTTTTTAGATATTACCTTATCGCCGGCTTTTAAGCCCGATGATATATAGGTGATATCATCAACAGATTTTATCATAGTTACGGCACGTACCTGTAAATCGCATTTACTGTTATAAACCACTACAAAATATTTGCTGTTATCAAATATCACCGACGACGCAGGTATGGCTATTGAGGTTTGCATATCTTTATTAGATACAAGCACATTGGTGAACATTTCGGGTTTTAGCAGCATATCTTTATTATCTAAAGCAATACGTACTTTCATCACTTTATTATCCGGGTCAAGAACCGAGCTTATCTCATCTATTTTGCCGTCAAAAACCTTATCGGGATAGGCCAGTGTTGATATTTTGGCATCATAGCCTTTTTTCACCTTCGCAATATCCGATTCAAAAACGTTTGCCCAGATCCATACATCCTTCATATCAGATATGGTGAATAAGCTGTTGCTGTTATCAGGCCTGATGAAGTTACCTGCCGAGATGTTCTTCTCAACAATATAACCGCTGCCCGGCGCTTTA
>NZ_JBAZRC010000093.1:16557-18563 GCF_041663085.1 Mucilaginibacter sp.
GTATTACCACCGCCGTTAATACCAATCTGGTCGCGGACTTTGCTATTCGCGGCAACCGCTTTGTTATAATTCTCTTTTGCTTCGGTGTAATCGCGTTCGCTTGATATACCGTTCTTGTATAGGTACTCGGCCTGCTCTAACTGGCGCTTGCTAATGGCAAGGTCAGATTTTGTAGACGTAAGGTCGGTATAGCTGCCGGCAACATCAGCGCTGCGCAAAACTGCAAGCACCTGGCCTTTGGTTACCTTATCGCCTAATGATACCTTTACCTCCATCACCTGCCCGCTGGTAAACGGAAACACTTTAACTACTTTATTTTCATCGAATGATACCTCGCCCGATAGGGTAAGCTCGTCCTTCATGGGTGTGCTTTTGGCGGTATCTATCTTTATCATTTTTGCCAGCGAATCGCTTATGCAAACCTGTTTGGTTTCCATAGTGCCGGTTTTTTTATCCTGGCAAGCGGTAAGGCCAATTAGCCCAAGGCCTAAGTATATAATTTGCTTTTTCATTTATGTTTATTGCTGATGCTTATTGAATTAGTGATTTGGTGAGGTCTTAAAATCTTTTACCTTTCTGCTTTTACCTTTCAGCTTACAATGGGTTTATTACGGTAGTGCCTACGGCGTAGTTTAAATCGGCTATGGCTTTTTGCAGGTTTAGCTGCTGCTGTAAAATTTTAAGTTTGGTTTCGCGGTACGAGTCAAAAAAGTCTACATACTCCTGCAGGTTGATCTGTTTTAGCTGAAAGCCTTTGCCCATACTTTTAAACAGCTGGTCGTATTTGGCATAAAAGTCGTTTTCTTTTGAGCCGAGTAATTGCTGGCTTAGCTGGTACTGCTGCACCGCCGAATAAACATCATTATTTAACTGTAGTTCGCTGTTCTTAAGGGTATACTCCTGGCTTTGGGCTGCAAGTTTTGCGTTTTTAATATTACCCTGGTTACGGTTAAATATTGGCAGGGGCAGGCTAATTTCCAAGCCCACAAAATTGCGCGCGTAACTGCTGTTCTGGTCGTACGTGCTACCGATGGTTATATCGGGCACGGCCATTGCTTTTTGCAGCGCAAAATTGTGGTTGTTTTGGTTTAACAAGTACTGATTGGCCAGGTAATCGCCGCGGTTGGCCTTGGCAGTCTCGGCCAGTGTGGCGGCGTTAAGCGTGGTATCCGTATTGTTAAAAGTTATCTGAGGGGCAATAAATTGGTTCGGGTTTGCGGCAAGCAATGTTTTAAGCTCACTTTGCAGGTCGTTAATCTGGCGGTCTATTTCAACCAGGTCGTTCTGCAAGCCAAAATTCAACGCTTTTAAACGTATAACATCTTTTAAAGAATTGTTACCTGCCTGGTATGATTTATCAATGGCGTTAACCATGCTGGTTGCCGACGCAATTTCCATCTGGTAAACCTTGCGCTGGTCTATCAGGTTGGCCACCTGCGCAAAATCAAGCAGCAGGTTATAATGCAGGTTGCGCAACAGGTCATTAAACTGCGCCTGCTGTATCTGTACATCATCATTGGCAATTTGCACCTGCTTGCCGCGCTTGCCGGCTGTTTTAAAAACCTGGCTTAACTGTACCAGTACCTGCCCGTTACCGTTGCTGTGGTTAAAAAACTTTTTATTGGCATCGGTAATATTTTGGTCGGTGCTTAAAACGGGGTTATCCCAAAGTTTGGCTTGCTTAACAAGTGCCTGCGCGGCATCAACATTGTACTTTTGGGCAATGAGGCTAAGGTTATTTTGCAGAAAGGTTTTCTCTGCATCTTTAATGGTGATACGAAGTGTATCTGTTTGGGCCGAGGCTTTTTGCCCGCATATGATAACCAGGGCAAAAATTATAAATTTTCTGAAATACGTGCGTAACATTTGTGCTTTGTTTGATAGTACCAAAACTATTGCACGTGTATTAGAGACACATTAAAACTGAATTAGAATTGCATTAGAATTTACAGCCGGATGCATAATTGTTATACCAATCGTTCCTAACGGAACTAAATAAACGCCAT
>NZ_JBAZRC010000094.1:0-18526 GCF_041663085.1 Mucilaginibacter sp.
ATTTTGGTTCAAGGCTGATGACTAACATCCGCGAGGATAAAGGATATACTTACGGTATAGGTTCGGGTATGCAGTCGTTTAAACAAACCGGCTCGTTCTTTATCGCCTCGGAAGTTGGCGCAGATGTTTGCAAAGCCGCAGTAAGCGAAATAGAAAAAGAGGTAACCCTGTTAAAAACAGATTTGATCCCTGATGAAGAATTATCGCTGGTACGTAACTTTATGTTGGGTTCGCTTTTAGGAAGCCTGGAGAATGTGATGTCGCATGCCGATAAATTCAAGAACCTGTATTTTGCAGGTTTGGATTACGATTATTACGAACGCTACACCCAAACCGTAAAAAATATCACTGCCGAAGAATTGAAAGCACTTGCTAACAAGTACCTCGACTTTGATAACTTTTATAAAGTGATAGTAGGGAAGTATTAATTATTGAGAGATAAGATGTAAGAGTCAAGAGGTTCCTGACTCTTACTATTTTAACTATCGTTTTTTGTCCTGATATTTCTCCGAAATGTAAAATTCTCTACTCTTACGTCTTGATTCTTACTTCTCCTTCTCAAATCCCATAAATTTTGTTAGCTTTGCCCGGCAAATAATAACTCCAAATAATTATTTGCTATGCAGTTAGACCCATCCAAATTTGTCGCCGAAGGATTAACCTATGACGACGTATTATTACTCCCCGCTTATTCAGAAGTATTACCGCGCGAAGTTAACACGAGCACTTTTTTAACAAAAAAGATCCGTTTAAACATCCCGATCATTTCGGCCGCTATGGATACCGTAACCGAAGCTGGCCTGGCTATTGCCATTGCTCAGGCAGGTGGTATTGGTATGCTGCATAAAAACATGACCATACAGCAACAGGCCGACGAAGTACGTAAAGTAAAACGTTCTGAAAGCGGCATGATCCAGGAACCGGTTACATTACTGGAAAACGCTTTACTTTCTGATGCTGTAAACATTATGCGCGAAAACAGCATCGGCGGTATACCCGTAATTGATACCGATGGCAAACTGAAGGGTATTATCACTAACCGCGATCTTCGTTTCCAGAAAGACCTGACCGTACCGGTTAGCGATATCATGACCAAAACAAACCTGATAGTTGCACCACAAGGTACAACACTACAGGATGCTGCCGCGATACTACAGGATAACAAAATTGAAAAATTACCGGTTGTTGATAAGGATGGTAAACTGGTAGGATTGATCACTTATAAGGATATCCAAAAAGTGAAAAACTTCCCCAATGCTTGTAAAGACGAGTTTGGCCGCTTACGTGTAGGCGCCGCCGTTGGCGTTGCTGCCGACAATATTGACCGTGTTACCGCCCTGGTTAAGGCTGGTGTCGACGTTGTTACTATTGATACCGCGCATGGCCACTCAAAAGGGGTTATTGATATGGTTAAGGCCGTTAAACAGCTTTATCCCGATTTGCAGGTGATAGCAGGTAACATTGCCACTGCCGATGCTGCCAAAGCACTTGCCGCTGCAGGTGCCGATGCGGTTAAAGTAGGTATTGGCCCGGGTTCTATCTGTACCACCCGTATCATAGCAGGGGTAGGCGTACCACAATTGTATGCTATATATGAGTGTGCCAAAGCACTTGAAGGCACCGGTATCCCGGTTATTGCCGATGGCGGTATCAAACAAACAGGTGATATTGTAAAGGCAATTGCAGCGGGTGCAAGTTCTATCATGGCTGGTTCATTGTTTGCCGGGGTAGAAGAGTCACCTGGCGAAACTATTATATACGAAGGCCGTAAATTTAAATCATACCGGGGCATGGGTTCTATCGAGGCGATGGCTAAGGGATCTAAAGACCGTTATTTCCAGGACGAGACCGATGTGGTAACTAAACTAGTACCCGAAGGTATTGTTGGCCGCGTACCATTTAAAGGTAACATGGCTGAGGTGGTTTACCAGTACATTGGCGGTTTACGTGCAGGTATGCACTACTGCGGTGCTGCCAACATCGAAGACCTGCAAAGAGCCAAATTTGTACGTATAACTGCTGCCGGCATGCGCGAAAGCCACCCGCACGATATTACAATAACTAAAGAAGCTCCGAATTATACACGATAATTTCAGCGATGTAAATAGAAAAGGGGATACAATTTTGTATCCCCTTTTCTATGAAATAAGGTTTAAGCTTATTTACCTGATATACCTGTCAGTTGAATTAACGGGCTTGATGTTACTATTTTAATGGCTTGGTCATAAGTAAAACCTTCTTTTACAAGAGCATCGAAATATTGCTTATGTACTTTAGCAATCTCAGCCAATTTACCGGGCTGCTTGTAAAAGTTAAGTTGGGCGCTTAACATTACCTTGGTAAGGTTATCATACATTGGGCCCATTGCGCTCATCATGTTTGTGATATCATTTGGCGGAGTGTTGAATTGTTCATTCACTGGCGGCGGGGTCAAAACAACCTGAGTTACCTTTACGCGCTGCTCCCCCGGGTTTGATTGTGTCAGGTCTATATTATAAAAGTTAAAATACGTAACGCCATCGCTACGCCTGCCCGCATGCTCAATAATGTCAATTAATTTCGCATTCGCAGGTATCTTTTTAAAATATACTTTAAATGAAAGTTTATCACCGGCTTTGGCAAAGGTGTGCCTTGTTTCGGGTGCTACAGCAATACCTTCAGCCTTTACAAACTCGTAGTGTTGATTATCAATATCTGTTTGAATATAAATTTCTTTATTAAGTACCACCCATGCACTATCAGTCTGGGCATAATGATCAAAGCTAACTATGGTGTATTGTTTATCGGTTTCAATTTTGCTAATGATGGTTGCCGGACTATCCTTAATTTCTACATTAGGGTTAACAACACTTTGCGCGAAAGAATAAAGGCAAACGGCAACCATTGTTGCAGTCAGGAGTAAGGTTTTTTTCATTTAGGTATTTGTGTTATATGGTTTAGCTAAAATTACTATTGTAATAGTAGTAAATAAATGGACGAACCCATAAATATAATGGATAATAATATGGTTTATTTTGCAAGGCAGATGCTGTATATTTGCCGCCATGAAAGCTATTTGCATTTTCTGCGGTGCCAATTTTAATGGCGACCCTGCACTTAAACAAGCTATCGAGCTCCTTGCTGAAGTGATGGTGAGCAAAAATATCACCCTGATATATGGCGGTGGTAAGGTTGGCGTAATGGGTTTGTTAGCCGATGCGGTGATGGGAAGGGGCGGTGAAGTGATAGGTGTTATTCCGCAGTTTTTGATGGACAAGGAAGTTGGGCATACCGGCATTACCAAATTGCACGTAGTAGAGAATATGCACCAGCGCAAGCAGTTAATGAACGACTTGTGTGATGGCATCATCATGCTTCCCGGCGGCTTCGGCACGCTTGAAGAATTTTTTGAGGTACTTACCTGGCTGCAGTTAGGCTTGCATAACCATCCTGTAGGTGTACTGAATGTTGGTGGCTTTTATGATCTGTTGCTAAAGCAAATGGATGTTATGGTAGATCAGCGTTACCTTAAACCTACTAACCGCGACCTGGTGCTTGCCTCTGTTGACCCAATTGAACTGGTTAACCTGATGGAGAACATCGATATAAAACCCGATGAAGTTTGGTTTAAGGATAGGAATCTGACATAGGTATTCAGTCGGTAGTTTGCTTTATTTATTATGCATGCATAATAAATTTCTACGCGTTTAAGTTTTTCCTGATTAATTTTCCTAAAATTACACAACCTATTATAATACGCGTATGGATCTGGAATTCAATAAAAATGAGGATGTTAACAAACAACTCGTTTACGAATTTAACACAAGGCTAAAAAAAATATACCTCGGCGGTGGCGAAAAAGCTGCTGCTAAACAAAAGGAAAAGGGTAAAATGCTTGCGCGCGAGCGTGTTGACTACCTCATAGATGATGATAAACCCTGGCTTGAGGTAGGTGCTTTTACAGCCGATGGCATGTATACCGAGCACGGCGGCTGCCCAAGTGGCGGTGTAGTTTGCGGTATTGGCTATGTTAGCGGCAGGCAATGTGTAATTGTTGCTAATGATGCTACTGTTAAAGCCGGAGCCTGGTTCCCAATAACAGCCAAGAAAAACCTGCGCGCGCAAGAAATTGCGATGGAAAACCGCCTGCCTATCATCTACCTGGTAGACTCTGCCGGTGTTTATTTGCCTTTGCAGGAGGAGATCTTCCCCGATAAAGAACATTTTGGCCGTATTTTTCGCAACAATGCGCAAATGAGCAGTATGGGTATCATCCAGATCGCAGCCATCATGGGCTCGTGCGTGGCTGGTGGTGCTTATTTGCCGATTATGAGCGATGAAGCGATGATCGTAGAAGGTACGGGGTCTGTTTTCCTGGCGGGATCATATCTGGTTAAATCGGCCATAGGCGAGGACGTAGATAACGAAACCCTTGGTGGTGCAACAACCCAATGCGAGATCTCGGGCGTAACAGATTATAAACATCCCAATGACAAGGCCTGCCTGGATTCTATCCGCAACATCATGAGCAAGGTGGGCGATTACAACAAAGCCGGTTTCGACAGGATCAAGCCATCTGCACCAAAACTAAACGAGAAAGATATTTACGGCATACTGCCAGATAACCGCGAGAAGGCTTACGATATGTACGAGATCATCAAACGTTTAATTGACGATTCAGAATTTGAAGAGTATAAAGCGGGTTATGGGCAGTCTATAATTTGTGGCCTTGGCCGGGTTGATGGCTGGGCTGTTGGTATTGTAGCCAATCAGCGCAAGGTTATCAAATCAAAAAAAGGCGAGATGCAATTTGGCGGGGTTATCTATTCCGATTCGGCCGATAAAGCCACCCGCTTTATCATGAATTGTAACCAAAAGAAGATCCCACTGGTGTTTCTGCAGGATGTTACCGGTTTTATGGTGGGTAGCCGTAGCGAACATGGCGGCATTATAAAAGACGGCGCAAAAATGGTGAATGCGGTTGCCAATTCGGTAGTGCCAAAATTTACTATTGTAATAGGAAATTCATACGGCGCAGGCAATTACGCCATGTGCGGTAAGGCTTACGATCCACGCTTAATATACGCCTGGCCATCGGCCAAAATAGCCGTAATGGGCGGCAGTCAGGCCGCCAAAGTATTGGTGCAAATGCAGGCCGCGGGTTTAAAAGCCAAAGGCGAAGAGGTAGATGATGTGAAAGAAGCTGAACTGCTGAAACAAACAACCGACCGGTACAACGCCCAAACCACGCCATACTACGCCGCCGCAAGGCTTTGGGTAGATGGAATTATTGACCCACTGGAAACCCGCAAGGTAATCTCTATGGGTATAGAAGCCGCCAACCATGCGCCGATAGAAAAGCAATTTAACGTGGGGATTATTCAGACGTAGATAGTGATCAGTGGTTTGTGATTAGAGATTGGTTCTGCCCTCCCGGGAAATTACATTTGGCATGGCGTATATACTTGTAGAGACGCGATACTTCGCGTCTTTATATTTCCGCCGTTGTTGGTGTTGTCACCAACAAGCCACCATGCATCCAAACTATGCATAAGTTTACCGTCCTAAAGGTTGTTGGTGACAACACCAACAACGGCGTGAAATTATTCAGACGTAGGGTTATTTAACCACAGAGCACACAGAGATATGACCGGCGTATATACACAGAGAGCACAGAGATGATTTTTTAAAACTCTGTGCTCTTTGTGTTTATATTTAAGCTAATCTTAGTATCCTCTGTGGTTAAATCTAAGAAATTACTTACCTTCCAATATGAGAAAGCTACTTCTGCCACTTCTATTACTATTAACACTCTTCGCATCAGCCCAAAACGTCAATCAGATCCATCAGCGTGCTATCCTGGTTGATACGCATAACGATGCCATATCCAATCAACTGATAACCCAAGCAGATTTAGGCAAGCTCCAAACTACCGGCAATTTCGATTTGGTACGCGCCAAAATAGCCGGATTGGACGTACAGGTATTCTCCATCTGGTGCGGCGATCAGTACGGTAACGGTACAGCTTACGCCTATGCCAACCGCGAGATAGATACATTATATGCACTTATCAACCGCAATCCTGGTAAAATAAAATTAGTCCGCACCGCTGCCGACCTCCAGCAAACGGTTAAACAAAACCAACTAGCTGCCATGATAGGGGTAGAAGGCGGCCATATGATAGAAGACAGGCTTGATTATATTGACAGTTTGCACAAACGCGGTATGGCCTACCTCACCCTCACCTGGAACAACAGCACCAATTGGGCATCATCTGCCCGCGATGAAGTTTTACACCCTGACAGGTTAAAACAGAAAGGGTTAACTGATTTTGGTAAACAGGTAGTTAAAAAGCTTAATAATTTAGGTGTGATGATAGACCTGTCGCATCCCGGCGAGCAAACCTTTAACGATGTAATGGCTATCACAACAAAGCCCGTTATTGCATCGCATAGTTGTGCTTATGCGCTTAATCCACACAGGCGTAATCTGAAGGATTACCAGCTAAAAGCCATCGCTAAAAATGGTGGGGTGGTGTTCCTGAACTTTTACAGTGGTTTTATAGATAGTACCTACGACACAAAGCACGAAGCTTATCTTACAAAACACAAAACTGAACTTGATTCGCTCATCAAAATCTATAATGATTATGATCTGGCCAGCATCCGTTTGAATGTTATCAACAAAACTGAGGCCGACGAACTGCGCCCGCCGCTGAGCATGCTCATTAAACATATCGACTATATGGTGAAGCTGATAGAGGCCGACCACGTAGGCATAGGCTCGGATTTTGACGGTGCAGAATCGTATCCACTTGGTTTGGATAGCGTTACCGACTACTCAAAGGTTACCGCCGAGTTGCTAAAGCTGGGCTACAGCGAAAAAGATATTGATAAGATATTAGGGGGGAATTTTATCAGGGTGCTAAAGGCCAATGTTGGTAAATAGTCATTAAGGTATGGCAGTATGTTGACTATTACCTATTGGCGCAGTCATCTATAAATCTTAAATTCGCATCTCATTATTAAAATACAAATGTCACAAGATATTGAACACGTAAAATGCCTTATTATAGGATCGGGCCCGGCGGGATATACCGCAGCAATTTATGCTTCACGCGCCGATCTGCACCCTGTTATGTACACAGGTATGCTTGCCGGCGGGCAGCTTACCCAAACTACTGATGTTGAGAATTTTCCGGGTTACCCTGATGGTATCATGGGCCCTGAAATGATGGAAGATTTTCGCAAACAGGCAGAACGCTTGGGTACTGATATCCGCTTTGGTTACGTAAGTTCGGTTGATTTTTCATCGTTGCCACACAAGGTAACAGTTGACGAAAGCAAAACTATTTTGGCCGATACTGTTATCATCTCTACCGGTGCATCAGCCAAATGGCTGGGTTTAGAGTCTGAACAAAAATACAGTGGTTTTGGTGTTTCGGCCTGTGCGGTTTGCGACGGCTTTTTCTTTAAAGGACAAGATGTAGCCATAGTAGGTGCCGGTGATACCGCTGCCGAAGAAGCAACTTACCTGGCTAAATTAGCCCGTAAAGTTTACATGATCGTTCGCCGCGATGAGTTCCGTGCTTCAAAAGCAATGGTACACCGCGTGTTGAACACGCCTAATATCGAGATCTTATACAATACCGATACCATTGAAATACTTGGCGATGGCCAAAGCGTTAACGCGGTTAAGGTGTGCAATAACGTAACTAACGAAGACAGGATATTGGATGTTACCGGTTTCTTTGTAGCTATCGGTCATAAACCAAACACTGATATCTTCCGTGGTACTATCCATATGGATGAAACCGGTTATATCATCACCCGTCCGGGTTCAACCGAAACAAATATAGAAGGTGTATTTTGCTGTGGCGATGCGCAGGATCATATCTACCGCCAGGCAGTTACCGCTGCCGGTACAGGCTGTATGGCAGCTATAGATGCCGAGCGTTATCTGGCTGGTAAAGAACATATGGTTACCGCATAAGCGGTAAGTGATCAGAGATTAGTTAATTCGTGATTAGGCAGGCACTAGCCACAAGTTAACTAAAACTAACTACAAATTAAAATATTTTAAAAAGGCCGCTTCTTTCTAAGAAAGCGGCTTTTTTGTCTCTGTTCGCGTAATTTTTAGGTTATAATGATGCATTTTTTTTAAATAATGCTAAATTACGGGCTCGTTATTTACCTGATTCTGTTTTTACTATGAATAAAAGAAAACATGTCCTGTTGGCTGCTTTACTGGTGGCATCGTCTTTTTGTGTTAATGCCCAGGATACAGACCCATATGCGGGTATCATACCTGCTCCTGTATCAGTAAAAAAAGCCCCCGGCGAATTTATTTTAAGTCAGGAAACCATTATACAGGCCGATACGCCAAATAATAAGGCGGTACAGTTCTTCTCATCGTACCTGGCCAATAACATGGCCTATAACAAACAGGTTGCTTTACGCAATGCAAGGGTTAGTACAACATCTATTTATTTAACATCAGCAGGTACAGAAACCCTGCCTGCCGAGGGTTATCGCCTAACCATCACCCCGCAACAAATTACAGTTGCCGGTAATGGCGCAGGTTTGTTTTACGGCATCCAAACGCTTATACAGCTTATTCCGCTTGAAAGGGGCGCCACCGCCAAGCTACCGGCTGTAACTATTGAAGATTACCCGCGCTTTGGCTACAGGGGTATGATGCTTGATGTTTGCCGCCATTTTTTCTCGGTAGAGTTTGTAAAAAGATATATCGACCTGATGGCAACCTACAAGCTGAATACCTTCCACTGGCACTTAACCGACGATCAGGGCTGGCGTATAGAGATCAAAAAATATCCAAAACTTACTTCAGTTGGCAGCACACGTAAGGAAAGCGTTATCGGTAACTATAAAGACCGCACACCGTTGCAATACGATGGCGTGCCGGTATCTGGTTATTACACGCAGGACCAAATCCGTGATGTGATCAAATACGCTGCCGACCGCTATATCACCATCGTACCCGAAATTGAAATGCCGGGCCACGCTTTAGCTGCTTTAGCGGCATACCCCGAGTTAAGTTGCGACTCAAGTCAGAAGTATGAAGTATCAGGCAAATGGGGGGTGTTTAACAATATCTATTGCCCGTCTGAAAAAACGTTTAGCTTTTTGGAGGACGTGCTGACAGAGGTGATAGACCTTTTCCCAAGCAAATACATCCACATAGGTGGCGATGAGGCTCCAAAAGATGTGTGGAAGCAATCAAAATTTTGCCAGGACCTGATCAAACGCTTAAAACTAAAAAACGAACATGGTTTGCAAAGCTATTTCATCCAGCGGATGGAGAAATTTGTAAACAGTAAAGGCCGCAGCATTATTGGCTGGGATGAGATACTGGAAGGCGGATTAGCACCTAACGCCACTGTAATGAGCTGGAGAGGCGAAGAAGGCGGTATACAAGCTGCTAAAGAGAGCCACGATGTGATCATGACCCCAAGCAGCCAGGGCTTATATTTTGACCACGCGCAAGGTAAAATAAACCAGGAGCCGGTTGGTATTGGCGGTAACGCACCTATCCAAAAAACATATGCCTACAACCCAACGCCCGCTGCTTTAACACCCGCGCAGCAAAAATATATAAAAGGCGTGCAAGCCAACCTTTGGACAGAATATATTACTACCGAAACCAAGATAGAATACATGGTATTGCCGCGTATGCTGGCATTATCTGAAGTGGCTTGGACACCAACAGCCAACAAAAATTACCGGGATTTTTCGGAAGCGCGTTTACCGCAACACCTCGCCCGCCTTGATAAAAACGGTTATAACTACCGCGTTCCGCCTGCTATTGGTAATGCTGATACGGTGATGATTGGCAGCACGCTTAATGTTAATCTTAAATCGCCGGTTAAAGGGGCTAAGATATATTACACCATAGATGGTTATACCCCGCGCGAAACCGAGTTGTTATACACCGGTCCTATGAGCTACCCCGTGCCTTTGGATGAATACCGCGACCTTAAAACCATTGTGGTAACACCTACAGGCAAACGCAGCGTTATTACCGCAGCCAAAATGTTTAATAAAGCACCTTTGTCTGCTGTTAACTATACCGGCAATACACCAGGCTTAAAATACCAGGCATCGGCGGGTACTTATGTGAACACCACGCAGATAAACTCCGCAGCGGTAATTGATACCGGCATAGCAAAAAGCTTTAGTACTGCACTAAGCGCCTTCAAAAAAGCGTTTAACAAATACGGCGTTGTATTCAGCGGTTATTTAAAAGCTGATGTTGATGGCAATTACGGTTTTTCAACAGCATCATCAAATGGCTCAGTTTTATTGATCGATGATGTGCCAATTGTTGATAACGATGGCCGCACAGGCCCCGTTGAGCAACAAGGTGTAATACCATTACTAAAAGGGTACCATAAGATCACTATAAAATACGTGGATGCTAATTCATCCGGTAGTGGTTTACGGGTTTATATGACTATCCCCGGTAAGCCAAAGGGCGAGGTGTCACCAGATATGATGTTTAACTAAGCGCTATATTTAAGCATGGATTTTAAAAACTATTTATTCATATCGGCAATTGGGCTATTGATAACAGGCTGTGGCAGCGATGATAAAAAGCCTGTGGCAAACAGTAATGTGGCAGCTAAACCGGCCTTAATGCAGCCGTTCCGTTTTCATAAGGCAATAGAAGTATCGCCGGGCCAAACGTATGATGTGGTAAGCTGGGGCAGGGGTTCAACCCAGGTTGGGTCGTTTGCTATTCTGCATTCAGATTCGTCGAAGATGAAATATACTACCACCACCGGCGACCTTGACGGTACCATTACCGACGTATTTAACGCCGATATGGATATGGATGGTAATCCCGAGATCTTGATCCAATCGAAAGGAAAGGACACGGTAAATTACGCCAGGATATACGCTTTTGAGTTTAATAATAACGATGCCGATAAGCTGGATTTCCCGAAGCTGACCAACTCGCAACGCAAAGGCTATCGTGGTAATGATAATTTTTATATCAAAGAAGGTAAACTGATCCGCGAGTTCCCGATCTATGCCAGTAACGACTCTTTAGCCAAACCCACTGGTGCAAAACGCCAGCTGGAATACAGCCTGCGCAGCAATAACTTTACAGTTAAACAATTAAGCGTTGATTCTGCTTCAAAACCAACAGACGCAGTTGTGAAACAAGCTGAACCTGAGCAGAAGCAAACAGTAAGCAAATCAAAAAAACGTAAACAAGCCGAAACCCATAAGCGCCGCCGTAGGCATAGGGATTAGGTAAGGCAAAACAATATTTCACCCGGCAGGTGGTTTGGCTAATTGCAATTAACTGAACCACCTGTTTTTATTTTATACCAATGATCTTAGAGGATTTTTTATACCGCCTGAAACTGGAATACCATACGCTTGATAAACTAACAACCGATACTTATTACCAGCGGTTATCAAGTTTGTTTGTAGTGCTTGAACTGGATGGCGATAACCTTAACGAAGAACACGACCTGGGTTTAGATGCCTTCCTCGATAAAATGAACGATATTAATGAGGATGATCTGCAACAAAATATGCCGCCGGAGGAACTTGCCGGGTTGATAAAGAAGGTGAAAACAGGGTTGGCTATGCTGATTAATAAGATAGAAGAATAATAAAAATATGTCATTGCGAGGAGCGATAGCGACGTGGCAATCTCGTAGCTATGCATAACCGATTAGAATGCGACGAGGTTGCCACGCTATCGCTCGCAATGACATGGTGGGTAAACAAAGAGGGCTTGGCATAAAATACCAAGCCCTCTTTGTTTGATTAATAACTTCCTACAAACCATCAAAAGCAAAAATCTCTTTAACCAGTGGTTTGCGTGGCATCATATCCTTCTCCACGCTGGTTTGGTACACAAACGATGCTATAATGATAGCGGCCTGTTTAAGGTCGTCCATTTGCAAATGGTCGTAGTTGTCCTGGTTGCTGTGGTGGGTTTTGGTTTCATAATCTAACGGGTCCTGTATAAACTGGAAACCTGGGATGCCCGCCCAGTCAAACGATAGGTGGTCGGTTGAGCCGGTGTTTTTATTGGTTACAGTTTTGGCGCCAAGGTCATGAAATGGTTCAAACCATTTTTCAAATATGGGATGGATAGCGGTGTTGCCCTGGGTAAAGATCCCGCGGATCTTACCGCTGCCATTATCAAGATTGAAGTAAGCAGATACCTTGGCTTGTTCAGGCTTCAGTTTATAATCCACGCCCATAAAATGGTTCTTGGCGTAATTGTATGAACCAAATACACCTTGCTCTTCGCCATCCCACAAAGCAATGCGGATGGTACGTTTTGGTTTAAGACCTAAAGAATCTAATAAGCGAACGGCTTCCATCATTACTATACAGCCGGCAGCATTATCAGTAGCGCCTGTAGCGGCAGTCCACGAATCAAGGTGCCCGCCAAGCATCACCAGCTGCGATTTTAGCTTAGGGTCGGTACCCGGTATCTCTGCAACAACGTTATAACCTTTTATATCATCGGTTGATGTTTTAGCAACAATGTTTATGGCTAGCTCAACAGTGTGGCCGCTTTGTATCAGTCGTTTTATCTTCTGGCCATCCTCATAAGCCATAGTTAGTTTAGGCACAGATAAAGGTGAGGTGAGCTTTTGCCCCATATCCTGTACAAATACTGTCCCGTAGTTATTTGATGGGGATGTGGTTATCATACCCAAAGCACCTGCTTGTTTAGTCAATACATCAGCCTTGGCCATAATTTTAAAGTAACCGGCGTATTGTTCTATTTCTTTATGGCTAACCATATAAGTATCTTTCATATTAGCCAGTTCTTCGTCGGTTAAGCGCTCTGATGCAGGTTTAAAGCCAGCCTCTGTATTCAGTTTGCCGCCGGTTATTAAAACAAATTTCCCTTTAAAGTCGGCAAGGTGCTGCGCTATGTAGATGGTATCCATAGCCTGTTGTGGGGATATCACCACTACCTGTCCTTGTTGTAAACCATTAGTGCTTGCGCTCCATGGGTTAGGGTAAGCCATTACGGGTTGTATGTAAGGCGTTTTCATGATTATGCTGAAATCCTGCAGGTCCCATTGTTTTCCAAAATCACCCCAGGGTTCCAATTTAGCATTGGTCAGTCCCCATTTGGTCATGGTTTCAACAGCCCATGTTGCCGCACGTTTATAACCCGGTGATGCAGTAAGCCTTGGGCCGGCTACATCGGTAAGGTAATGTGCTATTTGTGGTATTTGCGAGCTGCTCAACTCGGCACGGCGGATGCGGCCAAAAACAGTGGTATCCGGCGATTGTGCAAATGCGCCCGCGCTGCTAAGTAAGCATGCCGCAAAGGATAGTTTTAAAGTTAAGTGTTTCATTAATTTGATGAGGGTTAAAGTTTGCATTAAAGCTACAGGATTGTTGTGTGAAGAGCAAATAATGGTGGGGGATAATCGTCAAAGACGCGAAGTATTGCGTCTCTACAAATAAACAATATAGAGACGCAATACTTTGCGTTTCCCAGTACGTAATGAAACCCTCAAATTATTGTATAATTAACCCTCAAATCATTCCTGCATCTGCGCATAAATTTGCAAATTTGTATTGCACCCAATCGGCATAAACATTCATGCACTTTTTATATCCGGCTTTTTTATTCGCACTGTTAACGCTGGCTATTCCTGTTATTATACACCTGTTCAATTTCAGGCGGTATAAAAAGGTATATTTCAGTAATGTACAGTTCCTGAAAGAGGTGCAGGAGCAGCAGGCAAGCAACCGTAATTTAAAAGAACGTCTTATACTGGCATCCCGGCTTTTGGCGCTATTGTTTTTGGTGCTGGCATTTGCAAGGCCATACGTCCCCGGTGCTAACCAGGTTAACGCGGGCAAGCAGCAGGTGGTAAGTGTTTTTGTAGATAATTCGTACTCCATGCAAACCCTTAACCGAGAGGGGACACTGCTTGACGAAGCCAAACAGAAAGCCAAGCAAATTGCGGCATCATACAATATAAACGACCGTTTCCAGCTGTTAACGCAGGATTTTGAGGGCAAACACCAGCGACTGCTAAACCGTACCGAGTTTAACGATGCGGTGGACGCGGTGAAGATCAGTCCGCAAAGCAGAGAGCTTAGCCAAATTACTGAGCGGCAAAAAAGCTTGCTGAGTATGCAGCCGGGGGCTGTAAAACACAGCTATATCATATCCGATTTTCAGAAGAATATACAGGGAAATGCTGCTGTACAGGATGCAGGGTTCCCGGTAAACTTAGTTCAGCTAAAGGCTAATTCATTACCCAATGTAGCGGTAGATTCTGTTTGGATGCTTAACGCTACCCACCGGCCAAATGAAAATGAGAGAATGGTGGTGCGTTTGAGGAATTATGCTGATAAGGCAGCCGAAAAGGTCCCGCTTAAACTGAGTATAAACGGTGTGCAAAAAGCCATCGGCAGTTTTACGGTGAATGCCCGTTCGGCACAAAGAGATACATTGTCGTTCTCGGGTTTGCAGGCTGGCTGGCAGCGTGCCGAAATTCAGTTGCAGGATAACCCGGTAACGTTCGATAATAATTTCTACTTTACCTTTAATGTAACCCAAAAACTGCCGGTATTATTAATAAACGGTGGGCAGCCTAATAAATATTTAAGCGCTGTTTTTGCTTCGGATGCGTTTTTTGCGGCAAAGCAGGTACCGGATGGAAATATAGATTATGCGGGATTGAATGTTTATCCAATCATAGTTTTAAGCGATATCAAAACCATATCTGCAGGTTTGGCACAACAGTTAAAAACGTATGTAAGTAAAGGTGGTACCCTAATGGTGTTTCCATCTGCTGATGCAGATATTAATAGTTATAAAGCATTTTTACAACCCTTAGGGGCATCAGCACCCGGAAACCTGGTAACAGAAAATACCAAAGTATCGGCCATTAACCTGCAAAGCCCGGTGTTTAAAAGCATTTTTGAAACAGCACCGCAAAACCCGGATCTACCATCCGTGAAAAAATATTACGCATTAAGCACCGGCAGCCGTGACGGCGAATACCTGATGCGCCTGCAAAACGACCAACCCTTATGGCAGGGTTCATCATTTGGCAGGGGCAAGGTATATGTAAGTGCCGTTGCGTTGGATGAAGATTTTAGCAACTTGCCTGTACATGCTTTATTTGTGCCGGTAACCCTGAGGATAGCCTTACTAAGCGGGCACGACCAGCCTTTATTTTATACCGCAGGCAATAATCAGCCTGTAGAAACCGTGCCGCTGCAATCAACAGAAAAACAGTTGGTAAAACTGGTAAAGGATAAGCAAACCATCATCCCCGATCAGTTAACCGGGATCGGTATCTACGATCTGAAGAAACAGGACAGCACGGCGGCGGTATTAGCATTTAACGATAACCGCAGCGAAAGTGACCTGAGTTACTTATCCGCTGCCGAACTGGATAAAATATTCCCTAAAAACGCTACCTTATTAAATGGTAATCAGCTAAATGCCGAAAGTATTGCAGGTACTGCAAATTCGGGGCTTCAATTATGGAAACTTTGTATAATTTTGGCCTTGATATTTTTGGCTGCCGAGATACTGTTGATACGGTATTTTAAAAACGACAAAACAAGTGTTTGGCAAGCTACAGATATCAGCTAAACCCACCATAAAACAGCGCTAATGAATTTGCTTATCAAATCCGCCACTGTTGTAGATCCCGCTTCGCCTTTTAATAATAAGGTTGCCGATATTTTAATTGAAAAAGGCATCATCACTAAAATAGCCAAATCAATTGATGCGGATGTTAAAACTGTTGATGCGAAAGGCCAGTATGTTTCTCCCGGATTTTTCGACCTTAACTGTAACGTTGGCGAACTTGGCTTAGAGGTTAAGGAAGACCTGCAAACAGGTACCGCCGCCGCGGCGGCGGGTGGTTTTACCGGCATAGCTTTAATGCCAAACACCCAGCCCCCTGTACACTCAAAGGCCGAAGTAGAATACCTGCTTAACCGGGCCAAAGGCAACCTGGTGGATATATATCCCCTGGGAGCCATTTCAAGCAAACGCGAGGGAAAAGATATGGCCGAGATGTTTGATATGTTTAAAAGCGGCGCAAAAGCCTTTACAGATGGCAACCACCCCGTGCAGGATGCCGGCCTGATGGAGCGCGCATTGCTTTACGTGCAAAATTTTGGCGCCAAGGTTATCTCTTACCCCGAAGATACATCTATAGCCGGTAAGGCAAAGGTGAACGAGGGTGTGGTGAGTACTATGCTGGGCATGAAAGGCATACCGGCCCTTGCCGAAGAGCTGATGATTGCCCGCGACCTTTACCTGGCCGAGGACACCAACTCCGAGATCCATTTTACCACTATATCTACCGAGCACGCTGTGGAGCTGATCCGCGAGGCAAAACGAAAGGGCATAAAAGTTACCTGCGATGTTGCCGCGCATAATATCGTACTTACCGATGAAGCTTTAATGGGCTTTGACAGCCTTTATAAAGTAAAACCACCGCTGCGTACCCAAAAGGATGTGGATGCACTGAGGACCGGTTTACAGGATGGTACCATAGATGCCATTGTATCGCAACATACCCCGCACGAAATTGAGTTTAAAGACGTTGAGTTTGAAGTAGCCGAATACGGCATCATCGGTTTACAAACCGTATTGACGCTGGCTTTGCAGGCAGGTTTATCTGCCGGGCAGGTAGTTGAAAAGCTGGCTATCAATCCGCGTAAAATATTAAATGTTGATGTACCGGCCATTACCGAAGGCTCGGCTGCTAACCTGGTAGTATTTAGTACCGATAACGAATGGGAGTACACCCGCGCCGTTAATCAATCAAAAAGTTACAATTCGCCATTTTTAGGGCAGAACTTAAAAGGAAAAGTATTGTTAACCTGTAATAACAACAAAATCTCGAAATTTTAACAACAACTCACATGACCGACCCAAAAGTAAGATCAGCCATTACAGGTGCATTAACGGCTTTTACTAAATATGGCAGCTTTGATGCCGCCGCACTTACCGAAAAATTTGATACCGTATTTGCTTCAGACGATGATTTCATGACCAAGGTAGATTCGCTTGATGCCGTTTTTGACGACTATTCGCAATTGGAAGAACTGCGTGAGCCATTCTTCGACCTGCTGATGATCAATTTCTTTAGTGAAGATGTAAAGAAACTGGAAGACGATTACCTGGAAACCCCTGAATGGGAGGAAATAGAGGAGAAAACCCTTGACCGCGGTACCGAGCTTTTAAACCTGCTGCTGTACCTGAACGAGTGCGAAGACGAAAACATTGACCCCGAGTTGGAGGATTACCTGAAGGAATTTTTACTGGTTGATGAGGATGAGTTTCAGGACGAGTACCGTATTTACGAACCTGTTATAGCTCACCAGTTACTGATAGAAAGCCCGGTTAGCGAGGTGAATAAGGTTGCCAAAACCATTGATGTAGAATCGGAAGTGAAGGAATTATTTTACCCGATGATCTGCTTTTTCCAAAACCCAGAGGCTTCTGAAGGCGATAAAACCAATATTGCAGATAATGCGGTAAATAAACCATTTGATATGGCTGTTTTAGAAATATTGTTTAGCTTTAAATAATAATTAATTTTTAACCCTATCCAATTCATAAAATGGAAAAATCCGCACCAAACCCAACCGCAATTGCTACTAAATGGGCATTAATTTATGTAGTAGTATCAATTGTAATTACCTATGGTTTCCAACTGCTTAACATTGATCAAAATTCATCTGTAAAGTATATTGGTTACTTACCGTTTATAGCTTTTTGTTTTTTAGCTCAGAAAGAATATAAAGACCAGTTGGGCGGCTTTATTACATTTGGGCAGGCGTTTAACCCGGGTTTCAGATACTCGCTTTTTGGTGGGTTGTTGCTGGCTATATTCATATATATATACCTTGGCATATTAAGCCCTGAGATGCTAACCAAAGCAATGGAGCAACAACAAACTGCAATGGCGGATAAAGGAATGTCGCAAGAGCAGATTGATAAAGCCCTGGAAATGGGTACAAAATATGGTGCTATATTTGGCGCTATAGCTACAGCAATAAGCACGCTTGTTTTTGGTTGCATAGTTGCCTTAGTTAGTGCTGCTATCCTTAAAAAAGAACGCACAGCATTTGATATACCTGATGAGCAAGTAACATCAGACCCAACCGTTTAATAGTAAAATACCTTTATATAGAAAGCCGCTTCATCATTGAAGCGGCTTTTATATTTTATATAATTCCATGTTTCCTGCACGTTCTGTTCCGTTTTCGAAATGGGGCAAACGAGACAAATGGAACATATTGATAATCAGTGTTTTGATTTTATTGTTTGGTCTCTCTATCTAAAGTATTACTTAGCCATTTTTGCCTCAAGTAACTTAATTACAGAGCTTTACTATTTTTTGATTTTGTTCCACTTTTTTAAAATGGAACAAAATGTCTCGTCCTGAAATAAGTTGACGGTTTTATATATTGATTAATTGAGCTACAAATATAATTTTACACCGTAATAGGCATCTCTTTTTTTTGAACTTTGCGATAGTAGTTTT
>NZ_JBAZRC010000095.1:0-18329 GCF_041663085.1 Mucilaginibacter sp.
TTTTTTGACCATGCCGACCATTCCTGATCAAACCCTTCCAACAAATAGCTGTACTCGGCATTTGATTGTTCCTCAAAAATTGGTGATGAGTACTCAAAATGCAACGAACGCCATCTATACCCAAGCGTTAGTGTATTACTTGCCGTTTGTTTGCCATTATCGTTAACATGATCAAAATAACCACCGTAAATTACACTATCTGTAGTTGATGTGGCTTTAACCTTACGGATATATACATTTAACGCATGTATGTTTTGCTTGTATTTGGCATAGTTAATATGATAGAAACCGTTTTCGCTACCTACAAATATATTGTTGGCATTAATGGGATAAACGTTTTCAAAACCGCTGAGTATGCGGTTATTTAACTCAGGGAAATTAATGATGGTTGGTGTTACAGCATAATCAACCACGCCCAGGCTTTTGCCCTGTACAAACCAAATGTTGCCTGCCTGGTCTTCTTGCAGGTACCTCAAACTGCGGTCGCCAAATATTTTTTCAAATTGTACCGATGGTTTAAAGTGGTCTGTTTTGGCATCGTATTCATAAACGCCTTTTTCTGTAGCTATTACAACATGCCCTTTTACTTTAAATACAAAATTATTTAAGTTAGACGGCAGGCCTTGCGCAATTGTGTAGGTTTTGATCTGATTATTATCGGGGTTTAGTTTATACACACCACGGTAGGGGTGCGAGGTCCAGATAATGTTATTACTATCAACCTGTACAAAACGGGCCGATTCATAGTACTTAGCCACGCTGCCCTTATCAATTAAAGCGTTCTCCTTGTTTTCAAACAAACGCACACCATAATAATTACCGGCAGCTATAAGCGGGGTGCCAGCCTTATTTTTTAATGGCTGAAAGATCCAAAAACCGGTGCTGTTATAAATGGGCGAAAGTTTATCGTTCAATACTTCAAAGATCCCATCGTCGCGGCCAGCCAGCAAATGCCCCTCAACGGCGGCTATATTCCATGTTTGCCCTTCAGCAACCTGCTTGAAGTTACTTTTTAGATAACTCAGATCTGTAGTATTACCTACCGGAAGTTGATATGCCCCGTTAGATAAGGCAAAATACAGGCTGTTTTTATACAAAGCGGTTGCGTAGCCGCCACCATCTTTAAACACTGCCGGGTTAATATGTTTAACGGCGTTGTTATATGCAATAAAATCTATTCCATTATCAAGCCCTAACCAAATATTGTGGTTAACATCGGCATACATACAGCGTACAAAAATATTCTGCAGGCCTTCTTTTTTGCCAATGTTTTCTATCACATTACCATTTTTACCTATCTGGTAAATACCATTAATATAAGTACTCACCAGGTACGTGCCGTCATCAAGTGCTGTAGCTGCCGAAAAATGCTGGTGATTATTAATGCCAAAACCAGTAAGGTTAAAATATTTAAGTTTATTACCGGCTAACAGGTACAAACCATCTTTAGCTGTGGTAACCAGGCTTGATGTATCATTAAACTTTGATACCGAGGTCATGTAAAAGCCTTTGGGCAAGTCTTTCTTATCTATAAAAGGGTGCCATTCATTATTAGCATAGGTTAAAAGGCCCTTTTGCTCGTCGTGTGCTATTAGTTTGCCCTGGTAATTTCCCAGGAATAGCCACGAGTGGGAGTGATAGACGGTTATTTTATTATTGCCAAACTTTATTATCTTATCGTGCGAACGGAAAAAAACCTCGTTGCCATGGCTGGCAATATCCCATATGTCAGAAAATTCCTGATCGGCTTTAGGAATAAGTTCTTTTAATGATGTAAATATAAGCTGCCCATTTTTAGCCGGCGAAAAATATCCGATCTCATCCTGGCCACCTACATACAGCCTTTTATCGCTCCCAAACTCAAGCGAACGTACAATTGTTTTATTGGGCAGGGGATATAACTGCCAGTACGAACCATCAAAAACAAGTACGCCCTCGTTGTTGGCAAAGTACATACGTCCCTGTGCATCCTGGCGTATTTTCCAGTTTTGGGTTCCCGCGTTGTACTGTCTTTTCTCGTAGTTTATGGTTTTACGCTGGCCAATATAGGTTTGCGACATGACATTTTGTATGCATGCAAATAGTAGTATTACATGTAATGCCTTTAAAAACAGGATTTTATATTGGTTTAGCAAAATTGTACCGGGGTTTATAATTGGTGCACTAATATCTGTGTTTTTAAACGATTTTTCAATGTTGTGTAGCAGTGATGTAGTGCCAAATTTCATTTTAGGTATTTACCTGCCATACATTTGATACCCATAAACCAATTGCTCCGGCAAAATTATAAACCAATTTAAAACCGTTAACTAATGCTTTAAGCCAAATGTATTACCGTGCATTTTTATGCCCGAAAAAATGATGTATGAATAAACTTTACAATTAACCAAAGGTCGACACCAATTAGACCAATTAACTTAAATTATCAATTTAAACCTTATGCAATTAAGACTCAAGTTTTTCGTGGGTATTGCTTTGCTCTTATGTTTTATTAGCCAGGCGGGCTATGCCCAGTCCCTGCGTATAACCGGTAAAGTAACCCAAAAATCCGACGGACAATCATTGCCCGGCGCATCAGTAACCGTTAAAGGAACAACAACAGGTGTTGTTACAGATGTAAATGGTAATTACACATTAAGCATTCCACAAGGAGGTGGTACTATAGCAGTCACGTTTGTAGGCATGACAACTATAGAAAGAAGAATAACCCAGGCCGGCGAACAAAACTTTGCTTTAGAGGATAACATGAACAACGCCCTTAACGAAGTTGTTGTTATTGGTTACGGTACCCAAAAAGTAACCAAAGTGTCGGGCGCTATTTCAACAATAAAAAGTTCAGAGATCCAAAAACAAAACCCGGTGCGTGCAGAAGAAGCCATACAGGGCCGTGCAGCGGGTGTTACCGTTGTACAAAGTGGTACACCAGGTTCAACACCAACAGTTATTATCAGGGGTATAAACTCTTACAGTGGTGCAGGTGCGCTGGTGGTTATTGATGGTGTAATGCAGGGGTTAAGTGACCTGAACGCTGTAAACCCGGCTGATATTGAATCAATAAGTGTGCTTAAAGATGCATCGGCCACTGCTATTTACGGTGTTAAAGGCGGTAATGGTGTTATTGTGGTAACTACCAAAACCGGCCGTAAGAACATGAAAACCGAGCTTACTGTAAACAGTAGCTATGGTGTGCAGGAAATAGCCAGGTACATCCCTGTTTTAAATGCTACCGAATATGGAGCAATGGTAAACGAGGGAAGCGTTGTTTCAGGCGGCCCGGTAATATTCCCCGATCTGTCTGTACTGGGCGTTGGTACCAACTGGCAAAAAGAAGTATTTAAAACCGCCCCTTTGCAGCAACACAACATTGGTGTACGCGGCGGTAGCGAAACGGTAACGTATTTCCTGGCCGGCGGTTATACAAGCCAGGGAGGTATAGTTGGCGGCAGCGATAAATCAAGGTTCGATCGTGGTAACTTCACCGCTAACCTTGATTTTCAGCTTACACCCAAACTAAAATTCATATTGAACACCACCGGTGTGATATTAAATTCAAAAGGTATCCAGGAAAACTCCTTTAACAGCGTTATTGGTAGTGCACTTAATTTCGACCCAACTGTACCGGTTTATAATACCGAAAATACAGTTGGTAAATACGGTTACAGTAACCTTATTCTATCAGAGGTTTATAACCCTTTAACCAAACTTGATAATACCTATAACAAAAGCCTGGGTAATAAGCTTTACGGTAAATTTGAGATGCAATATGATATATTAAAGAACCTGAAACTAACCAGCAGGTTTGGATATACCAAGTACGATGCTAATAGCAAGAGCTTTACCCCGCTTGTGTTTTACGGGCCGCTGAATGTTGATAACAGCATGAACGCCGATGGCTCAACGGTACTTGATAAGCATAACAGCGTAAACCAGGATAAAATAAGCAACTTTAACTATACCTGGGAAACATACGCCAATTACAATTTTAAAGTAGCTCAAGACCACAATTTTGAAACTGTATTAGGTTTCTCAATGGCCAAAACATCGGGTAATGCGGCCGGTGCCAACAGGCAGGATGTTCCGTTCAACTCCTGGACTTTTGCCGATTACAGTGCAGCTACCGGTACAAACACTGCTACCAATCCGTCGGCAAGCGGTGGTTATTACTACCAGTATTTCAGCCGTAACTTATCGTATTTCGCCAGGTTGAACTATGATTACAAAGAAAGGTACCTTGCATCTTTCACCGCACGCCGCGATGGGTCAACAGCTTTTGGTGAGAACAGGAAGTTTGCCAATTTCTATTCAGGATCAGTAGGTTGGGTTGCAAGTAAAGAAAGTTTCTTCAACGTTTCGGCTATCGATTTCTTAAAGATAAGAGGTAGTTATGGTACAGTTGGTAGCGATATAACACCTACGCAGGCTGCCAGCATTGTAACCGGCGGGCCCGATTATGGCCCTACTGCAAATAGTAACGGTTATAATTTCAACAACGTATTTTATCCGGGTTCTACCCTGGGCTCAACCGTTAACCCGCTGCTCGGCTGGGAAACACAGAAACAGGCAAACTTTGGGTTTGATATAACTATGTTAAACGGCAAATTAAACATCACTGCTGATTATTACGAGAAAAGAGTATCGGGATTGATTTTTCAACCCGGTAGAGCTCTTGTAACAGGTACAATACCATTACCTGATGGTAACATTGGTTCAACAAAAAACAGCGGGCTTGATATAACAATAGGCTATAACGAAAAAATAGGCAATTCATTTACGTTAGGCAATACGTTTACAGTAACTACTGTAAAAAGCCTTGTTACTGCAACAAACAGTGATGGTACAGCCAAAATATTCGGTGGTAGCTACTTTAATGGCCAATCGCAACAGGTAACGGTATTTGAAAAGGGCCAGGCACCGGGATATTTCTATGGTTATAAAACCGATGGGTTGTTCCAGAATACTGCCGATGTTACCGCATGGGCTACGCAACCGGGGGCTAAACCGGGCGACATCCGCTTTGTAGATGTAAATAAAGATGGCGTGATCAATGCTGATGACCGCACCAACATAGGCAACCCATTCCCTAAGGTTACTTTGGGCTGGACGCTGACTATGAGTTATAAAAACTTTGACTTTAACGCATTTACTTATGCCTCTATCGGAAACGATATTTATCGTGCTTATGAGCGTAATGGTAACTACACCAATAAATACCGTGGTGTATTAGCCAGATGGACCGGCGAGGGTACAACCAATGATGCCCGTTACCCAAGATATACCTTTACTGATGATAACAGCAACATCCGCGCATCTGACAGGTATGTTGAAGACGGCACATTTGTGAAGATCAAAAATATACAATTAGGCTACACCCTTCCTCGCTTATTACAGGGTAAAGTATTTAAGAGCATAAGGATTTACGGACAGGTTAGAAATGCTTTCACCTTTACAAAATACTCTGGCTTTGATCCCGAAATAGGGGGGGGCGTGTTTGATACAGGTGTTGACCGTGGTGCATATCCGCAACCAAGAGTATATACCATGGGACTTGACATTAAATTATAATTCATTAAAAGATATTACGATGAATAAAAGATATATAAAGCTAATTGGCTTGGTTATGTTAATAACCACATTTACAGGATGTAAAAAATGGATTGAAAGTAACCCCCACGATCGTTTTGTGGTTACCGATCTCGACTATCTGAAGTCTGAAAGTGATTACCGTACTATGGCTGTCAGCGTTTATTCGCCGCTGCAATGGTTAAACCAGGTAGTTGTAATAGGCGATATTGCATCAGATAACTCGGTTGCAGGTGGTGAAAGCGCATCAGACGTTTTACCACTGCAACAAATTGATGATTTTACGCTAACATCAACAAATTCAACACTGTACGATCTGTGGCAGGTAGCCTATGAAGGTGTTAACCGTTCTAATTATCTTATACAGTATAAAGAGAAAAATAAAGCAGGCGAAACAGTTGACTTTAATGGTAAAGATGCCCTTTACGGTGAAATATATTTTTTACGTGCTTACTATTATTTTACGCTGGTAAAAATGTGGGGCGATGTGCCGTTGTTCACCAATGGCCGCTTTGACAATAACGATGCGAAATCATTAAAGCGAGCACCTAAAGCCGAGGTTTATGCACAAATTGAAACCGACCTTAAGGCAGCTATAGCCGCTTTACCGGTAAATCAGGATCAAAAAGGCAGGGTAACCAAATATGCGGCACAGGCATTATTAGGTAAAGTTTATTTGTATGAAAACAAATTTAACGATGCCGATGCCGTACTTGAGCCGATCATTACCTCAAACGCATTCTCATTGGTGAGTGATTATGCCTCTATCTATTTGGCTGCGGGCGAGAACGGCCCCGAGTCGGTTTTTGAGATACAATACACCAACGGTTCGCCATATTACAACTGGGGCGGAGCAACACGTGGCCAGGGTAATTACGCGGTACAGCAAAACGGTATAAGGGGCATAAATGGTAGTGCCGCTATGCCTTATGCTGCAGGCTGGAGCACTAACCTGCCAACCCAAAACCTGGCCGCTGCATACGCTGCGGGCGATCAGCGTAAAGCTATCACAGCATTTGATATTGAAGCTTATAAAACAGCCCATCCCGAGTATGGTATTACATACCAGGTAGCTCCTTATAAAAACACCGGTTTATATAACGGTAAGTATTTGCCGCGCAAAGGCGAAACATCCGGCCAGGTTGAGTTGAACTACCTGAACAATTTTAGGGTTTTAAGGTATGCTGAAGTGTTATTGATGGCTGCCGAAGCAAATAACAGGTCAACCACCCCCAATGACCTTAAAGCGCAGGATTACCTGAACCGCGTACGTGCCCGTGCATTTGGAGATGATACACATAAGGTAACAGCTGCAGGCAATACGTTGAAACAAGCAATATGGGACGAGCGCCGCTTAGAACTTGCTATGGACGGCGACCGCTTTTTTGACCTGGTAAGAACCGGGCAGGCTGCCACAAAGCTTACCGGCTTTGTAGCAGGCAAACACGAGGTTTTCCCTATACCACAGGAAGAAATAAACGTTACAGGCATACCACAAAACACCGGATACTAATTCATAAAATCACAAGATCATGAATGCGAAAAAATATTTTTTGAGTATAACCTTGCTACTGGCTGTTATTGCGGGCTGTAAAAAGGAATCATTTGACGATACATCGTTTGTTAACAGCGGTGTATCTGATCCGGCAAAGCTGTCGGTATTATTTAATATTACACAGGATAACACGGGCCTGGTTACTATTTTCCCTTCGGGCGAAGGTGCAACCATGTACGATGTTTACTACGGCGATGGCACAGAAAGCTTTGTTAAGGTTGGTGCCGGTAAAAACACACAGCATACTTACAAAGAGGGTGTTTATACTGTAAAGATAGTAGCCCACGGAATTAACGGTAAAACAACTGAATTAAGCCAGGAACTTACAGTATCATTTAAAGCCCCTGAAAATTTAAAAACTACTGTTACCACCAATGGCTTAACAATTAATGTTGGCGCCACTGCCGATTATGAAACCATGTTTCATGTATATTACGGTGATGAAACAACAAGCAACCCCGAGCCTTATGATTCGTTCCTGGAAGCGCAGACAGCTACCCATACATATGCAACCGCAGGTAGCTATGTAGTAAGGGTGGTTGCATTAAGCGGCGGTATTGCAACAACCAAACACGAGGAAACCATTAAAGTAGGCAAACAAATAGACTTGCCTTTAACTTTTGATGACCCTAATTATGATTATACCACCAGCGATTTTGGCGGCAACGTATCAAGTGTGGCTGCAGATCCGGCTAATGCTGCAAACAAAGTTTTAAAAGTTATTAAACCGGGTGGCGCCGAAGTTTGGGCAGGTACAACTTTAGGTACAGCTACAGGCTTTGCAAATAAAGTAGCGGTAACCGCTGCCAACTCAAAAATGACAGCTCGTGTTTATTCACCTGCTGCCGGTTTAACCGTAAAATTAAAATTGGAAGACCATAACGACGGTACAAAGTCTGTTGAAACAGATGCAGTAACAACCGTAGCTAATGCATGGCAAACCTTAACATTCGATTTTAATAATAACTCGGTTGGTACACCCGCTTTAAACCCGGCATTTATTTATGATAAGGCTTCGATGTTTTTTGACTTTAATGTAGGTGGCAATGGTAAGGTGTTTTATATGGACGACCTGAAAATGACCGTTCCTATCCAAAAGATCAGCTTGCCGGTTACTTTTGACGCACCAAATACAGATTATACCGTAATTGATTTTGGTAACAATATCACCGTTGACGCTGTTGACCCAACTAACCCGGCTAATAAAGTTAAGAAGACCACCAAACCGGGCAATGCCGAAACCTGGGCAGGGGTTACTATTGGTACGGCTGCGGGCTTCCCAACTAAAGTGCCTATAACATCAGCCTTTGCTCAGTTGAGCCTGCGTGTTTATTCGCCTGCAGCGGGGATAACCATTAAGCTGAAATTAGAAGACCATGCCGATAACACTAAAGCTGTTGAAACAGATGCAGTGACGACTGTCGCTAACCAATGGGAAACTTTAACCTTTAACTTCCTGAATAATTCAGCGGGTACACCGGCCTTTAATTCTGCGTATAATTACGATAAAGCTTCCGTGTTTTTCGACTTTAACGTAGGCGGTTCTGGTAAAGTGTTCTATTGGGATGACCTGAAATTGGTGCCGGCGCCATCATCTGTATTAGGTATCCCGCTTGATTTTCAGTCAACAACCCTAAACTATGCCTTTACTGATTTTGATGGCGGCGCGGTTACTATCGTAAACAACCCCAATGCTTCTGGTATTAACACCAGCACCAAGGTTGCCAAAATGGTTAAAAACCCCGGCGCTACTTATGGTGGTAGTTTCCTTGCATTGGATAACCCGATAGATTTCTCGACCAGGAAAACATTTAAAATGAAGGTTTACTCGCCAAGGGTGGGGGCTAAGGTGTTGTTAAAGGTTGAGAACCTGACTAATGGTGGTATCAGCTTCGAAAAAGAGGTACTTACTACCAAGGCAAACGAATGGGAAGAATTAACATTCGATTATTCGGGTGTCAATACAGCAAACTCATACCAAAAGGTGGTGCTGATATTTGACAACGGTACATCGGGTGATGGTTCGGCCAACTACACATTCTATTTAGATGATATCACACTTAATTAATTTATAGAGCGATGAAAATTAATATAAAAGCATTAATAACCATCTGTTTGGCAGCCGTTATAATTGTAATAGGCTGTAAAAAACAAGAGTATACCTTTGGTAAAATAGTTACCCCGAAGGATTTAACCCTGTCGACCGTTATTGAAGGTGCAGATGCGGCAAATCCTGCCGGGGCGGGTTCTGGTAACGTTACCATTAAAACATCGGCTATCGGTGCCATTTCGTACAAAATAGATTTTGGCGATGGTAACACCAAAATAGTAAGCGAAGGCGAATTGGTACACAAATACACCAACCCGGGCACTTCCGATTACACTATTGTAGTGAGTGCTATAGGAACCGGTGGTGTAACCACAACTACAACACAAAAGATCACCGTGTTTGTGGCGTTCGAAATCCCGGCAGCAATTATGCAAAATCTGACAAATGGCAGTTCGCAAACCTGGGTTATAGATCGTAAAACACCCGGCCATGTAGGTGTAGGTCCTCTTGATACTTATACATCAACCTATTACAGCGCACAGCCTGACGAACGCGCTGAATGTTTATATGATGATGAGATAACCTTTACCAAGGATGGAAGCAGCATAAATATGACGATAAATAATAAAGGGCAATCGTTTTTCACAGCTGCCGCTACCGCTTTCTATGGTAAATCAGGAGGAGACAATTGTTATGACCTTGACGTTACCGGCGTTAAAAAGCTTGCCTTTATGGATGCCACATCCGGTTCAACTTCGGCAAACTCCACACGCATACAATTTACAGTGCCGGGCAACGGGCTTATAGCATTTGGTACAGGTGGTACTACTTATGAGCTTATGGAGCTTACAGCAACCAACATTACTGTACGTAGTATTGGTATTGATGGCCTTGCATGGTACCAGAAATTTAAACTTAAACCATAATAAGCATGAAACACTCACATAAATATATACTGATAGCATTGGTGGCCTTGTTTGCCAGCTGCAGCAAAAAAAACGATGGAGCAAATAACACGGCAGATAAGCCTGCTAATATTGTTATAACCCCTACAGTAAGTACAGATAACAGCGGCACAGTAACCTTTGCCGTAACTGCAGATAATACTGTGACTTATGAGTTTGATTTTGGCAACGGTGTTTTCCAAAACAGCACAAGCGGAAATGTAACCTATAAGTATCCGGTAGCGGGTACTTATACCGTAAAAGTTACCGCTAAAAGCCAAAGCGGTAAAACAACCGTAAAAACAATACAGGTAAATGTGTCTGCAGCCGAAGCCCTTATTTGGTCGGATGAGTTTAATACTGCCGGTGCGCCCGATCCGGGTAAATGGGGATATGATCTTGGCAATAACAACGGCTGGGGTAATAACGAACTGGAGTACTATACCAACCGTACAGATAACGCTGTGGTAAGTAACGGTACATTAAAGATCAATCTGAAAAAAGAAGATTACAACGGTTTTGGTTATACCTCGGCGAGGCTTTTAACCAAAGGTAAGTTCAATTTTAAATATGGCCGCGTAGAAGTTAAAGCAAAGCTGCCTACCGGTGTGGGTACATGGCCGGCAATATGGGCGCTTGGCAGCAATGTTGATACTACACCATGGCCGGCTTGCGGCGAGATAGATATTATGGAGCATGTTGGTAAACAGCAAAATACCATATTCTCTACCATGCACTATCCTGGTCACTATGGCGGCGGCGGCGTAGGGGGGACAACTCAGAACCCAACTGCTTCAACAGATTTTCATGTTTACAGTCTGGATTGGACGCCGGCTACTTTGAAGTTCGCTATTGACGGGGTTGTATACTATACGTTCCCGAATAGTGCCGACCTGCCGTTTAACAACAATTTCTTCCTGATACTTAACGTAGCAATGGGGGGTAATTTTGGCGGCCCTGCTGTCGATCCTAACTTTACCAGCAGCTCAATGGAGGTAGATTACGTACGTGTATATAAATAATCAAAATTAGAGCTAAACGCCATTAATTAAATGGCGTTTAGCTTATTAAACAATCCCCTAATTATTATTATGCTTTATAAAAAGTGTATTTATGTGGCTGCTGTTGCGGCTGCAATAACTATAAGTACGTCCTGCTCATCGGTAAAAAAAAGTTCGGCTACAGGCTATGCCAAAGGCCGAGTGGTTTTTTTTGATGATTTTTCGGGTACCCAACTTAATCGTAATAAATGGACCCCGGAAGTGCCTGGTTTTAACGGAAATAACGAACTGCAAACGTATGTAGATTCATCATCTGTAATGTACCTCGAGGATGGGCTATTGGTGTTAAAACCCAAATACTTGCCTAAGTTTAAAAATGTTGAGGGCAGGGAGTACGATTTTATTTCGGCCAGGATAAACACCCGTGGCAAATTTGATTTTACTTACGGCACAGCAGAGGCCAGGATAAAAGTTACAGCGGGCGAAGGTTTATGGCCGGCCTGGTGGATGCTGGGCAACGGCACATGGCCGGACGCGGGTGAAATTGATATTATGGAGTATGTAGGCGAGCCAGACTGGATAAGCGCGGCAGTACACGGCCCCGGTTACAGCGGCGAAACGCCCTTTGTAAACCGTTTATATTTTGATAAAGAACACGATGCTACCCAATGGCATGTTTACGCGGTTGATTGGTCGCCCGAGGGACTTGTATTTAAGTACGACGGTGTACCCATGTTCCGCGTAACCCGCAAAATGGCCGAGCATTACGGCAAATGGATCTTTGATAATAATCAGTACCTGATACTTAACTATGCCCTTGGCGGTGGTTACCCGGCTAAGATAAATGGCATAAAGCAACCTTATTATGGCTTGCCCGAAAGCTCTGTTAATATGGTGAAAAACGGCCAGGCTAAAATGTGGGTAGACTGGGTTAAGGTGACCAAAACCCGGTAATATTTATCTGCTAAGTAAGTATGATCTAAGGCCTGTAGTTTATCAATTACAGGCCTTAAATTTAAAAAAGCTCTTTGCAAAACACCCTGTATGTGAAAAAAGTATTGCTTTTAGATAACTAAAAGTTGGTTTTGTATCATAGTTGCCAATAGGCTGGTAAATGGTAATAGCCCATTTGTTGTTTCTCTGTGAGTGCAATATATAATGGCCTATACTTGTCAAGTTTCGCAAAAAAGCCTGTTCCGTTTTTGTTCAATTCGGGAAAAAGTGGAACAGGCTTAAATTTATAATTATTTGTAAATCAATTATTTATAATTAATTCTATTTTTCCTTTTACTGCGTTCCTGCTTCCTGAAAAGGCCGTACCAGGGCCTAAAAAAGGCGAATAAAAGCGTTATTTTACCCCTGCTTTACCCGTTGTTTTTTTTTATTTTTTGTTGCATTTTGTAAAAAATGGAACAAAAGCGTCAATTTAATAATTTGCTATGAAACAAACAGTTAACAAAAAATAGCTAAAGCATTTATTGAGATACTGACAATATCTTGTCAGTAATAACTATCTTATTATCAGTGCGTTCCGTTTGTTCCGTTTTGTCTTATTCAAAAATGGAACAAACGGGTTAAGTTTACTTTTTTTGCAGTGCCTGTGCTATCGCTTTTTTAGCTAAAGGCTCCATCATTTTATAACCGTCAAGGTTAGGGTGTACACCATCTTTTGATAGTGCTAAAGGCAGTGCCCTTTTATTATCGGCCATAGCGTTGAAGTAATCAAGGTAAACCATGTTGTTCTTTTTGGCATAGTTTAACAGCATTGCATTCAAGGCTTTAACCTTTTCTACCGGGTTTATAGCAGGCCGCCACGGGAACGCCGCCGCAGGCAATACCGATGATATCACCACTTTAATATTATTGGCTTTAGCCAGTTCGGCCATCGAGAAAATATTACCTGCAACATCCTCCAGTTTTGATGGGCCGTTGTTCTCGGCTATATCATTAATACCAGCTAAAATAACTACCACAGCAGGTTTTAGGTTGATCACGTCCTCGCGGAAACGCAGTAGCATTTGCCCGGTGGTTTGGCCGCTTATGCCGCGGTCGTAATAGTTATTGCTTTTAAAAAAGGTGGAATCATTATTGATCCAGAAATCGGTGATCGAATCACCCATGTAAACAACCCTTTTTTCACCTTTTGCAAGCGGTTTTACAGCGTTGTTGGCTTCTTCATATCTTTTTATGTTTGGCCAATCCTGCGCACCGGCAGTAAGGCTTAATAGCAATAATGCAGTAGTATAAATAGCGTTTTTCATAACGTGCAATTTATAAAAAAATACTTCCGGCACTAATTGCAGCGTTATATTTTTTATGCAACGGTTTACTTAACCCGGTTTATTGGTTTGTATAAAACTTTGTAATTGCTACTTTTAGCCATCATATTTAAATACCTATGTTAAGACGCAACTTTATTAAACTATCTGCTACCGGTTTTGCCGCGGTTATGTACAGCAGGTTAACGTACGCTACAGGCAACGGTGCTTCGCTGATCAATCATCCTGACGAGGCCTGGGCACAGGTAGGTGACCAATGGGTTAAACTTACCGGCAAAGGCGGCTCCGTTTTTACTTACCGGGATATCAAAGTAGAGGTTAAAAACAGCGGTAACGCGCAGGCGGTATATATCCAATCTCCCATGGCCGAATTACAGGCAGTAAAGTTTAAGTGGAAACACCAAACATCAATATATCCCAAAGTATTAGGCGATCATTGGGAACGTACTTATGGTGATATGGCTTGGAAACCACCCGGTGAAGTAGTACGAAACCCATGGTATGTATTACTTAATGATGATAAACAAACCGCATGCTTTGGTGTAAAAACCGGCTGCAGCACACTTTGCTGGTGGGGTATAAAGCCCGATGGAATAGAATTGGTTATGGACACACGCTCTGGCGGGGCGGGTGTAAAACTTGGTCAGCGCACCTTACATGCTGCAGATATTGTAACCGGCATGAGTAAGGCAGGTCAAACCCCTTACGCAACTCTTACTGATTTTTGCAAAGTAATGTGCACAAAACCACGGTTGCCAAAACAACCCGTTTACGGTATTAACGATTGGTATGTAGTGTATGGAAAAAACTCTTATCAAACCATAAGTGACCAAACAGCCGCCATGGCCGAGTTGGTTACAGATACAAACAACCGCCCGTTTTCTGTTATTGACGATGGCTGGCAACAGGCCGACGATTTTTCGATAGTGAACGATAAATTTAAGGATATGCATAAAATGGCCGACGAAATAAAAAGCCATGGTATGCGCCCGGGTTTATGGACACGCCCCTTAATTGCCTGTAAGGATGATAGTAAAAGCTTGTTAGCGCCCAAAATACCGGGCCGTAGTCAGCAGGGTGATGAACTGATCCTCGACCCAACCATACCCGAAAACCTTGCAAGGGTTAAACGTAATATAACCTTATATAAACAGTGGGGCTACAACATGGTAAAACATGATTACAGCAGCTGGGATATTTTTGGCAGGTGGGGTATGCAAATGAAAGATAGTTTTACCGCCCCCGACTGGAGATTTCAGGATCAAACAAAAACCAACGCCGAGATCATCAACACACTTTATCATACGATAAGGGAAGCGGCCGGCGATATGTATATTATTGGCTGTAATACCATGAGCCATCTATCTGCCGGGGTGTTCGAGCTTAATCGTATTGGCGATGATACCAGTGGGAAGGAGTGGGCGCGCACAAAAAAAATGGGGGTTAATACCTTGGGTTTTCGCCTGCCTCAAAATAACGCATTTTACGCTGCCGATGGCGACTGCGTAGGTTTAACCAAAGACGTTGCCTGGGATAAGAATAAGCAATGGCTGCAATTGCTGGCAGAAAGCGGTTCACCGCTCTTTATATCGGCAGAGCTGGATATACTGGACAACGAGAAAAAAGCAGCCATAAAGCAAGCCTTTACCAACGCTGCCAAAGTGCAGCCCAACGGCGAACCACTGGATTGGTTAACAAATCCCTTTCCTGAAAAATGGAGCCTTAACGGTAGGGAAGTTGCCTTTAATTGGGATTAAACAACTATTTGTTATAACAAAAGCCATCCAAACAGGGTGGCTTTTTGTGCTTTTGAAGAATTTAAAAATGCGTAATAGCTATTATATCGCCTGGTTTTAAGCTGTTTAAGGAATGGGCCTATGCAGGACTGTTTTTTGTGATGACAGGCGCTTTTGCTTCACATTTGTTAGTGGCGATCATAGCATAAAAGGGCTTATAGGGCCATTTTTCCAAACCGTTTTTATTATCTTGTCTTGGTATTTCATGCCTGCGAACAGAAAGTTTGTTTTAGTTAACTAATCATTGAATAGTATGAACCCAAAGGTTGATTTTTATTTTAATAAGGCCAAAAAGTGGCAGGGCGAAGTAAGGAGATTAAGAACAATAATCCTTGATTGTGGGCTAACTGAGGAATTGAAATGGGGATGCCCGTGTTATACTTTTAAAAAAAGCAATATTGTTTTAATACATGATTTTAAGGATTACTGCGCATTGTTGTTTTTTAAAGGAGCATTATTACATAATGCCGATAATATCCTGATCCAGCAAACAGAGAATGTGCAATCAGCACGCCAGATCCGGTTCACTAATCTCGATGAAGTAATAGAACGGGAAGCTATCATAAAAGCCTATGTTTTTGAAGCTGCTGAGGTAGAAAAAGCCGGATTGGAAGTGGAGTTTAAAAAGACTCCCGACTTTAAAGTGGCCGAAGAGTTTCAAGGTAAATTAGACGGAAGCGCAGTACTGAAAACTGCTTTTGAGGCATTAACACCAGGCAGGCAAAAAGCATATCTGTTGCACTTTTCGGCTCCTAAACAATCAAAAACCCGCGGGGCAAGGGTTGAAAAGTGTATACCACAAATTTTAGCCGGCAAAGGATTGAATGATTAATATAACTGCAACCTAAACAGTGAACAGATATAGATGAGTTAAATTAAATAGGCGTGGCTGATAAAACAAAAAACCTCTTCAAAGTGAATTGAAGAGGTTTTTGATAATTGGTATCGCTTCTGTCGGGATGGCAGGACGATTATCCGGCCATTTAAATCTATAATATTCAATACGTTACATCGAAAACGAACAGGAACGGGCACCGAATAGGGCACATCTAATGTGCTTTTGTTTGGTGGCTTTTGAAGCCTGTTTATACGTATAAGTGATAGTCAATGAACTTATTAGACAAATATAATGAATGTTTTTGAATAAAAAACAATATTATCCCGTCATCTTTAAGTTCCTTAATGCATTTGAAAGACATAAATGAATTTTAGTTTATTGACCGTTGATGATCTGTAGTCTTTGCTTATACTTTAGTAAATCAGTTAGTTGGCCGTTTTCTTTTACTTTCCAAAATACCCAACCGCTAACGCTGATATTTCTAACCGCACGGGCGGCTCCGCTTGGGTAAGGGAATACTTTTTTCGTTCCGTCGATAGTTAACTCAATCGAGCCATCAGCATTTAACGTTCCGGTTATATTGCTGTCAGATGCTGCATATACGGTTGTTCCCGGTTTAAGTAACCCGGCCTTAATAACCATTTCAAGGGTTATATCCTCTTGCTCCAAATAATTCACTTAAAAAAATTTTGGTAAAGTTATAACAAATTTAATTCAATCAATTTTGCTAATATATTTAGCAATGCTTATGTTTGCGCATATTCAGGGCAATGATTTTGAATAAGTAAAGCTTTCGTGTAACCCGGGACAAAGTTTTATACAAGTAATTGCTTTTCCACAATGTCTTTGAAAGCGGGTAAAAAGCGTTAATTTGTGGTATATTATTGATAAAGGAAAGTCTGTAAAATGGCTTTTTGATTTTTAAATTTTTATAAACAGTGATAAATAGTTAGGATGAAGTACCGTGGTGGTGATATATTTCAAGGGGATTGCCTTGAGGTCATGAAACAAATCGACGATGCTTCTGTCGATATGATCTTGTGCGATTTGCCCTATGGTACAACGCAGAATAAGTGGGATAGCGTTATACCCTTGACTGAACTTTGGAGCGAATACAGACGGATCATAAAGCCAAAGGGAGTTATTGCACTTTCATCGCAAGGGATATTTACAGCAAAACTTATTTTAAGTAACGAGGAATGGTTTAAGTATAAATTTGTATGGGTGAAAAGTAAACCCACTAATTTTTTGAATGCCCGCCGCCAGCCACTAAGGCAGCACGAGGACATCTGCATTTTTTATGGAAGCCAGCCCAGTTATTATCCGGTAATGTCTCCGGGTGAACCTTACAATAAAGGGGTAAGAAAAGCTCAATTTACAGGTAGTTATGGGGATTTTAAACCTGTTCAGGTTAAGAGTGATGGAGAGCGTTTTCCTACTGATACATTGTATTGTAAAACCGCTGAAAGCGAAACTGGCGGCCGCGTCTGGCACCCGACACAAAAACCCGTTGCGCTTGGAAGATACCTTATCCGCATGTTTACCAAAGAGGGTGATTTAGTACTGGACAATGCTTTTGGCAGCGGTAGCTTTTTAGTGGCAGCCGCGCTTGAGCAACGAAGATTTATTGGGATTGAAAAAAACGAGGAAGTACATTTATTTAAGGAAAGTAATATTGATTATATTAAGGTAGCTAAAGAGCGATTAGCAGAGGTCGAACTGGCTTTTAAGAATAAACAGCAACCACCTGCATTATTTTCCGAACTGCAACCCTCATCCGGTTCAGCGCAGCCCAATAAAAAAGGTATGGTTGACGTGAACTTGGTGATCAACGATGAACCGACTATCGCAATATGAGAAATATAACAGCGTCCTACAACGAAAGATCATGGGCAATCGATTTGATAGGGCACATCAAATCCTTGGCTAGCGCTAATAACCGTTCAATTAAAGACGCAGGTGGTGAGCAAACCATCAGAGTTGATGGCGGAAGCTTGTTTCCTGATGTTTTGTTATTTGGTGACCGGGAAACCGCCCGCATTCTGCAGGGCTGGGAACTAAAAATGCCTGATACCAGTATTAGCGATAGAGAGTTTCGTGAAAATGCAGAGATAAAAGCAAAAGCACTTGGTTTAGATAGTTTTATACTATGGAATGTAACTCACGCCCACCTGTATGTCCGCAGCAAGTCAACGGGCTTTTTTACTCGCTCACACACTTGGAACACACTGGCTGATATAACCACGAGATCTACCGTGCCGCAATATCGGGCGAGATGGGAGTCAT
>NZ_JBAZRC010000096.1:0-18272 GCF_041663085.1 Mucilaginibacter sp.
CCTGCAAAAAATGGTGTTGCCGCACACCCGCTTTTCGGGCGGTATTGTTATTGGCGAGGATGAACACCGCAGGTTGTTTAACGAATATTTTTGGACACCTATTGAACCCGTAGCGCGCAAGGATGTTTATGGCCACAATAGCCTAATGGAATGGGTGCTTAAACAGCAATACAGCCTGGAGAACACCATATTTTACCTTGCCGGTAACAATACAATGGTAGCCCAGCTGCGCAAATTGCTTAAACAGCAGGGCTATCCATCATCACAGATCAAGGCGCAGGGCTTTTGGTCTTAATAATTTATTTGCCTTAGATCCAAAAAGAATCCCCCTGTCAAAAGTTCATCAAAGAACTTGTAACAGTGACCTGTGAAGTTCTTTGATGCTTCTTTTTGAGTAACCGCGTAATCGGTAAGTATTTCTAAAACACCGACAACCATCATCTCCATTAGCTTATCATCTTCTACATTATTGTTAACAAAATGGTTAATGAAGGTAAGTGCGCTTAAGGCGCATGGTTTTTTATTAACTATGCTATCACGCACAAAAACTCCAAAAGCACTGAGAAATGAATAGGGTGCTTCTTCATCCAACTCATCATCATATGAGTTTCTGAATTCAGGAACACCCTCAAAAATTGCTGAGGCCATTTTGTTAAAGTCCATAAGTTGGATTTTATGCTTTATTTCTGCTTCACGTAAGTTTCTATGATCTCGTGGTTGATGTTCAAGCTGTCTATTTTTTCGATGCCTTTTTGTATCAGCGTATCATGTTTAAACTGAACGGTGAAATCAAAGCTACGGCCTTCCCAGTCGCGGGCATTTAGGTAGGCAAGGTGCTCAGTATATTTATCACCTTTAAAATCGTAAGTACCACCACCGGCTGTGTAGGTAGCATCTTTGCCTTTCCCTTTGCTCAGGTCGTGCCGCATAAATGCAAAGTGAGTGGCATTTAAAACTTTTATCATTTCCTGGTTGGGCACAGGGTAATCTTTTACTGTATCGCCTTTGGTAACCGTAACAGCCGATACCAGTTTCCAGGTGCCCTCCATCGGCGACGCTGTTGGCGGTGTATCAGGTGTTGCAGGCGTTTTTGGGCTACAGGCTGCAAAGGCAATTACCGCAAGGGGCAGTAAACGTAATAATTTCATGAGATTGAGGTTTTGTTGATTTTTACTGCTAATATAAGCGCAACAATAGTAAATGCAAGTGTGTTAAGATATTGTATGCAAAAAGCAAGGCCAAATTACTACTCGGGCACCAGCGGATTGGTGCTGCCTGTTCCCAATAAATCTTTATATCCACCGGTTTTTCAGGATAAGTCGCGGCTTTGCTATTATGCATCGCTATTCAATAGTATCGAGGTAAATAGTTCGTTTTATAAAGTACCGCAGGCATCCACCGTAAAAAAATGGGTCGATGATGTTCCGGATAATTTTACGTTTACCTACAAGCTTTGGCGAGATATCACCCATAATAAACCGCTGCTTTTTAACCCTGCGGATGTAGAACGGTTTATGCAGGTGGTTGATGCTGCCGGCAATAAAAAAGGTAGTTTGCTTATCCAACTGCCGCCGGGCACAACAATAGCAGATGCTTCACAGTTAGAGCAATTATTAGAAAGCATCAGGGATGCCAGCCCCACGCATGGCTGGGATATAGCGGTAGAATTCAGGCACTCATCGTGGTATAAAGATAACATTTATACTATGCTGGATAATTATAGCGCCGGTATGGTGGTGCAGGATATGCCAAAATCGCTTACGCCTATGGTAGATATTCCTACGGATTTTGTTTACCTGCGCTTCCATGGGCCAAACGGCGGTTACCGGGGCAGTTATACCGATGCTTTTTTATATGAATACGCCGGGTATATTAATGATTGGCTTGCAGAGGGTAAAAGGGTGTACGCGTACTTTAATAACACCATGGGCGATGCCATTAATAACCTGATGACCCTGAATAGTTATGTGAGCGAGTTATAGAAACCTGTAAAAATTAAGAGTTATTATACTGGTGTATTACATGATGCGTACACAATTTTTCTTATGAGGCAATATAATATCCCAAAAAGTGCGTAAATACTTGAATTATATCATAATTAAATTTATTGTGGTGAGATTGTGTTAAATTGACACTTGTAATAATATAATAAGGGTAATATCTCTTCCAATTTTATCTTATCCGATACTAAATGCCTAAAAAAGCCAAACCGAATGACCCGATAACTTACAGTAAAGAGTTTTTTTTGCAGAAAGAGGAGATAGAAAAGCGTGCTGCAGAATTGGTCATTGCCAATAATGAGCTTGCTTTTCAAAACGGGGAAAAGGAAAAACGTGCAGCCGAACTTATTATCGCCAATAAAGAGCTTGCTTTTCAGAATAAAGAAAAGGAAAAAAGAGCAGAGGAACTGGTTATTGCTAATAAGGAGCTTGTTATTCAAAATGATGAAAAGGCTAAACGTGCTGCAGAGTTGATTGTTGCTAATAAAGAACTCATTTTTCAAAATGGGGAAAAAGGAAAACGTGCGGCCGAGTTGATCATCGCCAATAAAGAGCTTATCTTTCAAAACGGAGAAAAAAGCAAACGTGCTGCAGAATTAGTATTGGCTAATAAAGAGCTCGTTTTTCAGAACGAGGAAAAGGGGAAGCGAGCCGCCGAACTCATCATTGCTAATAAAGAACTTGCGTTTCAAAATAATGAGAAAGAGAAACGTGCGGCCGAACTTATCATTGCAAACAAGGAATTGGTTTTCCAGAACGGGGAAAAAGAAAAGCGTGCTGCAGAGTTGATCATTGCCAATAAAGAGCTTGTTTTTCAGAATGATGAGAAGGAAAAGCGCGCGGAAGAGCTGAGCGTAGCTTACACAAAAATTAAAAAAGCAGAAGAGGTACTAAAAGAATATATAAAGGGATTGGAACAAATGATGTTTATGACCCATCATAAAGTACGGCAACCGGTAGCCAATATATTAGGTTTATCGCATATGCTGGAGCAGTATATTAAAGCGCCGGTTACTTTGAAAAAACTGGTTGGTTATATGGAAATATCGGCCAAAGACCTGGATACTTTTACCAAAGAACTTACCGTATTTATAGGAGCTTTGGAGAAAAAAGGTAAAAAGAAAACGCTATAACATCAATATAGCAGAAAAGGCCCCGTGGTATTAAATCACGGGGCCTTTCTTGTTAAATAGGTTACTTACCAAAGTAATTCTTCGCTTAATTGGATAAAACGGCCATTGGGGCTTACTTACCCTGCAACAGCTTGTATTATAAATGTTACTATAAATGACAAAGGTCTGGTTAAACCATAGGTGGCCAGGTGTCGTCATATATGCAAATTAAGAAACATGAAAAAGATATTATTGATGATAACCTTCCTGGCCGGTACAGCTGTATTCGCCCAGGCACAAACCCAAAAGGTGCATAAAACACCCGAGCAAAAAGCCCAGCACATGACCGAGGCTTTGAATAAGAAATTAGCCTTATCGGCAGATCAGTCTGCAAAGGTAAACGCCATTTTTGCTAAAAGCGCGGTAAGCATGGATAGTTTGAAGGCTCATAAATCTGCCGACCGTAAAGCAAATATGCAGGCGCGTAAAGCTATTATGGCTAATACAAATGCCAGCCTTAAAACCGTTTTAACTGCCGACCAGCAAACTAAGTTTGCAGATATGAAAGCAGGCTTTAAAGGCAGGATGCACGGTAAACGTGGCGACCATAAAGGTATAGCGCCAGAGCAAAAGGCACAGCGTATATCAAAGGTGTTGCAGAAAAAATTGAGCCTGACCCAGGATCAGTACGCTAAGGTGAATACTATTTTATTGAAACGTGCTACACAGATGGATAGCTTAAAAGCAAATCGTTCTGCTACCGATCGTAAAGCGAACAAAGAAAGCCGCAAAGCGATATTGGTACAAACTGATGGTGAACTGAAGGCAGTTTTAAATGCCGATCAGCTAAAAAATTACACTGAGTTAAAAGCCCAGATGAAAGAAAGAATGAAAAACAGGAGAGGTGCTAAAGCCCCAACTGCCGGATAATTTTTGTGAGTGAGTGATGATAAAGCGGGTAGCCAATATGGTTGCCCGCTTTTTTTGTGGCGGATAGTCGCTAATAGCCTTTAAATTGTCGTTTATGCACCTTATGGAAATAGAAGGGAAGCGGGCGACGTTACCAACTGGCTAAAACAGGATTTTGAATTGGGCCACGGGCATGCTATGGCTATTTATGCTTTGTTGAAAGGCATCAAGAACGAGGATAGCGTATAAAGAAAAAGCCCCCGTTTCCGGAGGCTTTCTTTTAATTATTGTACTACCAGAGTAGCTATTGAATGCGGCTCGCTCACAGTTTTGGCAGCTTTGCCTTTTATCCATAAGCTGTATTCTATTTTCTCGTCGGTGCGGTTCATTACCACTACGGCTATAGAGCCATTTGGGTTTTGGTAGGCGGTGGTTAACAGTTTGTCCCTGCTTGCGGCAGCAGCGATACGTTTTGCCCCCGGTTGAATGTATTTGGAAAAATGACCGATGTAATAGTAAGAGTTGGTGTACAGCAACTGACCGCTGCGGGTATCGGCATGTACCGGCGCAAAGCAGAAGTTGCCTACATGGTTTGGTCCGCCTTTTTCATCAAGCAGGATGTTCCAATCTGTCCAGCCTACGGTACCGGCGTTAAAATCGTTGATCATGGATAGGCCGTAACGTTCGCCCAGGTTCCAGTCATCTAACCGGGCAAAATCAAATTTTTCAACACAACCTTCGGTAAATATCAAATTCTTATCAGGGAACGCGGCATGTGTAAGGCGTGTGCTCTCAAAGTTTTGGCCCGCACCGGTCCACGTTTCATACCAGTGGAAACCTATACCCCAAACATATTTAGCAGCGGCAGGGTCTTCTAATATGGTGCTTGCGCGTTGGTAAAGTAAGTCGCGGTTGTGGTCCCAAACAATCAGTTTCTTAGCTTTCATGCCTTGTTTCCAAAGTGTTGGGCCTAAATAATTCTTTACAAAATCGCGCTCTTCTTCGGCGGTGTATTTACACGATTCCCAGGTTTGGGTTGCCATCGGCTCGTTTTGTACCGATAAACCCCAGATAGGGATGCCCAGCTTTTCATATTCTTTAATGAATTTGATGTAGAAGTTTGCCCAGCTTTGCGCAAACTCGGGTTTAAGCTTTCCGCCGTGCAGCACATCGTTATTATCTTTCATAAAAGCAGGCGGGCTCCATGGCGATACAAACATGGTTAGCTTACCACCTGCTGCCGCTGTTGCCGCTTTGATGAACGGGATACGATACTTTTTATCATGACTTACATCAAATGTCGAAAGCGATTTATCGCTGTTGCTTACATAGCTGTAGCTGCCGCTGCTAAAATCGCAGCTTTGTATATTGGTACGTGCCAGGGTAAAGCCAATACCGGTGGTTTTGCTGTAGTATGCAGCTAAAAGTTCGGCTTGTTTATCTTTTGGCAGTTTGTAAAATGTTTCGGCAACGGCATCGGTTAGGGCGCCGCCAATGCCCAGCATGGTCTGGAATTTCTTTGATGGGTCAACAAAAACAACTGTTTCGGTTTCGGGCGGTTGCGCTTCGGTTTCAAATTTTAACTCGCCGACGGGGGCAAGCCTTTTGTTCGATCCTTTTTCGGTAACATACACTTTTACCGTTCTGTTGGCTGCCGAGTAGGGTAGCACTTTTTTTGCCGCGGGTACCTGGCTAAATGCGCTTGCGGTAAAGCAAACGAGGCCGGCAATTAAAAATCCTTTCTTCATGGGTGAGGCTTGAAGTTTTATTAGGGTTAAAAATCAGTTAATTATCAAAAAAATATTATTTGGAAGTGCCCAGCCACAGCAGGGTATTTAAAATGAGTTTATCCTCTGCGGGGTTACCAAATGTGTGCGATAGGTCCTTGTTGGTTTTATGCTCGTAGTCAATATCATTATGGCCCATATTAAAGTATACCATTTTGTAATTCCGGTTTGCCCATACCACGGGATAATAGCCGCTATGCCATATCTCGCTTTGTTTTGGGCCTGTACCCAGTGGAAAACTCACCGGATCGATTGATGCCAGGATTTGGATACTTGGATTTTGCGTCAGGTCTTTTTCCCAGCGGTACCATTCGTTTGGTGATGCTTTAAAGGTGTCGCCAAGGCCTTTCATGGCCGGGTGGTCTTTACCTTCAACCTTTAAAATAGCAGATGTTGGCCGCCAGGTGTTGCTGCCATACTCGCCCGAACCTAAAAATACGTTGTGGTACCAATCCCAGTTTTGCGGCACTGCCGACTGGTTAAGCGCGAACGCCGAAAAGTGGAACCCCATCCAGCCGCCACCACCCTTCATGTATTTTTCAAAGGCAACGCGTTGCAGGGAATCCTCGGGGCGGGTATCTAAAAATATCACCACTTTGTATTTGGCCAGGAATTGGGCGTTGAGGTTGCTCCAGTTACTGGTAGAGTCGTATGTGAAGTTGTGTTTTTTGGCCATCTCCGGGAACCACTTATTGGCCTCGTGCATAAAACTGATGTGCGCCTGATCCTCCTTGCCGGTGTAAAAAGCAATTACTTTAAACTTTGGGACTATAGCCTTTTTTTGAGCATGTGTATTGCTTAATACGCACATGAAAAGTATGCAAAGCGCATAGGTTTTTATCCTGACAAATACGTTCATGAAGCAGGTTTTATTGGTTTATGGAAGAGCTAATTTAACATATAATAGTGTACATTTTACATACACTATATATTATTCTGCGAAAACGATTGGGTATAGAAATTTTATAGGGCTTTTAGAATTAACCACAGAGATCACAAAGAGAGAACCACAAAGTACACAGAGATTGATTTGAGTATTAGTATTAAGATTTGGGATATAAAAACCTCTGTGTGCTGTGTGCTCAACGCCTTGCAAATCTTTGTGTTCTCTGTGGTAAAAAATATTATTTCACCAATTGATCATACAAACGGGTCAAACTATCCTCCCCATCTAAACAAAAACCCGGGTGTACTTTTGAGGTTTGCACCACCGTACTGCGTGTAGCCGTTAACCAGCGGAAGCGTGATGCGGCATCCAGTTCGCCAATAGGGCCGGCATCTTTGCCGCCGGTAGCTATCCGTTGGAAGGATGACAGGTTTTCTTCCAGCGCTTCGATGTCCAGCTCTTTTGAAAAGGCCAGCAGGCGGTCTTTGTCGATGTGATACATCATTTTCAGAAATTTCTGTTTGCTGCACAGCAAAATAACCCCTACGTTCAGGAATTCCTCGCGCTCTACCCTGGGTACAACGCGGATAACGGCATACTCAAATAAGTGACGATCTTGCATTTTGTGCTTCCTTTACAAAAATAGCTGAGTTAGCTAAGCGGGTGTTCAAAAATTTGGCGTAGATCTGCCGCTGCTCATCTTCGGTCTCAAAAGAGCGGTCGGTAAGCCAGGCATCAGGTATCAGATCAACTACCGACTGGATAAACTCAGGCGTTAACAGTGCTTTAAATTCGGCATCAACCGCATCCAGCTCGCTTGCTTTGCGCAGCAGTACATGGTCTTTTATTTGCACGAACGGGCGTTTAGCCTGCTCTTCCCAGTTCTCCATGCTGTGATGAAAGTACAGGGCAGCGCCATGGTCTATCAGCCAAAGTTCGCGGTTAAACATCAGCATATTGGTGTTGCGTGCAGTGCGGTCAACATTCATCAGCAGGGCATCCATCCATACTATTTTCGATGCCATTTCGGTGGTCACAAAAGTAACGGTAGGGTCGAAGGTGATGCTGCCCGAAAGGTAATGCAGCGCCAGGTTAAGGCCCACACTAAATTTCAGCAGGTCCTGTATTTCTTCATCCGGTTCGGTACGGCCAAAGGCCTCGTCGAGGTTGGCAAATACCAGTTCGGGTACTTTAAAACCCAGCTTACGGGCTATTTCGCCACCAATCAGGTCGGCAATAAGGGCTTTTGGCCCCTGCCCGGCACCACGGAATTTTAATACATATAAGAAACCGTCGTCGGCCTCGGCAATGGCGGGTAATGAACCGCCCTCGCGCAATGGCGTAACATAGCGGGTAACGTTAACGGTGCGTAATTCGGGTGCGGTATTAGCCATGATTTGTGTGGGGCTAATATAGGGATTATTGGTAAATGGATTTGCCTACGTTGTAGTTTACTCACCCCGACACCGCTGCGCTGGTCGACCCTCTCTGCTGCGCAAAGAGGGTGGGGGAAATGATTTGATGTTCACATCTAACTAATTTGCGACAAAGACGAAAAAGAAATCCAATCAACCGTATAAATCTGTTTTATCCGGGTTTTATTCCCACCAGCTATTAATCATTATGTTACAAAACAAACAAAATAGGGTATTTGACTATTTACCTGTAAATTACGCTTATGCCAAAGTGGTTAAAAACTTCCCTAAAAATAATTGCCGGCCTTGTATTGCTTGTGGTGGTGGTATTGATAGGCTTTACGCTATACATCACCTACAATAAAACCAAAGTGCTTAAACTGGTGAACGACCAGCTTGCAAAAAGCGTTGATGGTACCCTCACCATAGGCGATATGAGCCCACGCTTTTTTAAGGGTTTCCCGGATGTTTCGCTTACGCTAAAGAATGTAGTTATTCGCGATAAAAACTTCGCGCAGCATAAACACACCCTGCTGGATGCTAAAGATTTTAACGTCTCTGTAAATACAGCAGCGCTTTTTAGGGGTACTATTGATATTAACCACATCGACATTAGCGATGCCGCTATCGATCTTTTTACTGATAGCACCGGTTACAGCAACACAGCCGTATTTAAAAAAGATCATAAAAAAGTAAAAGACAACCCATCAGAAAGCAGCTCGTCTACCCAGTTGAAAGAGTTTAGCCTAAGCAATGTTACGTTTACCGTTGACGACCGCAAGGCGCACAAGTTGTTCAACTTTGCGGTGAACGATATAAACGGGAAAATGAATTACCCGGATAGCGGCTGGCGGGCAAAATTCCATTTGGATGTGATGGCTAAAAGCATGGCCTTTAACAGCCTGCGTGGCAGCTTCATTAAAAACCAGCAGTTAAAAGGCGATTTTGATGCCGGTTATAACGAAAAGACAGGCAAAGTAAATGTATCTGTTTTGCCATTGAATATTGGCGATTCTCCGTTTAAAATAAACGCTGTTTTTGCCACTGCGGATAAACCATCAGCAACTTTTACCATTAATATTGTTGCCGACCAGATATTATGGCGGCGGGCTTCATCTTTACTGGCGCCCAATATTACACAGGTGCTTAACCGCTTTAACATCAGTAAGCCAATGGATGTTACCTGCAATTTAAACGGCAGTTTTGGCGGTAACGATGGCGGGCCTAAAATATATGTAACGGCTAAAATAAAAGATAGTAAAATAACAATACCGGGTGGAGAGCTTGATAATTGCTCGTTCGATGGCATATATAGCAACAACTATGTTAAGGATAAAGGCTATGGGGATGATAATTCAATCATTAAACTGACAAGCTTAAAAGGTACTTATAACCACCTGCCATTTACCATTGATACCGGCAGCATCATTAACCTGATAAAGCCTGTTGCCACAGGTAACTTTAGATCAAGCTTCCCGGCGGCCGATCTGAACTGGTTTTTGCAGGATGACGTGGCTAAATTTAATAATGGCTCGGCAGATATGAACCTGCGGTATACTGCCGATGTTGTTGACTATAAAATAAACAAACCCATTATAAGGGGGGCTATCAACCTACGTAATACCGATATATATTACCTGCCGCGTAACCTTAAATTAAAAAACTCGTCAATCTCGCTGAATTTTATTGGTGACGACCTGGTGCTGAATAACATTCGCCTGCAAAGCGGCAAGAGCATTGTAACCATGGAAGGCCGGGTTAAAAACTTTTTGAACCTGTATTACAACGCGCCGGAGAAGATATTGCTTACCTGGCAAATTCGTAGTCCGCAATTGTATTTGGGCGATTTCCTGGGCTTTTTAAGCGAGCGTAAAAGTGCGCCCGCTGCAAAAAGGCGGGGCAATAGCGGTAATATAGTAGATCAGTTAAGCACCGTGCTTGATAAGGGCAAGGCCGAAATGCACATGCAGGTGGCTAAGGTGTATTATAAAAAATTCCTGGCCACTGATGCCCGTGCCGACCTGCTAACAACCGATAATGGCATCATTATCAAAAATATTGGCCTGAAACACTCTGGTGGTTCATTAACCATAAACGGGCGCATGATGCAGGGGAAATCACTAAACAAATTTGCCGTTAACACAACTGTTAGCCATGTAAACATGCGTGAGTTTTTCTACGCGTTTAACAATTTTGGCCTGCAGGATTTTACTTACGAGAACTTGCAGGGCTTTTTATCGGCCAAAACAAATATTACCGGTGGCATAACCGATGCGGGTAACCTGGCACCGCACTCTATAGTGGGTAACCTTGACCTTAGCCTGCGTGATGCAGCTTTACTAAACTTTAAGCCGCTAATAAGTGTAGGTAAATTTGCATTTCCGTTCCGCAATCTGAAAAACATCCGCATCCCTAAACTGGATGGGCACTTTACCGTAAATGGCGATATGATCACTATTAAACCTTTACAGGTAAGTTCAAGTGTACTTAACGTGGATGTTGCCGGTGTTTACGGCCTAACCAAAGGCACGGATATCGCGCTCGACATCCCACTGCGCAACCCCGGTAAAGACAGCCTGATAACGGATAAGGAAGAGTTAGCCAAGAAACGTTTTAAAGGTATTGTTGTACACATACGCGCGCACGAGGAGAACGGCAAAATGAAAATAGGCTGGAACAAAAACCACAAATAGCTATAACAGCTTTTTGCAGGTAGCTACCAACACGCCTTTATCATAAAGTTCCAGGTTGCCTTCTTTGTCTATTTTGTAGCTTTCATCAGGCCTTTCAACGCTCACGTATTTGTCGCCATCCCTTTTAATTTCTGATGCTGATGGTGTAATAGGAGGGGTATCATTCAGGGTTAAATTGGTACCGGTAAAGGTAATAGCTTGTATATATACTTTATGGCCGCTGCTTATCACTTCGTATGCAATTTCTTCGCCTTTGTCAGATTTGATGGCCTCATCATGCCATGCACCAATCAGTTTACCCGAATCAACCTTCATGGGTGCTGTTTTAACGGCAACTGTACTATCTGTTTTGGCAGCGTCGGTTTTAGCAGACCTTTCGCAGGATGCGATGGTAATTACAAGTAATACGAGTGCTGATATTTTTGCAAAGTTTTTCATAGTGTTGGCTTATTTAAAAGGCCGAAGATAGTAATTACTCCGTAACAGGTTTTCTGTACAATGTCAGATTATACCTTATGTAAACGGGTATCACAAATTTTTTATATTAGTACCGATGAAAACCCTAAACCCGTTTAAAGTAATTTGCTGTCTGTTAATCCCTATTATATTGCAAAGCTGCAGTAATGAAATAGGCGCCTGGAAAAACGAGCAGATAAAACAAAGTAACCGCGACGAACTGCATACGCTTAATGCACAAGTGTTTAAATATCTAAAAGCAAACGATACCAAAAGCCTTGGTGCTTATCTTTCAAAAGAATTGCTGGACGATAATTACACCAGCCGTTCAGTCGAGTTGGCAGGCAACAGGTTAAAGCTGGATAGTTTTGTGAATTTTAACGAATACTACGTTGTAAATAAGTACACAGGTGCCGATACCATTAATAGCCCTAAACAGGGTGTTAACAGTTTCCGTTTGGTTTACCCGGGTATGGCCGAAGAAATGTACATCGCTATGTTTTTGCCGAAGAATAGCAAAACCCTAAACCGGTCAATGATAACAGCGGTTTACGCCCGTTATTCATACGGATGGAAACTGGGTAAACTGGATATAGGCACTTATACTTTTAACGGTAAAACCGCTCCAGAGCTTTATGAACAGGCTAAGCAGGAGTACAAATCGGGGTATCTATTCTGTGCCGCCAACACCATGACGCTTGCCACAACCTGCAGCAGGCCTAATGATATATGGCAATATTTAGCAGAAGACGAATTATACCAGTTCAGTAAAACGGTTACAAATGAGGCTAACGCGAAGTATCATTACCCAATAATGCTTGATGGCGTAAGCACAAAACCACGCATCATAAGGGTGTATTTTACTACAAACGACGAGGGGAGTTACCCTACCATTGGCTACCAGACGCATATCAACCTCAAAAACATAGATGCCATTAAAAAGGAGAATGAGGAGATCAGGAAAAATATAGGCAACGTTATCCCCGGCATCGATAAAACGAACAAGATCATTTTATACACTGCCTATAACGAGATGCCGGTAAGCACCCGGGTAGTACCGCATTATGATATGAAGGATGTGCTACAGTAGGTTAATTCTTATCCACAAATTTTAAGTTGCCTTCGTTGTACCCGTCGCCGGTATCGGGGTATTTCTTTAATAAAGCCTCTATATCATTAAGGTTTTTGGCAGATAGCTCCACATCAACACTACCGGCGTTCTCTTGCAGGTATTTGCGCTTTTTGGTGCCGGGGATAGGGATAATGTTTTCGCCCTGCTCCAATACCCATGCAATAGCCAGTTGTGCCGAAGTGCAGCCAATACCCTCTGCAATAGCGGCAAAGCCTTCGGCCAGCAAACGGTTATTATCTGCATGGTCCTGCTGGTAGCGTGGTAACGTTTTGCGGAAATCGCCATCTTTTAATTCGGTTATATCCAGTTTATTGGTTACCAGTCCGCGTGCCAATGGGCTAAAAGGTATAAAAGAGATGCCTAATTCTTTACATAGTGGTAGTATCTCGCGTTCTACATCGCGGGTTAATAATGAATATTCGCTTTGTAAGGCTGATATGGGATGCACCGCGTGTGCCCGGCGTACACTGTTCGGCGATGCTTCAGAAAGGCCTATAGATTTTACCTTACCTTCTTTTACCAGATCGGCCATGGCGCCAACGGTTTCTTCTATGGGGATGTTCTGGTCAACACGGTGTACGTAGTACAAATCTATTACATCCGTTTGCAGGCGTTTCAAGCTGGCCTCTATCGCGGTGCGCATGTAAGCAGGCGAACCGTCAAAGCCCGTGAGTTTACCTGAAATATCGGCAGTAAAGCCAAATTTTGTGGCGATGAAGATCTTATCGCGATTGGGTTTTAAGATCTGCGAGATCAGTTTTTCGTTTTGCCCGTTGCCGTAAACATCGGCGGTATCCCAAAAGTTAATACCCAGTTCAAGGGCTTTGTTTAGTGTGGCTATTGATTCTGCATCATCAGGTTCGCCGTAAGCATGGCTCATCCCCATGCAACCTAAGCCAATTGAGGATAGCTTTACATTGGTATTGCCTAAAGTTCTGTATTTCATAGCTGGTAGTGTAAATGTTTGATGAAGATAGGAGGTGTATGTAAGATAAGCAACGCGGTATAGCGGTTGTTGTTGTAGTGTTTCATTAAACTGACAAAAGCAAGGGGGTAACCACAGCGTATGCAGAGGTTTCACAGAGGGCACAAATACAGCTTTAATAACTTGACAGGCCTCTGTGATCTTTGTGTTTTTCTCTCTGTGCTCTCTGTGGTTAATAAAACTATCTTAATATTTATCACCATAAAAACAGATATTTGAAGCTGCTAACCAATACACTACCTGTTATGAAGTTCCGCAGCCTATTAGCAATAATCATATTTGCATTTGCCTTTAATTCATCGGCACAAACCAAACGCCTTACCTATTGCAACCCGCTTAACCTCGATTACGCCTACACTCCGTTTGAGAATTTTGCCGCCTGGGGTAAGCACCGCGCCACTGCCGACCCAACCGTTACACTTTTTAAAGGTAATTACTACCTGTTCAGCACCAATCAGTTTGGTTATTGGTGGAGCAGCGATATGCTAAACTGGAAGTTTGTTTCGCGCAAATTTGTACGCCCGTATAACCAGGTAAAAGGTGACGAGCTTTGCGCGCCGGGAACCTTAGTTTTAGGCGATACTTTGCTGGTGATAGGATCAACCTATAACAAAGATTTTACCCTGTGGATGAGTACCGACCCTACCCACGATACCTGGAAAGCAGCAAAGGATTACTTCCAGGTGGGTGCCTGGGACCCGGGCTTGTTTGCCGATGATGACGGCCGCGTTTACATTTACCATGGTAGCAGCAATACCCTGCCTATGTATGGGCAGGAGATAGACCGCAAAACCTTTGAGCCCATCGGCCCTAAAAAGGAAATGATCAAACTTGATTGGAAAGAACATGGCTGGGAGCGCTTTGGCGAAAATAACGATAATGTATTCCTGACCGGTTTTATGGAAGGCGGCTGGATGAACAAGCATAACGGTAAATACTACCTGCAATATGCCGCGCCAGGTACCGAAGGCCGCGGTTATGGCGATGGTGTTTATGTGGGCGATAAACCGCTTGGGCCGTTCACTTACCAAAAACATAACCCGTTTAGTTACAAACCCGGCGGCTTTGCAAAAGGGGCGGGGCATGGCGCTACCTGGGCCGATAAATATGGCAACTACTGGCACATCAGCACCATGGTTATTAATGTAAAGAACAACTTTGAACGCCGGAATGGGTTTTGGCCTGCCGGTTTTGATAAGGATGGCGTGCTGTATACCAACACCTCTTATGGCGATTATCCGCACTATTTGGCCAATGGTAAGGAAGACCACCTGAAAAGTAATTTTACCGGCTGGATGCTGCTGAATTATAATAAACCTGTGCAAGTTTCATCAACCCTTGGCGCTTACGAGCCAAACCTTGCGGTTGACGAGGATATTAAAACCTACTGGAGCGCAAAAACCGCCAACAAAGGCGAATGGCTACAAACAGACCTGGGCGAAGTGAGCACCGTAAAAGCTATCCAAATCAACTACGCCGATCAGGATGCTACGTTTATGGGGAAATCATTGGGTGTATATCATCAGTATGTGATCACCTCATCTGTTGATGGTAAAACCTGGAAAACACTGGTTGATAAAAGCAAAAACAAAACCGATGTACCGCATGATTATGTGGAACTGAAAACCCCGGCTAAAGCCCGTTACCTAAAAATTACCAACCTGCATATGCCAACAGGTAAGTTTGCTTTATCAGGCTTCAGGGTGTTTGGTAAAGGGGCAGGTGTAGCGCCGGATACGGTTAGGAACCTGATTTTGCTGCGTGGTGATGCCGAACGCCGTAATTCGTGGATTCGCTGGAGGCAGACGGATGGTGCAGTAGGTTATACCATTTATATGGGCACCGAGCCTGATAAGCTGTACAACAACATTATGGTATATAATGTAAACGAATACTACTTTAACGGGATGGAGAAAGGCCTGCCGTATTACTTCCAGATAGAGGCTTTTAACGAGAACGGCATAAGTAAACGGACGAAGGTGATAAAGGTGGAGTAAGGTTTTATCCGCCTTGTCATTTCGAAACGATAGTGAGAAATCTTGTTCGACCGACAGGCGGCGAACTTTGCATAATGAACAAGATTTCTCCTCGTACCTCGTTCGAAATGACATTCGGGGGTTCTTTTTTGGCCGTTGTTAGTGTTGTCACCAACAACATTTAGGACAGATATAGAATATTGTTTGAATGCATGGTGGCTTGTTGGTGACAACACCAACAAGGGCCAAAAACCCACGCGTCATTGCGAGGTACGAAGCAATCTTCGATAGAAAAGTTGGCTACATGCATGTCGAAGATTGCCGTTGTTGGTGTTGTCACCAACAACATTTAGAACAGGTATAGAATATTGCTTGAATGCATGGTGGCTTGTTGGTGACAACACAACAATGGCGAAAAGGTGGATTAAGCCGCCATCAAATCCACGCAATGACGCGGTTGTTTAATAGCATCACATTATTCTGCAACACAATTTACTGTGTCTATTATGCGCTCCGCGAGGCCCTCGGGAATTAACAATTTATTTTCCATCGTGTAGTTTGAATCTGAACCTAATGTGATCGAAACAATTCTGTTTTTCTTAAAATCATCAATATAATTGGTGATCTTATTTGATATAAAGGTAACGTACATCGTAACAGCAGTACTATCGCCATTGATATGTGATAGCTTAGAAGCAGAAATATCCCTTTTTACACCGTTGCCAAATTCAAAAAGTACATGGAGGCTATCGGAAACAAATAAGTGTTTAGGTTTTGACAACAGCGTTATGTAGTTCACTGTGTAATCATCGCCCTGTTTAATAAAGTTTAGTATGGACGAATTCGCGCTAAACATTTGAATAGCCCCAATCTTGTTCATTTTACCAGTTATGCTGTTTTTTATTTCAACACAGTTTTTTTGTGCTTTAAGCGTAACGGGAAGAAGAAGGATAGAGAGAAGAAATAGTTTTATTTTCATTCGAAAGATAAATGTATTCAATAATTTCAAATTAAATAATAAATCACCTTTTGGCTCAAAAATTGCGCGTTTTAAACAAACACATCAGCATGCTTAAACTATTATCTGCCGTTACGTTAATAACATTCATCAGCCTTAGCGCTAATGCCCAAACGCCTGATAGCACTTTAAAACCATCGCCGGTAAAAACGCTGAGCGATGTACAATACAACGCCTTAATAAAAGGTGAAGACTTTTATAACATGAGTTTGGTGGCCGATGTAAACAAATACCCATCGGCAGAGCAGGCCTTGAAGTATAAGAAAGAACTTGACCTGAGCCCCTCGCAGGTGACGGCCTTAACCGGCATTACCACTGAGTTAAAGCGTAAAAAGATAGAAATGGGTAACTTTATGGTAACTAATGAAACCAAGCTTGATGCCCTTTTCCGCGCCAAAAAGATAAGCGAAAGCGACCTGATCTATTATACAAACCGCTATGGTTTATATATGGGCGAACTGCGGAACGCCATTTTAAAAACCTACGTGGCAGCATATAATTTGCTGTCGCCGGGGCAAATTGCGAAGCTAAACAAATTGAAAAAATCATAATTAAACAATATGCCGATTGAATTATTTAATTTAGCGGCCAATAAAATTGTATGAAGATTACATTTGATTTTGAAAAACCACTGGCAGAATTGCAGGGGCAGATAGAAAAGGTAAAGCAGGTTGAAGAAAAAAACAAGCTTGACATGTCGGCCACCGTTGCAGAACTGGAAGCCAAGATGGAAACCACCAAGAAAGAGATTTATGCCAACCTAACCGGCTGGCAAAAAGTACAGATATCCCGCCACCCCGAGCGCCCTTATACCTTACAATACCTTGAGCTGATGTGCGATGATTTCATCGAATTGCATGGCGACCGTACTGTAGGAGATGATAAGGCGATTATAGGCGGTTTTGGGACGTTAAATGGCCAAACTGTGATGTTTATTGGTCACCAAAAAGGGCGTAACACCAAAGAGCGGCAGTACCGCAATTTCGGTATGGCCAATCCCGAGGGTTACCGCAAAGCTTTAAGGCTGATGAAAATGGCCGAGAAGTTTGGCAAACCCGTAGTTACTTTAATTGATACCCCCGGAGCTTTCCCAGGCCTTGAAGCCGAAGAACGCGGACAGGGTGAAGCAATTGCCCGCAACCTGCTGGAAATGGCTATACTAAAAGTGCCGGTTATTTGCGTAGTAATAGGTGAAGGTGCATCAGGCGGTGCATTGGGTATAGGTATTGGCGATAGGGTGCTGATGCTTGATAACTCATGGTACTCGGTTATTTCTCCGGAGAACTGCTCAACCATCCTGTTTAAAACATGGGAGCAAAAAGAACGTGCTGCCGAAATGCTGAAGCTAACCTCAACAGAGATGTTGAAGAACAAGCTGATTGACGGTGTGATAAAAGAACCGCTTGGCGGCGCCCATCAGGACCCGGTTGCTATGGCGGCCATCCTTAAAAAGCAATTGATAAAAGACCTTAAAACCTTAGGCGAACGCAACGTAGATGAACTGGTTGCCGAGCGTATCGAAAAATTCTGCAACATGGGTGTTGTGGAAGAAGATTAATCTTTAGGATTAAGGACGAAAAGATAAAAAACAAAAAAGCGGCTGGATAGCCGCTTTTTTTATGCACTGTTCACGCTTATCAATAAAAGTGAATAAATACAGAATGTATAACTGCTGATAATGAGTGTGTTGTAAATGTTCGCGGCGTTCACGGCAGTGAACGTGAACACTTCCCCCCGTAGTTAGTAAACACGCCCCATAGCTACATTATTTCTTTTCCAATTCTGTTATAACAGCTTTTGCCGTAGTGTTTGTTGGGTCCAGTTGTAACGAACGCTTGTAGTTTAACAGCGCCTTTTCTTTATCGCCTTTGGCATAATAAGCTTCGCCAAGGCTGTCAAACAC
>NZ_JBAZRC010000097.1:0-18252 GCF_041663085.1 Mucilaginibacter sp.
TAACTCCCAACCGCGGTTTTGTACTTCGCCCGCGTTATAATCTGATGCTGATGCACCATAAACACCGGGTACTACAGGTGGCAATAATATATCCCTGGTTATTTTGTTAAAGTAATCTAAACTAACGGTTAAAGCGCTCTTGAAGAAATTTAGATCGGCACCAACGTTAAAGGTAGATGCACGCTCCCAACGGATATCGGGGTTGGCAAACTGTATATCAATTACGCTGACTTGCTGGTTGTTAAAACCATAATAATCATTCTGAGAAACCCTGTAGTTGTTGAGAAACTGGTAGTTACCAACGTTTTGGTTACCCAAAATACCGTATGAAGCACGCAGTTTTACATCGCCCACCTTGTCACGGTAGTTTTGCATAAAACGCTCTTCTGTTAGGCGGTAACCGGCCGTTAATGATGGAAAGAAGGCATTACGGTTGTTCTTAGCAAACTTTGATGATGCATCTATCCTGAAATCGGCTTCGCCATAATACTTGTTTTTATACGAATAAGAGGCCCTGCCAAATACGGAGTTAAGACTACTCTCCTGCGTATGGCTATTGGTACCTGTTGATGATGTTTCTATCACTGTGCCGGTTATAGGCGTACCCAACTCGGGATCGGTATATTTTAAACGTAAATAATTTTGCTCATCAGTACTCGACTCATTTGCTACGCCAATTAATATATCTACGTTATGGTTTTTAGCAAATGTTTTGGTGTATTGCGCTAAAAATTGTGTGTTAATAAAAAGGTTTTTAACATTTTCGTCATTTGTGTTCCTATCTGAACCATAAGAGCCTTTAGGCAAAAAGTTAACCTGTATAACACGCCCAAACATATGGTCAGATCGCAGCGTACCGCCAAATACACCTTTTATTTTTAAATCTTTTGTGATACCTAACTCGGCAGTAAGGTTACCGAATATATTATCATTATCGCGCTTGCGGTAACCACCTTTTTCAAGTATACCAAGCGGATTGAACTCCGCCAGCACATCATTGGTTAAATAATTACCCTGATCATCTTTAATTTTATAATAAGTTGGCGTTCTGCCGGCATCTACTATTAGCGTACCTGTATTAAAAGAGTGTTCTTTTATCTCGGTACGTGTGTATGCCAGTATGCTGGTTAACTTCAATTTACCAAATTCGCTGCTTAGGTTCATGCGGTAATTGTAACGCCTTAAACCATAGTTAGGGCCAACCAGGTTGTTACGTTGGTCTGTAACACCCGCCGATACCAAATACGTTGAAGTATTACTACCACCAGATAAGCTTAGGTTATGATTTTGCTGTACCGCGTTTTGCAATATGGCATCCAAAAACCATTGCTGATCGCCCTGATCCTGGAATTGTCTTATTTGCGCAGGGCTGTAAATAGGGGTTAAACCTGAATTCACAACCGCTTCGTTACGTAAAATGGCATTTTCATATGCATGTACCGGCTTATAACCCACATGCGGTACCTGCACGCCGCCTTGCCCATTATAATTAAGTACAGCGCCGGCGTTTTTGCTACCTTTTTTGGTGGTAACCAGTATTACACCATTTGCCGAACGTGATCCATATATGGCTGCGCTACCCGCATCTTTCAACACCGATACGCTTTCGATATCCTGAGGGTTTAAAAGGTTTAGTGCACCGGCATCAGTAGCGGTAATGCCATCAATAACCACCAAGGGGCTATTATTGCCAAATGTGCCTACACCACGAATATTAATTGTTTGGTAAGCCCCCGGCTCATTGCTGGTTTGCTGGATAATTAAGTTTGGCGATGTACCCTGTAAAGCCTGTGTAAGGTTTACAGCAGGCTTACCCTCAATAGCTTTTGAAGTTACCTGGTCAATAGCGCCTATTACGTTTACACGTTTTTGCGTGCCGTAACCCACAACTACAACTTCGTTAAGTGAGCTTTGCATAGGCACCAACTGTACATTAATACCGTTGGTTTGGCCGTTAAGCGGCACTTCTTTTGGGGTAAAGCCAATAAAGCTGAACACCAAAGTACCATCGGCAGCAGGCAGGTCTATCACAAACTTACCGTTAACATCTGTAACAGTACCCAGGTTAGTTCCTTTTAACTTTACGCTTACGCCCGGTAATGGTATATTGGTATCATCAACTACGGTACCTGTTACCTTTACCGCTTGCGCGGCTGTTTGGCTGGTACCTGTGAGTGTTGTAGCGTCGGCCCTTTCGCTGATAACTATAACATCATCAATAATTTTGTAACCAAGGTTAAATGGAGTTAAAACCTCATCAAGCACCTCTTTGATGCTTTTGTTACTTACATTTATGTTTACCCGGAATGACGGCTTTAGTAAATTATCTGCATAGGCAAATTTTACTTTATTATTGGCCGATAATTTATCGAGCGTTTCGGTAAGCTTTTGGTTTTTCAGCTTAAGCGTTACCTGTTGCTCTAAAAATTTCTGGCCATAAGAATTGTTTGCAACGGCAGTAAAGCACATTAAGCAAACAACAAAGCAGGCAAGCGAGGTATATTTCATTAATATTAATACATAACGAACTACTCCATTTGAAAATAGAGATATATTCATAGATTTGAATAAATTAAAGTGTTTGAAATTCAAGTGCAGCGTTCTCTGAATTCGACCTCTGAAACGTACACTTAATAATAACCCGGCATTTTAATCGCCCTGTTTCAAATCCCATTGAACAGGGTTTTTTTATGTATTTATGTTCTCATATGGTTTTTAATTTAGGTTAGTTGATAATTGGTTATCTATTTAAAATTGGTTTCTTCTTTTTTATTAACAGCCCTTGCCTTTTAGCTGGTAATTGGTGCCATCGGGGGTTACTTTACCCTTTACCAGTTTGGCTATTATCTTCATAATATTCTGCAGCGATACATTGGTAAAATTGGCAGATATAGAGCACTTGGTTAAGTTGGCATCGGCCTTTATCAACACATTAAAGCGGTGTTTAACCGCGTTCAGCACTTCGGGCAAAGGCATGTTCTTCACAATAAAATCGCCATCTTTCCAGCCGCTAAGCGCAGCAACATCAATATCTTTAGCTATAATAGCGCTGTGGTTTTTCTTAACAATGGTAACCTCCTGGGCTGGTGTTAAAAAAACCGTAGGGGCAGCTGATGCAACAACACCAACCTTGCCCGTAACTACATCAACCTTTACAAAGCTGTCTTCGGGGTAAGCTTTTATATTAAAACTTGTGCCCAATACCTGTGTACGTATATTGCCTGTATGTACAATAAATGCTTTTTTAGCATTATGCGCTACGTCTAAAAATGCTTCGCCGGTTAAGGTGATCTCTCTCTTATCACCACGAAAGGCTTCAGGGTAGTTTATTTTACTGCCGCCGTTAAGCCAAACTTTTGTACCATCGGCAAGGGTTAAGCTGGCAACCTGGCCGTTAACTGTGCTGAATTGTTTTTGGGCAATTGGTGATACAATATCCAATATCCTGATACGGTTGTAAAAGCCTAATACCGATAAGGATGCAACAGCAAACAACGAGGCAGCTACCATCCATTTTTTACCTGCACCAACGCGCTTAACCGGCATTGCATCAATGTTATTGATGATTCGATTATAAACCTCCTTGCTATCAAAACCCGCATTTTCGCCGGCCTCCGGCTGTTGGTTCAGCTGCAGGTCGTCAAAATAATGATGCACAAGTTTTTCCTGCAAAGCGCGGTCTTTGGCCTGTATTTTTTTTCTCAGAAAAGTAAACTTTCTCATGGTTTATATATGTAAGATGCAATTGCGGGTACTATCCCCCAAGCAAAATGAAAATATTTTTAAGGGATTTATCCGGAATTAAAAAAGTGGAGTTAACAGGGCGGCAATTATCAACGGCAGGTAATCGGTAAGGCCGGTACGCAGGTAGCGCAGGGCAATGGTGATCTGGTTCTCGACCGTTTTGGTGGAGATATTTAAGCGGGATGCGATCTCTTTATTCGAAAGATATTCCTTGCGGCTCAGTTTAAAGATCTGGCGGCATTTCTCGGGCAGGCGTTCAACGTTGTTTTCCAGTATCGTGCTGATGTCGTTTTGCATCAGCTTGCTATCAGCGGTGTATTTTTCGGTGAGCATGGCGATGGCACTCAGGTCAAGCGTGGCCTTTTGGGTACGGATATACATCAGCACACGGTTCTTGATAGCCACCTTTAGGTACCACTCCAGCGAAGTAATGTTCAGCTGGTTCCTTTTTGCCCACAGATCAATAAATAACTCCTGTACCAGGTCCTCACAAACATCCCTATCTCTGAAAAGATTATAGGCAACCTGGTATATTTTAGATGAATATCTGTTGTACAGCAACTCAAACGCCTTACGGTCGTCTGCCCGCAACATGGCTATAAGCTCTGTATCAGGCCACATTTGGTATTCCTTATCTGGAAGCATAAATGAGACGGTAAATGGTTTGAGTAATTGGTAGGGCATAATTACAAAGTTTATTTTAAATAAAAAACAATTACTTGCATTTCTATACACTAAGTAGGTTTAAACGCAACTATTACAAACCCATCATGGCATTAGCCGTTGGTTATTTGTAAGTTTACTTTATAAACCTATGGTATGGCAACAGTTGCGTTAGGCAGTAAGGCAGGCAAATGGATCATGGCATCTTCCATCATGGCGTCGGCCATGGCATTTATTGATGCAACGGCATTGAATGTGGTGTTGCCATCTCTCCAAAAAAACCTCAATGCCAGCGGCACAGATCTGTTCTGGATCCTGAACGCCTACCTGCTGATGTTGGCCGCGCTCATCCTTATTGGTGGTTCGCTGGGCGATAAGCTTGGCCGCAAAAAGGTGTTTATGGTGGGGATACTCATTTTTATAATAGGATCTGCCGCCTGCGGGTTTGCCCCGAGTGTTACCCTGCTTGTTATCTTCAGGATGTTGCAGGGCATTGGCGGTGCATTAATGATACCCGGCAGCTTATCGCTTATCTCCTCCTCCATCAACCCAAATGAACGTGGAAAAGCCATTGGAACCTGGAGCGCTTTTACCACTTTTGTTACCATGGGCGGCCCTGTTTTGGGCGGTGCCTTTGGCGATGCAGGCCTTTGGCGATACATATTTTTCATCAACATACCAATCGGTATCTTCGCATTAACCGTACTTGCAAAACAGGTAAAAGAGATCAAAGATGAAGACACTAAGCAAAGCCTGGACCTTGCCGGGGCTGTTGCCATAGCGCTTGGTTTGGCGGCCGTTACCTTTGGCTTTTTACGCATCCCGGCGGTGGGTTTAAGCAACTGGCAGGTATATACGTCATTAATTACCGGCGCATTGCTGTTAGTGGCTTTCGTAGCTGTAGAAAAGAAAAGCAAATCGCCCATGATGCCCTTGCAACTTTTCAGCAACCTAACCTTTAGCGGCGCAAACCTGCTTACGTTTTTCCTGTATGCGGGGCTTGGCGCGGGCATGTTGTTTTTAGGGTTGAACATGGTGCAGGTACAGGGCTACAGCCAGCTGCAATCGGGCTTAACCTTTTTGCCATTCACCATACTGATGATCACTATTGCCCGTTTTGCGGGCGCACTGGCAGATAAACATGGCCCACGGCTGTTACTTATTGTTGGCCCAGCCTTAGCGGGTTTAGGCTTGCTGATATTATCATTCGTAAAACAAACCGCCGGGCCATCTGCCTACTGGACAACCTTTTTCCCGGGCATAGTGGTATTCGGACTTGGCATGTCGTTTACCGTAGCGCCGCTTACCACAGCGGTTATGGGTTCGGTAAGTGATCATTTTTCAGGAACCGCATCGGGCGTGAACAACGCACTTACCCGTATAGCCAATGTTTTTGCTAACGCGATACTGGGTGCTTTGGCGGTACTGTTTTTCACCGGAGCCTTGCAGGGCGAGATCAAAAACATAAAACTGAACAACAGGCAAGAACAGGAGGTTATAAAACAAAGTGTTAACCTGGGCAACGCCAAAGTGCCCGATACCTTCACCGGGCAGGATAAGATTGCTATTCAAACAGCCTATAAAAACAGCTTTATATCCGCCTATGGTAACATCATGCGCATCTCGGCAGGGCTGGGTTTTTTAGGTTCGTTAATGGCTGTGCTCTTCATCAAAAACAGTGCGGTAAAAAAGGGAAAAGAATAACCTATTCCCAATAAATAATATTACCGCCTGATAATTCCCGCAAAAAATAAGATATTGCACATTCCAATATCATAACCTATTACCATGAACAGAAGCAGCTTTCTAAAAAACAGCTCATTATTAGCCGGTACCCTTTTAACCGGCACAGCAGTTGTTGCCAATTCACAGCTTAAAAATACTGACAGTGCAGCAGGCAAGCCATTTAACCTGAACTACGCACCACACGACGGGATGTTCAAGAACCTGGCCGGCAACAGCTTCCTTGATCAGATCCAATTTATGTATGACCAGGGTTTCCGGAGCATTGAAGATAACGGTATGGCTGGCAGACCCGCTGCCGAACAGGAAAAGATAGGTAACCTGCTGGCTAAACTGGGCATGCAAATGGGTGTTTTTGTGGTTGATAAGGGCGGTAACGGCCAAAACACGTTGACCGCAAACAAGCAGGAACATATTGACATATTTTTAAAAGGTTGCAAACAAGCCGTTGAGGTATCAAAACGCTGCGGCGGTAAACTGGCTACCGTGGTGCCCGGGGATTTTACCCGTAACCTGCCGTTGGATATTCAAAACGCGAACGTAATAACTGCCCTGCGCAAAGGCGCCGAAATATTAGAGCCCCACGGCATTGTAATGGTGCTTGAGCCCTTGAGCGATACGCCCGACCTGTACCTGCGTACATCGGCACAAACCTATATGATATGCAAGGGTGTTAACAGCCCAAGCTGCAAAATACTGTACGATATGTACCACATGGCCAAGAATGAAGGTAACATGATCAATAACATCAAACTTACATGGGACGAGATAGCCTACTTCCAGATTGGCGATAACCCCGGCCGTAACGAGCCTACCACCGGCGAGGTGAACTATAAGAACATCTTTAAATTCCTGCACGAGAAAGGCTACAAAGGCGTTTTAGGTATGGAACACGGCAACTCCCGCCCCGGTAAAGAAGGCGAACAACGCGTTATTGAAGCTTACAGGGAAAGCGATAATTTTTTGTAGGTCATCTTAAAATTGTGACATTACCGCTTAAAACGGTACGATCATATAATGTAATAATATAATAATAAGTACCTGCGGGCAATGGTTTGCCATTTCGGGTGCCGTTCCAGCTATTTTTATAATTTTTCATGCTATAAACCAGGCTGCCGTTCCTGTTAAACACTTGTGTAAGGTTATCAAGCACATCCATGTTTTTAATTACCCAATAATCATTAATGCCATCGGCATTAGGGGTAAACGTATTGGGTATCTTAATATCCGACCGTACTATTATTTCAACAGTAGTTTCGGCCGTACAACCATCAGCATTGGTAACAACAAGCTTGTAAGTGGCATTTACAGCCGGTGTACTTGTTACCGTTTTTGTATCGGTTGCGGTTAAAAAAGCTGTCGGGCTGCTCCATTGGTATAGTTGTGCATCGTTAGCGGTAAGAACAACAGCTTCGCCCGGATTAATGATTGTATTTGATGCAGTAATATGAGCAGTAGCCTTAGCGTATTTAATATCAATCCGCACCCGCTCGCCTTCGCACCCTCCGTTACTTATCGCCACATAAAATGATGTACTGGCTGTTAAAACCAGTGTTTGATATAAACCACTGTTTGCTACTATAAAATTTTGGCTGGCATCATACCAATTATAAACCCCGGCCCCGGTTGCACCATGTGCTGTAATATTTACTACCCCGTCATCACACAATATTGACTTATCGGCAGCTACATCACGCAGCGCACCGTCCGGAGAAGCAACAATATCTATTTGTTTAGTTTCGGTATTTATTATCCCATTGTACAATGTGGTAACTTTAACAGTATAAGTACCGGGCTGACTGAACTGATGCGAAGGATTACGTTGATTTGATACATTATCCGCCCCTGACGCAGGGTCTCCAAAGTCCCAGGTAATGCTGTCAAAATTATTGATGGCTGATACCAGATTAAACGATGTAGCCCCGCCAAAACAAATACCTGTGGTATTAATAGTTATCCCGGTACTTGTAGTAACATAAGCAGGTGGCAAACCCAATTTGGCTCGTTTGCCATTAAGATAAACGGCTTCGGTAACAAAATCACAGCCGGGGCCTTCTGTATTGGGAGAATTTATAACATGCAGATAATTCTGATCAAATTGGCTTAAATATATTTTATCATCTGGGGCCAGCTGTAATGCGCCATACCCCGCAGATATAGACAAAACAATTCCCTTATCACTAACCTGCCCGTTAGTAAACGGCAGTTTTACCTGGTAAAGTTTGCAGCCTACAGATATTTGGTATTCGGTTATATACAGCAATTTACCATCAGGCGAAAACTCTATACCATAAGGGTTGGTATTGGATGTAAAGCCCCTTAAAGTATGCGCATTGCTCATATACCCCAGGCTGGTATCAAAACTAAAGGTTTCCACAAAGCCTTCATTTTCATCATAGCTTGCCAATGCAAGGGTTTTCCCGTCGGGTGATGCTTTTAAGTAGCCAATCCCGCTGGTTAAATCACCTTTATTAAGCGTACCAATTGATGTGGAAGACGAAGGAGTGGTAGGCACCCCATTAGCAGTAATTAACCAGGTTACAAAAGTATTATTGTTTGCTTCATGCGCTATTAACCAAATATCTTTACCATTAGCATGCCTCACAGCGGCAATTTTTTCTGTGGAAAAGGTTAATAAAAATTCATTTTTTTGAGTGATTTCTCCAAGCCCTCCATCTTTTGTAATATCAACTGTTGAGTAATCTAACTCGCCGTTATTTGTTTTGGTGCTAAAAATGTAGTAAATATCATCACTCCCCGGCTTTTGCACTATAAGGGTTTGGGTAGCGGACACCTCACCACTTAAACCGGAGCCATTAAGCATTATCGCATTCTGTTTATTCCAAACTGTTATGCCATCCGTATAAAATAAAATATTTCCATTATTATCGGCCACACTGGCGCAAGCTTCAATTGCAGATAATTGTCCATTAGTTAATGAAACGGGAGCCCCCTGGTTAAAGTCGAACCCGGCATATTCACCAAAATACCATATATTATTGCTTTTTTGTGCAAACGATCTGTTAATGCATAACAGCATTACAATTGTTAGTAGTAATGTTTTAGTAAAAACGCAGAGGTATTTATAGTGCATTATAAGTCTATTCCGTAATACTACCGGGAATGAAGTTACTAAATTTGCTTATAAAAGCATGTTTTTTATAGCTTATTTAACGGCTCATAAGCATATACCACATGGTATGGTATGTTCTTTAACTTGGCAGACATTTGCCCGATGCCCAGGTTTTCGGCCTGCGGGGTTGGCTCACAAACGGAGTAGGTTTTGCCGTTATATACAATTGGGTCGCCAATGGGTTTGCTAAACTCTACTGCCATGGTAATATGGGTTGGGTATAACAGGGCTATCATGGGCAGGTTGTACATCTCTTTCACCAGGTAAAAGAATAAAGCAGCCCGGTCATCGCAGTCGCTGTAGTTTGAGGCCAGCGTTTCGCCCGGCGATAGGCGTTTCTCCTTGCCGAAATTATCGTTATCGTTCTCATACAAAAAAGCATAACGCGTAAAGCGCATCAGGTAATCCACACCTTTTTTCTCATCCATCCCTTTCATGTTCTTTTTTAACAATGGGATAAGTGAGCCGTAGGTTTCTTTACTCAGCGGGATGTTAAAATAAGTTTCAAAACTAACGCCCGGGTAATTGGTGAACGCCTTTTGCTGGTCGGTATTCAGTTTTACTTTAAAATGGTACTGTTTCCTGTCGTAAACAAATGATACATCCTTTTCAATAGCATTTTCGGGCTTAAAGTCGGGCATCAAAGTAACCTTGTATGAAAATGCTTTTGTTGCTGCCGCGATGGGGATATTTACCGGCAAAGGCGGGTCGTCGTTAAGGTTTGTATTGGCGTAATCATGTATATTCAGGCAAACAAACTGTTTACCATCTACCATAAAATAAGGGATATCGCTGATATCCTCGTTATTGTACACATAAAAAATAACCTTTTGATGGGATATAGCCAGCCGGGCATCATAACCCGATTTACTCAGCATAAACCATTTGTAAAAGGTGTATTGGCCGTAGTTATTTTCCTTAGGGCTTATTTGCTGCGCCACCCTGCGGATAAGCTGGTAATACAGCCAGTCGTTAAGCTGATGCTCTGCCTTGTAAGCCAAAAGCGAATCGATAACGGGCTGATATTTTGCGGCGCTTAGCTCTGTGTATCCCTTTTTAAAGCTTGCGGCGGTAAACTGCTGCGGTATATCAACAGCAACAGATCTGTCAACCGTAACCAGGAATGGATCTTTATAAAAATCAACACGTACCTGTTGCCCCTGCCCTTTTACGGCAGTAAAACACACTGCAAAATACAGTGTAAGCAAAAAGCAGGAAAGCGCACGCATTGGCTTAACAATTTGGTTATATTAAATGTACGTATAATTAACGTTGAATTAATATAAAAAATATATTTTTCGCCTATAATTTTGATGGCGCAACGCCGTATTTATTCTTAAACGCGAAGGAAAAGTGCGACAGATCTTCAAAGCCCAGTTCCAGGTAAACATCTGATGGGGCTTTGCCTTGTTCTTTGATCAAATAATGCGCTTCCTGCAACCTGCGCTGCTGTAACCAGCGGCTGGGCGTAAGGTTAAAAATCTTCTCAAAATCGCGCTTAAAGGTTGCCAGGCTGCGACCGGTTAAGTAGGCAAACCTTTTTAGCTGTACATTAAAATGAAAGTTCTTTTCCATAAAGCCTTCCAGGTCAATTTTACCGGGTTCGCTAAAATCAAAAAGGATATCCTTCAATTCGGGCTGGGCCTGCAATAACAGCAAAATGGCTTCACGCAATTTCAGATCCTGCAGCTTATCGCTCATTACAACATTATCCTGCTGATACGGGAATAGTGATTGCATGAAGCTTTTGTACAGGCCATCAGGTTTTAGCTTAATAACAGCATCCCCATTATAATGCCCGGCGGCTTTGTAACCGTACTCCATGCTAAAATTGCGCAGGGTCTCCTGGTCGAGGTAAACCGATACCGATTTAAACTCGCCGTTTGGCGGAGGCTGTTTTACAAACTTCACCAACTGGTTACGCCTGATGAACCTGAAATCGCCCTCGTTAAAAACAAACTGCTGCTCGCCTGCTATCATGGTAAACACACCCGAAACCTGGTAGCTGAACACATGCTCGGCTACAAACTGCTCGCCCTCCCTGTTACGGGTATAATAGCAGGAATAGGCTATTTTAGGTTTTTCGGATATATAAGTTTTAGCTGGCATTATTTGGGGGTTAGTAGTGAGTGGTTGATTGTGTGAGTAGTTGCAGCTTTTACAAACTAGTTAACCACTCACCCAATCAACCATTTACCAAATTTACTTTTTCAAATTTAAATACCTTTTACCGTGTTCGGTTTCCAGGAAGTTTTCGGCATCATCAGCATCTGTAGAGGTGCTGATGCTTTCCCATTTCTCCAGTTCCCTAAGCTTAGCCGCTTCAGAGTGTTTAACGATAGCTACCGCCTCGCTGCCCAGCAATAAATGCAGGGGAGGCTCGGGGTTGTTCACTATATCTATCATCACTCTGGCAGCTTTAGCGGGGTCGCCTATGGGTTTAAATGAAGCGCTTTTAAACGCGGCCACCCGTGCATCAACCGTAGTTTCGTAACCTTCTACCTGCGGCGCATAAGTCATCGAGTCGCCAGCCCAATCTGTACGGAAACCGCCCGGTTCAACACAAGTTACTTTTATATTTAAAGGGGCAACCTCAACCGCCAGGCCTTCGCTAAAACCACTCAAGCCAAATTTAGCGGCCTGGTAAATGCTAACGCCGCCGCTGCCTACCCTGCCACCTATCGAGCTTATCTGCAAAATGTGCCCGCTGCGTTGCTTACGCATATACGGTAATACTGCGCGGGTTATTTCTATCGGCGCGTACAGGTTTGTTTCTAACTGACTACGCACCTGTTCATCGGTGTAGGCTTCAACTGCACCGGTAATTCCAAAACCGGCGTTATTTACCAGTACATCAATCTTTCCAAAATGGTTAACGGTGTCAGCCATGGCCTTATGCACCTGTTCGTAATCGGTTACATCTAATTTTACCGGGTAAACCTGCCCGGGGTATTTAGCGGCCAGCTCTTGTAAACTATCGGTATTGCGGGCTGTTGCCGCTACTTTATCGCCTGTGGCAAGCACTGCTTCGGTAAGGCTGCGCCCTAATCCACGGGAGCTGCCTGTTATAAACCAAACTTTTGTCATTGTTTTAATTGTTAATTGTTTATACAAAAGTAGCCTTGATTAATCACCTCCGCTTTGTTGTAAAGCTCAATATGCTTTGTTAAAAAGCTCACTGATTTATTATGTTTCTTTTACCGCCTGGCAACATCCATCACTGTAAAATAAGCCTTACTTTGATGGCAGCGCGAAAGCCACATAGCTATCACCCGACCGGGTATTCATTTTACCACCGCCGCAGGCTATTACAATATACTGCCTGCCATTCAACTCATAAACCGATGGTGTGGCGTAGCCCGGTGCAGGCAGGGTAACTTCCCAAAGCAGTTTACCGGTTTTTTTATTGAAAGCGCGGAATTTACCATCCTTTGTGGCCGCAATAAACAACAGCCCTCCTTTGGTTATTACCGATGCCCCATAGTTTTCGGCACCGGAGTCTTCCTCGCCATGCGGAAATTCGGGATCGTTACCCAGGGTTGTTTTCCAAACCAGTTTACCCGTATTCAGGTTAATGGCGTTCAGCGTTCCCCATGGTGGTGCAATTGCAGGATAGCCTTCCTTACTCAGGAATTTATTATACCCTACTATGGAATAAGGCACTTTAAACACATCATCTTTATGGCTGTCGGTATTTATAAACGGCTTTGGCTGTTCTGCGCTGATATTTAAAACATAGGATGCAATGGCCTTACGTTCAACGGCTTTTAACTGCCTGAATGCAGGCATCATCCGCCTGCCCGATTGCAATAGGGTATCAAACGATGCCGGTTTATATTTCCTTTCGATATTGATAAGCGACGGGAATGTGCCCGATCCCTTACGGTCGGCTGCGTGGCAGGTCATGCAATTGGCTTTAAACAAGCGCTGGCCTGCCTGCAGGTTGGTTTCATTTGCTGTTTCCTTATTATTTAGGGGGATAGCCTGTATAATCCAGGCCATTTGGTTGGCATTAACATATAAAATGCCACTTTCAGGATCGTAAGACGGGCCACCCCATTCGGCACCACCATCTAAACCCGGATATACTACCGTGCCCTGTAAGGATATGGAATTGAACATATGATCTGTCTTATAATTCCTGAACGCCTTTAACACCTGTTGTTTCGACGAATCGGGCAGGTACGGATTGATATTACTCTCCGTTAATTGCTGGCTCATAAAGGGCGCGGGCAAGGTTGGGTATGGCTGCGTTTTAGAAAGCTTCTCTCCTGCCAGGTCGGTAAAGGTGGGTACAGGTTTTTCTACAATGTCATATACAGGTTTACCGGTAACCCTGTCAAAAGTAAATATAAAGCCTGTTTTGGTGGTAATAGCAACAGCCTCAATATCCTTTCCGTCCTTTTTTATGGTAACCAGCGCCGGTGCCGATGGGATATCTTTATCCCAAACATCATGATGAATATCCTGAAAATGCCATATCAGTTTCCCGGTTTTGGCATCAAGCGCCAGCAGGCAATCGGCATAAAGGTTGTTACCCAAACGGTTGCCGCCATACCAATCGTAGCTTGCCGAGCCTGTGCAACCGTAAACTATACCGCGTTTTTCATCCAAACTAAAGCCGCTCCAAACATTAGCGCCGCCAATAAATTTATAAGCGTTGGGGTCTTCCCATGTTTCATAACCCGGTTCGCCGGGATGTGGGATGGTATGGAAGATCCAAAGCTGTTTACCGGTGTGCACGTTGTAGGCACGGATATGCCCCGGCGCTGCATGCGAACCCTCATCCACCCGGGTGCCCATGATCATGATATCGCCATAAATAATAGGTGGTGAACTGGCCGTAACAAACAGATCGGCAACATCGCGGCCAAGGCCATCATGCAGGTCAATTTTACCTTTATCCCCAAAGCTGTTTACCGTTTTACCCGTAGCAGCATTAATGCAATATAAATACGGCCCTGCCGCGTAAAACACCCGTTTATCATCACCATTGCCCCAATAAGCCACGCCTCTTGAGTTGTTCATAATAAAAAACATACGCTTATCCCTGGCCAATGAATCAAAGGGGTTAAACTGCCACTTCTCACGCCCGGTAGCGGCATCAATAGCAAAAAGCTTCATTTTTGGCGTGGTGCCGTACATCACGCCGTCTATCACGATGGGGTTGCACTGGATCTGCGAATGGTTTGCCGAATCAGCATCGCGGGTGTGATACGTCCATGCTACCTGCAATTGCTTTACATTGCCGGTATCAACCTCATTTAATGATGAGTAATGGATGTTCTCGTTAGAGCCTTTATACTGCGGCCAGCCTCTGTAGTCCTTTTTTTGAGTACAGCCAAAGGTAAATATGGCAACAACGGCCACTAATATTGATCCGGCGAATATCTTCCTCATGTATAATTGGTTGAGGCAATTAAGTTACGCCATTATTTTGTTTTTGTGCAAATAATGGCACGAGATCGCTTAATATCAAGAAAGTGCCGGGAGGCTTAGTTTGCTATCGCAAGCGTCCCGCTTGTGTCCGTATGCCTGGTAACTTTGTTGCATTATGTTATGTAAAACTCAGCTTATTTATTACAGTCCTAAATCCACAAGCGGGACGCTTGCAGTAGCGGACCAAACGTTCCGATGGAACATAGCTACTTTTTCTTACACTTCTTCTACCCACCAAACATCCCTACGGGATGAATAATGAATACGTTCCGCAGGAACGATTGGTTGGAGCATTGTAAAATGCTTCTTCTACCCACCAAACATCCCTACGGGATAAATAATGAGCACGTTCCATCGGAACGTTTGGTTACTCTGTCCAGTAATGGGCTACTAATTTTCCAAGGAAGGAATTTAATCTGCCAAAACCCTGTTATGTTATCATGGCTATACAAAATGCGGATATGTTATTCTTTCAGTTTTAGATCATTAACATCATTAAGCAAAAAACAATGGCTAAACTGCGTCATACCGGTTTTGGGATAATAGTTTACCGCGGCAGGCGCAGCAAGCAATATCAGTTTGGCCTTTGGCGATTGCCTTTTTGTTTCGGCTATGAGGCGCACACCGATCCCCTGTTTTTGATAAGCCTGATCAACCGCCAGGTCCGACAGGTAGGTGCAAAAAGCAAAATCCGTTAGCGCGCGCGATATACCCACCAATTTACCATCTAAACGGGCGGTTACTATCAGGTTGGCATTTTGCAGCATATCCTGTATCCGTCCGGCATCATCAACGGGGCGGCGCTCGGCGAGGGTACTCCGGTTTAATACATCAATAAATTCATCTGCGCTGAGTGTTAATTCGCGTTGGTATACAATTTCAGAAACGGGCATTTTTGTAGGGTTTAAACGTTAAAACAAACACCGTTTTGGTGATAATCAAATTTTACAATTCTGCTAATGATATATGTAGTCCAATAAATATAAACGCTTTAGTCCAGATAAATTTATCATAAAAAAGCGTTGGCCCAGTGCAATTCCCTTCCAACGGGAGGGTGCAGGGAGGGATTTTAACAAGCGGTATGGAAAACTGACTAAACCCCTCCCCGGGGAGGAAACCAATAGCCTGTTATTTGGGCTTAAATAGGTTAACTATTGCGGTTTTAGTTCTAAAACAAACCCGCCTTTTGGCATTATCCCAACTGTTACCTTACTATCTTTCTCCTGTACAATTTCCCGGTGCGCTATAGTACGCGGTGTGTTTCCGTCTGTAAATAGCGTACCGCGAAACACATCTTTATTATATAAAAACGGCAATGATATCGTCCAGGTTTTGGCCGTACTTTCGCCATTTATACCGGCTATATACCAGTTTTTGCCTTTACGGCGGGCTATGATGGCTTCTTTACCGGGTTCGCCCTGTATATAGCGGGTGTCATCCCAGGTGTTGGGCACGCTGCTCAGGAAAGCCTTTACCACATTATCCCGGCTTAAGTAAGATGAATCGCTGTCGGCAAAGTGCATCATTCCAGACTCAAACATCACGCTCAGAGCCAGCTCATGTGTATTTGTTGTAGTATGCGGGCAGCATTTATAATCGGAAAAAGTAACGGGCGTATAATCCATTGAACCGGCTACATTTCGGGTAAATACATAAATGGTGTTTAACTCGGCAGCATCCGTAGCAAAATCGTTAGACCAGCCGTAATTTTCGGCGCCCCTAACCGATTCCATCGATAGTAAATTAGGGTAAGTACGTGCCCACCCGCGCGGTATGGTGCTACCATGAAAAATCACCATAATCTCTTCTTTAGCCGCATCCTTCAGGATGTCGGTATACAGCTTCATGATGTTCTGTTTATCGCTCTGAAAAAAGTCCACCTTAATGGCTTTAACACCCCAGTCGTGTATTTTTTTCAATTCCTGCCTGCGTGTATCGGAGTTAAACATTACATCGCGGGGCTGTTCCCCAACGTTGTTGTGCGGCCCGCCGGAATTATACCACAGCGTAAGTTTTACCCCTTTTTGTTTGGCATATTTTACCAGGTCCTCTATGGTGCCACCGCTTGTTGGGATATTCCAGTTGGCATCAACCAATGAGTATTCCCATTTCATTTTGGCTGCAAGGTCAACAAAACGTTTCATAGTGGTAATGTTGCGGCTGCTGGCGTGGTCGCTCCACCAGCTCCACGACGAGCGGCCCGGTTCAACCCATGAAATATTGCCTATGGCATTTGGCTGCGCTAAATGGCTCACAAGGCTTGATTGTACAACAGTACCTGCACTTTCTCCGGCAATGATCAGTCGCCAGGCGGTAGCAAACGGTGTTTTTGCAACAGGGTACGCACTACCCTGCCCCAAACCTTCGGCAGCTAATGGGAAGGCCATTTTATATATGCCATTGGCAGCGTTTTGCTGCAGGTGCATGGCGGCGTTATCGGCCGTTGTGTTACTTTCTGAAATGAACAGCCATTGGTCCTTAGTGTGGAACAATGCAGGGAATGCCCAGCCGCTGCTATCTTTAGCTGCCGTACCTGCCGGGATGCCGTTCTTAAATACGTTTTCGTAAGCCGGGTCTTTATCGTAAGGTTGTATCCAGGCGGCCGCTTCTGGTATGGCAAACTCAGTAAGCTCTTTTACAAGCGTATAATTTTTAGCTGAATCGGGAAAGCGGTAACGAAAGGCTACCCCATCATTATAAGCACGCAGATCTATAGTTATCTTGTTTTTATCGCTGTTGGCAAATGTAATGCTTGCCTGGTTGGCTATGGCATGGTATACGTGATATTTACCCACAGGCAGCGTATAGATCTCATTAATTTTGCGGGTAAGCTCGTTCACAAAGCTCAGGCCACCGGTAAATTTATCGGTGGTGGTCTCAACACCAAGCTTCGATTGGCGTACCACTTCGCTATTTTTATTCTGAACTTTATAGCTCAGGCTGCCGTTGTTCAGCTCTAAATTTATTTGAAGCGCGTGGTCGGGCGAGTAAACCTTCCATGCTGTGGCATTAGTTTGAGCATAAGCCTGCGAAAAAAGAGTAATACCGGCTGCGAAAATTACCGCAAGCGTCCTTGAAAAATTAATCATTAGTTTACCTGGTAGTGTAGTTTATATTAAAACGATACTTCTTGCGATTATCGACATTGAAAGTTACACATACGGGGCTGTTACTGCAAGTTTTGCTTTAAATTTTAGAAATTCATTTTGGTAATCTTTACTAATACTATAAACACGTTACCAAAGTTAATTGACAGGAAAAGGTATACGAATATATTGATGTCGGCCTCAAAAACCTTTGTTCCATTTTGTACTCATTTACCAAAAAACGGGACAGGCTATAAATTACAATAAGCTAAAAATCAGATGCTTAATAAAAACCCAAACAGGATATTTTACGCCTGTTGATCTTTCAAAAAGGCCGGATTGAGGGCGAAAAAGGGCGAATAAAAAGCGCTTTTGATGGTTGACTTGTCCTGAAATAGGTTGACAAAAAAGTCACCAAATGAAAAAGACAATTAATAAGTCATC
>NZ_JBAZRC010000098.1:0-18198 GCF_041663085.1 Mucilaginibacter sp.
GAAAGGCGCTTACATCGTATCAGAAGCCAGCAAAGGTGTTGACCTGATCCTGATGGCTACAGGGTCTGAAGTTGCGTTGATATTAGACGCACAGGCACAGCTTGAAAAAGACGGTATCTCTACCCGCGTGGTAAGTATGCCATCATGGGAGTTGTTTGAGAAACAGAATGCTGCTTACAAAGAGAAAATATTCCCTAAAGCAAGCCGCAAGCGTTTAGCCGTTGAAATGGCATCGCCAATGGGATGGCATAAATACACTACCGACGAAGGCGATATGTTGGGCATGACCACCTTTGGTGAATCGGCCCCGGCAGATGACCTGTACAAACACTTCGGCTTTACAATTGAAAACGTAGTTAAAAGAGCAAAAGCGATTTTATAAAAAGATACAAGAGATAAGAATCAAGAGGCAAGACAAACTTCGCTCTTGGTTCTTGACTCTTAATTCTTGACTCTAAAAAATGGATAGTTTAATCAGTACGCTTCAATGGTCGTCACAGATCGTTAACCCGGAAGGCAAACAAAAGGTAGCGCAGCAAATTGCCGCAATGGTAAAAGATGGCGATGTGCTGGGTGTTGGCTCGGGCTCTACGGTTTATATGGCGCTGCTGGCAATATCCGAAAGGATAAAGGCCGAAGGGCTGAATGTACTGGCAATACCAACATCGTTAGAGATAACCATGTTTTGCAGCAAGCTGGGCATCCCGCTTACCACCTTGTTTGAGCACACCCCCGATTGGCTTTTTGACGGGGCCGACGAGGTAGACCCGAACAACTGGCTGATAAAAGGCCGTGGTGGTGCCATGTTTAAAGAGAAGCTATTGATAAGCAGCAGTAAGGTAAACTACATTATTGTTGACGATAGCAAGCTGGTGCCAAAACTGGGGACAAACTTCCCGATACCGGTTGAGGTTTTTCCGCAAGCATTATTGCATGTGGAGGCCGGACTTAAAAAACTTGGCGCCAACAGCATTGCCTTAAGGCCTGCAAAAGGTAAGGACGGTTCTATTATTACTGAAAATGGCAACCTTATTTTAGATTGCCGTTTTGATGAAATAAAAGACACCCTGGAACGTGATATAAAAGCCATAACCGGCGTTATTGAAAGCGGGCTGTTTATTGGTTACGATCTGCAGATTTTAACGGCAGAAAATAACTGATATTGTGACTTGAGCCTAACATAATAAGGAGATTAGGATTACACTATCGGGTACTATAAACCTGAGATTTGTGCAACAAAAATTAATAATTAACAAAGAATTTAAAACCACACTATATACATTCATCATGGCAAATAACGTAAAACAAATACATGATTTCGGCCAGAGCATCTGGCTTGATTTTATTGACCGCGAGATCATCTCATCAGGTAAATTACAAAAACTGATTGACGAGGATGGCGTAAGAGGCGTAACCTCAAACCCAGCGATATTTGAAAAAGCCATAACCAGCAGTTCTGATTATGATGCGGATATAAAAACACTTGGCGCAACTGCCAAAACTACCGAAGAGCTTTTCTTTGGTTTAGCTATAAAAGACATCCAGGCTGCTGCCGACTTATTTGATGGTGTTTACAACGAAGGCGTTGTTGGTGCCGATGGATACGTTAGTTTAGAGGTATCACCATTTTTAGCTTTAGATGCGGAAGGCACAGCTAAACAAGCGGAATTGCTTTGGAAACAGGTTGACCGCAAAAACGTAATGATCAAAATACCGGGTACAAAACCGGGGTTAAAAGCCATCCGCGAATCTATCGCCAAAGGCATCAACATTAACGTTACTTTACTATTTGGTTTAGAGCGTTACGAAGAAGTTACCGAAGCATACATCTCTGGTTTAGAAGACCATTTAGCGGCCGGTCATAACATCGAGCATATCTCTTCAGTAGCAAGCTTCTTTTTGAGCCGCATTGATGTGGTTGTTGACCCATTATTACAGGCAAAAGGCGAAAACGGGCTTGTTGGCGAAGTTGCCATCGCGTCAGCTAAAAAAGCATACGAAATTTACAAACGCGTATTCAGCACTGAGCGTTGGAAAGCTTTGGAAGCAAAAGGTGGTAAGCCACAACGTTTGCTTTGGGCAAGTACCGGCAGCAAAAACCCTGCGTTTAAAGATACCAAATATGTTGAGGCCCTTATCGGTCCGGATACTGTTGATACCGTTCCGTTGGAAACTATCGATGCTTTCCGCGACCATGGTATTGCAGCCGATACATTGATGTTAGGTTTAGACCAGGCTACCGAAACTTTAGGCAGGTTAAAATCATTAGGTATCGATTTAGACAAGATCACACAAGACCTTGAAGATGAAGGTATCGAAAAATTCAACAAGCCCTTCGAAAAATTGCTGAAGGCTATCGAAGACCAAAAAGCAAAGGCATAACCCAAAAGCTGATGAAAAAATCAGATGTAAAGATCCTTTTCTTTGACGTTGGAGGCATATTGCTAACCAACGGATGGGGCCACGAATCGCGCCATGAAGCAGCCAAAAAATTCGGGCTGGATTATGACGAGGTTAACGCCCTGCATAACTTTATATTCAACGTATACGAGATAGGCAGCATTACGCTTGATGAGTACCTTGATACCGTGATATTTAACGAGCCCCGCGATTTTGTTCGCGAGGACTTTAAGGAATTTATATACGCGCAGTCTGTTGAGTTACCCGATATGTTAAAGTGGCTAAAGGAATGGAAAAAAGATTGCGGCTTCCGCATTATCTCCATTAATAACGAAGGTAAGGAACTGAATGATTATCGTGTGCAGAAGTTTAAACTGCACGAGTGCTTTGATGCATTTATCTCATCGTGCGAAGTAAAAATGCGCAAACCCGACCCGGGTATCTGGCAGCTGGCTATGGGTATTGCCCAGGTATCGCCCAACCAGTGCGTGTATTTTGACGACCGCATAATGTTTGTACGCACAGCCGAAAAGCTTGGCATCCGCTCGTTTCAGCACACCGACTTCGAGAAAACTAAAAAAATATTAAACGACCTTAAGAAAGAAAACCTCAAATAACATGAGCGCAACAACAGATAAATATGCTTTCGGTATGATAGGCTTGGGCGTAATGGGCCGTAGCTTATTACTCAACATAGCTGATCACGGTTATGCAGCTGCTGGTCACGATAAAGATGCTGAGAAAGTAGCTTCTTTAAATGAAGAGGCCGGCGACAGAAAAGTAAAGGGTTTTGGCGATGTAAAAGAGTTTATACAAAGCCTTAGCACGCCACGTGCCATTATGATGCTGGTACCTGCAGGTAAAATTGTAGATGCCGTAATTGAGGAACTTACCCCGCTTTTAGATAAGGGTGACATTTTGATTGACGGAGGGAACTCGCACTTTACTGATACCAACCGCCGTGTTGATCAGTTAGAGGCTATAGGCCTGCACTTCTTCGGCATGGGGGTATCTGGAGGTGAAGAAGGCGCACGCCGCGGCCCAAGCATGATGCCGGGTGGCGACAAGGATGCCTACAACGTAATGAAGCCGATATTTGAAGCCATTGCAGCCAAAGTTGACGGTGCACCTTGTGTAACCTATATTGGCCCTGGTGCATCTGGTCACTTTGTTAAAATGGTACACAACGGTATTGAGTATGGTATTATGCAATTGCTTGCCGAGACCTACGAGATCATGAAGAAAGGTTTAAAGCTTGATGGTGATGCCATCGGCAAAATATTTACCGACTGGAACAATGGCCGCCTGCAATCATTCCTTTTAGACATTACAAAGGATATTTTCGCCTATAAAGCGCCCGGAACCGACCATTTGCTTTTAGACGATATTAAAGACGAGGCGCGTGCAAAAGGTACCGGTAAATGGACATCGCAAAGCGCGATGGACCTGCAGGCACCTATCCCAACGGTAGATAGTGCTGTTGAAATGCGCGACTTATCTAAATACAAAGCTCTGCGCACAAAAGCAGCCGCCATTTACAGCACTAACGATAACCAAACTATTGATGGTAATGTTGATGAGCTGTTGACCGCTTTAGAGCAGGCGTTCTACTTCACCATGATCATTAGCTATTCACAGGGTATGCACATGCTATCGCTTGCTTCTGCTGAGTACAAATACGACCTGAAGCTTGACGAGATAGCCAAGATCTGGAGGGGTGGTTGTATCATCCGTTCTAAATTCCTGGAAAACATTTACGGTGCTTATGGCAAAAACAAAGGCCTTGAGCATTTACTGTTGGATGCTGACGTTGCCGCTTTGGTTAAAGGCACGCTTCCGGGTATCCGTAAAATTGTTTCATCGGCAGTTAACGCGGGTATTGCAATACCGGCCTATGCGGCGTCTTTAGAATATTTTGACAATTTCCGTAACGAAAGGATGCCATCAAACCTAACACAGGCGCAACGCGACTATTTTGGCGCGCACACTTACGAATTGATAGGCAAAGAAGGCACGTTCCATACGCAGTGGGCACCAAGTAACGAGAGTTAAGAATTAAGACACAAGAATCAAGACAAGAGCCAGGAAGCATCGGTCAGGAAAAAATCTTATCTTGATTCTTGACTCTTGGTTCTTGCATCTAATAAAAAACAATACTATCATGAGTAGTAACAGCACAAAATCCGAACCTACCATTTTTATCATATTTGGTGGTACGGGCGACTTAAACTCCCGCAAAATTGCACCGGCATTGTACAACCTGTTTTTAGACGGGTGGATGCCAAACCAGTTCTCTATCATCGGCACCGGTCGCACAAAACTGACTGACGAACAGTTCAGGACCAATCTGCATAACGATATCGACCAGTTCTCGCGCAGCGGCAAAGCCGACGCCAAGAAATGGGCCGAATTTGAAAAAAGCATCTATTACCAGGTGTCTGACGCTACCGACGCCGAAACCTATAAAGAGTTTGGTAAACGCATTGACGCCCATAACGCCGAGTGGAAAACCACCGCAAATGTATTATTCTACCTGGCAGTAGCACCAAATTTCTTCCCGATCATTGCCTCCAACATATCAAAAGCCAAACTGGCCGAGGATAAACAAAAGGTACGTATCATTATCGAAAAACCTTTTGGCCACGACCTGGAAACAGCAAAAGAACTGAACGAATTGCTGAAAGGCATTTTTGATGAGTGCCAGATCTACCGTATCGACCACTATTTGGGTAAAGAAACGGTTCAAAACATCATGGCCTTCCGCTTTGCCAACTCCATTATGGAGCCGCTGTGGAACCGTAACTATATTGAGCACGTACAGATCTCGGTTACCGAACAACTAGGTGTTGAAGAACGCGGCGATTACTACGATGGCTCGGGCGCTATGCGCGATATGATCCAGAACCACCTGCTGCAATTGCTTTGCCACGTGGCTATGGAACCCCCTGTTAGCTTTAATGCCGATGAAGTACGCGACCGCAAGGTTGATGTATTAAAGGCCATGCGTAAGTTCACCCCTGATGATGTACGTAATTCGGCTGTTAGGGGCCAGTATGGCAGCGGATGGATGAAGGGTAAGGAAGTACCCGGCTACCGCGAAGAGCCAAAGGTTGATCCGCAATCAAATACCGAAACTTTTGCCGCTATTAAATTCTTTATTGATAACTGGCGCTGGCAGGGTGTTCCGTTTTACCTGCGTACAGGTAAGCGCATGCACCAGTCGTCATCTGTTATTACCATCCAGTTTAAGGATGTACCGCACCTGATATTCCCTGCCGAAGCTACCGAAAGCTGGCAGCAAAACAGGCTTATCATCAGCATACAACCCGAAATGAGCATCCGTTTGCAGGTACAGGCCAAACGCCCGGGCATTGATATGGTGTTGAATGCCGTTGATATGGTTTTTGATTATAAAGGCACCTATACCAACCAAGCCCCCGAAGCTTATGAAACCCTGATACTGGATACCATGCATGGCGACCAAACCCTGTTTATGCGTGGCGACCAGGTAGAAGCAGCATGGGAACTGGTAATGCCGATACTAAGCACCTGGCAAAATAAAAAGAGCCTGAATTTCCCTAACTATAGCGCCGACTCATGGGGCCCTGAATCTGCCGAGGCATTAATTGCCCGCGACGGGTTTAACTGGTTCACCCTGCCTGTTAACGGTAAAAAGTAATGGATATGAAGCTGAATATTTTTAAAACAGATACCGAAGTACTGGCCGCACTGGCTGCCTACTTTGCAGATGCCGCCAAACAGGCCATAGAAGCCCGTGACCGCTTTAGCGTGGCACTGAGCGGCGGTAGCTCGCCCAAGAAATTACACGAGCTGCTGGCCAGCGAATACCGCGATAAAATTGAATGGAGTAAAGTGTACTTCTTTTTTGGCGACGAACGCGATGTACCGCTTAACGATGCGCAAAGCAATTACCTGATGGCCAAGCAAACTTTGTTTGACCCGCTGGGGATAGATCCATCGCATGTATATGCTGTGCAAACACCCCTGGGTGCCGAAGAAGCCGCGAAAGATTACACCCGCCACCTCGACCATTTTTTTGATGGAGAGAGCGCTTCTTTCGATCTGATCATACTTGGTCTTGGCGATAACTCGCATACCGCTTCCCTGTTCCCGCATACTTCTGTTTTAACAGACGAAAGCGCATCGGTGCAGGCCTTATACATCGACGAGGTAAAAATGAACCGCATTACCTTTACCGCCCCGCTGATCAACAACGCGCATCACATCGCGTTTTTGGTATACGGCGCAGGCAAGGCAGAAGCTGTAAAACATATCCTGGAAGACAAAAAAGACATTCAGGAGTACCCCGCCCAACTTATCCAGGGTACCGACCTCCAATGGTTTTTAGACGAACCCGCTGCTGCTAAGCTGGCAAATAAATAAAACAGAAAAGCCTCCGATTTGGAGGCTTTTCTGTTTTATAACATTACCGTCGCTCGGCTCCTGCCGAGTGACGACTATTTAGCGGCGTCTCGCCGCAGTAATGAAGTTCGGCCGGAGGCCTTATAATAACGGTCACTCGGCAGGAGCAGAGCGACTGCGGAGGTATTTTAGCGTTCACGTTCACTGCCGTGAACACTTGTGAACATTATTAATGCTTTGATAATCAGCGGTTTTAACAATAGCGCATACATAACTATGTCATTTCGAACGAGGTACGAGGAGAAATCTTGTTCAATATGCAAAGTTCACCACCTGTTACATGAACAAGATTTCTCTCTACGTTCGAAATGACACGGGGCTTGTGATGTATTAAGCCCCTTTGTCATGCTGAACGACAGTGAAGCATCTATTCGCCGATATGCTCACCATCATGCTCGTCAACCGCATCATGCCGAATTGAGTTTGGCATCTCTCATGCTAAGTAAACCACTATGATAATTCGCCCGCTCATTGCCGCGGAGGCTACTTCTTTTCTCTTGATAGAAAAGAAGCAAAAGATCAAGTCAGAGCGAATGCTTCCCGCGCTCCCTGCCGGTTCTTAACGCTTTTGCTGGCTGACTCGCTGTTCTCGCATCACGCGCAAAAGCTAAACCGCCATTCCCGCCATACACCTGGCCCGCCCGCTCTGACGGGGTGGCCTGCGCTTGGGGCACTTAATTGTATGATATAGATAATTATTTAGAACCTAATGGAATTATGCTTTCGTCTCCTTTGTTTTTTAACTCTTCATTAATCTTATTGATTTTATCGGTGAATTCTTTTTCCAAATTCTGTTTTTTATACTGTATACCTTTCTTTTCCAATCTCTTAGACCATATATTATACAACTTTATTGTATTGCAAAAAAAAGTTTCATGTTCTAATTTACTAAGGATACATAATACAAAACTGTAATTATTTACGCTGTAACAGAATGTTGCGCCGACGGCTTCAAAAGCAACATTTTCATCTGCTACTTCTTGAATAAAATAGGTTGAAAACGTTTCCATGCTATTTAAAACTTTAAGGTATTTAACTAAATGCGGCGATAGCTTTTCATGATAGTTTCTTACAACCTGTGCGTCATATTGTTTAAAAATATCTTTATAATTAAATTCATACGTCGTTATTTTTAATGGATTTATGTCAGCTTCTTTTAATTGATCGTTCAAAACATCTTGAAACCCAACTATTGTATTTAGATAATAATGAACTTGTTCCGCGGCTAATTTAATTGAATCTCTTTTTGACGATATTAATAATTGTTTTTGCGCTTCTTCTAATTGCCCTTTAGCAATTGTTAATTGCCCTTTGGCTAATTTAATTTGCTTAAAAATGAATAAGCCTAATAAGGCTATAATGGGCCCACTTAATAAATATAGATTTTCAAGAATAGATTTTGTTTCGTCAAAAAGTTTCATGATACATTGATAAATATCTAATATATCCTTTTTAATGAAGAATATAACAATATCTAACAGAGGTTTTTAATCTTGTAATGAACTTACGCAACTAATCCTATTTGTCACTGTCATTTCGAACGAGGTACGAGGAGAAATCTTATACAAGCGACCGGCGAACTTTGCTTAAACGATGTATGGCGTAGAAGATTTCTCCTCACCCCATTTCACACCCCCGCCCATGTTCGTTCGAAATGACAACGGGGGGATTGCAATGACATTGGATTAATAGAATCGACACCGTTTTACTCAACCTCATCCTCCCCTTCAGCAACCTCTAACAAACCCTCCGGTTGTTTAAAATTGCTTTTTACGAAGTGGCACCAGTCGCACTCTTTTTTGCCGCAGCCGGTGTTAAAATCGTGGGCCATTATCTTTTGGTAAACGGTGGTTATTTGCCTGGTAACGTCTTCAATGTCCTCGGGGGTTATTACAACTTTTGCTTTATAATATTCGCCTTCCTTTTCGGGCTCTACAAAATCAAAAATGGTGTTTACCACTTCCCAGTCGTTGGTGCGGTCGTTATCAACCAGTATCTTGTAAAATACTGCCTGGCGCCAGTAGTCGCCGCCGTTGGGGTCATCGGTAGTAGGGCGTTCCAGCTTTGGTTTGGCGTTGCGTACGCGGCCGGTTTTATAATCAACCACGGTTACCTGCTTGCCGTCAAATTCCATTTTATCCAGGTTACCTTTTATGGGTACGCCCTGCACTTCAATATTCTTAATGCTGCGTTCGGTTAAGGCTACTTTGTTCCAGGTGGGTACGTTCTGCTCGTAATAAGCGGGCAGGATCTTGTCGCCATAGGCCATCCGGGTTTTAAATTCATCCTTGGTGAACGAATCGCGGTTGCGGGCCATATACCAGCCAAATTCCTTTAAAAACTCTTCGGTGGATATGAACTCGTCATTGTTCTCTTTAAGCCTCCTGAAGGCTTTATTCAGTGCCCAGTGGACAGCCTGCCCAAAGGTAGCCGATGGGCTTTTACCCGATGGCACCCTGATGAGGCACTGGAAGTAAAACCGCAGCGGGCAATCCAGGTAGTTATTCAGATGCGTAACCGATAGGGTATAGTTTTGCAGCAGCTGGTTAATGTAGTTATGATCCAGCAGTTCAACCACCGGTTTATCGGCCTCGCTGAATTGCGTGGCGAAGAATTCCAGCATATCATCGCTGCTTACATGCGGATGTTTCACCTGCAGCTGCGTATCGGCCAGTATCTCGCCAATAAACTGCGAAGGCTCCTGGTCTTTACCATTTTTATCCTTGCCCGAGTAGGAAATATTGAGGCATTGTTTTGAACGGGTAAGTGCCACGTAGAACAACCTGCGCGATTCTTCTTTCTGGGCAATATCGTCAGATGCGGCCCTCGTCAGCGTATCCGGGTAACTAAAGCCGGTGTTGCGGCCCTTGCTGTCCCATGTTTTTTTATCGCAGCCGATGAAGAACACATGCTCAAATTCCAGGCCTTTGGAGCCGTGAGCTGTAAGGAAGTTTATGCCATTATCAGAGAAGATCACCTTATTCAGATCCATCCTGATGTTGTTTTTGCGCATCAGGTCGATAGTGGCTATCAAGTCGGGCAGTTTTATTTCGGGGTTCTTGCGGCTTTCGTCTTTCAAAAAGTCGAAGAAGCTGGTCAGCATTTGCATGTGCACGCCTTTGTCCGGCTGCTGCATAATGTATTTGAGGATGCCCATTTTGGCGATCACATCCTGGAAAAACTGCTGCAGCGTAACACTCACGGCATCTTTCAGTAACTCATCAATATCATTGATCAGGAACTTCATTTCCGAACCCGTTTGCTTGCTGAACAGGTCGGTTTGCGCGGCCAACTTTATCTCGTGGATATAGCGGCGCATCGAAGTTTTAGGCAGGTTATTACTTGCTGTACCAAAGTTTTCTTTTGATACCGCTATGCTGGCCTTGGCAATCTCGATAGGCGGGATGTTAAAAAAGTCGTAATGCAGGATCTCGAATAACAATTCATCGCCGCTATATGGCGAATCCAGCTCCATCGAAAGGTAACGCAGTATGTTGATGATCTTCTCGCCGAAGGGGATGGTAAGGATATCTATTTTGCGTTTGGTATTAACGGCAATATGCTGGGTATCTAAAAAGTGCAGCAATTCCTCTACCTGGCTGTGGTTACGGTATATCACCGCTATTTCGCCGGGAGGGGTGCCCGTAGTTACCAGCTTTTTTATTTGCAGGGCTACATCAACCAGTTCCTGGCTTGGGTTTTCGTATTCAAATATGGTAGGTTCAACAACCTCGCTGTTAAAGCGCGGATGCGAAGCCTTCAGGTTTTTATCGAGCTTTAGCTGGGCGGTTAAACGCTCGTTGTTGTTGTTGATGAGCGCACGCGAAATATCCAGGATATGCTGGTTAGAGCGATAGTTATGCTTCAGCACTACCGTTTGCAGGGTATCAACATAATCGCCGGCAAAATCAAGAATGTTCTTCATGTTTGCCCCCTGGAATTTAAATATCGACTGGTCATCATCGCCCACTACAAACACGTTGGGAGTTTCCCAGTAATTCAGCAAAAACCTAAGCAGCTGGTTTTGCGACCCGCTGGTATCCTGAAACTCATCCACCAGAATATACTGGTAGCGTTCCTGGTAGCGGCGCAATATCTCGTCGTTCTCGCGGAAGGCTTTTAGCACCCAAAGGATCATGTCGTCATAATCATACCGGCCGCGGGCTTTCATTTTGGCATCGTAGCGTTTGTATTCGGCAACGGCAGCAAGCAGCTTCTCCATGGTCTCGGTAGCCTTGTCGATGTCCTTTTGCTTGGGGTCTCCGGCTTTGATGCCCGCTTTGGCATTCGCTTTTTTGTAGATGAACTCCTCGCGGTTGGGCAGGTCGTCCAAATATTCTTTTACAGCTTCCCGGATCAGGTCTTCCGTCCAGTTCTCGGTTTTCATGGTCGAGAACAGTTTTTTCAGGCGAGGGGCGTCGTAGTATCTATCACCGGTAAAGCGTTTCAGCAGGTGGTCGTTCTCAAACTCATCTATTAACTCCTGGAAAAACATGGCCGATTCCAGGTCAGACAAAGCCTCCAAATTCAGTTTGCCAAAATACTCCAGGTTCTCCTGGATGATCTCGTTACAAAACGCGTGGAAGGTGTAAATATTAATACGGTAGGCATCCGGCCCGATAAACTCGAACAGGCGCTTACGCATAGCAACCGCACCTGCATCGGTATAGGTAAGGCAAAGGATCTCGCTTGGCAGGGCATCGGTATCGGTCAATATTTTGCCGATACGCGCAGCCAGTATCTGCGTTTTACCCGTACCCGGCCCGGCAACAACCAGCACAGGGCCATCCATTTGGTTAACGGCAGCCAACTGCTCGGGATTTAAACCGGCCAGCGCTTCCTGAAATTTGATGTTATATTTATTGAGTGGAGATTGCATAATTGAATAGATGTGATGTTCGACTAAAGATCGAACAAAGGCTCCTGCCTGTTATCCCAAAAGAATAAAATGTTTATTGAGTTTTCCTTCACCTCATAAAACATAGAGGTTTGTTTGGATATGATAGCTTGCCTTAAATCATGAGTTATCGATGCTCTAAATAAATAGGGTTGTTCAGCTATTAAACTTGAAATCTGCTGAACTCGTTTTACAAAGACACCTGCTTGTTTAAACCCCCATTTATCTTCAATGATTAGCACAATGGCATCAAAAGTTTCATGTGCTTCGTCCGTCCAATAAATGGCGTGGCTCATAGGTATTTGGCATACTTAGCCATTACCTCGTCATGTGGAGTTAATTTGCCTTCTGCCGCTTGTTTTTTTGCGCGCTCAATTCCCTGCTTTACATTTTCAGGCAGGTCGTCCCAAAAATCCTTTCCATCGTTATCAAGCACTTGTTTAATTTGAAGCAATAATCCCTCGTCTTCAACATCCAGCAGGCGTTTAGCTAATTCTAATTTTTCGGCGATCAAGTTCATACTCAAATTTAATATTTTAAACTCAGCAAAGCAATAAATAGTATGAGATTACTCACCCCGACTTCGCTTCGCTGGTCGACCCTCTCTGCTACGCAAAGAGGGTTAAAACAAAAAAAGCACCTACCAACAGGCAGATGCTTTTAAATCTTATATAGGTTAAATTACTTCTGCCTAAACCAAACCTGTATTGGTGCGCCAGAAAACTCAAAGTTCTGGCGTAGCTGGTTTTCTATAAAGCGGTAGTACGGTTCTTTTACATACTGCGGCAGGTTACAGAAGAAAGCGAACATTGGTGATGTACCTGCTATCTGTGTAATGTATTTAATTTTTACGTATTTACCTTTTAGTGATGGCGGCGGATATTTTTCAATTATCGGCAGCATGATCTCGTTCAGTTTACTGGTTGGGATCTTGCGGGCCCTGTTGGCGTAAACCTGGTTGGCTGTTTCAATTACCCTTAATACGCGTTGTTTTTCGGTAACGGATGTAAACACAACCGGCACATCGGTAAACGGCGCTATCTTTTGGCGAATGGTCTCTTCAAATACCTTTACGGTTTTGTTGTTCTTTTCTATCAAGTCCCATTTGTTCACTACGATAACGATACCCTTCTTGTTCTTTTCGGCCAGGTGGAAAAGGTTTACATCCTGTGCTTCAAGTCCCTCTACGGCATCAATCATGATGATCACCACATCCGCTTCTTCCAAAGCCTTGATGGTACGCATCACCGAGTAAAATTCGATATTCTCTTTTACCTTGGTTTTTTTACGCATCCCGGCGGTATCTATCAGCATAAAATCATGACCGTACTGGTTATAATGGATATGGATAGAATCGCGCGTGGTACCGGCAATAGGGGTAACAATGTTACGTTCCTCGCCAATAAGCGCATTAATGATGGAGGATTTACCAACGTTAGGGCGACCGATGATAGCATATTTAGGGCGTTCGTTCTCTTCAAACGGTACATCCTCAAAATGTTTAACAACATCATCAAGCAGCTCGCCTGTACCAGATCCGGTCATTGAAGATATGGTGTAGATCTCGCCTAAACCCAGGCTGTAAAACTCAGTCGCATCGGCCAGGTTGGCATTGTTATCCAGTTTGTTTACTACAACAAATACAGGCTTTTTGCCTTTACGAAGGATGTTGGCTATTTCGTCGTCAAGGTCGGTAATGCCGGTGGTAACATCAACCATAAACAAAATAACGGTGGCTTCCTCAATGGCGATAAGCACTTGCTCGCGAATGGCAACCTCAAAAAGTTCTTCGGAATTGGCTACATAGCCGCCGGTATCAATAACCGTAAATTTTTTATCTATCCACTCGGATGTTCCGTAATGCCTGTCGCGGGTTACGCCGCTAAAATCGTCAACAATAGCTTTACGGCTTTCGGTTAAACGGTTGTATAAAGTGGATTTGCCAACGTTTGGCCTGCCTACTATAGCTACTATATTACTCATGTTTTTTAGAATCAAGAATTAAGAGCCAAGAACCAAGACGATATAAAAATCGTGATCTTCTCTTAAAATTCTGCACTGTGTATTAAATTTTTTTCTTGAATCTTGATTCTTACATCTTGATTCTTTTCAACTATTCGTACCCGAATTTTTTCAGGTAATTTTTTTTGCTGCGCCAGTCGGGGATAACCTTAACAAACATTTCCAGGAAGATCTTCTTCTGGAAAAAGTCTTCCATATCCCTGCGGGCATATGTACCTACAATTTTCAGCATTTCCCCTTTGGTGCCTATGATGATATTCTTCTGCGAATCGCGCTCCACAATAATTTCGGCGCTGATGCGGTGCAGCTTTTCGCCTTCAACAAAAGCGGTAACAATAACCTCGGTGCTGTATGGGATCTCTTTTTTGTATTGTTTAAAGATCTGCGCGCGGATCATCTCTGACGCAAAGAAGCGGTCGTTCCTGTCTGTCAGGGCATCCTTCTCGTAATAAGCGGGGTGCTCAGGCAGGCTATCCAATACAAAATCCATTACGGCTTTTATATTATGATCATGCAGGGCAGATATCGCGTAGATAGCTTTAGGGTTTAATTTTTCCTGCCAGTAATCAACTTTCTCTTTTACTTCTTCTTCGCTCGACAGATCTATTTTATTGATCAAAACAACCAGCGGGGCGGTAGAGCCTGCCAGTTTTTTAACAACATCTTCTTCGTTAAACTCCTCGTGGATATCGGTAACCAGCAAAATCAGGTCGGCATCTACAATAGAGCCATCAACCTGGTGCATCATACTTTCGTGCAATGCGTAGTGTGGTTTTATGATACCGGGGGTATCAGAAAACACGATTTGATAGTCGTCAGTATTAACAATCCCCAGGATACGGTGGCGGGTGGTTTGCGCCTTTGGGGTAATGATTGACATTTTTTCGCCCACCAATGCGTTCATAAGGGTTGACTTACCCGCGTTGGGCTTACCAATTATACTTACAAAACCTGCCTTATGCGCCATAAAAAAATAATTAAAATATTATTTGGACTGCAAAGAAACGAATTATATCTTTGCAGTCCAATTAAAAGGAACAGCAAATTGCTTTTTTGACAATTGGAACAAACATTTCGGAGTTATGCCCGTTATGTAATATACCAAAAAGATAGTGCGGGATGGAGCAGTTGGTAGCTCGTCGGGCTCATAACCCGAAGGTCGTAGGTTCGAGTCCTGCTCCCGCTACCTCAGAAGTAAAAAGCCTTAAATTGAAAGATTTGAGGCTTTTTTGTTTTTTGGCCATTCCAATTAATCAACATTCGCTCTTGCCGGTATAAAAATAAAAAAACTGGAACCCCGGCCAGGTACGCTTTCAAAACCTATCCTGCCGCCTTGGCGCTCAATGAATTCTTTACATAAAAGCAGGCCCAAACCAACCCCCTTTTCGTTGTTTGTACCAAAGCCTGGCTCGGTATAAATAGAAAATATTTTATCCTGCTTGCCTGGGTCTATGCCTTTACCGTTATCACTAACCGTTATCTTACATTCGTGCTGCACTAACTGTGCATCTATATTAATGATACCGCCTTTGGGGGTAAATTTAATGGCATTGCTAATAAGGTTACGTACTACCAGTTGCAGCATATTCATGTCGGCAATTACTATCAGCGCCGGGCTAATAGTATAGTTTAGGGCGATATCTTTTTTATTAGCTTGTATTTTGCCCATATCCAATGTGCTTTTTATTATATCGAGCAGGCTTGCCGACACCAAATTAACAGCAGGCCCCTCCATTTGCGATTTAGACCATTGCAGTAAATTGGTAAGCATATCTATTGTGCTGTTAGTTGAAGCAAGTAATTCCTGCTCTATTCCCGCCCTCAGCGGGCCGTCCAATTCATTTTCGTTAAGCAATTGCAGGTAACTTTGTATGTTAATAAGTGGTGTGCGCATATCATGCGATATGATGGACATTAACTTGTTCCTTTCGATATCGCTTTTTTCGAGCTGCTCTTTTTGAAGTAATATGTGTTGATTCTGTACTTCAATAGCTATGGCCTTTTCCTCAACTGCTATACGTTCTTTATCGTAGCTTTTGCGGATATATTTAATAACGATATAAATTGCTATCACCGGTAACGGGAACGCCGTAATCCTGTCTATCAACTCGCCCTTGCCCGCATCAAATGGATGTTTGACTAACGCTGGATAATAGTATGCAACAAGATGCAACACCAGAAAACCAATGATATATACTATTAACCAGGCCAGATGCTGCCGATAAGGGGAAATAGCAAATACCAGCAAAAGGTATGCTGGCCATATAATATCAGTTGAGCCATTAATACCCGAATTAGCAAAGTAATTAAAAGAGAAAACAATTATCCCTATTACCCCAAATAAAATGTTGCTGTGTGGTTTGTTATTAAAGCGGGAATTATAGTACTCGTAATAAAAAAACAGGCTTAATAGCAAACTGGATAAAGAAGCGACATAAAGCCCGGCAAAAAGATTATAAGGCACATAAAAAATAGCCAGTATACTTAAACCAACACTAATGGAGTGAAATATCCTGCTTTCTAATGAAAAACTGGACGAATCACCTATAAGCCTAAGCCAAACCGTATTTATTTTTTTTATCATAGGCTAGTAATAACGGACTGGTTTAATATGGCAGACAAGACCGTTTGATTTTATAGATGTAGGTATTTGTACGGAATGCGCTGTAATTTGTTTAAAATTGATATATAGTTAGCTATAGTTAAAATAACGTTTAAGAAGCCAGCGCTTGCAAAATTATTCTTTCGGTGGCAATTATCACCAGTATCAACATCATTAGTCCCCTAAACTAACCCTCTGAAATTTGCGTTCTTAATGCATGAGACGCCTCTTGTGCCTATGCATATTAGTAATGGGTTTTGTGCCGATAGTAACCGCGCAAAATAAAAATCAGGTTATCGCTTTTGCCAGCGATACGCAGGAACCAATGTGGGTAGAAAAGCTTTGGCTCAAAACCAATCATAATTTACTGGCAACAAAAATGATCTTTAAGGATGTGGATAGCCTGCGCCCAAAAGCTTTGTTTATTTTGGGTGATGTTGTTTCGCTTGGCAAAAGCAAAAAGGCCTGGAAAAATATCGATAATTACATTAGTCAGTTAGTTAAGGATTCTATCCCCGTTTATGCCACATTGGGGAACCACGAGGTAATGTTCAATTCTAAAAAAGGGATACGCAATTTTAAAAAGCGCTTTCCCGCTTATGACCCCTCCGGTTATACAGAGGTTGTTGACTCAGTAGCAGTAATATTATTAAATTCTAATTTCGCGGCAATGTCAGTAACGGAGATTGCCCGGCAAAACGAGTGGTATGAGGCTAAATTAAATGCACTGGATACCGCCTCGGCAATAAAAATGATCATTGTTGGATGCCATCATTCGCCATATACCAACAGCACCATCGTAAACCCTTCAGAAGCTGTAAGGCAAAGCTTTGTGCCGCCGTTCATTAAATCAAAAAAAGCGGTGCTGTTCCTTTCGGGTCATTCACACAACTTTGAGAACTTTAATATCCAGGGGAAAAATTTCCTTGTAATTGGCGGGGGTGGCGGCCTTCATCAGCCACTGCGGGCTAAAACCGTGCAAATGCCTGATATCTCCGGAGATTATAAGCCGGATTTTCACTATCTCGAAGTACACAGGGATGGCGAAACGCTTAACGTTTTATCCAGGCGGTTAAAAACAGACTTTACAGGGTTTAACGATGGCTATAGTCTAAAAATAAGCCAATAGCCATTGGCTACTTATAATAATAAACCCCGCAGGCTTGCCAGGCAAGGAACTGCGGGGTGGTAACCGCTACGTTACAGCTCTTTATCGTCGATCAGCTTGGCGTCGCGGGTATTCTTTTGTACGGCAATGGCCGAAAACATGCTTAGGCAGAATGCCATGGCGTAAAAGCCTTTTTCACTTCGGGCGAGATCGGCATTCCACAGGCCAATCGTTAGCAGTACCATTGCCGCGATAGTAGCAAACCAGCTTAGGCCATAGTACAGATCCGTAACTGCAAGTCCTTCTGCCCGGTCCCTGACGCTTTTTTGTACAGAGATCACGGCGAATAAGCCAAATAATAAAATGGTGAAATAATAGCCTTTTTCGTTCAACTCCATGCTTGCATTCCATAAGCCGATGCAATATCCCACCACTCCTGTTAATAAGGCAAACCAGGAGGCCCCTATAAATGCGGCTGTTGGTTTAAACGGGTTTCTAACATTATCACCATGTTTGATGATAGGTGAATTTTCTTCTGTTCTGTGTTGTAGCGATTCCATGTTTTTTGTTTTAGTAATTAATATGAAAGCAAATGTCGGTTGTATAACAGACCTGTAAAAAGCAGAATTTGAAAATTACTGACGATATATTTTCTGAAAATCATACTTTTATATGCATATAATATATCCTTATGGACTCAATTCAGGAGTTAATCAAATTACTCAA
>NZ_JBAZRC010000099.1:0-18001 GCF_041663085.1 Mucilaginibacter sp.
CGATTTTAAACATTGCCCAAGCGAGGTTGCCGAATTGGCTTCCATGTCGATGGAGTTGATATCGATGGATAACTGGGATGTGTATTTTGATAACGAGGAAGACCTGAAACGCGCAAAACGCGATCAATTATTCGATGTATTAAAAACCTTGCCATGGGTAGCCGTTGTCGACCAGTTTCAACACTGGATATACACCAACCCCGACCATACCGACGCAGAGCGCACCGAGGCCTGGTTAAAGATCTACGAGCCATTTGGCGCCGGTTTTGCCGATTGGAGCGAACACCCCGGGGCCGAGCAAAACCTGTGGCAAAAACAGCTGCATATTTTTGAGGTACCCTTTTACTACATTGAATATGGTATGGCCCAGCTTGGCGCTATAGCCGTTTGGAAAAACTACAAGGAGAACCCCGAAAAAGGCCTGCAACAATACCTGGATGCCTTAAAACTGGGTTACACCAAAACCATTACCGAAATTTACGAAACCGCGGGCATCAAGTTTGATTTTAGCGCCGGCTACGTAAAAGAACTGGCCGAGTTTGTAAAAGCCGAAATGGATAAGATATAATTCATCAAGCCCTTTCCTAACGGAGAGGGCTTTTTTATTTATAGGCATTACCCACAATAACGCATAGAGAAAGGCGTGGTATTTAAGATCAACTTTATTCGGTGGCAGGGTATGTCACTAATAATTAATTGGTGTATACCCATATTTTCACATATTGCTTAGCAAAGACGCATTATGAAAGTATCCGAAATGTTGATCAAATTTCTGATCGTGTTTTATTATATACCCTAATTGTTACCTGGTATTTTATTGACAGTTTTGGCAGCCTTGCAGACTCTCTTACTTTATCAATCGTGATAAAAACAATAAAACAATTTGGCCTGGTAATTAGCATCCCTGCCGCTGTCCTGTTTGTTATTACAGATGTTTTTGTAAAAAAGATAAAAACAGTTTGGGTTTTATACTTAACCCGGTGTATGGTGTTTTTTTGTTTATTGTGGTTGGTTAGTATACTCTTCTCTGTATACTTTATCACCAATTCATTACTTGATAATCCTTTTATTAAATAATTTTCAAGGATTATAAATCATTTTTTTTTAGTTCTGTTTTAAAACTTATATCCCCGAAAGATACCTGCTTTAACAGCAGTACATGAACCAGACGAACGGCTCGCTAAAACACAATAAATAAGCACGTTACCTTATCACCCAAACTACTATTTCTATACATATTAAAACTTATATGTGTTTTATAGGTTTAATTATCTATGAAAAAGATACTTGTAATGTTTAGCCTGGTGCTGTTAGCAACAGCAGGTTTTGCACAGACCCCATTAAAACCGGTTAAGATAGATAGCCTGGTTACCGTTTCCCTGCCTGAAAAATTCACTAAGAAAGATACGCTCGGCCAATCCATATATTCTGGTAACGCCAAATATGGCTACATGGTTGTTATACGTGCACCCAATGCCAAAAATAACGAGCCGCTTAAAAAAGAACGCGACCTGAACAAGGTACTGCAGGATTATATTAAAGGCATTAAAGGCCAGGCCGATGGCCACACCTTAAATGTGCGCGATACCACCATCGGCCACCTAAAGGCAAAAACATTTGAGTTGCAAACCGACCAGGGTGCAGGCCTTCAGATCCGTAACTTTATTATAATATACACACAGGATGTAACCTACACCTTTGAGTATTATTATGAGGCCTTGCACAAGGATGTAATGAAGGATGAGTATAAAGCTTACTCCAGCTCTATCAAGGTTTCGCCCGAATTAAAGCGTACCGATCAATACCTTTCTAACGCTAAAGGCTTATCGCCAACGGCTAAAATTGGCATTTACGGCGGCGGCGCTTTGCTGATTATTTTAATAATTGTACTGGTTGTCCGCAAGAAAAAGAAACAACAGTTAGAGCAGGCATAACCTTATTTTTTCAGCAGTCCCCGGTTCCACCGGGGGCTGTTTATAAATGGCTTTCTGTCGATATAACTTAGCCACAAAAAAGTCACCAATACCCCCACTACCGAGCCAACGGTAACATCCTCAAAAAAATGCTGGCTCAGGTACATGCGCGAGTAGCCAACCATTAGCGCCACAAATAACAACACCGCTCCCCAGGCTTTATTCCTGGCCAGGTAAGTTACAACCACTCCTGCCGAAAAAGCCGTAACCGTATGCCCCGATGGGAAACTATGCACCGATAAAATATAAAGCCCTTTTACAAAATGGATCTTGTCCAGTTCGTTAGCGAAATAAACTTTTGGCCGTGGCATATCAAAACTGTATTTCAATATCTGCGCTGTAAGGGCCGTTAAGGCGTAGCTGGTAATGAGCAGGAACGATGCCCGGTAATTACACAGCGCCACTATGGCCGATACAATGATTATGGTTACACCATCGCCAATGTAGGTAATGTAGGGTTCTATATTGTCTAAAAAATCGGTATGGAAGCCGTTTATAGCGAAATAAATATCATGCCGTGTATACAGCAGTTTAATAACAAGGCAGGCGCACAGTATAAAAATATAGGGAATAAAAAGGTAGCGTATTTTGTGTAAAACGTCTTTTGCGCCTGTATTCATCGGCACAAAGTAAGCATATACTTTTTCAATGCAAAAAAATGGTTATGTTTGAGTTTAAAAAGTTAACTGACCAAATTACATGTCGAGAAGTATATTTCGCAGAAAATCTGTTTCTAAAATACTGGCTGATGTTGCCAGCGGTTTTAGCGATAGTGAGCACCCGGGCACCGCTTCCCAACTTGAAAAAGCATTAAACGTAAAAGACCTTACCCTGATGGGTATAGCCGCCGTTGTTGGCGCAGGTATCTTCTCAACCATAGGCGAAGCCTCTTTCCAGGGTGGGCCGGGCGTAAGTATCTTATTTGTTATTACAGCCATTACCTGCGGGTTTTCGGCTTTGTGCTACGCAGAATTTGCCTCACGCATCCCGGTTGCGGGCAGCGCCTATACCTATGCCTATGCTTCTTTTGGTGAACTTATCGCCTGGATCATCGGCTGGGATTTGTTAATGGAATATGCCATCGGTAATATAGCCGTAGCCATATCATGGAGCGAGTATTTTGTGAACCTGCTGGAGGGTTTCAAGGTCCATATGCCTACCTACCTTACTATGGATTACTTTTCGGCTTTTACCGCGCACGAGAAGATCCAGCAGCTTACCGCCGGCGGCCACGTGGCCGATATTACCGAGCGCATGCGCATTGCAGCATCAGCTTGGGCCACAGCACCCGGCAGCGGCAATATTAAATTTATAGCCAACATACCCGCGCTGGCCATCGTATTTGTAATTACCTATTTGGTTTATATCGGCATCCGCGAAACCAAAAAGGCTACCAACGCGATGGTTTATTTAAAAGTGGCCATTGTTATTGCGGTTATCGTTATCGGCTTTTTTTATGTTACACCAGCCAACTGGCACCCGTTTTTACCTAACGGCTTTAGCGGCGTAATGAAAGGCGTATCGGGTGTTTTCTTCGCCTATATTGGTTTTGATGCCATATCAACCACTGCCGAGGAATGTAATAACCCGCAGCGCGACTTGCCCCGCGGTATGATCTATTCGCTTATTATCTGTACCGTCCTATACATCCTTATAGCCCTTGTTTTAACCGGCATGGTTAACTACAAAGACCTGCAGGTGGGCGACCCGCTGGCTTATGTATTTGCCAAGGTTGGCTTAAAAAACATCAGTTATGTAATATCTATAAGCGCGGTTATTGCTACCGCCAGTGTATTGCTGATATTTCAACTGGGCCAGCCACGTATCTGGATGAGCATGAGCCGTGATGGTTTATTGCCAAAAGCGTTTTCACGCATCCACCCTAAATTCCATACGCCATCGTTCGCTACTATTGTTACCGGTTTTGTGGTGGCTATACCGGCATTATTTTTAAACCTTACCGAGGTTACCAACCTTACCAGTATAGGTACATTATTTGCTTTTGTACTTGTTTGTGGCGGCGTGCTTTTATTGCCCCGCGAGGCTGCAGTAAAAGGCAAGTTTCACCTGCCGTACATCAATTCGCAATGGATAGTACCTACCCTGTTCATCGTAGGGGCATACTTTTTCAGGCATAACATCGTAAACCTGTTTAGCGGCGATAACCTGCATCAAAAGTTTCCGTACTTTTTATTCATACTACTTTCGGCTACGTTAACCGTACTGGCATTTATTAAGAAGCTATCGCTGATACCTGTTTTAGGCCTTGTAAGCTGCTTTTACCTGATGGCCGAACTGGAATACGAAAGCTGGATCCGTTTCCTGGGGTGGCTTATTATAGGCTTGGTTATTTACTTTACCTATGGCTACAAACACAGTGTATTAGGCAAACCCGAAAACGCACATTTGAAGAGATAATAATGAATTATTGGTGGATACACCAATAATGGATATTCTAAATATACCAATTACTAATGCCGGTGTCTTCACCGGCATTTTTTTTTATTAGCTGGGCCGGGCAACGCTGATAGTTCCCTCCCTCGGGAGAGGTGCGATCGGATTGTGTAATGGCAGGGAGGGGTTTAGTTAACTATTATCGCTTTATTAACCCCTCTCTGCACCCTCCCGTTGGGAGCGAATCGCACATTGCCACGGTTTTCTTCCTAACTCAGCCTTACTGCATATTGCCCGAAATAAGCGAGCATAAAAAAGGGCACTACAAATGTGTAGCGCCCTTAAACTTTTATCCGAAAGCACGTTTAGTGCTTTACCCGCTCAATCTTCACACTCTCGGGTGATGTGAGCATCAGCGGCACCTTTTCAACCGTAACAAAGCTCAGGTCGAGTCCAAAGTTGCGTTCTTCAGAAAGGCTTATCTTTTTAAACTCGGTATATATAAACATAATTACCTTCTCGTAAAACGACAGGTTATGCGAGCGCGACAATACTTTCTCTATCACTACAAACCTAAAATCGCCCACAATTTTGTGCTTGTTTAATGATTTGTACTGGCTGGTAATATCAATTTCTCCGTTTTTCACCAGGTCCTCTACCACCTTGCGGAACAGCAGATTTATTTGTTGCTCAACCCTAAACCCAAGTTTAAAGTCGATACGGATAAGTTTGCCCGGCACCAGGAAATCAACCTCGTACTCGCTTTTGTAAGGTTCATCCACCACATCAACGTGTACCAGCCAGTAAACATCGGCGCGTTTAGGCTGCTTTTGCAATATGGAGTAAATGATCTTTGATTCTATCTCGGAGTTGAAGTTGGCGCTGGTTAAATACACCAGTTGCGAAGCATACTTTGGCACGCTCTCATCCTCGCTCATCTCTTTAATAATGTTAAAGTAATCGTCAATCTCAATAAACTTCACGTAGCGGTTCTTTATTTTGCGGGCTGTGTGCCAGGTCCACATAATAATAAACAGCACCAAACCAATTGATAATGTAAACCAACCGCCATGAATAAACTTAACCAGGTTACCTAATAAAAATGTACCCTCTATAAGCAGGTAAACCACCAAAAACGAACCGATGATGTAAGCGGGTACTTTTTTACGCTGCAAAAATTTCGATACCAGTATGGTGGTCATCAGCATGGCAACCGTAATACTTAAACCGTATGCGGCCTCCATCCTGGCCGAATGTTTAAACAATAATACAACACCGATACAACCTGCACAAAGTATCCAGTTGATGCTGGGTACATATAACTGGCCCTTTTGCTCTGATGGGTAATTGATACGCACTTTTGGCCAAAGGTTTAACCTTACCGCCTCGGCAATAAGCGTAAATGAGCCCGATATTAAAGCCTGGCTGGCAATAATAGCAGCTATAGTAGCTATACCAATACCAAATATCAGGAACCCCTGCGGCATAATTTGGTAAAAGGGGTTATTAGCGTTCAGGTCTATTGATTGGCCGGTATGTTGTAACAGCCAAACTGCCTGGCCCAGGTAATTCAGTATTAAACAGGTTTTTACGTAAATCCAGCTTATCTGGATGTTTTTGCGCCCGCAATGCCCAAGGTCGGAGTATAAAGCCTCGGCCCCGGTAGTACATAAAAACACCGCTCCCAAAATAATGAATGCATTATAATTACTGGTAAGCAGCTGATAGGCATAATACGGATTAAGCGCCTTTAATATTATCGGCATCTTTACAATATAGCTTACGCCCAAAACGCCCATCATAGTAAACCAGATAAACATCATAGGGCCAAAGGCCTTGCCTACCAGTGATGTACCAAATTGCTGAATGATGAACAGCGCGGCAATAATAGCGATCACTATTTGTACGGTTGGTAATTCGGGGTAATAGGTACGTAACCCCTCAATGGCAGATGATATGGTAATTGGCGGGGTTATGATACCATCGGCAAGCAGGGCGCAGCCCCCTAATATGGCCGGCACAATTAACCATTTAGCTTTACGGCGCACTAAAGAGAATAGCGAGAAAATGCCCCCCTCGCCTTTGTTATCGGCCCGCAGGGTTATAACAACATATTTTAACGTGGTTTGCAGCGTAAGCGTCCAAAAAATCAGGGATACGCCTCCAAGCACCAGCGTTTCTGAGATACGTTGCGAAAAATTAGAATGCTCCTGGCCAACAATAGCCTTAAATACATATAATGGTGATGTACCAATATCACCGTAAATTATTCCTAAACTTATCAGCAACCCGGCGGCCGATAATTTTTGCAGATCTTTTTGACTTGACACAATTTTATTAATTTATTTTCCAGCATAAAAGCCCGGTTTTACAACCAGGCCCTTATGTTTATTATGATGATACATTTACCCTGCCAGTTACAATACTACCAGGAGACGTAAACATTAGTGGTACTTTTTCAATATTTATAAACCTCATATCGGGCGCAAAGTTACGCTCTTCTGATAAACTTATCCTTTTTAATTGTACATATATAAACAATACATTCTTCATCACCAATCTATTACAGGCACATAATGTAGTTACAATATATTTAAGGGTTTGCAGGGCAGGTATCCAAAAAATAAGTGAAACCCCGCCGGGCGATAATTTTTCTGAGATTGGGGTGGTGCCGTTTATAGCTGCAAAAACATATAAAGGTGATGTACCAGCATATCCATAGATTATTCCTAAACCAGGAAGCAGCCCCGGGACTGAAAGTTTTTGCAGATCTTTATGATTTGACACTCTAATTTAAAAAGGATACAAAACTATTAAAAAAATCCATTTACAACTTAAACTAAGTTTAATCGTATAAGTCTATAAGTTACAATAACTAATAAAACCTTATTTTGTTAAAAATTGTTAAAAGTATTTATATATTCATAACATTATGAGGTGTTGAGCGCAATATTTATACTTTTGCAAAGAATATTTTAATATGAGTCTAAAATCTACTTTTGCTACTTCCAGGTTTACCATAATTGCGCTGGCAATACTGGTAAATTTTGCGCTTGCAAGAGGGGTTAACGCTCAAAAAAGCGATAGTTCATACCTGCGCACACTAAAATACAAACCAGCCAAAACTTCTTATTTTAAAAACGGCTTGCATTTAGCCTTGCCCCCGTTAAAACCTGCTGCTACATCTAATGCCAAAATAAACCTTGCCCGCCCCGATGATAAGCTGGTTACCAACGTAAAAGTTTACCCTATCCCGGTTACCGATGTGCTTAATGTAAAGTACAATGTATCGCGTAACGCCTACGTTAACGTAAATGTGATGGATGTACTGGGTAACAATGTACTTACCCTGTTTTCGCAAAGGGTTGAGTTTGGCGAGCAAAACATAAGCTACAACATCAGCAACAAATTATCACGCGGTTTTTATTTTGTAAGGATTGTTGTTGGTACCGAATCTGTAAACACCCGGATCTCGGTTCTTTAATCCTCCCTGACTCATGAAGGGGCGTTTTTGATAAGCACAACTTTTATCCTTCCTCTTTTTAGAATTTAAACACTTAGATTTTAGGTTTTAGAATTTAGAGTTTATAATTTCGGCGTTATTGCATTAACATTATGAAAATAATTGCCATTGGCCGCAACTACGCCGAACACGCTAAAGAGCTGAATAACCCCGTGCCTACCACGCCGGTAATATTTATGAAGCCTGATACCGCCCTGTTAAAGGATAACAAGCCTTTTTACCATCCCGAGTTTTCGCAGGATATACACCACGAGATTGAACTGGTATTAAAAGTAAGCAAAGAAGGCAAGCATATCAGCGAAAAATTCGCGGCTAATTATTTTGAGGAGATAGCCCTTGGGGTTGACTTTACCGCGCGCGACATCCAAACTAAACATAAAGAAAAAGGCCTGCCCTGGGAACTGGCCAAAGCGTTTGATAATTCGGCCCCGGTAAGTAACTTTTTACCGAAGGCGCAATTTACCGACCTGTACAACCTGAACTTTAAACTGGATATAAACGGCGAAACCCGCCAGCAGGGCAATACCAAAGATCTGCTGTTTTCTTTTGAGCGGATAATTGCCTTTGTATCACAGTATATTACCCTGAAAAAGGGTGACCTTATATTCACCGGCACCCCCGAAGGTGTGGGTAAAGTTGCCGTTGGCGACCATTTGGAAGGATTTTTGGAGGGTGAAAAGCTTTTAGATTTTTATGTTAAATAGATATATATCAAAATTGTCATTCCGCTTTAACAACATGTCATTTCGAACGATAGAGAGAAATCTTGTTCGATTAGCAAAGTCCGCCTTGCATATCGAACAAGATTTCTCCTCGTACCTCGTTCGAAATGACAGGCTTATTTTTAAAGCGGTATTCACCGCTTTAATCTTATTCAGCACCGCAACCCACGCCCAGGATGTTATCCAAAGCAAACAATATCCCAAAAATCAATTACGCTACCCGTTAGATATCCCACCGGCAACAGCAGGATCGTTCGGCGAACTAAGGCCAAACCATTTCCACTCGGGGCTTGATTTCCGCACCATGCAGCGCGTTGGCTTCCCTGTTCATGCCGCGTATGATGGTTATATATCCAGGGTACGCATCCAGTTTGGCGGCTTTGGGCAGGCATTATACATTACACATCCAAACGGTTTTACAACCGTTTACGGCCACATTAATGATTTTACGCCCGAGGTAGATAAATACATTCGCGATTACCAGTATAAAAACCAAACCTTTGAGGCCGATATACCTGTACCTCCCGGCATGTTTAAAGTGCAAAAAGGCGATGTAGTAGCCATTTCGGGCAACCAGGGTGCATCTGCCGGGCCCCACCTGCATTTCGAGATCAGGGACACCTTAACGCAGGAAACCATCAACCCGCAGTTGTTTGGCCTCACCATCCCCGATACAAAGCCACCGGCTATTAGCGCTATCGGCATCTATCACTTAAACGGCAATCCCTTCAGCGAAAAAACACCAAAAGAGTTTTTAGCCGTAACCGGCGCAAACGGCAACTATCATTTACTAAAACCACAGGTGCTAAATATTAGCGGTAACACCGGCTTTGGCATAACAGTTAGCGATGTTAATGATGCATCGGCCAACCGCAACGGCATTTACTCGCTGGAGCTTAAGCTGGATGGCGTTACCATGTATACCTTCGCGGTTGAGCGCTTCGCGTTCGATCAAACCCACGCCATCAACGCTTATATCGACTACCCGGCGTTTATTACAGCGCACCGTTTTATGCAAAAGTGCTTTATCCTGCCGGGCAGCCGCATTTCGTTGTACCCGCAATCTATCAACAGGGGCATTATGGCTTTTAATGATGATAAGCTGCACGAGGTGCAATATGTTGTAAAAGATGTGGCAGGTAATACATCAACCCTAACGTTAAAGGTGCAATCAAATACCACCGCAGCTAACATACCTGCTGATAAACCAACCGGCACCCTGCTGCATTACGACCGTAAAAGCGAGTTTGCCAACGATAAGGTTAAGGTTACCATTATGCCCGGCAATTTGTACGACGATCTTGACTTTCAATACGCCACCCTGCCCGCAAAGCCGGGCGCTTATTCTGCAATACATCGCATCCATAATAAGCTGACGCCTGTACATGATAGCTATGACCTTTGGATAAAACCCGACATTAGCCTGGGTGCCAATGCTGAAAAGGCCGTAATTGTTAACGCAGCTACAGGTGCCATCAACAGTACCTGGGAAGGCGGCTGGGTAAAAGGTTTGGCCCATGCCTTTGGCGATTATTATATCAGGATAGATACCGTACCGCCTGTTATTACCCCTATCAACATTCGCAACGGCAGCAACATGAAACTTTTACGGGCTATAAAGCTGCGCATGAGCGATAACCTGAGCGGTATAAAAAGCTATGCGGGCAAAATTGATGGCAAATGGGTACTGGTAGCCTGGGATTATAAAACAAAGGTTTTAAGTTATACCTTTGACGATAGCATAGCCACGGGTAAACATACTTTTGAGTTTACGGTGAGCGATATGAAAAATAACGTTAGTACATTTAAAGCAGAATTTAACAGGTAAAATGGCAACTCCACAACAAGGCGAAAAAGCGCCAAACTTTACAGCTAACGACCAAAACGGCGAAGCCGTTTCATTGGGCGATTTTAAGGGCAAAAATGTTATACTGTACTTTTATCCAAAGGATGATACCCCGGGCTGTACAGCAGAAAGCTGCGATTTCAGGGATAATTACCAATCGTTATTAAGTAAGGGCTTTGAGGTGATAGGCGTAAGTGTGGATGATGAAAAATCGCACAAAAAGTTCGAGACCAAATACAAACTGCCCTTTACCCTGATAGCCGATACCGACCATAGCATTGTAGAAGCATACGGTGTTTGGGTAGAGAAAAACATGTATGGCAAAAAATATATGGGTACTGCACGCACTACCTTTATTATTAATGGCGATGGCATTATTGATAAGGTGATTGAAAAGGTTGATACCAAAAACGCGTCGCAACAGGTTTTAGAACTGTTAGATTAACTGTGTTTAAAACATATATAAAACAAAAAAGCTTTATATTTATTTAAAAGATAAATTTTAATAGATGGCCATTCAGGCAGAAGACGAAGAGATACTCAACAAGTTTAGGGACGAAAAGACCCGTAACGAAGCATTTAACCTTTTACTGAAAAAGTATCAGCAAAAGATATACTGGCATGTACGCCGAATGGTTATTGACCATGACGATGCTGACGATATTGTACAGGATGTTTTCATAAAAATATGGAAAAACCTGCCTGGTTTTCGTAACGATGCGCAGCTATATACCTGGATGTACCGCATTGCCACCAATGAATGCATCACTTTTTTGAATAAAAAGAAAGCCAAGAACAATGTATCTTTAGATGATGTGGATTTTGAGCTGGCGGATACGCTGTCGAGCTCTGACCAGTTTAACGGCGACCAGATACAAAGAAAATTACAGGAAGCAATATTAACCCTGCCCGATAAACAGCGCCTGGTATTTAACATGAAGTATTTTGACGACATGAAATACGAGGAAATGAGCGATGTTTTAGGTACAAGTGTGGGCGCTTTAAAAGCGTCCTACCACCTCGCGGTGAAAAAAATTGAAGCCTTTATTACGAATACCGATTAAATTAGTAGATTTTTAAAATTAGCGTTAAACCTTTTGAAACTTTATTCATCTATAAGAGTATATGAAAAGCGATATGGAGAATAACGAATGGGCGGACGAAGAAATGTCACTTAAACGGTTTTCGAAAGAAACCCCGTTTACAGTGCCATCCGGCTATTTTGAAGAGGCCGGTCAGCGCATATTGTCCCTTATAAAATTAAACGGGTTAAAGAGTGATGATATGGCACAGGGATTTGCTGTGCCTGAGAATTACTTTGATGAACTCAACGCTAATATCCAAGCCAGGATAAATATCGAGGCAATTGCAGGTACCGAAGAAAAAGGTTTTGCTGTACCCAAGGGATATTTTGAACAGCTTACCAGTAATATACAAAGCCGTATAAACATCGAGGCTGCCGTAAATGCAGAAGAGACGGGCTTTAACGTTCCGCAGGGATACTTTGATAACCTGCAGCAACAAATAACAAGCCGGATAGCTGTTGAGGAAATGATGGCCGCCAACACCCCTGAATTTGCCGTACCTGATAACTACTTTGAAAAACTTAACCAGGAAATTTTAAATAAAACGGTTAACAAGGAAGTTGTAATACGCAAAACCATTGTGCGCAAGCTGTGGGCATCAAACACCTTTAAATATGCCACTGCCGCCTGCTTAGCTTTAATAATTGGCGCAGGTGCTTTTTTACGGGAAGCGCAACAACCTGCTACGCATACGCAAACACTTTTGCACAAGCAGGTATCAAACATACCGGTAGACGAAATAAAAGACTACCTTGAACTTAATATGGATGCCAACGATACACGCGGCATAATAGATAACGACAAGCAAATTAATACTGATGCCCTGGATGCTGATTTACAGGACTATGTAGATATTAATTAATGATAATTTTAATGAACAGGCTGTTTAGATATATTTTCTTTTTATTGGTATTTGCCGTTAGCTATGACGATGCTTCCGCGCAGGTAAGTAATTTCCGGCGGCCTGCACCAGTTGCAAAATCAAGGGTAATACGTAACCCTAAACTACAAGCCGCAAGGGATAAGTTTATAGCCCAGCAGCTTGCACTTACATCAGGAGAATCGCGTAAATTTTGGCCCTTATACCGCCAATACCAGGAAGATCTTACTGCTATCAAGATCCTGAAGAAGCAAAATAATTCCAGTTCATCCGTAAACGGTATGGACCAGATAGACAAGGAGCTTGAGTATGATAACCAAATGGTAATTATCCGCAAGCACTATCGCGACGAATTCCTTAAAATATTATCGCCCGAAAAAGTAAGCACCCTTTACAAAAGCGAGGATGAGTTTAAAAATGAACTTATCAGGCAGATCAGCGAACGCAGCGTACGCGCAGGGAATTAATATTGTTGTAAGGTTAGAATGTTGTAAAGTTGGAATGTTTTGAGCAAGTTTAATAAGTTCGAAGACCTGGATATTTGGAAAATAGCCGTTTCTATCGCTATTGATTTTTACTTGCTTTGTGACTCCGAACCGTTAAAGTCTGATTGGGGTATGAAAGACCAGATCAGGCGTGCTGCCTGTTCAATGTCTGATAATATTGCAGAAGGATTTGAATACAACAATAATCCTGACTTTATTCGCTATTTAAATTATGCTAAAGGATCATCCGGTGAGTTTAGGAATAAACTATTTATTCTTAGCAAGGCCGGGAAATTAGATACGGTTGTATATGAAACTTTATATGCCAGAAGCGTAGAATTTTCGTCAAAAACGAAATCATTGATTGATTACCTGAAAAAGTTTGAAGCAGATAAGAAAACAAAATAACATTACAACCTTCCAACCTTACAACAACATCCATGCTTACGTTACGCCAGCTTTTTCTGAATAACAACGCCCAAACAACCCACTTCCCTTTATTGCTGGAGTTTGAGCGCGCGCAAGGCGTATATATTTATGACGAAGCAGGCAACGCCTATACCGACCTGATATCGGGCATAGGAGTAAGCAACCTGGGCCATAGCAACCCAAAGGTTGTGCAGGCGGTGAAAGACCAGGTTGATAAGTACATGCACCTGATGGTATATGGCGAATACATACAAACCCCACAGGTGCGCTTTGCCGAAAAACTGGTGAGTATCCTCCCAAAAACATTAAACTCTGTTTATTTCACCAACTCGGGATCCGAGGCTGTTGAAGGGGCGTTAAAGCTGGCCAAGCGTTTTACCGGCAGGCACCAGGTGCTTGCCTTTCATGGCTCGTACCATGGCAGTACCCACGGTGCTTTAAGCGTTATGGGGAATGAGGAATACAAGCAGGCCTATCGCCCATTGTTACCGGGCGTAAATTTTATAAGCCTTAATAACTTGCACGATCTGGAACTGATCACAGCGCAAACCGCCTGCGTGATACTGGAAACCGTACAGGGAGAGGCCGGCATACGCGTACCCGATACTGCATACATGCAGGCTTTGCGTGCTCGCTGTACCGAGGTTGGCGCGTTGCTTATACTGGATGAGATACAGGCCGCGTTCGGCCGTACAGGCAAACTCTTCGCCTTTGAGCATTTTAATATTGTACCCGATATATTACTGCTGGCCAAAGCGCTTGGCGGCGGCATGCCTGTAGGGGCTTTTGTAGCCCCGGTGGACGTGATGTCGGCTTTTAAAGAAAACCCTATCCTGGGGCATATTACTACGTTTGGAGGCCACCCGGTTTGCTGTGCTGCGGGGCTTGCTGCTTTAGAGGTGCTGCTTAATGAGAACCTGATTGCCGGTGTTGCAGAAAAAGAGGCCATCATCCGTAAACATCTTGTACACCCTGCTATAAAGGAAATTCGCGGTAAAGGGTTAATGCTGGCCGTAGAATTTGAAAGCTTTGAATTGAACAAAAAAATAATCGACACTTGTATAGAAAACCATATAATTACCGACTGGTTCCTGCATTGCAGTAATTCTATGCGTTTAGCCCCTCCGCTGGTTATCAGTGATGATCAGCTCATCAATGCCTGTAATATCATTATAAAGGCCATTGAATTTCACACACATACGATTTGATCAAACTCACAATCACTCCAGTATTTTTTAATTCTAATTAATAATTTAACTGTAAAAATAAAGTTACGATAGGCATTGTTCCTTTATTGGTATAGTTTATGCATAATACTACATGCCTGTGTAAATACCCCTCTTCGGCTCCCTAATTACTGTATTTGAGGTCATAGGTGGATACTTTTCGGGTCATACTGAGCTTTTAATTAACAATATAACATCTTCTATATAATATGAAAATCGCATATATATCAACCTTTCCGCCCCGCGAATGCGGTATTGCAACTTTCAATTTTAATTTGATGAATGCCATCAATGCCAATTTTCCTGAACGGAAAAGCCCGCTTGATGGAGGTTTTGTTGTAGCACTTAATGACTCTGAGAACATACAGGAGTATGAATACCCTGCTGAAGTTAAATACGTTATTCGTCAGAATCATCAGAAAGATTATATCCGTGCAGCTAATTACATCAATACCAGCACTGCCGATGCGGTTATCCTGGAACATGAATTTGGTATTTACGGCGGCGAAAGCGGTATCTATATACTACCATTAATAAACCGTTTAGAAAAACCGCTGATATCTATACTGCATACCATATTAAAAGACCCCAGCTACGTTCAGCGTATCATCATCCGCGAAATTGCCGAGCAATCGTCAAAAATTGTGGTGATGAGCAAACGCGCGGTTGAGTTTCTGACCACCATATACGATATCCCGGAAGATAAAATTCAAATTATAGAGCACGGTGTGCCTGATTTGGAAGCACCTGAAATTAACCCGGTTAAAAGCCTAAGCCAGTTTAAAAACCGCCGTGTGCTATTAACTTTTGGTTTACTAAGCCGTAACAAAGGTTTAGAAACCGTTGTAAAAGCCCTGCCAAAAATTGTAGAGAAACACCCGGATGTGATGTACGTTGTACTTGGCAATACCCACCCGGGCGTTATCAAAAACTCGGGCGAGGAATACCGCGACCACTTGAAAAGCCTGGCCGCGCAATTAAAAGTTTCGCAGCATTTATCGTTTATAAACAAGTTTGTAGCCGAGGACGAGCTGATAGATTACCTTACAGCCGCCGAGGTTTATGTTACACCATACCTTAACGAGGCGCAAATTACCAGTGGTACGTTATCATACGCGGTTGGCGCGGGTGCGGCTGTGGTATCAACCCCGTACTGGCATGCTACCGAGTTGTTAGCTGATGGGCGCGGCCGTTTGTTCGACTTTAAAAATGCCGATGCGTTAGCCGAAACCGTTAACGAATTGTTAGACGATGAGAATGTACTGAACGAACTAAAAGAAAACGCTTACGAATATGGCCTGCATTTACGCTGGCCCGCAACCGGAGCCGAATTTATTAAGCTGGCCCAGGAAGCTGCCGCTACCCATGATTTTAGCGACAAAATATTAAAAAACAGCATTGTTGACCCGGAGATATTACCAAAATTCAGCCTTACGCACGTTTTGCGTTTAACGGATGATACCGGTATCGTTCAGCATGCAAAATATGGCATCCCTAATTTAAAAGAGGGTTATTGCCTGGATGATAACGCACGCGCGCTTATTATGGCCTTAATGGCTTACCAGCGTAGTAAAAGCAATGATGCATTTAAATTATTGCCTATATACCTGAGTTACATCCACTACATGCAAACAGATGATGGTAACTTCCGTAATTTCTTGAGCTTTAACCGCCAGTATCTGGATGAGGTGGGCTCTGAAGATTCCTTCGGCCGTACCATCTGGGCATTAGGGCACTTAATTAGCTGCGCGGCAAGTAACTCGTACCGCGAATTTGCGATGGAGATATTCCACAAATCGTACCCTCACTTTAAAGCGTTAAAACATATACGCGGCCAGGCTAATACCATTATTGGTATTGCTTTGTACCTGCAGGCCTACCCTACCGATGAAGGTATGGTTGCCGAACTGGTGCGTTTAACCCAGCCTTTAATAGATGCTTACGAAAACACCCGGTCTGACGATTGGGAATGGTTTGAAGAAAGCATGACCTATGATAATGCCATCCTTCCGCTTGCGCTGCTACACTCTTGCGAGATAACAGGTAACCAAAAAGCCAAGGATATTGCCTTGAAAACAATGGCCTTCCTGGATAAATTAACATTATCTAATGGTTATTTAAGCCCGGTTGGTAACGATGGATGGTATTACCGTGGCGGTAAGTTCCCTACGTTTGATCAGCAGGCTATTGAAACAATGGCCATGGTACTGATGCATTTCCAGGCGTACCAGATCTTCCGTAAGCCGCAGTATATCGAAAAAATGTTCCTGAGCTATAAATGGTTCCTGGGCGAAAACACCTTGCGCGCACCATTGTATGATCATGAAACCAAGGGCTGCTGCGATGGTTTGCTGCCAACAGGCATCAACCGTAACCAGGGCGCCGAAAGCACGCTGGCGTACCTGATATCGCATTTAACGGTATTAAAAGCTTTTGAGCTGGAATACGAATACAATAAAATGGAAACACAGGTTAAAGTCTGTTAATGAGAGCAGCCATATTAGCCCCCGTTGCCTGGCGCACACCGCCCAGGCATTACGGGCCGTGGGAGCAGGTAGCATCAAACATCGCCGAAGGCCTGATAAAGCTTGGCGTTGATGTAACCCTTTTTGCCACCGGCGATTCTATTACCGAAGGCAAGTTAAAAGCTGTTTGTGCACAAGGTTACGAAGAAGACCGCTCGCAGGATGCCAAAGTGCTGGAATGCCTGCACATCAGCAACCTAATGGAACAGGCCGGCGATTTTGATATCATCCACAATAACTTTGATTTTTTGCCGCTCACTTATTCCGGGCTTATTGCTACGCCCATGATAACCACTATACACGGTTTTTCATCGCCCCGTATTATACCGGTTTATAAAAAGTACAATTCGCGCGGGCATTATGTATCCATTAGCAATGCAGACCGCAGCGCCGAACTTGAATACATTGCCACCGTTTATAACGGACTTGATACCAAAGATTTTAAGTTTACCGAACAATCGCAGGATTATTTGCTCTACTTTGGACGTATCCACCACGATAAAGGCCCTTTAGAGGCGATTGAGATATCAAAAAGGGCGAATAAAAGACTAATAATAGCGGGCATTATCCAGGATGAGAACTACTTTAAAGAAAAAGTAGAACCACAGCTTAACGACCGGATCCAATACATTGGCCCCGCCGGTCCCGATAAACGGAACGAGCTTTTGGGCAACGCCCTTGCCTTGTTGCACCCCATAAACTTTGCCGAGCCATTTGGCATGAGCGTAGCCGAATCCATGCTTTGCGGCACACCCGTTATCGCGTTCAACAAAGGTTCGATGCCGGAATTGATCCAACATGAAAAAACAGGTTTTTTAGTGAATACGGTTGATGAAGCTGTTGATGCTATAGGTGAGCTAAGATCCATAAACCGCGCATATTGCCGCGAATGGGCCAATTCTCAATTCTCTAA
>NZ_JBAZRC010000100.1:0-17887 GCF_041663085.1 Mucilaginibacter sp.
TAAAACAATAATTGCCCGAGTAAAAGTATTCTTCGTAGCCCATATCCAGCGCTTCACTCTGGTCTTTTAACCGGTAAAAATCAAAATGATAAACCGGTCCATTGTTGCTTTCATATTCGTTTACGATAGAGAACGTAGGGCTGGTAACCGAATCGCTAATGCCCAATGCTTCGCAAAGCGATTTGATGAGCGTTGTTTTACCTGCGCCCATATCGCCGTAAAAAAGGAATATGCGGGTATCGCCGGCAAAGTTTAAGATCTCTGCCGCTGTTTTAGGCAGATCGGTGGTGGATGTGGTGTGTAGGTCCAATCTTTATTATTTAAAGCGTCATTGCGAGCATAGCGCGGCAATCATCGACATACATGTAACCTACATTTCTATCGGGAGATTGCTTCGTTCCTCGCAATGACGGGTTGAATTAATGCTTCAAAAATAAATATTATTTAGGCCCGTAGGTAACTATCGGGATGATCATTTCTTCTAAAGAGATACCACCGTGCTGGAAGGTCTCGTTATAAAAATTAACAAAATGATTATAATTGTTAGGGTACACAAAGTAGCTGTCGCCTTTGGCAAAAACAAAGCTGCTGCTTACGTGCAGTTTTGGTAGCATGGCATCGTGTGGGTTACGTATGTGAAATACCTCTTTAGCATTATAGTTCAGGTTTTTACCTTGCTTATAGCGCAGATTGGTATTGGTGTTACGGTCGCCAATGATTTTGCTTGGGTTTTTAACGCGGATGGTACCATGGTCTGTAGTGATCACAACCCTAACCTGTTTCGAGGCCAGGAATTTTAACAGATCAAACAATGGCGAATGTTCAAACCACGATAGCGTTAACGAGCGGTAGGCAGCATCATCGCTGGCCAGTTCGCGGATCATCTGCATATCGGTACGGGCGTGGCTCAGCATATCAACAAAGTTGTAAACTACCACGTTCAGTTCGTTATTCATCAGGTTATTAACCGATTCATTCAGCGCGCGGCCTTCGTCAATATTCAATATCTTATGGTAAGAATGTTTCACATCCCTGCGTAAAACACGCTTTAACTGATCGGCTACAAAATCGGCTTCATAAAGGTTTTTACCGCCTTCGTCTTCATCGTTTTGCCACATTTGCGGGTAACGTGTTTCCATTTCCAGAGGCATCAAGCCCGAGAAGATGGAATTACGTGCGTATTGCGTAGCCGTTGGCAGGATGCTGTAATAAGTATCCTCTTCCTCCAGCCTGAAATATTCTGATATAATAGGGTTGATGATCTTAAACTGATCATACCTTAAATTATCAATCAATATAAAGAAAACCGGCCCCTTGCCATCCAGCTTAGGAAACACCTTCTTTTTAAATAACTGTGGCGATGATGTAGGCCCGTTCTCGGGGTTTTTTATCCAGCTCAGGTAATTACGCTCAACAAATTTACAAAACTGCACGTTAGCCTCGGCTTTTTGCAAGGTAAGTATCTCGTGCATGCCGCTATCCTGCAGGGCTTCAAGCTCAAGTTCCCAATAGATAAGTTTTTTGTAAACATCAACCCATTCCTGGTAGCTAAGGTTATCGTTAAGGCTCATGCCCAGGTTACGAAAATCCTGCTGATAGGCCATGGTTGTTTTTTCGGTCACCAGGCGTTTGTTCTCGGTAAGCTTTTTTATAGTAAGCAGTATTTGCTTGGGGTGTACAGGCTTTATCAGGTAGTCATCAATTTTAGACCCAATGGCATCCTCCATCAAATACTCTTCCTCATTTTTGGTGATGAGTACAATGGGTACATCGTTATTAATGTTCTTTATTTGTTGTAAGGTTTCCAGTCCGGTAAGGCCGGGCATGTTCTCATCCAGGAACACCAGGTCGAAGTATCCTTTTTTAAATTCGTCAACAGCATCGTTACCATTGGTAACAGTTGTTACCTTATAGCCTTTTTCGCTTAAAAAAAGTATATGTGGTTTTAGCAGATCAATTTCGTCATCGGCCCATAATATTGTGGTATCCTGCATAATATATTTAATTTTACCACCCTATAACCCTTCGGTGGTGTATTTTGTTGTAAAAATATGCAAAGGATTAACATTAATTAACAAATAGACGGTGCTTGTTTTGTCATAATTCAACACTTTTGCATTCTTAACACTTGCTTTGAACAAAAAGAAAATAATAAACGACCCGGTTTACGGCTTTATCAGCATCCCAACCGAGCTGGTTTACGACCTGATAGACCACCCCTATTTTCAGCGCCTGCGTTATATTAAGCAACTGGGTATGACACATTTGGTATATCCTGGCGCGCTGCATACCCGTTTCCATCATGCCCTGGGCGCAATGCACCTCATGAGTTTGGCTATTGAAACGCTTTGCAATAAAGGCATTGAAATTACCCCCGAAGAAAAAGAAGGGCTAACCATAGCCATTTTATTGCATGATATTGGCCACGGCCCATTCTCGCATGCGTTAGAGCATACGATTGTTGAAGAGATAGATCACGAGGATATCTCTATACTATTGATGAATAAGCTGAACGAAGAGTTTGGCGGAAGGCTTTCATTAGCTATCAGCATATTTAAAGGCGAATACCATAAGCATTTTCTGCATCAGCTGGTATCCAGCCAGCTGGATATGGATAGGATGGATTACCTGAACCGGGATAGTTACTTTACAGGCGTATCTGAGGGTGTGATCAGTTCTGACCGGATCATCAAAATGCTGAATGTAAAAGATGACAGCATTACGGTTGAAGAAAAAGGCATCTATTCAATTGAAAAATTTCTGATAGCGCGCAGGCTGATGTATTGGCAGGTTTACCTGCATAAAACCGTTATAGCGGCCGAGCAACTGCTTTGTAAAATATTTACCCGCAGCCGCGAACTGGCATTGACTGGTACGCATTTCCCGCTAACAGCCGCTTTGAGTTATTTTTTAGAGAACGTTGTTACTAAAGATGCGTTCATGAAAAGTGATGCGCATTTAAAAACCTTTGCCCTGCTTGATGACACCGATGTAATGGCAGCGGTAAAAATATGGGCAGATAGCGATGACTTTGTATTAGCGACCCTTTGTAACAGGTTAATTAACCGCAGGCTTTACCATGTTGACATTACTGCCGAACAACCCGACGATGCATTTATTAAGCAACTGATAGCCAAAGCAGTAAAAAAATACAACATCAGCGAACATGAAGCCTCATACTTTGTATTTACGGATACTATTCGTAATAATGCCTATAATAAGGGCGATGGGAACATCCATATTATGATGAAGGACGGCAGTATTAAGGATATTACCCTGGCAAGCGACAATTCTAACCTGGAAGCATTATCAAAAACTGTGAAAAAATATATACTTTGCTATAGTAAAGAATTGGTTGATAACGTTTGAATAAATGAATAAGAGCCTAAAACCGACCAGCAAATTAATAGCTTGTTCATTTAATATTAACATTTAAATTTGTACGATGCAATTTACCGCAAAGGATATAGCCTTTATGCTAAACGGAACAGTTGAAGGCGATCCGCTTGCTGTGGTTAACCATTTGGCTAAAATAGAAGAGGGCGCTACCGGCTCCCTATCGTTTTTAGCTAACCCTAAATACGAGCAATATATATATACTACAAATGCATCTATTGTAATTGTAAATAACAGCCTGGAACTAACCGCGCCTGTAAAGGCTACCCTTATAAGGGTAGAGAATGCTTATACATCCTTTTCGCTTTTGCTTGAGCAATACAATACTATAAAACTCAACAAATCAGGCGTAGAAGAGCCAAACTTTATACACTCATCGGCCAAAATAGGGGCCGAACCTTATATCGGCGCATTTACCTACATCAGTCAGGATGCCGTTATTGGCGATAACTGCAGGATCTATCCCGGATGTTATATTGCCGATAATGTAAAGCTGGGTAATAATGTAACTTTGTTCCCCGGAGTAAAAATTTATTTTGATTGCGTAATCGGCAACAATGTTGTTATTCACTCGGGTGCTATAATAGGCAGTGATGGTTTTGGCTTTGCGCCTAACGCCGATGGCAGTTACAAAAAAGTGGCGCAAATTGGTAACGTTATTATTGAAGATGATGTTGAAGTAGGCGCCAATACAACCATTGACAGGGCAACTATGGGTTCAACAGTTATCCACAAAGGCGTGAAGTTGGATAACCTGATACAGATAGCCCATAATGTAGAGATTGGGCAAGATACGGTGATAGCCGCGCAATCGGGCATATCGGGCAGTACAAAAGTGGCCGAGAATGTGATAATTGGCGGCCAGGTTGGTATAGTAGGCCATATTACTATTGCAAAAGGTACTCAGGTGCAGGCGCAATCGGGTATTAGCCGTAATATTACGGAAGAAGGTAAAAAATGGGGCGGCACGCCAGCATCACTATATAATAACAACATGCGGTCGAACATTGTAGTAAGCCGCCTGCCCGATCTGGAAAAAAGAGTTAACGAACTGGAAAAGACAATTACAGAATTAAAGAAAAAAGGCGATTAGTTACCTGTTCATTAGTTATTAGTACTGCATAAGGCTAACAAACTATTCACCAATGAACAACTGAACTAACTGAACCAATGAACATTACAATATGAATGTAAAACAAAGAACTATTAAAGTACCTGTTTCGGTATCAGGCACCGGTTTGCACACCGGCGAAAGCGTTACCATGACCTTTAACCCGGCACCTGAGAAGCACGGATACAAATTTCGCAGGATAGATTTGCCCGGTCAGCCTATTATTGATGCCGATGTTGATAACGTTACCGATACCTCAAGGGGTACAACCCTTACCCAAAACGGCGCCAGCGTAAGCACTGTTGAACATGTGCTTGCCGCTTTAGTTGGTTTGGAGATAGATAATGTGCTGATTGACATGGATGGGCCCGAAACGCCTATTATGGATGGTAGTTCGATACAATTTATTGATGCTATTGAGGCGGCGGGTTTTCAGGAACAGGATGCCGACAGGGAATATTATCATATCCCATATAACATACACTACTCTGAGGCCGACCGTAAGGTTGATATGGTAGCCATGCCATTAGATGATGAGTACCGCTTTACCTGCATGGTTGATTATAACTCGCAGGTGCTGGGCAGTCAGCATGCTACTATATCAAGCCTGGCCGAGTTTAAAAAAGAGATCGCCTCAAGCCGTACTTTTTGCTTTTTACATGAACTGGAAATGCTGGTTAAGCACGACCTGATAAAAGGAGGCGACTTAAACAATGCCATTGTAGTGGTTGATAAAGAGGTTGATGAAGAAGAGCTTGCCCACCTGGCCAAAATATTTAACCGCAAGGATATTAATGTAGCACCGCAGGGGATTTTAAATAACATTGAGCTTCGCCACCAGAACGAGCCGGCACGCCATAAACTGCTGGATATGATAGGCGACCTCGCATTGGTAGGCGTTCCGCTTAAAGGGCACATTATGGCAGCAAGGCCGGGCCACGCTGCAAACGTTGCATTCGCTAAAAAAATAAAAACTTTGATAAAAAAAGAACGCAGCCGCAAACACGTAAAGGTTTACGACCCTAACATGACACCGGTGTACGATACTGTTCAGATCATGAACATATTGCCACACCGCCCGCCAATGTTGCTGATTGATAAGATTTTAGAGCTTACAAAAACTCATGTGGTAGGTTTAAAAGCGGTAACCATGAATGAGCCATTTTTTGTTGGCCATTTCCCGGGTGCGCCTGTTATGCCGGGTGTTTTACAGATAGAAGCCATGGCACAAACGGGCGGTATACTGGTGTTAAACACTGTACCCGACCCTGAAAACTGGCTAACACTTTTTCTGAAAATTGAAAATGCGAGGTTTAAAGACAAGGTTTTGCCAGGCGATACGTTAATATTCCGTTGTGACCTGGTTGCGCCTATTCGCCGTGGCATTGCGCAAATGAAAGGTATTGGCATGGTTGGCGAAAAAGTTGTGGTAGAGGCCGAGCTAATGGCACAAATAGTTAGATATAAATAAGATATGATACAGCCCCTAGCATATATACACCCACAGGCCAAAATAGCCGATAACGTTGTTATCGAGCCGTTTGTAACTATCCACAAAGATGTTGAGATAGGTGAAGGTACCTGGGTAGGCTCAAATTCTGTTATTATGGATGGTGCCCGTATCGGTAAAAACTGCCGCATCTTCCCTGGGGCTGTAGTATCGGCACCACCGCAGGATCTGAAATACAAAGGCGAGGCAAGTACCGTTACCATTGGCGATAACACCGTTATCCGCGAATGCGTAACCCTTAACCGCGGTACAGCTCTTGATAAAAACACCACAACTATTGGTAGCAATTGCCTGCTGATGGCTTATGTGCACGTAGCGCACGATTGTGTTATTGGCGATAATGTTATTATAGCAAACGGCGTGCAGCTTGCAGGCCACATCAACGTTTACGATTACGCGTTTATTGGCGGTACGTCTGCCGTGCACCAGTTTGTTGAAATTGGCGCACACAGCATGATATCAGGCGGATCATTGGTACGCAAGGATGTACCGCCGTTTACCAAGGCGGGGCGCGAGCCATTATCATACATCGGTATCAACTCTGTAGGCTTGCGTCGCAGGGGGTTTAGTGCCGAAACCATAAACGAGATTCAGGAGATCTACCGGATCATCTTCCTTAAAAAATATAACATGACCAAGGCTTTAGATATCATCGAAGCTGAGTTTAACCCAACTGTTGAGCGCGACGAGATCATCAACTTTGTACAGAACTCGCAGCGCGGTATCATGAAGGGATTTGGAAGCAGTTAAGAAGCTTATCGTTAATGGTTCATAGATCATAGTGGGAATGCCATGAGCTATGAACCATTACCCATCAACGCCCACATGAACATCACCCTTCTAAACATTGGCCGCCGTTTTAACCGTGAATGGATCTTCAGGCGGATAGATTATACTTTTGAAAGTATAGGTAACTATGCTATTTTAGGCTCGAATGGGTCAGGCAAATCCACGTTGCTGCAGGTTTTAAACGGCAGTTTGGTGCCATCCGAAGGGGCTATCCAATATTTTGATGGCAATAAAGAAGTTGAGGCTGGCGATGTATTCAACTATTTAAGCCTGGCAGCCCCATATTTGGAAGTTATTGAAGAGTTCTCCCTGAACGAGATGATCGACTTCCATTTTAAATTTAAGCAGTTTAAAAACGGGATGGATAAAAACGCGGTAGCCGATATCTTAAACCTGGAAGGCAGCCGCAATAAACTCATCAAATACTTCTCATCGGGCATGAAACAGAGGCTAAAACTGGCGCTTGCTTTTTGTGCAGATACCCCTATGCTGATGCTGGATGAGCCCACCTCAAACCTGGATACCCAGGGTATTGACTGGTACCTTGGCCTGGTAGAAAAATTCAGCGAGAACCGCCTAACCATTGTATGCTCAAACCAGGAGCATGAGTACAGCTTTTGTAATAACAGGTTAAACATAGCCGATTACAAATAATATAGATCTGAGATTTTAAATATAAGGCAACCCCCGCCTGCCTCATTCTACAGCTTGTTCTGTTCCATTTTTGAAACGGGACAAATGGAACAAGCGGAACACATTGCAAATAAGGCAGTTAGCACAAGCAATGCTATAGTTACATCTCAACAAAAACTTCGCAATTATTATTTCATTGGCTCATATACAGCAACTTATGGAAATACGGTTTTGTTCCGTTTTTTGAGAAATAGGACAAAAAAATCATAGTATTAAAAAGGTGAAAAAAACGTCTTTTTTCGTCCTTTTTCGCCTTTATTTCGTCCTTTTTAGGATGCCGGCAAGTAAAGAGTGGCATTAAACGTATTCTAATTAAACCACTGATTGTTAATTACTTGAAAAAACACCCCTTGTTCCATTCTGTCCCATTTTTTTGAAAAATGGAACGGGCTTTTTTTGCTTTTTCGCTGCAACAGGCATTCACATCATGGCCGTTGGGAAGAGCAGGTATGGTCATATTGTACGCGAGATTTGGGCCTATATAATAAAGGTAATGTTATCACCCTTATGGCATTATCTCACATCTCTTATCTAAAATCTCAAATCTATTCTATAATTTTGGTGGCTCAATTATAAAGTTTATGGCAAAAGCATCTGATGTAAAAAATGGAAATGTGCTTCGCTTTAACGGCGAACTGGTACAGGTAGAGGAATTTTTACACCGCACACCGGGCAACCTGCGTGCGTTTTACCAGGCCCGCATGCGTAACGTAAAAACCGGCAAATTGGTTGAATATCGTTTCCGTACGGATGAGGAGGTGGATATAGCGCGCGTAGAAACCAACAATTATCAATACCTGTATGAGGATGGCGATTCATTAGTGATAATGGATAACGCAACATACGATCAGCATAATGTACCCAAAAGGCTATTTGGCCCCGCGGTTAAATTCTTAAAAGAAGGCATGAACGTTATTGTAGCTTTTGAAAGCGATGAGCCTATCATGGCCAATATCCCCGGTTCGGCCGAATTAGAGATAACCTACACCGAGCCTGCAGTAAAAGGCGATACTTCTACCGGTGCAATGAAAAACGCTACCGTTGAAACCGGCGCCGAAATAAAAGTGCCATTGTTCATCAACATTGGTGATAAGGTAAAAGTTGATACCGCCACAGGTTCGTATGTGGAAAGGGTGAAGAGTTAATCATATCCAAGTAGAACAAGAAAGGCCGCGAAATTCGCGGCCTTTCTTGTTCTAAAAAACCCGTCATTGCGAGGAACGAAGCAATCTCCCGATAGGCAATGGCACATGCCTGGCGGTTATGCATAGCCTTGAGATTGCTTCGTACCTCGCAATGACGCGCGGGTTTTGCGCATGGGGTAGGACGCTAAAACTCCAGCTCCAGCAATACCGGGCAATGGTCAGAATGCTTTGCTTCCGCTAATATCGCGCAGCGTTTAATATTACCTTCCAGCTCTTTACTGGCCATGGCATAATCAATACGCCAGCCCAGGTTTTTAGCACGCGAGTTTGCACGGAAACTCCACCAGGTATAATTATGGGGCTCTTTATTACAATGCCTGAACGTATCTACAAAACCCGACTCGATAAAGTTCTCCATCCATTCGCGCTCCTCGGGTAAAAACCCGGATGAATTGGCGTTTGATTTTGGGTTATGGATATCGATAGGGCGATGGCAAATATTGTAATCGCCACAGATAACCAGGTTGGGGATGCTTGACTTTAACAGCGTAAGATATTTACCAAACTCATCCAGGAAACGGTATTTAAAGATCTGCCTGTCATCCCCGCTTGATCCCGATGGGAAATAGGCGCTCATTACTGATACTTCGTCAAAGTCCACACGGATACAGCGACCTTCGCGGTCAAAATCGGGGATACCGCACCCGTACTCAACATGGTTTGGCAGGCGTTTGGTAAAGATAGCCGTACCGCTATAGCCTTTCTTTTCGGCCGGGAACCAAAAATGCTGGTAGCCCATATCATCAACCAGGCCCAGTTCTTTGATCACATCGGGCGTAGCCTTAATTTCCTGCAGGCAAATTACGTCGGCGTCGGTAGCTTGTAACCAGGCCAGCCAGTCTTTACTTATTGCCGAGCGTATGCCATTAACGTTGTAGGTAATTATCTTCATGCCCCCTAACCCCCTGAAGGGGGAATTTTTGTTTTAAATGTTATATAATTTTAGCTCCTCAAAAGCTCCCCCTTCAGGGGGTTGGGGGGCTAAGTAACTTGTCTAATTCTTTACACTCCTTTTTGCTGAGCAGTTCAACAGTCATGGGGATATTCACATCCGGGCGGTCGTTGCCATCTTTTTTTACGGCTGCAATACGGTCAACCATATCAATACCGGTAACCACTTCGCCATATACGGTGTAATTTTGGTCAAGGTGTGGTACACCGCCAACAGTGGTATAAATATCGCGCTGGTACTGGGGGATTTTACGGCCTTTTAACCGGGTATTCTCCAAGGTATCTAATTTGCCGGGAGTAAAGCGTTTCCCCTCTACAATGTAAAACTGGCAGGCGCTTGATGCTTTTGCCGGGTTATCATCGCGCGCGGCAGCAAGCACACCACGTTTGTGGAACAGGCTATCCCTAAACTCGGCAGGTACGGTGTATTTAAGGTCGCCGTTGCCCAGCTCGGCACCCGGTTTGTTTTTGGCAGTATCGCGCGAATCGGGGTCGCCTCCCTGGATCATAAAATTCTGTATCACCCTATGAAACAACGTACCATTATAAAAGCCCTCTTTGGTAAGCTTTATAAAGTTATCGCGGTGTTTGGGCGTTTCGTTATACAGGCGGATAATAACACTGCCATAGCTGGTTTTTACGCGCACGTATTGATTTTTGGGTGGTTTAGCAAAAGCTGCGCTAATGGTAAGCAGCAACAGGCAAAGGGTAAAAATTCTTTTCATATATGATTGTTAGGTTAAAACTCCCATTCCATCTCTGCTTCAAAATAATCAATGATTAAGGATTTTAGCAGCATTTCTTGTTCCAGTATGGTATAATTAGGCACTGTTTTTACCAGTTTCCAATGCGGCCAGCCGTCCTGATCAAGGCCTTCCAATTCATAAAAGCCCATTTTGCTGAACAGTTTGCAATTAGCAATATGCATCAGTTCTTCCTTTTGCCTTTTACTAAACTTGCGGGGGCCCTGGCCAAGTTCCTGTACGCCTATTAAGAATAACACGACTTTGATATCAGGTTTCTCGTTATCAAAGTCAGTTGCTATACGGTTTTGCAGGGCAGCCCATTTCAAATTAATTTCGGCAGGTTTCATAAAGCAAATATAGGGATGCAGGCGGGTTAAATACTTTTTTGATGATATACATTTAACAACATTGTTACGTTTTAAAAATATCTTTAGCGTTTTATTAACTACTTTTGCCCTGTTGTGAAAAAAAGCACTTACCGTATCATTTGCGCCTGGGCGCTGCTCCTCTGTTTTATAACAGGGCAGTATATGGTATTTGCCCACCAGCACAACATCACCAAAAGCATCCACGCATCAAACTGCAACGACTGCCACAATACAGCAAAACAAACGTTTAAAGAAAAGTGCGCCCTTTGCGATAGCATGCACCACACCAATATGGAGCTGCTTAGCAATGTTTATTACACGCCATTCTTAAGCGCAAACCATGCTTTTGTAACCTTTCAGTACGATTTTAAAAGCATCGCCCTTATACACTCTTCAGGGCGTGCTCCTCCTGTAATTTCATAGTAATTACCGTTTAACCAAACGCCGCTTGATGTGGCATTTTCTTGAATTTTTAATTTATTTATTATGAAACTGAAGCTTATTAGTTGCTTTTTATTTTTGTTCGTTCAATTTTCCGCATTTGCAGACGCTATAGATTTTAAGGGTAAAGTTATTGACGCTAAAACCAACGAGGCCCTTATTGGTGCCACCGTTAGCATCCCAGATCTCCGTATCTCCATCATCACCAACGCCAATGGTGAATTTACCTTCCGGTCGATCCCTTCAAAGGGCCGTTTTGTGGTACAAGTGCAATATGTAGGCTATAAAAGCCTAACCCAAACCGTAGATTTTTCGTCAACCGCGCCAATAGTATTTGCTTTGCAGGCAAGCGTTATAGAAACGCATGAGGTTGTGATAACCGGCACGCCGGTAACATCGGGCAGCCGCAGCAACAGTACATCGGCAACAGTTGTAACTAAAGAACAGCTACAAGGGTCATCAACAAATTTAATTGATGCATTAGCCAGGCAGGTGCCGGGCGTAAGCCAGATAACCACCAGCCAGGCTATATCAAAACCCGTTATACGTGGCTTGAGCTATAACCGAGTAGTAACCCTTAACGATGGTGTGAAACAGCAAGGCCAGCAATGGGGCGATGAGCACGGTATTGAAATGGACCAGTATGCTGCCGGCCGTGTTGAAGTTTTGCGTGGTGCAGCATCCCTGCAATATGGATCTGACGCGCTTGGTGGTGTTATCAATGTAATAGATCCACCCACTCCATCAGAAGGGAATATTGCGGGCGAGGTTTTAACTAACTACTCTACCAATAACGGCTTAAGCAATACATCGGTAATGTTAAGCGGTAACGAAAACGGGTTTGTTTGGCGTGGCCGCGGTACTTACCAAAACGCCTACTCATTTAACACCCCTGCAGGCAGGTACATTAACAGTGGGTTTAACCAAACCAATGCAAGCGGTATGTTTGGCTTTAACAAAGCGTGGGGATACTCGCACTTAAACTTCTCTTACTTTAAGGATAATATAGGTTTTTACGATGCCGACCCGGGCGACCCGCTGTACAATACGTCAACCAGCCGCACCCTTGATTACCCAAGACAGGACATCCGCCACTATAAAGTGGCTTTAAACAATAATTTTCTGTTTGGCTCAAGCTCGTTAAAATTAGACCTGGGTTACCAGAAAAACCAGCGACGCGAGTTAGAAAGCACACCTGTGCCTAACTTATTTTTTGACATGAACACCTACTCGCTGGATGCTAAATATTACCTGCCCGAAAGCAATGGCTGGCACCCTGTAATTGGTTTAAGCAGCAGCCTGAGCCATAGCGTTAACCTTGGTGAAGAACTATTGATCCCGGCTTACGATGAATACAGCACCGGCGCATTTGTATATGCTAAAAAAGTATGGGGTCAAAACACTTTTAGCGCAGGCGCCAGGTTCGATTATATCAAAAACAAAGGCAAGGCGCAGAATAATGACGAAGGCGACCCGATATTTACCGGGTTCGATAATAAATTCTCTAACGTGAGTGGCGCTTTGGGTTACACCCACATCTTTAACGATGACCTGAGCTTTAAAGCGAATGCAGGTACCGCGTTCCGTGCACCAAACCCTGCCGAGCTGGGTAGCAACGGTGTGCATGAGGGTACAAGCCGCTATGAGATTGGTGATGCTAATCTAAGTCCCGAAAGAAGCTACCAGGCCGATGCCACGCTGGAGTATGGATCGGGCTTTGTAACGGGTAGTTTTGGCATCTATGAAAATTACATCCATAATTTCATCTATGCATCAAATACCAATAAGGAGCAAACAACCGTAATTGACGAGGGAACCGGCTTGCCAAGGGAGTACGATACTTACCGTTATGGCCAGGTAAATGCCAACCTTTACGGTTTTGAAGGTAACCTTACCCTGCACCCGGTATCATTTGTACATTTTGAAAATACCTTTAGCTATACGCAGGCACAAAACAAAACCTTCGACAGGCCATTACCGTTGATACCTGCCGGTGTTTTGCATAATACCCTGCGTTTTGAGCCTAAGGTAAAAGGTATAACCGATTTTTACTTTTATGCAGGTATAGATAACTATTTTGCACAAAACCGCATTGATGCCACGTTTGAAACCGGAACAAACGGCTATACCTTGCTTAATGCAGGTGTGGGTGCAACATTTAACATTGGTAAGCAGCCGCTGAAACTTTATGTATCGGGCACCAACCTTACCAATAAAGCATATTACGACGCCCTAAGCCGTTTAAGGCCGGGCCGCTACAGCCAGGAAGACCCAACCTACGGGGTTTACAACATGGGCCGTAACATAACCTTTGGGGTTTATATACCCTTTGGAACCAATAAATAATACAGTTAGTTTAGTTAGTAAGAAAGCCCCGGAGTAGTTACCGGGGCTTTCGCTTTTTATGGAGGTTTTTTTAACCACAAAGTGGGCAGAGGTTTTTCACAGAGGACACTGAGTTATATTAAAAAAATCTCTGTGTTCTTTGTGGTTCTTCTTTGTGCCCTCTGTGGTTAAATAATAAACCTGCTCACTAATTCTTTTTTTAGCTGTTCAGCAGATGAAAAATGAATGGATTTGATACCCATTTTTTGTGCCGCTAAAACATTGCGCAGGTTATCATCAATAAATAAAGCTTCTTCGGCTTTAGTATTATACCTGTCTAATAATAATTGATAAAAGGCAGGATTAGGCTTACGCATTTTTTCGGTGCCCGATACTACGATGCCATCAAACCAATTCAGGAAATCATAACGTTGTAAAGCAATCGGGAAAGTCTCTGCCGACCAATTGGTAAGGGCGTAGATCTTGTACTTACCATTATCTTTTAATTGTTTAAATAGCTCAACCGTGCCTTCAATGGCATCGCCAAGCATTTCTTCCCAACGGCCGTAAAAAGCGCGGATGTTGGCCTCGTGGTGCGGGTATTGCTGTACAAGCAGCTCTGTACCTTCCTGTAACGGGCGGCCGGCATCCTGTTCTTCGTTCCAGTCGGGGGTAGTAATATTGGCCAAAAAATCTTTCATTTCCTGCTCGTCGGCAAACAGGTTACGGTACAGGTAATGCGGGTTCCAGTCAACCAGTACCGCGCCAAGGTCAAATATAATGGTGTTGATCACTACTTCTTTTTTTCGTCTTTATAATCGCGTTCAGTAACCTTAACCGAGGTAATTACCTTGTCTTTACCCATGGTAAAAACCAGGTTTTTGGTGTACAGGGTATCAATGCCGCTCATTTTACGCGTTATCTCGTAATGGAAGCTCAGGCTATCGTAGCTGAAACGATCGGGATAATGGAGCAGGCCCACCACGTTACTAAATTTAAGGCCAACCAGCTTATGGGTTGCAAGCAGGTCATCAACCATCATGTATCGTCTCGGGAAAGTAATCCCATCCCCATCATTCCACCCATCACGATCAAAAGGCTGTTTTTGGGTACAGCTAAAAAGGGAGGCCGACACCAGGGTGAAAACGATAATAAACCGGAATGATCTGAGGCGATTCATATTGCTAAATATTGTATGACAAATATCCTTTAAATCCTTCAAAGTCTGTAATTAATTTGTACGGCAACTGGTGTGTAGTTAAGTGTTTGCCTGCCAGGTAATATTTACCGCCGATAACACTTCTGTTTCCAAACGCAGGTGGTTATTGATCGTGAAATTGTTTTTTCTGTAAAAATTTAAAGGGGATGGATATAGTGTGCCATTTGCTTTCACGTCATTATCATGATCTATAACCCAGCCATAAAGGCTATTCTCCTTGGCTTTTAATGCATTTAGCAATGCCGTTCCGTAACCCTTACCCTGTGCCCCGTCGGATAACATGATAAAAAAGCACCTGATGCCTTCCCTGTAAAATACGGCAGCCCAGCCTATAAATCCGGCACCTTCATCTTTTAACAGAAAATACCCAGGATTTACTAACGAATTTAAAAAAGCATTAAACTCTGCCATGCCGGGCATGCACAATTGCTTTGGGTATTCTGCATTCCAAATTCCCAGCGCAACCTGTTTTTGTTGTTCTGTTAAACTTGTCAGGTATTCAATTTCAGGCATTTTTTAGTAAAAACTCTTTAAACTCTTCAAAGCTTGTACCTAAACTTGTAGCATGGTGCGCTTTTTTCTCCAGCTCTTTTACCTGCTCAGGGATGTTGATCTTATCTGAGATTTCTTTCGTAAACACATCCGGGAACTTGCATGGGTGTGCAGTTGATAAAAACACACCTGCAGTATCTTTGGCCGGGTGTTCCTGCTGATAAGCTTTTAGCGCTTTCCATGCAATAGCGGTATGCGGACAGGCAACGTAATCGTATGTTTTAGAGATTGCTTCGATTGATTGCAGTGTTTCTTCATCGTTGTAAGTGTAACCAACAATTAACTTTTTAAGCGCTTCGGGTTTTTCTTTAAACAGGTCGGCAATGCGTACCCAGTTGCTTGGGTTGCCCACGTCCATCGCGTTTGAGAGCGTGGCCACCGATGGTTTTGGCTGATATACGCCGGTTTTAAGAAACGCAGGTACGGTATCGTTAGCGTTTGTTGCGGCGATGAACTGCTCAACAGGCAGGCCCATCTTCCAGGCTAATAGCCCGGCACCTATGTTGCCAAAATTACCGCTTGGTACGGCAAATACTACTTTGCTGATTCCTTCGCGAAGCAATTGCGCGTAAGCGTTAAAGTAATAGAATGTTTGCGGGATAAGGCGGGCTATGTTAATAGAGTTAGCAGATGTAAGGCGGAATTTCCCGTTCAGTTCCTGATCAGTAAAGGCTTGTTTAACCAGGGCCTGGCAATCATCAAAAGTGCCGTCAATTTCCAGCGCGCGGATGTTCTGGCCGTTGGTGGTTAACTGCAGTTCCTGGATCTGGCTTACCTTGCCTTTTGGATAAAGGATGGTTACCCTTGTATTCGGCACGCCTAAAAAGCCCAGGGCAACAGCGCCCCCGGTATCACCTGATGTGGCTACCAATACGTCCAGCTGTTTTTCGCCTTCTTCCAAAAAGTAGCTCATCACGCGGCTCATAAAGCGCGCGCCAAAATCTTTAAACGCCAGTGACGGGCCGTGGAAAAGCTCCAGCACGTAAACGCTCTCTTCCAGCTTTACTACAGGCGCATAAAAGTTGATGGCATCATGGATAATGGCTTTCAGATCATCCGCAGGGATATCATCAGCCAGCAGGTTTTTCGCTACATGGTAGGCTATCTCGGGCAGGGTATATTCATCCAGGTGGCTTAAAAATTTATCATCCAGGCGAGGTATTTCTACCGGCATGTATAAGCCTTTGTCCTGCGGCATGCTGTTAAAAACCGCTTCTTTGAAGCCAACCCTTAGGTCTGTATTGTTAGTGCTGTAGAATTTCATTTTAATATTTTCTTTTCCGTTATTCTCCCCCCGCGTCATTGCGAGGAACGAAGCAATCTCTAAACTGTGCATGTCCGCCACGCCTATCGGGAGATTGCTTCGTTCCTCGCAATGACGGTTTGGTCGGTTATCCCAAAACCCTTGGCCCGGCATCATTTATGGTTGATACATAGCCGTTAGATCCTATTTTAATATTGGTTAAATGCTTTTGCAGTTTAGCTGTGATGCGTTTTGCCGTTTCCTCATCCCGCGTAAAGGCGAATACCGACGGGCCAGAACCCGAGATGCCGAAACTTACCGCCCCCAATTCCATAGCCATTTCGCGCATCAGGTAAAAATCGGGGATCAGCATACTGCGTACGGGCTCAACCAGCACATCTTTCATGCTACGGCCAATCAGGTCAATGTCCTGCATAAACAAACCGCTCACCAGTCCGGCAATATTACCCCACTGCGTTACTGCATCCTTCATTTGTATGTTTTTACGGATGATCTGCCTCGCCTCGCGTGTAGGTACATCCACATCCGGGAACACAATAGCGCACCATAAGCCTGCCGGATGCGGCAAGCGCACTACATCCAAAGGCTCATAACTGCGGATCAGTACAAAACCACCCAATAAGGCCGGCGCAACGTTATCCGCATGGCCATGCCCGCAAGCCATTTCCTCGCCCTTCATGGCGAAAGGCAACAGGGTGGATGGGTCGGTATCGTCACCCAATAAAGTTTTAATGGCAAACAAGCCGGCAACAGTACTGGCCGAGCTTGAGCCCAGGCCGCTGCCTATCGGCATTTTTTTGTGGAGTTCAATATCAAGGCCAATATCCAGCCTATCGATACTGCGCAAATAGTGCTCAACACTTACGCTTACCGTGTTTTTAGCAGGGTTAAGCGGCAAGCGCCCATCATCCCCGGTAATTTTGCTGATGGTGATGCCGGGTTTATCGGTGATGCGCATAATTACCTCATCGCCGGGTTCGTTCACCGCGAAACCCAGCACATCAAACCCGCAAACCACATTGGCCACGGTGGCTGGGGCAAAAACATGGATAGAGCCCCCCCCGCCCCCTGAAGGGGGAGCTTTTGAAGGGCTTGGTTGTAATATTTCTTTTATATTTTCCATTATATTTAAAAATTCGGTTCCCCCCTTCAGGGGGTTAGGGGGCATCTCTTAATTCGCGCCTACATTTATTAGGTCGGCAAATACGCCGGCGGCGGTTACTTCGGCACCTGCGCCGGGGCCCTTTACCACCAGCGGGCGTTCTTTGTACCTGTCGGTGGTGAAAGATATGATGTTATCGCTTCCGCTAAGCATGT
>NZ_JBAZRC010000101.1:0-17474 GCF_041663085.1 Mucilaginibacter sp.
CTAAGCTATCACCTTCAGTGTCTGCTGCACATAACGTGCTTTCTCTATTGCTTTCTCTCTATCATTATCTACAATGGTAACATGCCCCATTTTGCGGAAAGGTTTTGTTAAGGCCTTACCGTATAAATGCACGTAAACACCGGCACATTTCAATATCTTTTCTATGCCCTGGTAAACGGCGGGGCCTTCGTACCCGGCTTCGCCTAAAATATTTACCATAATGGCGTTGCTCAGACAGGCGGTATCGCCCAGTGGCTGATCGAAGATAGCCCTCAGATGCTGTTCAAACTGTGATACTACGTTACCCTCAATACTTTGGTGGCCGCTGTTATGCGGGCGTGGGGCAAGCTCGTTCACTAAGATCTGACCGTCTTTGGTCAGGAACATTTCTACAGCCAGTATGCCTACTATGTTCAGCGTTTCGGCTATGCGTTTGGCAATGTTCTCGGCCTCCATTTGCACCTCGAATGGTAGGGTAGAAGGTGATATTAAAAACTCCACAAGGTTAGCTTCGGGGTTAAACTCCATCTCTACCAGTGGGAAGGTTTTTACCTCGCCGCTTTCGTTGCGGGCTACTATTACGCCAATTTCTTTTTCAAAATCAACAAGTCGCTCAATAAGGCTGGGTTCGGTAAAAGCGTTTGCCAGATAACTTTGGTCAACAACCTTGTAAACGCCTTTCCCATCGTAACCATCACGCCTAAGCTTTTGAATATATGGGAACGGGATATGGCTTGCCTTTAATTGCTCCGGCGATGAGATCACCTGGAACTCGGCAGTGGGGATGTCGTTCTCTTTAAAGAATTGCTTTTGCAGGCCTTTATCCTGTATCAGGCGGATTATGCGCGATTGCGGGTAAACCGCAACGCCTTCTTTTTCCAGCTGCTCCAGCGCGTCAACATTTACCTTCTCTATCTCGATGGTAAGCAGGTCAACCTTTTTACCAAAATTATAAACGGTTTCATAATCGCTAAGCGAACCTACAACAAACTCGTTGCAAAGCCGGCGGCAGGGTGCCTCGCGGTCAGGGTCGAGTACCTTAACAGTAACGTTATAATTTATTGCCTGCTGTATAAGCATGCGCCCAAGCTGGCCGCCGCCTAATATTCCTAATTTTAAATCCCCGTAAAATGCTTTCATGTATAGTGTTGCAAAGTTAGTTGAAATCTTTTAAACTGGCATAAAGCAATTTTAACAGCTATGTATTGCGATGTTGAGGCGACCGGCGATGCCAAAGTAGGGTCAAATATTAGAAACTGATTAGAGTTTGTAATGCAAAACAATAATTGAGCCTTATAAGTACATGCAAACGTCACAATTCGACCACAATAAGCCGTAAAACCTTCCAAAATAGCCTCAAAAAGCCTACCTTTGCAGCGTTTTTACACACCACATATTATCATCCATGAAAACCAAAATAGCAGTAGCAAAAGGTGACGGTATAGGCCCGGAAATTATGGCCGCCGTACTCCGTATATTTGAAGCCGCCAACGTACAACTCGATTACGAGTATGTAGAAATGGGCAAGTCGTATTTTGATGCAGGCCACTCCACCGGGATGACCGCGCAGGCAAAAGAAACCATTGAACGTTTAGGCCTGCTGTTTAAAGGCCCTATGGAAACCCCGAAAGGCAAAGGCGTGAAAAGTATAAATGTTACCGCCCGCAAAGTATGGAACACTTACGCCAACCAGCGCGATTTCCGTTCACTGAATGGTGTTGATACCGTTTTTTCAAAAGCTGGTATCCCTATCAATTTAACTATAGTTCGCGAAAATATTGAAGATACTTACGGAGGCATCGAGCACTTGCTAACAAACGATGTTGCTGTAGGCCGCCGTATCATTACCCGCCCGGGCTCGGCCCAGGTAATCCGTTACGCGTTTGAAATGGCCCGCCGTAAAGGTTATACCAAGCTGGCTTGTGGCCACAAGGCAAACATCATGAAACTTACGGATGGCTTGTTCCTGGAAACGTTTTATGAGATAGCACGCGAATACCCGGATATCGAATCGTCTGATATTATTGTGGATGACCTTTGCATGAAGCTGGTATCACGCCCGGAAATATTCCAGGCTATTGTATTAACCAACCTGCAGGGTGATATCGTATCTGACCTTTGTGCCGGTTTAGTTGGCGGCCTTGGCTTTGCACCATCTGCAAACATTGGTGATAACATCTCTATATTTGAGGCTGTGCATGGTACCGCACCGGATATTGCCGGCCGTGGTATTGCTAACCCAACCGCGCTATTATTATCAGGGATTTTGATGCTGCGTTATTTAGGCTTTACTACCGCAGCGGCTAATATCGAAAACTCGTTATTATACACACTTGAGCAGGGCATACATACCGGCGATTTTGGTGATAAAGCAGTTGCATCTGTTAATACAGATGCTTTTGCCGATGCCGTAATTGCAAACCTTGGCCACATCCCTAAAAAGGGCGCTGTTATTGGTCAGCCGGATATGGAAGTAAAAGCCAACCACGACCATCCGTTAAAGAATAAATTAACCGTTACCAAAGCTGCCACTACCGAAGAAATGGTAGGGGTGGATGTTTTTGTAGAGTCGAGCAAGCAGCCAAACGAGCTTGCCGCTTTGGCGCAGCGTAAACAAACGGATAACTTCCAACTGGTAATGATCTCGAACCGTGGTACACAGGTGTGGCCAACAGGTTCTATATTTACCGAACTGGTGAACGAATACCGCATCCGTTTTGAGAAGAAAGACGGTACTGAGATAACCCAGAAAGAGATATTACATATTGCTGCCGACTTGTCTGAAGATTTTAAAGTGTGCTCGGTTGAGTTCCTGATGAAATTTGACGGCAAAATTGGCTATACCCTGGCACAGGGGCAATAGTTTAAGTCAAAATTCAAAAAGTAAAAATTAAAAAAGGCCTGTCTGTTAACTAACGGACGGGCCTTTTTTAATTTAGGATATTTGCCAACTGTATTTTTAATCGCTGTCAACCGTTCGGCGGCCTACCTCATCATCTTCTTCACGATTTATTTTTTTAACGTAGATCTCATCAACCAGGATAATAATAATAGACAGCAGCGGTACTGCTAATATAATACCTAACACGCCCGATAATACCCCCATTAACACCTGGCTTATAATGGTTAAAGCAGGCGGGATGTTGATCATCTTTTTTTGAATAAGCGGCGTTACAATATTGCTTACTATGGTTTGCGATACGATATAAAGTAAGGCAACAATAATGGCTGTATTAAGGTCCTTGGTTAAGGCAAGCAGTACGCCGGGTATCATTGCCGCCAGCGAACCAAAGTTGGGTACAAGTTTTAATAAGCCCGTTAATAACGCCAGCACCAGTGCTACCGGTATACCAATGATGGAAAGGCCTGCACTTATCATAATAAATATCAGTACCATAGAAAGCATCATGCCTTTTAGCCACCCTTTTAATGCCTGGCTGGTACGGTCAATAACCTTTCTGGCCATTGGCTTATTTTGCTCAGGAAATAATTTGATGATACCATCCTTATAAAGCGAAGGGCTGGTGGTGAAAAAGATTCCCAAAAACATAATGATATAAATGTTACCCAGCACACCAAAACTGGTGCTGAAAAAGCTTTGAGCTGTTGAAAAAAGCTTATCGGTATTATCGTTGCCAAAATATTCAAGTATTTTTGAGCCTATAGGGCCTTCACCAAGTCTTACTTTTAAATTATTGATGGTTTGGGGTAAGCTTTCGCTTAAAATGGCTATCTGGCCCTGTATGGTAGTACCCATAACATAGAGCAAAGTGAACAGGATAAGGAACGAGCCAACAACAGAAATGCTCATGCAGATCTTTCGGTTCCACTTGGTTTTGCGTTCTATCATATCGCCCAGCCCATGGAAATATACCGATATCAACGCTCCGGCCAATATCATTAACAGTACATTAAAGGCAACACGGGCAATTAAAATGGCAACTACCAATAAGGCAACAATGGCTACGGTATGCCATACCTTTTCTATATAGGTAAGTTCTTTTTTAGGTGTTCTTTCAGAGGCAGGTTTTCTATCGGGCATTTTGTGCTGTTTGGTTATGCACATAATTACGTATAGTACTCATAAAAGTTTTAAGAAATTATAAAGCGATGTTAAGTTAAAAGTCTTTAGTCGTAAGTGCTAAGTTGGGTTTTGCACTTTACTTGCTTAAGATTTTTGACTTGGGGCTAAAATTACTGGTGCGAATCCCTCACCTTATTAAAATAAGCTACCAGTTTTTCTATATTACCTATCCCATAATGGTTGGCGCGTATTTGCTCAACAACCTCGGGTTCATCGGCCATCACCTCGCTCATAATATCAATAAAGTTTTCGCGGGTAAGGTGTTTCATGGTAGCAGTATTGCTGCCGTAGTAATAGCTTAGCTTGTTATTGCCGCCGCCGCCGTTGCCACCAATGCTAATGCCCACACCGCCGCCGTATGATGTGCCGTATGTGCCCGTACCTATACCAATACCGGGCGATACCTGTACTTTTTTGCCGCCGCCGCTACCGCCGCTGCCTGCACCACGGGTTGCGTAAATTTTTATAGGTTCATCAATAACTACACGTACAAAATCAAATTCCCTTTTAGCCCAGGTTTCGTTACCGGGGGCATGCGCAACCACAAAGCTATCGCGGCCGGCCACAAATGATTGCAGATCCCTGGCGCTCAGATAATAAGGGGTTGAGTGTTCCTCGTCCCTAAACTCAATAAAACCTTCGTCGCTGAACGGCCCGCGGCCGCCCGGGTTGGGGTGGATGTACCCTGTGGTTCTAACGCCTTTAACATCAATAAAATAGCCCGGAAGCCACTTTTGGGCCATTACCGTATTGCCCGCCATTGTCATTAATAAAATAAGTGCGGCGGTAGTAAAAAAGTGTTTGGTGTAAGGGGTATTCTTAGTAGTCATATGATTTTTTTGGCATCTGGCCTGTTCTGTAATAGGTGAGCAGGTCTTCCATGTCACCATAACGAAAAGTTTTGTCTTTAATTTTAGCAACCACCTCTGGTTTATCGGCCATAATGTTGCTCATTACTTCAATAAACTGTTTTTTCTCCAGCTTGGTAACGTTATCCTGTGTGGTACCATAGTAATAGGTGGTTTTTGTACCGGCACCAATTCTTGTACCCACGCCAACCCCCATACCCACATTGCCTGTAAAACCGCCGGTATTAATAATTAACGGGAAACCGTTTTTGGCCGTTTTAACGGTGAATAGTTTTGTAGCGTTATCAACCTCTACAATCATGAACGGGCTGTTTTTGAACAGCACATTGCGCGATACCACAAAACTATCGGCACCCATTACAAACGATTTGAGCTTGTAATACGGGATAGGGAACACCTCCGATTTTTCATCTTTGCAGTAAAGTATCTGGTCGCCATCTTCATATTCGCCTTTGTGAGGGGGCGACCATGATATCAACCCGTCGAATATTTCGCCGCTGGTATGATAAAGCGTGCCTTCAAACCATTTGCGTTGGGGTTGTGCTTTGGCAGCGATGGTGCTTGCAATAATTAAAAATATTAAAAGGGCTTTACGCATCATGTATCGATTAGGGTTGTGATATTGATTCAGCAAAATTATTTATTTCTATAGAATACAGTAATTCTTCTCTTTTATTGTGTGAAAAATATCTTGTCATTGATTTTTTACAACAGATGATTACTTGCCGGTAGTTAGTTTATGATTTCTGCATTAATTGTAATGCTTAAAATACAAAGCAGGAGTAAAATTTTACGCATAAAGGTTTAGATTTGAAATCAAATATAAAAGATTTTTTGACATGATAACAGTTGATCTGCGCAGCGATACCGTAACAAAACCAACACCCGGAATGCTCGAAGCCATGTGGGGCGCCAAAGTTGGCGACGATGTGTTTGGTGAGGACGAAACCGTGAACGCGCTGGAGCAAAAAGCGGCAGATATGTTTGGGATGGAAGAGGCTATTTTCTGCCCATCGGGCACCATGACCAACCAAATTGCCATTAAATGCTTTACCCAGCCGCTTGATGAACTGATAGCCGACCAAACTGCGCACGTTTACCGTTACGAGGGTGGGGGCATAGCTTTTAATTCGGGCGTATCAACACGGTTGCTGAATGGATACCGGGGGATATTAACTGCCGAAATGATTGCGCCCGAGATCAATGAAGAGAATATCCACTACCCGCATACCAGTTTGGTAGTGCTTGAAAATACGGTTAACAAAGGCGGCGGCAGCTGTTACACGCATGATCATATTAAACCCATAGCAACGCTTTGTAAGGAAAAAGGCTTAAAGCTGCATTTAGATGGTGCGCGCATTTTTAACGCGCTTGCCCACACGGGCGATAACGCTGCCGATTATGGTAAATACTTTGATGGTATTTCGGTATGCTTATCAAAGGGCCTGGGCGCGCCTGTAGGCTCGGTTTTACTGGCCGATAAGGCAACTATTAAGTACGCCCGCCGCATCCGCAAGGTATTGGGTGGTGGCATGAGGCAGGCAGGTTTCCTGGCGGCAGCCGGCATCTACGCGCTCGACCATCATGTAGAGCGTTTAAAGATCGACCATACCCACGCCCGTATTTTAGGCGAAGAACTGATTAAATACCCTTGGGTAACCAATGTAGTGCCTGTAGAAACCAACATCGTTTTATTTGATACCACCGAGCACGCCGGTGCCATACTCGCTAAACTGGCAGCAAAGGGTATTAAAGCAAATAGTACTGATACCCACCGCATCCGTTTTGTAACACATTTGGATGTACACCCCGGGCAGGTGGAGTATGTGGTGGATGTGCTGAAAAGTCTGTAGTCGAAGTTCTAAGTATTAAGTTAAGTAAAAATTTTACTTAAGACTCAAGACTCAAAACTTTCGACTTAAACTCATGTTGTACATTACACATGACCCGTCTCGAAAAAAAACTCGAAAAAATTGGCCGCGACCCAAAAGTAACTGCAAAAGCGGTGGGGCTGCGCTATGTGTCAGATTCAACCCCGGGTTATACCCGCAAAAAAACCGGAAAGGGTTGGGGCTATTATGATGCTGATGGCAAGTTGGTTAAGGGTAAAGAACTTATTGACCGCTTTAATAAACTGGTAATACCACCGGCCTATACCAATGTATGGATCTCGCCTTATGATAACGGGCACCTGCAGTTTACCGGCACCGATGCGGCAGGGCGTAAGCAATATCGGTATCATGCTTACTGGAACAAGATCCGCAATCAATCCAAATACCATCGCCTGCAAACATTTGCCGCGCATTTGCCCGCTATACGTAGCCGGGTTGACCACGACCTTGCCCGCCCAAAACTCGATCACGAGAAGGTGGTGGCGCTTGTAGTACGCCTGATGGAACTGACCAGCATCCGTGTGGGTAACGAATCATATAAAAAGCTTTACGGTTCGTTCGGGCTAACAACACTCATGAACAGGCACGTTAAAGTTGAAGGCAGCAGGCTGCAATTTGAATTTAAGGGCAAAAAAGGTGTAATGCATAAAATTGCCCTGCAAAGTAAAAAGCTGGCCCGGTTGGTAAAGCAATGCCGTGATATCCCGGGGAAAGAATTGTTTCAGTACTACAATGATGAAGGCGGGCACTGTACCATAGGATCGGGCGATATAAACACCTACCTGAAGGATATAACCGGTGAAGATTTTACCGCTAAAGATTTCCGTACCTGGGCAGGCAGCGTAAGCGCCTTGTATGCATTTAAAGAAGCAGGTGAGTTTAATACGGTATCGGAATGTAAAAAGAAGATAGTAAGCGTACTGGATGAAGTAGCCATAAACCTGGGCAATACCCGCACAGTTTGTAAAAAGTACTATGTGCACCCAACCGTTATAAAAAGCTACGAGGAAGGCACTATTTTTAAATATATAGATAAGCTGGATGGGGACAAGGACGTAAAATCGGCGGAATTGAATATTGCCGAGAAAGCTTTGTTACAGATACTGGATAAAGAGAAGTTAGCGGAAGCGAGTTGAGGCTCAACTCCAAGCGTCATTGCGAGGTACGAAGCAATCTCAGAACTGTGCATAGCCGCTGTTCTATCGAGAGATTGCTTCGTACCTCGCAATGACGCTATGTTGTTAATAATTAAGCAAAAAAAGGTTGACCAGGCTTGCCCCGATCAACCTTTAAATAGGTCAACATCTAACTGATCTTATTATTGTTTCCCTTTTTTGGTGTAGATATAAACCACACCATATTTTGCTTTTTCGCCGTATTTTTTTACGGTGTCGGTGCTGTTGCTTGTACTCATCCTGTCAATATCATAAGCCGACAGTTTTTTTAACTCTTTTTCGCTGGCTACTTTGCCGTCAATCACAATCAGTTTATCTGATATGCGGTTAACATTGGTACTATTGGTTGTATAAACATAGCTGGCGGTCGTGTTCCAGCCTTTTACATTCTTTAGTTGTGTTTGTGGGGTGGCTGCAAACACAATATTGTTCCCGTTAAGGTGGATGCTGTCGGTTTTTAATTTTGTTGCGGTGCCATAACCGGTTACTACAACTTCTTTCAGGTCATCTGCCGATGCCGATCCATCTTTTTTGCGTCCAACAACAGTTATGCCGCTCATGGTGCTATTTAACCTTTGATAACCATTTACTGTTACTTCCTTTAGTAGTTTGTCATCTTGCTCATTTACGTCTTTTTTACGTGCAATCACAGTTACGTTATTAACGTTACCGTTTAATTTTAAACCGGGTAAGGCAGATATCACCGCGACTTCTGATCCCGAAAGGTTATCGGTGTTTTTATTTATACCGTTTATCCTGATGTTGGTTATCTGGCGCCTTTTGCCCAGTTTATTAGATAATGCTTTTCCTTCTTCAGAATCTTTCGTAGCTATAAATATTACGTCTTTATTATTATTAAATATATAATTCTCTACTGCATTAAATTTCAGGTCGCCGGAGTTGATTATGTTAATGCTCTCAATTGTTGATGGATCAACCTTTGAGAATATGGCGTTATCCACCTTTTTACCATTCAAAACTATGTTCATCGAATCGATGGTGTGATTGTTTGCCGTCCTGATATAGATTTTTTGTTTTTTGCCGGTATCAGCTTTTATATCATAAGCAACAAAAAGCGTTTGTTTTAACTTGAGTGTATCGGTTTTGGCGGTTTTTGCAGTAGTGGTTTTTGCTTTTTTATCAGGTACAGTATCTGCAAATGCCATAGCAGTTTGGGCAGCCTGTTTAATAGCGGTTGTAACCGGCTTAATGGTTAATTCAATTTTGCGGGTAATGGGCTTGGTTATTTCGGCCTTTGATAAGGTAAATACCAGCAACAGCACCACAACGGCAGGCACCACAAACGCATAACGCGTAAGTTTAAACTTCGAAGATCTTTTAGCGTTCATCATAATTATGCGTTTTTTAATGGTTGAAATATTAAAGTGGTTTACTATGCCGGGGGTGGTAGTATTAAAGCTCACGTTCACCAGGCTGTACTGATAGGCTCTGCTATCAAAGCCCTTGTTCAGAATCTTTCGGTCGGTTATAAACTCAATATTTTCGCGAACGGCTTTTTTCATGAGCCATATACCGGGGTTAAACCAGTAGAATACGCTGCTTAGTTCGGCCAGTAAAATATCTATAGTGTGCCAGCCGTTAACGTGCACCTGCTCATGTAATAGGATGGCTTGCAGGTCGGCAGGGGTGTGGTTGGCGGGGTTTACGTAAATACTGCGCCAAAAAGAGAAAGGGGCCGCCTCGCCTTCAATAAGCCTTACATCATGTTCATGTATGCGTGCCGGTTTCGACTGGCGGTACAATTGAAACAGCGAGAACAACTGCATCAATAACCTAAAGCCAAGGAATATGGCCCCAGCCCAAAATATAACCGTTGCCCATTGCCAGTAGTTGGGCTGGGTGAGGGGCTTTATCAGGCTTTCGGCAGGTGCCTGCCAGTTTAATACTACGGTTTGTACCGGTTTGGCCAGGGTTTCATGCCTTTGGGCAAAATCGCTCAGATCAATTTTGGGGTAAAGGGTTGCAAAAACAATGGCAACCACCAGGTACGCCCTGTTTAACGTATAAAAGGTAAGGTGGCGCAACACCAGGTAATAGCCTGCGCAAAACAATAGTAATGCGATATTAACTTTGAATAAAAAGACAAATAAGGCCGGCATGATATTATTGTTTAGGTTTTTCTATCAGGTTAAGGATCTCTTTTAACTCGGATGCGCTTATCTTTTTCTCGTTTGCGAAAAAGGTAACCAGGTCTTTATACGAGTTTTTAAAATAGTCGCTTACAAAGCCGCTCATAAAGCGTTTTTTGTATTCCTCTTCTAAAATAGCAGGGGTGTAGCGGTACGAGTTACCCAGCTTTTCGCCGGTTACAAAACCTTTGCGTTCCAGGTTTTTGATGGTTGATGCCAGGGTGGTATAAGGGGGCTTTGGCTCGGCCATTTGATCAAGAAAATCCTTTATAAAACCTGTGCCGGCCTGCCAAACGGCCTGCATTGCTTCTTCCTCTTGTTGTGATAATTTCTCCATGCTATCTACGATAATTTCGTAAACATACGACTATTTCGTAATAATGCAAATTGTTTAACAAAATTTAACAGATTTATTTCCGGATTTATAGCATTATACACCTGCTACAGGCCGTATAATTTTTAGTTGCACTAAAAAGTGCTAAATTTGATCTATCCCCCGGCCTAATTTAAATTGATACGATATGCCTTTTACAACTACTGTTATAACCGGCGCAACATCCGGTATAGGTAAGGAGACCGCCATGGCACTCGCCAAAAAAGACCACGCTGTTTACATGCTGGTTCGTGATATGAAGAGGGGGGAAGAGTTACGACAAGAAATAATTGCGGCTACAAAAAACAAGAACGTTTATGTATTAAAATGCGACCTGGCCGATATGGAAAGCGTACGCGATGCTGCTGGTATTTTAAAAGCAAGTTTAATGGCTGTTAACATACTCATAAACAATGCGGGTGGCATTTTTGCCGAACGGCAGGAGAGCAAAGACGGTTATGAAATGACTTTTGCTGTTAACCATTTAAGCCATTTTTTACTGGTAAATAACCTGCTGCCCTTATTACAAAAAGGCCAGGCGCGTATTATCAATGTAAGCTCGGAAGCGCACCGCATGGCCAAACCCAATTTTAACGATCTGCAATGGTTAAAACGCCCGTACTCGGCATGGAAGGCATACGGAACCGCCAAACTGTTTAATATATATTTTACCCGTTCGCTGGCTATTAAATACGGGCCAAAAGGTATTAGTGCGTTTGCGCTGCACCCGGGTTTGGTTAACACAGGCTTTGGCATAGGGCTTACAGGTATTGGTAAAATACTAATGTGGCTGGCGAGGCCTTTTATGATCTCGGCCGAGAGCGGCGCGCAAACAAGCATTTACCTGGCCTCAGCTATTCGTATTGATGCAAAAAGCGGTAAGTATTTTAAAAATCGGCATGTGGCCAGCCCATCTGCACAGGCAACTAACGAAACTGGCCGAAACAGACTTTGGGACCTGAGCATGGAAATGATAAAGCCCTTTAAAGATCAATAGCGTAACATTCTTATTGCTTATTGCGTTTTTAAACTAATTGTTCTAATTTAGATGTTTAAACGCCCTTACATTATTATGACAATCAACAAAAAATTACTTGCAACAATAGGCCTGCTTTCGGCAGTGGTATTTATGGCCATGTCGCCGGCTATTAAACCAGCCGACGAGCCATTCAAAAATCTTAAAGTATTGCCAAAAAACATTTCTAAAGAAGAAATGCATAAAACGATGGAAGAGTGGGAGCATGCATTAGGTGCGCGCTGCAGCTTTTGCCATATGCGTAACGAGGATACCAAAAAGATGGACTTTGCCGCCGATGGCAAACCCGAAAAAGAGATGGCCCGCGAAATGTATAAAATGACGCAGGAGATCAACAAAAAATATTTCCACGCGGAAAAGGATAGTACAGACAGGATCATGGAAAGCAGCATTAACTGCTACACCTGCCACCGTGGTGTACAACATCCGGAAGTGGTAAGGGCATCAGAACTGCCACGCCAGGCACCTGCCGGCCAGCCGTCATGGGCACCGGGAGCAACACCTGCCCCGGGTTCAACGCCACCGCCAGCTCCAGAGAAGAAACCATAAGGTTTTTTTGAGGTTAGTTTAACCACAGAGAGCACCAAGATTTCACAGAGGTCACAGAGATTTATTCTTTGTGACCTTTTATTTTAACCACAAAGTACACCGAGTTTTCACAGAGATAACAGAGTTTAAAAAAGATTTTCTATGTTATCTCTGTGCTTATAGGAATATAAATTCTTCCTGACCTCTGTGTTTTTCTCTCAGTGCCCTCTGTGGTTAATAGCCTACAAATTCTGCGCTATAACAAAACCACTTGCCCAGGCCCATTGAAAGTTATAGCCTCCCAGCCAGCCGGTAACATCAACACATTCGCCGCCAAAGTACAAGCCGGGTATTTTTTTACTTTCAAGAGTTTTTGATGATAGCTCGTTGGTGTCTACACCGCCCGTCATCACCTCGGCTTTATCATAACCTTTGGTGCCCGCAGGTTTTACTTTAAACTCGTGCAGTAGTATGCTGATATCTTCCAGTTCGGTTTTGGTAAGCGAAGCCAGGTTTTTATCCGCAGGGATATAATCAACCAAAGCCTCTGCAAATTTGCGGGTAAACAGGTTAGAGAGATAAGCCAATAGCATCTTCTTGCCGTTTTGCTCCCGCTCCTGCAGTATCAGTTCGGTAATATCTTTACCCGGCAGCAGGTCGATATAGATGTGTTCGCCGGGTTTCCAGTAGGATGAGATCTGTAATATGGCCGGGCCGCTCAGCCCCCAGTGGGTAAACAGGATGTTTTCTTCAAAGCTTGCCCTGTCGTTCCATACCCGGCAGAAAATGCTATTGCCCGATAGCTGCTCATACCAGGGCTGGTCTTTACCGGTGATGGTAAGCGGTACCAGGGCAGGGGCAGTTTCGGTAACTGCCATACCAAATTTACGGGCTGCGCGCAGGCCAAAATCGGTAGCCCCCATTTTAGCTATGGGCAGGCCACCACTGGCTATAACAACTTTTGGGGCGAATAATACTTGCTGCTTGCCATTCCTTTCTATCGAAATATTGAACCCATCTTCAGTTTGCTCAATGGCAGTAACCTCGGTATCGCACCATATCTCCTGGTCAAGGTCGTTGCAAAGATTGGTAAATACATTCACCACATCTTTGGCCTTATCGCTCACCGGGAAAAGCTGGCCAAGGGTTTTCTCTTTGCCCTCTATGCCGTAGGTTTCAAAAAAAGTAACGGTATCATCCACGGTCCACTGCGCTAGGGCTGATCGGCTAAAGTGTTCGTTTTGGGAGATGAATTGCTTGTGCGTAGCATACAGGTTGGTGTAATTACACCTGCCGCCACCGCTTATCAATATCTTGGCGCCAACTTTGTCGTTCTTCTCTAATACCAATGTACGCTTGCCTAAAAAGCCGGCTTGTACCGCGCACATTAATCCGCAGGCGCCGCCGCCAATAATTATAGCGTCAAAGTTTGATTGTTTTGTTAAATTTGCTGTCATGGATGCTGTGGCGCAAATATCAGAATTTGGAAAGATACTTATCTTTTTAATTACAGGCATAGTTGCAATTGGCGGGTTATTTTTTGTGAACCGCCTTTTAGCGCCCCGTAACCCCAATTACGAAAAGCTAACCACTTACGAATGTGGCGAAGAACCAACCGGCAATGCTTGGTTACCTTTTAACTCGCGCTTTTACGTTATCGCACTGGTTTTCCTGCTGTTTGATGTAGAGATGGTATTCGTATTCCCCTGGGCAACTGTGTTTGGCAATCGCGAACTTATAGCTGCGGATGCACGCTGGGGGTGGATCTCCTTGACAGAAATGTTCATTTTTTTAGGGATATTGATATTAGGCCTGGCCTATGTTTGGATCAAGGGCGACCTTAACTGGATAAAACCAAGCGTAACCCTGCCGCAAACAGATACCCACATCCCTCAGGCATTATATGACGACCTAAATACCCAACAGGGCAATTTTAAGGTGAAAGAATTTAGTTTGGGGATAAATCAGGCTGCAACTGCTACAACCACCGCAACTCCTGATGTTACTACAACCGCTACCCCTGAAGTAAGGAAGCCTATGTTTAAACCAGCTTTTAAAAAACCAGCCAATGACGCCTGATCTGACCAACGAAGCCGGTGGTATTGTGATCACCAAAATGGACGACCTGCTGAACTGGGCGAGGTTGTCATCACTATGGCCATTAAGCTTTGGTATTGCCTGCTGCGCGATAGAAATGATGGGTGCTATGGCCTCTACATACGATTTGGATAGGTTTGGGGTGTTCCCGAGGCCTTCCGCACGTCAATCAGATGTCATCATCATCGCAGGCACTGTTACCTTTAAAATGGCCGAGCGCATTAAACGCCTGTACGAGCAAATGCCCGACCCTAAATATGTGATCTCGATGGGTTCATGCTCTAACTGCGGCGGCCCGTACTGGCAGCACGGCTACCATGTGGTAAAAGGGGTAGACAGGGTTATCCCGGTTGATGTATACGTACAAGGCTGCCCGCCAAGGCCAGAAGCTTTAATAGGCGCTATATTGGAATTACAGAAGAAGATAGAGAAAGAGCATATTGTGGCTGGTGTAACCGCCTAATCCACCCTGTCATTTCGAGGGAAGCGCAGCGACGAGAAATCTTGTTCGAATGACAGGCGGCGAACCTTGCATTATGAACAAGATATCTCCTCGTACCTCGTTCGATATGACAATTCTCTTTTGCATACTATTTCTACTTTCGCCCTTGTTGGTGTTGTCACCAACAAGCCGCCATGCTTGGCCGTCATATATTTCTTGCTACCTGTCTCAGGGTTGTTGGTGACAACACCAACAACGGCAAAAAGAGCATATTGTAGCGGGCGTAACCGCCTAATCCACCTTGTCATTTCGAGGGAAGCGCAGCGACTAGAAATCTTGTTCGAATTGCAGGCGGCGAACCTTGCATTATGAACAAGATATCTCCTCGTACCTCGTTCGATATGACAATTCTCTTTTTTGACTCATTCCCATCTTTCAAATAATCCGTTACATTTGCCACATGGGCATAGATAATTTTGTAACGTTCGCGCTAACCGCATTCCTGTTCATCATGACACCGGGTATGGATACCCTGTTTGTCATCAACAAGGCCATTGGTCAGGGTAAAAAAGCAGGCATCTATTCTGCATTAGGTGTTAACGCGGGGGTTTTGTTCCATACGGTGCTGGCCGCGCTTGGTTTATCGCTTATTGTGGCAAAATCGGTATTGGCGTTTGCTATTGTTAAATACCTTGGGGCGGCTTACCTTATCTATCTGGGTGTTAACAAGCTTATCTCCAAAAATAATGGCATCGTGCTAACCGCGGTTGATAAAGCCGATAAAAGCAATATGCAAAATTTCCTGTCGGGTGTGGTAACCAATGTGCTTAACCCAAAAGTGGCGTTGTTCTTCCTGGCGTTTTTTCCGCAGTTCATCAAAAAAGAAGCCTTGAGTCAATCGCTGCCATTTATTATACTTGGGCTTACCTATGTATTTTTAGGGTTGATATGGTATTTGCTGCTAAGCGTATTCGTGTCTTTCTTTTCCGAAAAATTTATCAATAACCCTAAAGCGGGCAACTGGCTCAATAAATTCTCGGGGGTTGCTTTTGTTTTGATGGGAATAAAAGTGGCATTCTCTAAAAAGTAAGGTTTTAACCTTAGCGCAGATTAATTACATTTGTTACCTATGCAAAAAATATTGGTAGCAAACCGGGGCGAGATAGCCCTGCGTGTAATGCGTTCTGCCCGCGAAATGGGTATAAAAACTGTAGCTGTTTATTCTGAGGCCGACCGTAACGCGTTACATGTACGCTATGCAGACGAAGCCGTATTCATCGGCGAAGCGCCCTCCAATCAATCATACCTTGTTGGCGATAAAATTATAGCCGCCTGTAAACAAACCGGCGCCGAAGGCATCCATCCCGGTTATGGCTTTTTAAGCGAGAATGCCGGTTTTGCAAGGCAGGTACGTGAGGCTGGTTTGATCCTTATCGGCCCATCGCCCGAGGCTATGGAAGTGATGGGAAACAAGTTATCGGCCAAAGCTGCCGCATTAAAATATAACATCCCTATGGTACCCGGCACCGAAGAAGCCATTACCGATGTGGCCGAAGCAAAATTGCGCGCAGTTGAGGTGGGTTTCCCTATCCTGATAAAAGCCGCCGCCGGAGGTGGGGGTAAGGGCATGCGTATTGTTGATGGTCCTAATGATTTTGAAGAGCAAATGGGCCTTGCCGTATCCGAAGCTATATCGGCTTTTGGCGATGGTGCGGTGTTTATTGAGCGCTACGTTTCTTCGCCAAGCCATATCGAGATTCAGGTGCTGGGCGATACGCATGGCAATATCGTACATCTGTTCGAGCGCGATTGCTCCGTGCAACGCCGCCACCAAAAGGTGATAGAGGAAGCGCCATCATCGGTGCTTACACCGGAGATCCGCGAAGCGATGGGTAAATGCGCCGTAGATGTGGCGCGTTCGGTTAATTATACCGGCGCAGGCACGGTAGAGTTTATTATGGATGAGAAGCTCGATTTCTTTTTCCTGGAGATGAATACCCGCTTGCAGGTAGAGCACCCGGTTACCGAACTTATAACAGGTATAGATCTGGTGAAAGAGCAGATCCGCATTGCCCGCGGCGAAGCCATAAGCTTTAAACAAGAAGATCTGAAGATTCAGGGCCACGCTATGGAATTGCGCGTATATGCCGAAGACCCGGCCAATAATTTCCTGCCAGATATTGGCACGTTGCAAACCTATGTTACCCCGAAAGGCCCCGGCGTTAGGGTGGATGATGGTTTTGAACAAGGAATGGAGATCCCCATCTATTACGACCCCATGATAGCCAAGCTCATCACCTACGGTAAAGACCGCACGGAAGCCATTGAGCGTATGATAAGGGCTATTGATGAGTATAATATCACCGGCATCACCACAACTCTTAGCTTCGGCAGGTTTGTGATGCAGCACGAGGCCTTTACCTCGGGTAATTTCGACACCCACTTCGTTAAAAAATATTTTACACCCGAAAGCCTGCAAACTGGTACTGAAACCGAAGCGCTGATAGCAGCATTGGTGATGGAGAAACTACTGGCCACAAAAAAGGTTGCCTTTGCTGAAACTGATGCTGTTGTGGAAAGTAATTGGGTTAAGAACAGGAGATAAGGGCAGCGGAGTTAGTGAAGCCGCGTCATGTACCATCGGCACATCTGGTTGGTAGCAATCTAAACAAGGCTATCAAGCGTTCCGATAGGAACGCCTGGTTAAATGTCAAACGTGCTACCCACCAGAAGTTCCTACGGAACTAAACTTGGGCATCGTTTGAAATGGCGTACTGTATTTGGAACATTAAAATGACACTCCATCCCTCAAAACTAAGTACATTTGC
>NZ_JBAZRC010000102.1:0-17379 GCF_041663085.1 Mucilaginibacter sp.
AGCGGCGGTGGAAAAACTACTATCGCAAAGTTCAAAAAAAAGAGATGCCTATTACGGTGTAAAATTATATTTGTAGCTCAATTAATCAATATATAAAACCGTCAACTTATTTCAGGACGAGACAACCCGTATCGTTTCTTGTCTCATTTTCAAAAAAACGGGACAAAATCGTTTTTACATAAATCGTTGAATATGAGTTTATAAAAGAAAAATAGTGAGGTGTTTGTTGAGATACTGACAGGATTTTGTCAGTAATAAAAACCTCATTATCAATGTGTTCCGCTTGTTCCGTTTGTCCCGTTTTCAAAATGGAACAAAACAGAAATAGAGTGCGGTTTAACCCGCTAATACTTCACCTGGGCATCTATCACCGGCAGCAGCTGGCTTACCCACATACTATACATATTGCCTGATGGGTGCAGGCCATCGTTGGCTATGAGGCCGCTTTCGTAACTTGCCCGGCGCGATGATGGGGTAATATCTACATAGGTTACGCCCAGCTTTTCGGTTTCCTGTTTATTGATAGCGTTAAACTGGTCAATCTGCGCGCCTACCACCTGCGCATCATACCCGCCATTTTTAGCGAAGGGGGTAACGCCCCAGTCGGGTATAGAAAGCACAAACACATGCTGTTTATTGTTGCCCGCATAGCTGATGGCGGTGTTTAACAGCTCAATAAATTCGGTGCGGTAATCATCTTTACTGTAGCCCCTAAACTGGTTGTTTACGCCAATAAGCAGGGTTACAATATTATATTGATGGCTTTTTAAGTCGCGCGCTACAATGGCCTTTTTAAGGTCGCCGGTTGTCCAGCCGGTAACGGCAATAATGTCGGGTTTTTTTACAAAGTGATTGGTAGAATTAAGCCTCAATGCTAACTGGTGCGGGAACGATTGTGCCTGCGGCACCGCTTCGCCAATGGTGTATGAGTCGCCCAGGGCCAGGTAGGTTAATGAATCGGGGATATGCATATTGTTATAAGTGGTCTTGATAACCTGTATGGGCTCGGATGCTTTTGTGCATGCAGCCAGTGTGCCAATCAAAAATAATATTGCAAGTGTCCTCATGCTATCATCTCCATACCAAAAAGTACGGAAATGTGATGCTTAAGGATTTCTTTAACTTCGTTTATATCAACTTTGCGGCCCAGTTCAAGTTCCATAGAGGTTACGGCCTTATCGTCTATCCCGCAGGGTACAATGTTTTTAAAGTAATCCAGGTCGGTATTTACGTTAAAAGCAAGGCCATGCATGGTAACCCAGCGGCTGCAGCGTACGCCCATAGCGCAGATCTTGCGGGCGCGTTCGTTATCGGCATCAAACCAAACGCCGGTATACCCGGGGTAACGGCCGGCGGTTAAGCCATAATCTGCAAGGGTGAGTATAATGGCATCTTCCAGCGTGCGCAGGTACAGGTGTATATCGGTAAAAAAGTTATCAAGGTCTAATATCGGGTAGCTTACTATCTGGCCGGGGCCGTGGTAGGTAATATCGCCGCCGCGGTTTATGGGGTAGTAAACAGCATTTTTCTCTTTCAGGCCTTGCTCGTCCAGCAACAAATGTTCGGCTTTGCCGCTTTTACCAAGGGTATAAACATGCGGGTGTTCGCAAAAAATAAGGTAATTGGGGGTGGCAATTTCCTCTTCGGGTTCGGCATCGCCGGCGGCAACAGCCAGCGAGCGGTTCCGGATCTCGGTTTTTAATTTAACGGTTTCGGCAAACAGGGCCTCCTGGCGGTCCCAGGCCACCTGGTAATCCGTTAATCCCCAATCCTGAAATATTACCTTTTTATTCTTCATTTATTATCCCTTCACGTATCCTATCATGTAATCTTCGTACTGCAGGTACCCAACTTCGTAGTCAATATTTACCTCGCCTTTGTGTAGTTTGGCGTCCAGCACATCATGGTGCTGAAAGGTAAACGGGCGCAGCGTTATATTATCGGCAAAGCTAACTTCTTTTTGGCCGTAGCATTTGTAAATGGCCTCTTTGGCGCACCAGCATACGTACAAGTGCTGAATTTTGCGTTCTTCTTCAATAAAAGCCAGCTCTTCGGGCTTCATAAATTTGGGTGCAATGCGCTCAACTTTTTCTTTTATCTGTTCAATATCAATACCAACAGGGCTGGTTTTGCTTATCATTACGGCGGCATAATCAAACGAGTGACTAAGCGAGATATGGTAGGGCATGCTTACCAAATAAGGTTTGCCATGGCTATCAACCTTGGCATCGATATAATCATCGGTACCAAGCATTTTGCGTAATAATACGCGTGTGCCAAGCCAGTGCAGATAGCGTTTGCTTTTGCTCAGTTTTTTGGTGTAGGCTTTTTCGGTTTCGTCAAGCTGAAGCTGTTTGTACAGTTCGTCGGCGGTTTCTTCTATCCTCCACAGCGCAAATTCTGTATCATCATCAATCTGTTGTCGGTACGCTATAGCCATGACTGGTAAAATTGCAAAAAAGGTTGCCAATATGTATCAGCTAAATATAATAATTAACCAATTTTTTTTGGCGACTGTAACTAATGGATGTAAACGTACGTCATACCCATACTAAACGTTTTATTGTCGCAATTGGCACAAAATGAAGAAGATATACATAGCAGCCGCGGTTTTAATAGCCGTTGCCATAACAGAAGGATGCATGAAGCAGCGCATTGCTGAAACACCTGCAGCACAAAACGTAAAGCGCATTTAATACGGGTAGGATAAGTGTGCGTTCATATTGCCCAAAAGGGTGGTATAATTTAGCCGCATTGTACAAATAGTACATGCGGCTTTGTTGTTTTATTACTGTTGAAAGTTAGGCCAATTAATCATAATTTAGGGCAGCAATTTACTTATGATTTTATCAGACAAGCGCATCCTCGAAGAGATTGAAAAAGGGACTATTATAATTGAGCCGTTTAAGCCCGAATGCCTGGGTACAAATTCGTACGATGTGCATTTAGGCAAGCACCTGGCCACATATAAGGATAGGGTTTTGGATGCTAAGCTGCACAATGAGATAATAGGGTTTGAGATACCGAAAGAAGGGTTTGTATTACAGCCGGGTGCTTTATACCTTGGGGTAACGGTAGAATATACCGAAACCCACAAACACGTGCCTTTTTTAGAAGGAAAATCAAGCACGGGCCGCTTAGGTATTGATATACATGCAACCGCCGGTAAAGGTGATGTGGGCTTTTGCAACACCTGGACGCTGGAGATATCATGCGCACAGCCGGTAAAGATCTACGCAGGTATGCCCATTGGCCAGCTGATATATTTTGTTGTGGAAGGCGATATAGAAACCATGTATAATACCAAAAGCAACGCGAAATACAATAACCCTACAACACGCCCTGTAGAGAGCATGATGTGGAAGAATAAGTTTTAATGCCGGGGGTTTAGCACAATTGCCCCGCAGCATTGTTTATAATTTCATCTACCTGTAAATTATGGCATACAAACGTTTTATAGCGGGGCTGTTATTAGCCATTGGGGTTATCGGGGCATATAGTTTTAATTCCGATGATGATATTATTGCGCGTGTGCAGCACCAACTGGATAAATGGACAGGCAGCCATCCGGTAGAAAAAGTACACCTGCACCTTGATAAACCATATTACACCGCCGGCGACGATATTTGGTTTAAAGCCTATGTAATTACCGGCCCTTTACATCGCCTGCAGCCCGATAGCGGCATCTTAAATGTGGAACTGATAGACGAGCAAGATTCCATTAAACAAAACCTGAAGCTACAACTGCATAATGGCCTTGCCTACGGCGATTTTGCCCTGCCCGATACCCTGCACGAGGGTAATTACCGTATAAGGGCATATACCCAATATATGCTAAATGCCGGCAGTGATTATATTTTCGATAAGGCTATCAGCATTGGCAATGTTATTACCAATAAGGTTTTTACAAAAACAACATTTACCACCACCACCCAAAACGGGCGAGATGTAGTAAGCGCCGACATTAACTATACCGATGCCAGCGGTACAGCATACTCCGGCAATGCGGTAAGCTATTCGGTTATGCTGAATAATACAGTGATGGCCAAAGGCAAGGGCGTTACCGATGCCAAAGGCAACCTGCATATTAATTTACCTGCCGACAACGCCGCTTTGCTAAAGCAAGGCCGGATTGTTACCGGTATAGCCGGTACAGGGGATGGCACGGTACATAAAAGCATCCCTATACATACCATGGCGGGTTATGCCGACGTGCAGTTTTTTGCCGAGGGCGGTAATATGATAAACGGGTTACCGGCCAAAGTGGCTTTTAAAGCTATAGGTACCGATGGCCTGGGTATAGCTATTAAAGGCACAGTAACCAACAGTAAAGGCGAAGAAATGGCGCAGATTGCCACCTCGCATTTAGGGATGGGGGCATTTACCTTTACGCCGCAAGCCGGCGATATGTACAAGGCAAATATGAGTTACCCCGATGGTACAAAAGCATCGGTAGCGCTGCCAAAAGCCGCCGACAATGGCTATGTACTAAAAGTTATTGAACAGGGAAAAAACGACCTGCGGATAGCTATAGCAGCGGCAAAGGGTACAGCAGGCCGGTTTGTGTTGGTTGGGCAAAGTGCCGGCAAAGTGTACTATTCGGCCAGGAGCACAGCAGGGGGCGATGCGTTTTCTACCATTGTGCCAAAAAGTAAGTTCCCTTCGGGGATAGCGCAGTTTACGCTGTTCTCAGAATCGGGCGAGCCGCTGAACCAGCGTTTGGTATTCATCCAAAACCGGGAAGATAAATTAAACTTATTGGTAACTGCCGACAACCAAAGCTATGCACCAAGGCAAAAAGTAAAACTTAATATTGACGCCAGGGATAACGGGGACAAGCCTGTGGTTGGCAGTTTCTCCATATCGGTAACAGACGAAAGCAAAGTGCCCGTTGATGAAGATGCTGAGAATAATATTTTTGCCAACCTGCTGCTCACGTCAGATCTGAAAGGGTATGTAGAGCAGCCTTCTTACTATTTTAACGGAAGCGAAAAGTCCCATGCTGACCTGGACGTTTTGATGCTTACCCAGGGTTATCACCGGTTTGAGTGGAAGAACGTACTGAACGATACGCCAACTCCTAACCAATACGCGATACAAAAAACTTTTACTATATCCGGCAGGGTAACTACACCATCAGGTGCGCCTGTTGCCAATGGCAAGGTGGAGCTGATAAATTTTGATGACGGCTTGTTAAAGGTTGATACGGTTACCGACCAAAACGGCCGCTTTGCGTTTACAGATGTAATATATGCCGATAGCCTAAAATTTGTGATCCAGGCGCGTAACGCCAAAAACAAAAGGGATGTGGTGATAAAAATGGATAGCGTGCCGCCGCCCACCGCATCCAATTATAAAAACATTGCAGACTTTGCCTCAAATACGGGCAGCGCTGTTACCATGTATGCCCAAAATAGCAAGCAATTGTACTTTGAGCAAATAAAAGCCGGCCAGGGTAATCATGTAATCAGCCTGAGGGAAGTATTGATAAGGGAAAAGCGCATCGCATTAAAACACTCGGCAAATTTAAATGGCCCGGGTAATGCCGACCAGGTTTTGCTGAGTAAAGACCTAATGAATTATGGCTGTGTACGCCTGTCTGATTGTTTACAGGGGCGCTTGCTTGGTGTGCTGTTTAACAATGGCGTACCGGTTACTACCCGTGGTGGCGGCCGTATGCTTGTTGTTATTGATGGGATGTACTCTGATGCTGCTTTTATGAACAGCTTAAACGTAAATGATGTACAATCTATTGAAGTGTTGCGTAATATTGGTACGGCCGGTATTTATGGTGGCCGCGGTGCTAATGGCGTATTGGTTATTACAACCAAACGAGGTGATGAACCAACCTACTATCCGCAGCAGTTTGGCAGGGGCATAGTACCTTACCATCCAAAAGGTATTTATAAATCGCGTATATTTTACTCACCAAAATACGATGCTAAAACCAATCAGAAAATTGCCGACCTGCGTACCACCATTTTCTGGAAGCCTGATGTTGTAACCCCGGGTGGTAAAGCCAGTGTTGAGTATTTTAATGCGGGAAGCCCCGGCAATTACCGTGTAGTGATTGAAGGAATTGATAGCGAAGGCAATATTGGCAGGCAAGTATTCCGATACAAAGTGACTGGTAACTAATATTTGATGGTGTTTTTGTATATTTACTAATACCAACCTTTTAAGTATGAGCTTTAAACGCGTTTTTCTGGGGCTGTTAGTAATAGGCGGTGTCATTAGTGTATATAGCTTTAATAACGATAACGATGTTATTGTTAAAGTAAACCAGCAATTGGAAAAGTGGACAGAAAACCACCCGGTTGAAAAAGTGCACCTGCACATGGATAAGCCTTATTATGCTGCGGGAGATAACATCTGGTTTAAAGCTTATGTAACAATAGGTAGCCAGCACCAGCTATCTGCCTATAGTGGGTTGCTTAATGTAGAATTAATAGACAATCAGGATGTTGTAAAGCAAACGCTTAAGTTACAGCTTAATGAGGGGACGGCTTTTGGCGATTTTGCACTGCCGGATACACTACACGAAGGTAATTATCGCATCCGTGCTTATACGCAGTATATGCTTAACGATGGTAAAAACTACATTTTTGATAAAGCGATAAATATAGGCAACACCATTGTTAACAAAGTATTCACAAAAACCACATTTGATTATGCCCATCAGAAGGCCAACAGTGCGGTGGGTACAACCATTAATTACAGCGATATAAGCGGCACACCTTATACAGGCAATGCAGTTGCATACTCGATATTGTTGAATGATATTGTTATAACCAAAGGAAAAGGTATTACTGATAGCCTTGGCAACCTGCGTTTGAACTTAGCGGGCGATAACCAGGAACTGCTTACCTCGGGCCGTATTGTTACGAAACTAACTGTTTCAGATGGTTACGTGGTTACTAAAACAATACCGATAAGGGCATTGGCAAACAGGGCCGATGTTCAATTCTTTCCGGAAGGCGGGAATATGGTGTATGGCATTCCCACAAAGGTGGCGTTTAAGGCCATTGGCACAGATGGTTTGGGGATAGATGTAAAAGGATTTATAACAGATAGCAAAGGCGCAGATATTGCCCGGATTACAACCTCGCACTTAGGGATGGGTATATTTAATTATACACCACAAGCCGGTGATACATACCAGGCAAATTTGATTTTCCCCGATGGCTCAAAACGATCATTAGTTTTGCCTGCTGCGGAAAACAACGGGTATGTTTTAAACATATCAGAGGCTGGTCCCGATAATTTAAGGATCACAGTGGCTGCAGCAAAAGGCACTAACGGGCAAATTAACATTGTTGGACAAACCGCAGGTAAAGCTTATTATTCATCCAGAAGTTTTGCCGGTAATGCAATGTTTTCGGCAGTTGTGGCTAAAAGTAAATTTCCATCAGGTATAGCACAATTTACCTTGTTCTCATCTTCCGGCGAACCGCTCAATGAAAGATTGGTGTTTATTAAGAACCCGGAAAATATACTTAACCTGTCCATATCGTCCAATAATAAAACATACTTGCCAAGGCAAAAAGTAATGCTGGCTGTTAGCGCTTCAAACAATAACGCCCCTGTTTTAAGCAGCCTTTCGGTAGCAGTGACTGATGAAACCAAAGTCCCGGTGGATGAGAATACAGAAAATAATATACAAGCCAGTCTTTTGCTTACAGCCGACTTGAAAGGTTATGTGGAACAGCCTGCATATTACTTTAATAACGACAATGATAAAACCCGAACTGATCTGGATATGCTGATGCTTACACAAGGTTATCGCCGGTTTGCATGGAAGAATGTACTGGATGGTGAACCATCACCTAACAAGTACCCACGCGAAACTGCTTTTACAATATCCGGAAAGGTAACTAAGCCAAATGGGAAACCAGTGGCCGGTGGCACGGTACAACTGATAAATTATCAAAATGGGGTAATAAAGCTTGATACGCTTACAGATCAAAACGGCCGTTTTGCTTTTAAAGATCTGTTATACATTGATAGTATCAGGTTTTTAATAAACGCCCGCACTGCTAAAAAAAGTAAAGATGTTGTGGTTACGATGGATACCATAGTAGCGCCATCCGCAGCGCAATATAAAAACCTGCCCGACTTTAATATAGCTACATCAAACAGTATAAATATCTACGCAGAAGCCAGTAAAAAATTATATTATGAGGGACTAAAATATGGTCTTGGGAACGTACAAATGTTAAAAGAAGTGCATATTACAGATAAATTTAACCCAACTAAACATTCCTCAAATATAGTTAGCCCACTATTTGTAACCCAAACGCTATTGGGCAGGCAATTAGACCCGGGATGGCAAGCGCGTGTTATAGGTGTAAGATTTAGTGGTGGGGTACCACTGGGTGTGGCGGTTATTATTGACGGTATACGTTCAGACCCTACAGAAGTGGTCAGATTAAGCCCTAATGATATACAGGCAATAGAGATAATAAGAGGAGGGGCCGCAAGTATTTACGGAGCACCTGGTGCCATGATAGTGACCTTAAGGCGCGGTGATGAGCCTCTTGCCCTTTATGATATTAAAAGGGTTGAAACAGGCGTGCTACGTTACCAACCAAAGGGGGTGTACGTTGCCCGTGAATTTTACTCGCCCGCATATGGTGTGCAAACTAACCAAAAACTTGCCGATTTGCGCACAACTATTTTTTGGAAACCTGATTTGTTAACTGATAACAGTGGGAGAGCATCTGTTGAATATTTTAATGCGGGTAGCCCCGGTACTTACCGTGTAGTAATAGAAGGGATTGATAGCGAAGGCAATATTGGCAGGCAAGTATTCCGATACAAAGTATTAAATTAGCGCTACACACATCTGCTTTTTTTAATTATGGCCTTTAAACGTTTAGCGATCGCGTTACTTTTTGTGATCAGTATTGTTGGTTTTTATAGCTTTAATAACGATGATGATATACTTGCCAAAGTAAATCAGCAGCTAACCGAATGGACCGAGAGCCACCCCGTAGAGAAAGTATACCTGCATTTTGATAAACCTTATTACACCGCCGGCGATGATATCTGGTTTAAGGCATACGTAACCACAGGCAATCTGCACCACTTATCGTTTAATAACGATATCCTGAACGTAGAATTGGTAAATGGCCAGGATTCGGTGGAGCAGAGCTTAAAGCTACAGATAAACGAAGGCCTTGCCGCGGGGGATTTTGCCCTGCCCGATACCCTGCATGCAGGCGATTACCGCATCCGTGCCTACACCCAGTACATGCTTAATGCGGGCCAGGAATATATTTTTGACCATGCCATAACTATAGGTAATGTAATAACCAATAAGGTGAATACCCGAACAGAGTTTAATTATGTAAACCAAAACGGGCGTAACGATATTAAAACGGTTATTAACTATACCGATACAGATGGGAAAGCTTATGCCGGTAATACCGTTGATTATTCTGTATTAGTAGATAATAAGGCAATCTTTACAGGTAAAGGAGTTACTGATAATGAAGGCAGGTTGATTTTAAACCTGCCTGCCGAAAATTCGGCGATATTTACATCAGGCAGGATACTAACTAAACTAACCATTGCAAAAGGCAACTATATTAATAAAGTTATCCCTGTAAAAATAACAGCAGGCAAGGCCGATGTGCAGTTCTTCCCAGAGGGGGGGAATATGCTTAATGGTGTATCAAATAAGGTAGCGTTCAAGGCAATTGGTACAAACGGGCTTGGGCTAAATATTAAAGGTGTACTAACAAATAGTAAAGGCACCGAAGTTGCAAAACTTAGTTCATCTCATTTAGGTATGGGGGTATTTGAATTTACACCACAGGCTGCCGAAACTTACCGTGCCGAAGTTGTTTTTCCCGATAGCTCAAAGACTTCAATAAGTTTACCGGCGGCCGTAAATAATGGCTATGTGCTAAAAGTATCAGAATCGGGGCTTGATAATATACGTTTAACCATTGCCGCCGCTAAAGGAACTGCAGGGCAATGTTACCTGGTTGGGCAAACCGGGGGCAAGGTTTACTACTCGGCTAAAAGTATAAATACCAATAATGTATTTTCGGCGGTTGTGCCAAAGCTTAAATTCCCGTCGGGCATTACGCAGTTTACACTTTTTTCTGCCGCAGGCGAACCCTTGAACGAGCGCCTGGTTTTTATTCAAAATCCCGAAGACGGGCTGAAATTAACGGTATCGGCCGATGGTAAAAAGTATTCGCCAAGGCAAGCTGTAAGGTTGAATATTAACGCCACAGATAACGGGGACGAACCAGCCGAAAGTAACCTGTCAGTATCGGTAATTGATGAGAGCAAGGTGCCGGTTGATGAAAACCTGGAGAATAATATTATGGCCAACCTGCTGTTAACATCAGATATTAAAGGGTATGTTGAACAACCCGCTTATTATTTTAATAACGTAAATGATAAAACCCGGTCCGATCTGGATGCGTTGATGCTTACCCAGGGCTACCGCCGTTTTGAATGGAAAAGTGTTTTGAATGCCGCGGATGTGGTGGATAAATACCCGCATCAAACAGCTTTTAATATATCGGGTACCGTGTTTTCAAAAAAAGGCAAACCGTTAGCAAACTGTAAAGTTGAATTGGTTGACTATGAAAACGCGTTAAATAATGTTGATGCAGTAACCGACGAAAACGGGCATTTTAAATTTGATGAAATTGTATATCCCGATAGCAGCAGTTTTTTCATATATGCGCGTGGCGATAAATTCAACAAGGATGCCATTATAAAAATGGATCCGCAACAGGTGGGGCCGCCAGCCACGAGGTATAAAAACGCGGCTGATTTCAATATAGTAAACGCAACTGAAAACAAAACGGCGTACGAGAAAAGCAGCAAACAGCTATTTGCCGAACAAATGAAGTTTGGCCTTGGCAACCATGCTATAAACTTAAAAGAGGTTGTTATAAAAGACAAGTTTAAAACTGTTAGGAACTCCGCAAACATTCACCCCGATTTAACCGACCAGGTTTTAATTGGCAAGGACATTGGTAGTGGCTGCAGATACTTTATTGATTGCCTGCAGGGGCGCGTTGCCGGGGTTTCATTTAAAGGAGGTAAGCCATACTCTAACCGTACAGACAGACCTATGCTTACAATTGTAGATGGAATTCCCGATCCGGAAGGGATGGTTTTATCGAGGTTAAACAGCAACGATGTAGAAGGAGTTGAGGTGATACGCGGGGGTAAGGTTAGTATATATGGCTTTGGTAGTGGCAACGGGGTAATATTTGTAACCACTAAGCGTACGCTCACTATCGGGCGTGACCTTACTAAAGCAAGTGCGGATGCGCCGCAGCGTATTGAAAAGGGTGTTATTCGTTATAAGCCTAAAGGGGTGTATACTGCGCGTGTGTTTTATTCGCCGCTTTATGATGCTAATACAAATCAAACACTTGCCGACTTACGCACAACCATTTTTTGGCAACCAAACGTGGTAACTAATGATGGTAAAGCATCAATTGAGTTTGCTAATGCAGGCAGTACAGGCACATACCGCGTGGTTGTTGAAGGCATCAGCAGCGAAGGTAGTATTGGCCGGCAGATGTTTAGGTACAAGGTAGAGTAAAGTCAAAAGTCAAAAGTCAAAAGTCAAAAGTCAAAAATTCGCCCGGCGAATTTTTGACATACTATAATCGTATTTTTTAGATTTTTGAGTTTTTATTTTTGACTTAACGAGAATTTCTCCCAAAAATCAATTGATTTAAATATCTCGCTGCGGTCGGCACTACTGCTATTGCCGCCACGGCCCATGCCGCCACCACGGCCACCTCTTCCGCCGCCCCCCATACCACCGCGGCCTCCACCGCCGCCCATGCCGCCATGGCCACCGCCACCCATACCGCCACGGCCGCCGCCACCCTGGGCATCGCCGCTTTGGGCACTACGATCGGGCTTTTGCATGCCATTGATCTTGAAATTAAAGGCCCAGTCGTTTTTTGCAATATCATCCGCATGGAAAAACTTTAACGGGATAGCCGCTTCATAAACCAGGTTGCCATCGGCATCATAATCAATAGCTGCTTTAATGCCATAGGTGTTTGATGTGGTGATCATCCCATTATCAATATCCTTAAAGCCGGTCATTTTATGCTTCGCAGGGTAGTGATGCGCTCGCGAGTAAGCTCTTCGCGCTCCTCTTTGGTTATCTCCCCGTTACCATCTTCTTTAAAACCGGCAAAAGCAGGTGCCGGGGTACCCGGGTAACGCAATGGGAAGGTCATGCTAAAGGTTTCCTTCTTTTTGCCGTGCGTATCAATACTGATGGTAATGCCGGCATTTAATACGCGTGCCTGCTCCAGCCTGTCGTTAACGCGGATGGCTGCATACAGGTTCTCTTTATCATTTGCCAGTGTGTATTTAATATTTTTTTCTTCATTACGGTATCGCAGGCTATCGCCCCAGTCGGTAAGGTTGCCATCAATAACAAGGTTTACAGGCGGTGGTAAAAGGTTTTGATGTTGTTTGGATTGGGCATTAACATTAGCCGATATTGCTAACATTATAACCGGGAGCAGCAGGGGGCTACATTTCATTTTGTGTGATTTTATTAAGGATAAGTGTATTGCGTGTAATTTTTATAGAATGATAAACACCATTTTAACACATTTATTACTGTTTTTGAGTAAATTTGCTGATACATATGCCAACCGAAGTACAGGAACAGACACTCACCTTTGAAGAACTAATGGCCGGGCTTAAAGAAATGCACCGCCTTATTTTATGGAATGATGACCATAATACTTTTGAGCATGTTATCCATTGCATGATGAAGTACCTGGATTATTCCGAGGGGCAGGCCGAAAAAATTGCCTGGAAAGTGCATAACGAAGGTAAGTGCCCGGTATTGGAAGGCTCTTTTACCGAAATGGAGGTTTACCGCAAAATATTACAGCAGGAAGGCCTAACCGTTAGTGTTGAGTAAAACACATTAAGAAGAATCCCCAAAACTTAACCATTTTTTTGACTGTGGGTTTTGCAATTGGCGTGGCTACATAATATTGCAATTGGTATAGCTTGTAGGTATTGCCATTGGTATGGCGCTTGACTCAAGGGCAGCAAAAGAGAACCTGCAAAACCAGGACGAAGAGAATAATTAAGATTTAAACAGGCCGGAATAAGGCGATTATAAGCCATTAAAAAGCCCTCTTAACAATTGTTAAGAGGGCTTTTTATTTGTCCTGTTTATTTTTTTAAACCTATCTCACGTAAGCGTTCATCAAGATATTCCCCGGCGGTTATATCGGTATAAAGCTTAGGGTGCTGCTCATCAATGGTTGATGGCAGGCTTGTAAGGTCCATAGTAGTTTTTGGATGCAAAAAGAATGGTACCGAAAAGCGCGAGTTCTTCATTTGCTCGCGCGGTGGGTTAACCACTCTGTGCGTGGTAGATTTTAGCTTGTTGTTTGTTAAACGCTGCAGCATATCGCCTACGTTAACTACCAGGTCTTCGCCAAAGGCAGTAACCGGGAACCAGGTATTGTCGCGGGTAAGCAGTTCCAGCCCATCGGCACTTGCGCCTATTAACAGGGTTATCAGGTTAATATCCTCATGTGCACCGGCGCGAACTGCATCATCAGGCAATGCATCCGGGTTTTCGATAGGGAAGTAGTGCAGGGTACGCAATATAGAATTACCGTTATGTACCTTATCGTCAAAATAATTTTCGGGAAGGCCTAAGTAAACGGATATGGCGCGTAATAAGTGTGTGCCGGCAGCTTCCAGCTTTTTATAAACCTCTAATGTAGTAGTGTTAAATTCGGGCTGCTCATCAACTACAATATTATCAGGGTAGGTTTCTTTTATCGGGTCGCCATCGGTTACGGTTTGGCCTATTTGCCAAAACTCTTTCAGATCGGGCACTTTAAAACCCTTGGCAGTTTCTTTGTTTTTACCCGTGTAACCACGCTGGCCAGCCAGGCCGGGTATCTCATATTTATCTTTTACTTCCTCAGGTAAAGCAAAAAGCGCCTTTACCTGGGTATAAAGTTTATCCATTAATTCTTTACTAAGGCCATGGTTGGTTATAGTTACAAAACCTGTTTCATTAAAAGCTTTGCCAATGCTGTCCGAAAAAGCTTTACGCTCTTCGGCTGTGCCATTTATATAAGTATTAAGATCAAGACGAGGGATGTTTACTGTACTCATAGTTTGAATATTAAAAGCCAAAATTATCTAAAAATTTGCTCAGATACCTGGTTGTATTAATAAATATGTGTTATACTGTAATTGTTTTATGACAATGGGCATAAAACAATTACAGGGTTAAACGTTTGTGAGTAAAGCGAGTCAATATACCATACAAACAACCAAACCAATTATACTAAGTATTATGAAAAGTTTAAAAAAAATATGGGGGATAGCCTTGGTAGCTTTTCTGCTGATCATATCGGCACCCCATAAAACAATGGCCCAGGAGGGCGAATATATATCCGATCAGGAGTTTTACGACGAACTACAGCCTTACGGTACATGGATCTACGACCCGCAATACGGTAACGTTTGGATACCTGACGTAGAAGAGGATTTTAGGCCTTATGCCACCCGGGGCTACTGGGCAATGACCACCTATGGCAATACCTGGGTATCTGATTACCCCTGGGGTTGGGCAACTTTCCATTACGGCAGGTGGCATTTTGATAATTATTACGGATGGGAGTGGGTCCCCGGAAATGAATGGGCTCCTGCATGGGTTAGCTGGAGAAACGGCGGCGGCTATTATGGCTGGGCACCTATGGAACCGGGCGTAAGTATAGATATGTCATTCGGTGATAATTACAGCGTACCTAATGATTACTGGGTGTTTGCACCCTATGCTTATATAAACTATACTAATGTTTATAATTATTATGTGCCGCGTACCCGGGTGAGGAACATTATCCGTAACACTACCTGGATAAGGAACCGGTATACCTATAATAACCGTACCTATATAACCGGCCCGCGCCGAGATGAGATACAACGGTACACCAAACGCCCTGTACGTGTTTATAATATCAATAATGTAAGCAGGCCATCGCGTATAACAGTAAATAATAACAATATTAATATTTACAGGCCGGCAGTTAGGCCAAATACTAATGCACGCCCGGCGCGCGTGGTAGATGGCGCAGCTTATAAAGAGCAAAACCCGGCACAGCGTATTGCCAGCAGGGACCGCCAAAAAGGGACCGTATATAATGCTGCTAACGCAGCCAGGCTTGCCGCAGCCGCCAGGAACACTAGCCCTGATACAAAGGTAGTGCGTGTAAATAATAATAGCCCAAGGCCCGCTACTGCCCCTGCAAATAATAGCCGCCCTGCAAGGCCTGCAGTTACCGGCGATGCACAGCAACAGCAACGTGCTATTGACAGGCAACAAGGCACCGTACAACAACAGCGGGTACGCCAGCAGCAGCAGCAAGCCCGTGAACAACAAAGACAAGTAAGGGAGGAGCAACAAGGTGCGCAACAGCAAACTGAGCAACAAAAACGGCAACTTGATCAGCAACGCCAGCAACAACAAGTGCGCCAGCAACAAACCGAGCAACAAAAACAGGCAAGGGAGCAGCAACGCGCTAACAGGCCAGCTGTTACCGATAATACAAGGCAGCTTGAACAGCAACAGCAACAGCAACAGCAACAGCAACGCCAGCAGGTAGAACAACAGCGCCAACAGCAGGTACGCCAGCAACAGGAGCAAGTGCGCCAGCAACAACAGCAGTTGCGCGAACAACAGCAGCAAGCACGAGAGCAACAACGCCAACAGCAAGAGCAAGCGCGCCAGCAGCAACAGCAGGTAAAAGAACAACAACAGCAGCAGGTTCGCCAACAACAGGAGCAGCAACGCCAGCAACAACAACAGGCCCGCGAACAACAACGCCAGCAGCAGGAGCAGCAGCGTCAGCAACAACAGCAAGCCCGCGAACAACAGCGCCAGCAACAGGCACAACCGGCGGCGACCCCATCAGGGCGGCCGGTACGCAATTAAGATATGTGACTTTCTTAAATAAAAAGAGCGACCGGCATAATACCAGTCGCTCTTTTATTTAATTGTAACGGTGTTAGTTAGTCACAATAAATGATCCAATAACTAAGGCAACAACTTCGTCTTTAGTTAACGGTTCGTCAAATGATGCAGTAGCAACACCCACGCTTGCTTTAAGTGCTGAAACTAAGTTTACACCACCCTGGGTTACATTTTCTTCACCTTTATAATTGTTGTTTGCTGCAGCTACTCCTGTATCGTTACCAAGTGTAGCGGTACTTACAATATATGGTTTGATGTTGGCATCGTGCCCTAAATCATGACGCAGTTTACGTATGGCAGATGCATGCCGTGCCTCAACTGCGTGTATTGATAATGCCGGGGTCAGGATGTCTTTATTACCTATAAGATTGGGGGCCTGGCCTTTGTAAGCACGCACGCCTGTATCTTCAAGTACTTGTGCCACGGCCAAAAATGTTGCATAGTTTGAAAGTACATCCGGGAAAGGGCCGTTACCTTTATTGTTACCACCGGTAAAGTCATAAGTTGCGGGGCCTACAGGCGTGCCATTAAGCGATGTAATAACAGTTGTTAGAAAGTTAACGTGTGCATTTTCATCTCTTTTAATAAGGTTTAGATAGCTGGTATCGCCTGCGGGTATTAAACCTGTTTTTGCTGCACCTGCATTATAGAATGCAGCTTCCAGATGCTCTAATGTTAAAGCAAAGTTTAAAACCTCAACTACAGATGATGACGCCTGGCCATAGGCTTTTTTAAATAAAGTACCCAAGGCAAATGGCATAGCAGCAACGGCTACTTTTGAACCAAAGCTGGTTATATTTTTGATTGCGGCACGGCGGGGGTTTAACCTTTCGTGTATTTCCGGGTCAACTTTTTCTATTTCGTCTATTATGTTAAATAAATTCATGGCGATGTTTAATTATGGTTTATAATTATAATTAACTGCACTAACCTTGGTTTTAAGGAAACCATTAGCACCTGCAAGCACTTCGGCAATGGTGGCAGATTTGTTTAATCCGTCTCCGTCTACCTGGTCACTGCCAACAAAACTACCCGGAGTAATTAAGTTAGAAATTAAAGCCGCGTGGCGTGCTTCAACAGATACAATTTTACCGGCAATAGTTAAGTAACCGGCATCCTTAATTAAATAGCCTGCGCCATCATAAGCCTGCACACCAGTATCTTCTAACAATTTAGCAGCGTTAAGTACGCTGGTACGGTCAGAGAAGTTTATGGAAGAAAAATCTGTTGTAAGAGTGCCAATCGCCTTAGCACCCAATGCAGCCTTAAAAAAATCGCGGTGCAAAACTTCATGATCGCGAATATCTGTCAGGTAAGCGGTTTCAATACTGCTTATGCCGCTGTATGGAGTAGCCACA
>NZ_JBAZRC010000103.1:0-17089 GCF_041663085.1 Mucilaginibacter sp.
GATAAGCGCTTAATTAAGCTGAGCAAAACACGGGAACAATTGTGGCAACAAAAGCAAAATTTACCAATGGTGCCGCTGGAGCATCCTTATCAACGGGGCTGGAAACGTTTTTTCGTATTGCGTGACAATGTAAAGCATAGCCCAAGGAAGGACTTTTATGAGGCGTTGTTACCTAAAATCAATACAGTTGAATATCATCAGGACAAATCCTTCAAACGGAAAAAGCGACGCAAACAGCGTTACGTATACCAGGTAAAAGCGCAGATGCTGCGGGAGTTATCGCAGCATAGCTGGGATATAAACAGGATAAACTTAACCGAAGAGGAAAAGGTTTGCTTTACCCGCGTTGAAACGTTTGATGTTAAAACTTACCGTACCGATGTAAAATACGTGTTTGCCGAACCATGGCGCTTTGTGCTCAAAGTAGCACCACACATGGTAACGCATACCAAATTGATGGACGCGGATATTGAAAGGGAGCTATCGTACATCGATGATCATATTGATAACAACCACTTGTCGCCGCGCATCAACCTGTTAACCCGTGGCCGGAGTTATCGTTGGAAAGACGAGTTTAACGAGCAAGCCAAATACATTAACAAATTTAAAAACATACCCAGGTATGCCCATAAAGAAGCGTACCTGGAATTAGAAACATAACCCACATGGGCAATTTAAGAACAAAAGATTTAAGTAAAATAGGTTACCATAACGATCAGCTGCGAAGCCTGGTTATTGGCGTGGCCTCTAAAAACTTCAAGCACCACAGTAAGCAGCAATTGCTTGATCTGCTGGTGGATATTAAGAATGATCCGGAAGCATTTCTGGATAATGAATTAACAAGTAAAATAGCCGAAAAGGTAATAGGTAAAGTAGAAGGGCCATCGTTTAAAACGTTTGAACTGCGTGATGAACAGGTATACTGTAAAACCTATGGCAGCAAGGGGATCGAGGCATCGGCCAAAAGGCAAATGGAGCTGGCCAACCTGTTACCAATAAGCGTACAGGGCGCACTAATGCCCGATGCTCACATGGGCTTTGGTTTGCCTATTGGCGGTGTGCTGGCAACTGATAATGCGGTTATTCCTTATGCGGTAGGCATGGATATTGGCTGCCGCATGGCGTTGTCAATTATTGATGAGAGTGATGGCTTCCTGAAACGGTTTGAATATCAGATAAAGCAAGCCTTAAAAAATCATACCCATTTTGGTATGGAGGGCGGCTTGGATGTGAGACAGGAGCATAAAGTGTTGGATAGCCCGGTATTTAATGAGATCCCGTTTTTGAAACCGCTGCGTAGTAAAGCCGTGAGGCAATTAGGCACATCGGGCAACGGTAACCATTTTGTGGAGTTTGGCGAGATTGAATTGTTGGCTGATAACACATTAGGCTTACCGGCTAAAAAGTATACAGCCTTGTTAACACATTCCGGTAGCCGTGGATTAGGATCGGCCATAGCAAGGCATTACACGCAGATAGCCATGAATACCTGCAAACTTCCGCGCCACGCACAGCAACTGGCCTGGCTGGATATGAATAGCGAGGCGGGCCAGGAATACTGGTTAACCATGACCCTGGCAGGCGATTATGCCAAAGCCTGTCATGAACGCATCCATGCCAATCTGCTAAAGGCTTTAGGCTTAAAGGCACTATACGTGGTAGAGAACCATCACAACTTTGCCTGGAAGGATCGGTTGACTGATGGTCGTGAAGTGATCGTCCACCGTAAGGGGGCAACACCGGCGCATAAAGGCGAACTGGGTATCATCCCCGGCAGCATGACCACACCGGCTTACCTGGTATCGGGTAAAGGAACCACTGATGCTTTATACTCTGCATCACACGGTGCCGGTCGGGCCATGAGCAGGCAAAAGGCTAAGGACAGCATGACAGTATCGGCCATGAAAAAAATGCTGACCAATGCCGGCGTAACCTTAATTGGCGGCACAGTTGAAGAGAACCCCTTAGCTTATAAGGATATAGAAAAGGTAATTGCCGCGCAAGGTGAGTTGGTCGATATCCAGGGCAAGTTTTATCCACGTATTGTAAGGATGAATAAGGAGTAGTTGTATGAAAAAGATGATGATACAGATCACCTCGGGCAAGGGCCCGGCAGAATGCTGCCGGGTTGTAGCCTGCGTGCAAAGCCTGATAATGAAGCAGGCCAGGCAGCAAAGTATTAAAATTGAAGTGCTGGAGAATAAAGCCGGCGAGTTAAACGGCACGTTACTATCCGCTACGATGATGGCAACCAGTGATAAGCTGGATGCTTTTGTAAAAGAGTGGGCGGGCACTATACAATGGATAGCGCAAAGCCCATATCGTAGATATCACAAACGTAAAAACTGGTTTGTGGGCGTAGCTGCTTTTGACGTGAAAGAACTGATGCAATGGAACCCCAAAGATGTAAAGCTGGAAACCTGCCGCTCATCAGGCCCGGGCGGCCAAAACGTAAACAAGGTGGAAACAGCAGTTCGGGGGACGCATTTGCCATCTGGCTTGCAGGTTATGGCGATGGATACCCGATCTCAGTTGGAGAATAAGAAACTTTGCCTGGCCCGGCTGGAAGCCAAAATAATGGTTTGGCAAACAGAACAACTGATAGCACAACAGCAGAGCCAGTGGCAGGAGCATAACGCTCTGGAGAGAGGGAATCCGGTTAAAACCATAAAGGGCGAACTGTTTTAGCCTTGATGTTATTCATATTGAAAAGCAGACCGCCTCATGATATTCATGAGGCGGTTTTTTATTGAATTTTTTGGGCAAACAAAAAGCCCCCGGCGACTTTCTTGCTAATTTAAACAGGGCGTTACATTTACGGAAAGACCAGATTTGACTTTAAAAAAAAGTGGTAAGAGACGCGGAGGGTTGAATTCCCATATACAAAGATGCTATTATAGCCACGCGTAAACACCGGAACCTGACTACTTTCCGTTCTGATCATATACAGGTAACGGAAAATCATCTTTCTTCACCTTCTTTCCTTTAAATGCTTTGATCAAACCCTGAACAAAGTTGCTCGCAAAAATACCGGCTACTGTATTTAATACGTTAACCCCCCATTTAGATTTGGGGTGCACGATCCATGGCGCACCGGACGGCAGGTTTTGCACCGCTTTTACATAGGGCCTCAGTTTCTTTTCAAATGCCCGGAATGCTTTTGCATGATCTTCATTTTGCGATAGTTCTCCGGCTAGTATGTATGCGCCTAAAATAGCAAGTGATGTGCCCATGCCACTGATGGGCGTAGGGCAATAGGCAGCATCGCCTATCATGGCTAACCTGCCTTTTGACCATCTTGGTGCGATGACCTGGCTCACAGCGTCAAAGTAAAAATCATCACTCTGCTCTATAGCCTTGCTTAATCTGGGGGCTTCCCAGCCTGCGCCCGAAAGCTTTTCAATTAAAAACGATCTGCGTTCAGCTTTTGATAATTTATGGTAACTCTTATCCCGCGATAAGAAGCTAAAGGATGCCCGCGTACTGCCCTCATTATCGGGCCTCAACAGTAAAACCCTGGAGCCGGGCGCATTATACCATCTTGCCCAGTTGGTATCGGTTGGTGTTTTAGGTATGGTAAGATAAACATTGTATAGGCCGATAAACTTCAGCTCAGCTTCATTACCGAACATCAGCTCCCGTGTTTTAGAACGTACGCCATCGGCGGCCACCACCAGATCAAACGTCCCCTGTTGCCCGTCGCTGTAAGTAACATTTACGCCCTGCTCAGTTTCGGCTATCTCTGTAATGTATTTACCAAAAAGGTAAGCCACATCTTCTTTTGTACGTTCATATAAAATATTCACCAGATCCCCTCTGATGATCTCCATCTCGCCGGTAAAGCTGTCTGCACCGCTGGCAGGGAAAGAAGCACTTACACGCCCTTTATCATTGATGAACTGAATGCCTAATTCGCCGGTATTGGCCTGTAATATGGCATCTGCGATGCCCATTTTCTCTGCAATTTTGCGTGCTGCGTCTCTCACATCAATATTTTGGCCGCCCAAGCGCAATGCAGATGCCCGCTCAACAACAGTTACTTCAAAGCCATATTTATTAAGCCAAAAAGCCAGTGTTGGGCCTGCTATACTCGCTCCGGAAATCAATACTTTTTTAGGTCGCATTTTAGTTCTGCTATTTTTTAAATCCGGAAACAGCTTTATTAATCATGTTTTGTCCAAACAAGTTTACTCACATCATAGCCTAAACTTTGGGCCTGCTTTAAATAGTCTGTTACCACCGCATGCGGGATGGTTTTTTCGCGGGATAAAAGCCATAAATAGCCTAAATTATTGCCTGCAACCATGGCATACTTATAATCCGGATCAATGGCGATAACATTATACCCGGAATAAAACGGCCCAAAGAAAGATACTTTTAACCTGCCGCGGTCAGCACTTTCAACGAATTTAGCCTTGCCGATGCTTTGTTTCCATTCCTTTGTAATATAGTTATAACCACGGTTATCCACACGAATGGTCCCATTATCTTTAAGGGTATAATTGGCGGTAACATTGTTAAGGTTCTTTTCGAACTTAAAGTCCATCCGGCATATCTCGTACCATTGTCCGAGATAACGATCCTTGTTAAAAGGATGAACCGCTTTAGCGCCTTTTGGGATAGATGCACAAGATGAAAGGCCAATGATTAATGCCGCAGCGCCTATACCTGCGAGACCGATCTGCCACTTTTGTATTTTCATTCATGAGCAACCCATTATAGTCAGTTTTGTTTCCTTTAAAACTCGGTTTACAATTAGCTGATGCCGGTAAAAAAACTTCAGATTGTCCTCAGAATGTGGTTTTAGTTTAGCATCACCATCCCTTAAAATAATTAAAGATATTGCTATTCCTTATGAAGAAGAGTTACTTGCTGTTGCTTGGCGCCTGCTTATTTACGCTTAAACTAAAAGCCCAGGCCAATTACGAGATACAGGTATATGGTTCTGAAACCATGGCAAAAGGCCGTACCATGGTTGAACTTCATAGCAATTATACCCTTAGTGGTAATAAACTGGTAATGGGTACCGAACTGCCTACCAACCATGTTGTACATGAAACCATTGAGATAACCCACGGGTGGACGCCGTGGTTCGAGACCGGTTTCTACTTTTTCAATTCAATAGGCAATGATGGCCGCACGGCTTATGTAGGCTCGCATATACGGCCGCGTGTAGCTGCACCCGATAGCTGGCACTGGCCGCTTGGCGTTAGTATATCTACCGAGTTTGGGTACCAAAAATCCGCTTTCGATGCCAACACCTGTTCGCTGGAGATAAGGCCCATTGTAGATAAACAATGGGGTAAGTGGTATGCCTCTTTTAACCCAACTGTCGAGAAAAGCTTTGCCGGGCCGGATGTAAACCAGGGGCTTATTTTTTCGCCAAATTTAAAAGGCAGCTATAGCGTTAGCAATATAGTTGCGCTTGGGCTGGAGTATTACGGCAGTACAGGCCCTTTTTTGCATTATTATGCTTACCAGCAGCAGGAGCACCAATTGTTTGCCGCCACCGATCTTAACTTTAGCGCCAATTGGGAGTTTAATGCGGGTGTTGGTTACGGTTTTACTTCAAGTACCGATAAAGCCATTGTTAAAATGATAATTGGGCGGCGGTTTTAAATAATTACTCCGCCCAGAGGGGAAGTGCCCCTGTTAATAATTAATCTACTTTCCTCAACTTAAAGGTAGTGACGGCCGTGCAGCGTTTTTTTAGCATGATATCACCATTAGCATTCGCTTTTATGTTTTGCGGGGTGTTATTTATCCAAACCCGGTATGCCGCGCCTGGCTGCAAGCCTTTAATGGTAAACTGGTAATCGTCTGCAGAGCTTACCGACCATGAATAGGAGCCGACCGACCAGGCATCCACATGCAGGTTAATACTGTGGCTTGTGGCGGCTTTGGCCGATAGTTGCATACTATCCTGATTGCCCGGATAAAAGCTTAATGTTTTGCCGTTTTTGCTAACGCCAAAAGCCTGTTTGCCGGTTACGGTAAAGCCGCTGGTGCTAACCATATACTTATCAATGCTTAGTTTGATGTGGTATGCCGTATCCCTTAGCGTGTAAGAAAATTTCGTGCCGTTAAGCTCAGCAGATAGTTTTGGTTCTATACCCATTCGGTTCCATTTAGGCCTCAGGCCGTAAATATCACGGTATAGGGCTGTAATGCCCGTAGAGATACCCGCCAGTATATCATCGCCTAAACCCAATTGGGAAACCCTGCTATAACGCTGAGAAGAAAGCCCGTCCTTTTTATACTGGTTTAATAGCTTGTGGATATACTTTAGCGCGATGCCTTTATTGTAACCCGCATAGGCCCTTACGCCAAGGTAACCCCAGGTAGGGAAGATATCGCCATTCTCGTATTTCGGGAAGGGCCAGTTTCCGGCAGACACTTCGTCCTTTTTAAACGAATCGAAACATAAAGGCCAGTGAAAAAGATTTTCTTTGGCGGTACGGGTTTCTATCTGGTCGAGGATAAGCGCTCTACGTTGCGGGTCATCACACAGGCCAAAGGCAATTGCCGCGAAGTTTACCGGGGTTACCAGGTTATCGCCATGTACCGAGCCATCATTATCGCGCCAGTAAACATATTGTTTTTTGGTTGGCGACCAAAAGCCACCCTCGTACACAGGTTTGTTAAAGGCTGTTTTAAGGCGCGCGGCAATTGCTGTATAATATGCCGCCTTTTCTTTGTTGCCCAGTACCCTTTCGCAATTTGCCCAAAGGTTTAGGGCTTCATACATCTGGGCGTTAACAAAAGCGTTTTCATAACTTGCCCAAACAATATCCAGCCAGTCGCTTGCTTTTTTTTCGGCGATGTTGTTATTCATCATCTCAAAAATACCGTTGTGGTTTGCATCGCGTTTAATAAGCCAGTCGAGCGCTTTTTCGCAGCTTGCCTGGTGCGAGTGCAGCCAGTTAACATCGCCATTCAGGTCGAACTGTTCGCTGGCGTTGATCACATAGCCGGTTTGCGAATCAACCGTATAACCCCACATGGCTTCATAGTAGCCTGTTTTTGGGTTATAGGTGCCCGGTATTTCGTCGCCCGCTTCATTGTGCCAGCGCGATAATACACGGCCATCTGCAAGCATAGCCTCGTCGCGTTCCTGGTTAAGCGTGGCCGACATATTTTTGGTGTAATTTTTATCGCCCAGCGCCATGCCTATCTGCGCAAAGAAAGGCTCGTGCAGGCATTTCCAGTTGGTGAGCCAGCCATTGCCGCCGATGATATTGTTATCAACCACACCATAGCGGCCGGTGGTGTTCATCAATTCGCGAACGGCCGCCGCGTCTACCCCCGGTAGGGTACCTCTGGAATACTCCTTAAAATAGTCAACATATTGCAGGTCTACCTGTACTTTTACTGTGCCTTTTTTTACCTTAAAAGGGGCGAAGATATCTGCCTTTTGCGATACGAAGCGGCTAAGATCATGCCGTTGTTGCAGTACACTATTGGTAACCAATTGTGTGCTGGTAAATTCGTTATTACTGCTGTGCGAGAATTTTGAAGCAACAGCATCCCCGTTGTCTGTTTTGGTGCTGATACGTAACCCATTGCCCCATTCGGCGTTCCAGTAGGTTACGCCCCCGGTATGTACACCGTAGGTGTCATCAACCTGTTTGAGGTATTTGCACCAAACCACGCCGCCATTATCCAGGATGCCGCCCTTCCATACAGCCAGGTTGCTAAAGTTGTATTTGGGGAAGGCCATATCTTCCAGTTCTGCATCACGGTTATAATCCCGCGTGATGGTCCAGCTTATTTTATCGCCGTTAACTTTAAACTCCCACGTTTCGTTGACAGTTAAGTTCCCATCGCCATAAGTTAAGCCCGATAGTTTGATAATGCCCTTATTTTGGGATAATTTGATATTGCCGCTCCCTTTACCAGACGAGAATATGCCGGTTTTTGTAGCGATACCCGTATAGATGCCGGCGGGCGATAAAACGTTCTTCCCTTTTATTTGCAATTGCTTAATTACATACCCCGCCGAATAATCAATAACCATAGATAACTGGTTGCCGCTTGCGGTGATAGTAACCGTTTTTGCAGCGGGCGATATCCTTGTTGTTACATGCTTATTATACGCAGCCCCGGGATGCAGGATAAATAAAAATAAACATAACAGGGGCAGGAAGATCTTTTTGAGCATAGCGGCTGTAAATTAAGTATTGTTTTTGCTGAATGGGGCCGTAAGCAAAAGTATGTTTAACAAGGTTGTGTTTTTTGTACTTTTTGATATTTTTCAAAGCTTTGGAGTAAACCTGTTGTTCCCAAACAGATGGGTACACTTACCTGCCTGTTTTTATTTTAATTTACGGCATCAATTGCCCAAATTTTAAAAAACAACTATAAATTATAAAATTCACCTCTTTTGATAGGGGAGATTAACAACGATATGAAGCATCATAAATATTCAGCAGCATTTATAACAGCAATAGCTTTCATTTTAATACTGAGTTCGTTTACAATAAACGGGTTAGACGATAAGAAACCTGTTAAACCGAAGTACAAGCCTAAGATCGTTAACATCGTGAATTTTATAAGGCTGCTGGAGCCAAGGGACCCTGCCGTAACCGAGGACGTGCTGTACCAAACCGTGGTAAAACAGGTAGAGATCATGAACAAGTACAAACTGCGTGGCACATTTTTGTTGCAGTATGATGCCCTGATGGATCCCCGGTACCAAAAACTGCTGAAGAGCCTGCCTGCGGATAGTTACGAGATTGGCGCCTGGTGGGAAATTCCGCAACCGATGGTAGAAAAAGCCGGGCTAAAATGGCGCGGTCGCTACCCGTGGGACTGGCATGCCAACATTGGCTTCTCTACAGGTTACACGCCTGAAGAAAGGGAAAAACTGACCGACGTTTACATGCAGGATTTTAAAAAGATTTATGGGTATTACCCAAAAACGGTAGGCTCGTGGTTTATTGATGAGCATACGCTTAACTACATGTATCAAAAGTATCATATCGTAGCATCAAGCAATTGTAAAGACCAGTACGGTACCGATGGTTATACCCTTTGGGGCGGCTACTGGAACCAGGCTTATTACCCAAGCAAGGTAAATTCATATATGCCTGCCCAGAACGAGAAAAACCAAATCCCGGTGCCTATATTCAGGATGCTGGGCAGCGACCCGGTAAGGCAGTACGATACCGGCTTTGGCACTACGTGGCAAGGCGTAATAACACTCGAACCCGTTTACCCGAAAGCGGGCGGCAGCGCCGAATGGGTTAACTGGTTCTTTAAAGAATTGGTTGAAGGCGAGTCGATGGAGTTTGCTTATACGCAGGCCGGACAGGAAAACTCCTTTACCTGGGATGCCATGTCGAAAGGGTTTGAGATACAGATGCCCCTGATAGCCAAACTGCGCGACGAGAAAAAGATCAAGGTAGAAACCCTGGTTGAATCGGGCACATGGTTCCGCAAGCGTTATAAAACCACCCCGGCAACGTCTATGACAGTTAACAATGATATTGGGAACAGCAACCGCAAAACCGTTTGGTTTAACAGCAGGTTTTACCGCACTAACTTACTTTGGGAAGATGGTACGTTACGTTTCAGGGATATCCACCTGTTTAACGAAAAGTTACCATCCGAGTATCTTACCAAAAAAGTAGAAACCAACGTATGCTCGTTTTACACCCTGCCGTTTGTTGACGGTTATTTGTGGAGCACCCCAAAAGATATTGCCGGCCTGCGCTTTAAAACCATTGAAGATGGCAAAGAAGTGCTGCTAACAGGCGGTAATCCAAAGATAACTAACCCCGCAACCGGCAAGCTCCATATTGTATGGCCGCTAAAAGCAGGGAAAGGCACATTGACTATGGACTTAGACGAAAAGCAACTAACCGTTAAAGTAACAGGCAAAGCCGCCAATAACTGGTTTTTAGACCTGAATGTTTCCGATAAAGCCAAACTGCCCTTTAAAACCATCGGCACTAATGCGGTAAGCTGCCAGTTTCAGGGATTAAATTATAGTATCACCACGCCAAACGGCAAATTCTCTGATAACGATAAAGGCAATGTTTTTAGAGTAAGCCCTAAGGTTAATGCCTTAACGTTAAACTTTGCAGGCGAGGCGAAATGGTAAGTGTTGTATGATGTAAGTTTATCATTGCGGATGTGCCGTTAGCACATTTGGTTGGTAGAATATTCATTCGCAAGATTATCAAGCGTTCCGATAGGAACGCCTCGTGATATCACCCGCCCATTTAAGCGTCTACGCTTAAATGAAGCAAAGATTGAGCGTCTACGCTCCCGAAAACTTAGACTATAATCAGCGTAGACGCTGATTATAGTTAAAAGGCAAGCGCGACGCTTGCCTTGGCGTTAATATTCAAAACCTATTTTAGAGATAATCCCAATTTTTTAAATGCCCTCACAACGTCTTTGGCGATTATCTCATTCCCCTTATCAGACGGATGCAGGCCATCATAAGTAAGTTTTATTGCTTCAGGAGGGTAGGGATACTCATCAGTTTTTGGGTTGAATGGTACCTCTGTTGATTGCGGATAAGTATAGTTTTTATATTCCCCCGTTTTAGGGTCTTTTAACCTTTTGAAATTTACCAGGTTCTCAATTTTCAGTGAAGGATCATGGTACAGGTCTACAACCGGCACGTTCTCGTATTTCCCTATTGCTATTACTGCATTCGCAAATTCCTCCAGCGATTGCCCGTTTTTCTTTTTGTATGAGCCGTAAGCGTTGTTATTGGCATCGGCTATGTAAACAAAATCGTTGCGCTGCATAGGGGTGATTAAAACTATTTTGGCCTGCGCGTTCAACTGGCGGATCTTGTCGACGATAATGCGAAATGAGCCGTATACCGTTGTATTACCCGCTGCATTTTTATAATCTTCTATCGTGCCAACAGGCCTGCCTCCCCACCAATCGTTTGTGCCTAAAAAAATGGAGTATACATCGGCCTTAACAAGGCCCAGTTTTTCTATGTTTTCGGCAATACCGCCTGATGTCCACCCGTTATGGCCCTGGTTAATATATTTTATATTGGGTAGCCGTTCGGTAACCCCGGTTAAATAACCTTTGGTAACCCGGTTGCCGGTTTCGTCGGCATGATCGTTCAGGTAGGTGATCGAATCGCCAATGGCTACCCAGGTCACTTCTTTTTGGGTAAACGAACAAAGCAGAAATGCGGCTAATAATACAATCAGGTGCTTTTTCATGGTTTAGTATGCGTAACCGGGTTTATAAACGATTTACTGGTGAAATGATAACTACCCGAACCGATCTGCTCTGTTTTATAACCTTCTTTTTCATTGTAATCGGGCACAAAAACGGTAGCCGTGGTGTTGGCCGGTACTTCAACATCAAGGTAAAAGGTATCGCCGTCTATTTTCCAGTTAGATGTTAGTTTGCCGTAAGGTGTTTGGTAACTGGCATTGGCGTAAGTTAACTTACCACCAACGGTAGGCTTAATAATTATTTTTTTATAACCGGGGCTGTCAGGGTCGGTATCAATACCCGATGTTACGCGGTACATCCAGTCGCCTATGGCACCGTAAGCATAATGGTTATAGGAGTTCATGGTTGGCGTTTCAAAGCTGCCATCAGGTTTAATGCCGTCCCATCGTTCCCAAATAGTGGTAGCGCCCATTTTTATAGGGTATAACCATGATGGATAAGATTCCTGCAGCAGCAGTTTATAAGCTACATCGGCATAACCAAATCTGCTTAAAGCGTGGCATAAATAGGGCGTGCCCAAAAAACCGGTAGTTAAGTGGTTGCCGTAACGGGTAATGTTATTTGCCAATCTTCCTGCAGCTTGCTCGCGCAGTTGTTCCGGCAGCATATCAAATGTTAAAGCAAGCGCATAAGCGGTTTGCGTGTCAGACGAGATGAGCCCGTTTGCCGTTACATACTCGTTTACATACGCCGCCTTTATTTGCTGCAGTAAAAGTGTGTAATGGTCAGCATCGGTTTTATTACCTAAAGCGGTGGCAGCGTTTATCAATAATTGGGTTGAATAAGCGTAAAAGCATTGCGCTATCAAATACTTGCTGGTTATTGCCGACATGCCGTCCAGGTCGTTCTCTACGCTGTAAAACAGCCAGTCGCCAAAGTGCCAGCCGGTGTTCCAAAGGTTGTTTTTGGCCTTTTTCTGCATATAATCAACCCAGGCTTTCATACTTGGGTATTGGTTTTGCAGCAATTCCTTATCGCCGTAGGCTAAATACATATTCCATGGCACTACGGTGGCTACATCGCTCCAGCCGGTAGCGCCGCCATTTTGCCCATCGTTTTGCTTAAATACATCCGGGATAATATGGGGCACACTGCCGTCGCTGTTCTGGTCGGCGGCTACATCTTTCAGCCACTTGCTGAAAAAGTTGTGCACGTTCATGTTAAACGATGCCGTGCGCGAGAATACCTGCGCGTCTCCCGTCCAGCCTAAGCGCTCATCGCGTTGCGGACAATCTGTAGGTACATCTAAAAAGTTGCCTTTTTGTCCCCATTGGATGTTGTGCTGCAACTGGTTCAGCATCGGGTTTGATGTGGTGAATGTGCCCGTAGGTTCCATGTCCGAATAAACGGCCACGGCTGTAAAATTAGCCAGGTTTAAATCGCCTGTAATACCTTCAACTTTGATGTATCTGAAACCCTGCCAGGTAAACTGCGGCTCAAAGTATTCGTCGCCCCCACCTTTTAGGATGTATACGTTTTGTGCTTTTGCGCCGCGCAGGTTTTCGATGTAAAAATTACCGGCCTTATCCAGTACTTCGGTGTGCGACAATTTTATCGAATCGCCTGCTTTGCCATTGGCTTTTACCTGCACCCAACCCACCAGGTTTTGCCCAAAGTCTATCACTTTTTCGCCTTTTGGTGTTGTAATTACTTTTAGGGCTTTAAACGTTTCGTGTTTTTTTACAGGCTCGTTATAGGTTGCTATTAAGTTTTCTTTACCATAATCCTGCACTTTTACGGCAGTCCACTGGCTGTCATTAAAACCGGGTTTGGCCCAGTCTTTTTGTACCAGGCGGGCATCTATGGTAGCGCCGTTATAGATCTCGGCATACCTCAGCTCACCCGTTGCCGATTTCCAGCTCCCGTCGGATACAATGGTTTCTCGCGTACCATCAGTATAGGTAATCTCTAACTGGAACAACAAACCTACATCTTTACCATAATGGTTGGGGCTTGATACCAGCGTGCTGCGGTACCAGCCGCTGCCTACCTTCGCGCCAATGGCGTTTTGGCCTTTAACCAGCATTTTGGTAACATCATAAGCCTGGTATTGCAGGCGTTTGTGGTAGCTTGTCCACCCCGGGGTTAGGTATTCGTCACCAATTTTTGCGCCGTTTATTTGCGCTTCGTATAAGCCATGGGCGGTTATATAAGCAAACGCGCTTTTCACAGTTTTGTTAAGCGTGATGCCTTTGCGGAACATAGGGCTGGGTTTGTTCACCGTATCGCCGGCATAACCGGGGCCTATCCAGCTTGCTTTCCAGTCGGTTGGCGATAATAAACCCATGCGCCACGTAGCTTTTTTGCTCCATGGTGATGCATGCCCCTTATTATCCCAAACCATTACCTGCCAAACATAAGCCGAGCGTGATGTTAACGCCGGGCCTTTATAGGTTACGTATATCGATTGACTGCCCGATACCTTGTTACTATTCCAGATCAGCTTATTATCAGCTGCCGTATATACCCTGACCTGGTACGCCGATTGCAATACGTTTTTTGCGGTACCGGCTGCAATTTGCCAGCTAAAACGAGGGGTTTTAATATCAATGCTGATGGGGTTGTTCTCGTTTTCGGTAAGCAACCGTTCGGCGCTTAACTGTGCAAAACAGCTTGATCCCAAAACAAGGCATAGTGATAATGTAAGTAGGTTTTTGATCATTGTAAAATTAATCTAAGGATGAATTGATTAAAAATATAGTCATGCTGCGGGAGCCGTGTGCCCCCAAAACAAGTGATTGTTCAATATCTGCAGTTTTTGATGGCCCGGCTATAAATGTGCCGTACCCGTAATGTTCATTACCAATTTTTTCATAGGCCTGATGCATGTTGGCCACCAGGTCATCTGCATTTAATATAACGATAAGGTGCTGGCAAATGAATGGTAATACCCGCTGGCTTAGCAGTTCCTCGGTTATCCAAACCGCGCCGTTCTCGGCCACGCCAAAATGGGCTTTTATTATCGCCAACTCCACGTCCTGTAAAGAATGGGGCAGGGGTGATGCGTTGTTTGTTGATATAACCTCCGATAGCTCAACTACCGAGCTCATCACACGATCACCGGCATGGGTGATGCTTTTTATGTAAGCGATAATATCACCGTAACCATTCGCTTTGATCACCTTGCCGCCAATGGTGGTAAGCGTTTCGGTAAATTTAGCTTGCAGTCCGATATTTTCTGCGGGAATAATTAACTCCGGCAATGCTTTTAAAGCAGTCTGGTTAGCGCGTACGGCGTTCAGTATTTGTTCTCTCGCGGTGTTCATGCCTTCCTGTTTTTTGCGTACCATTCCCCAAACGATTCTTTCGGTGGTTCGGGCATATCGCGCTGTTTGTACCACGGGTTCAGTTTATTGTTTACGGCGAATGGCGCATATTTCATCACAAACCTACCCGCCTTGCCGCCCATATGGTAGGCTGTAGGTGATGATAAGGTTAGGCTCATGAGTTTCATGGCTGCTTTTTTACCTGCAGGAGCGTACCCGTTTTGTACAATAACCTGCCGCCATTTATAAAGCTGCTGGTGGATATCGATCTTTACCGGGCAAACGTTTGAGCACGACCCGCACAGCGTTGATGCAAAGGGCAGGTCGGCATATTTTTCCATATCCAGGTTGGGCGCCAGTATAGCCCCTATAGGCCCAGAGATGGCATTGTGATAACTGTGCCCGCCGCTGCGGCGATAAACCGGGCAGGTGTTCATACAAGCCCCGCAACGGATGCATTTGAGCGAGTTGCGGAAATCCTCGCGACCAAGCTGTTTGCTGCGGCCATTATCAACAATGATAATATGGATCTCGGTACCCGCGCGCGGTTTAGTAAAATGACTGGAATAAGTTGTAATGGGCTGCCCTGTAGCACTGCGGGTAAGCAGTCTTAAAAATACGCCCAGGTTTTTGCGTTTTGGGATGATCTTCTCTATCCCCATACTGGCAATGTGGATATCGGCGAGGTGCGCACCCATATCGGCATTGCCTTCGTTGGTGCAAACCACAAATTCGCCGGTTTCGGCAACCGCGAAGTTTACGCCGGTTAAAGCCGCCCTGCGGGTTAAAAAGGTTTCGCGCAGGTGTTGCCTGGCGGTTTCGGTTAAAAATTGCGGGTCGGCGTTACCTGCGGGCGTACCTAAATGCAGGTGGAAAAGATCGCCTATTTCTTCTTTTTTCTTGTGGATGCAGGGTAAAACGATGTGGCTCGGCGGTTCTTTGGCCAGCTGGACAATGCGTTCACCCAGGTCAGAGTCTATCACCTCGATGCCGTTATTCTCCAAGTGTTCATTTAAATGGCACTCCTCAGTAAGCATCGATTTGCTTTTCACCATTTTGGTGATGCCCTTGCTATGCAGCAGGCCCAGTACAATGTTATTATGCTCAGCCGCATCTGCCGCCCAATGTACTATAATGCCGTTGTTTTGTGCGTTTTCTTCAAACTGCACCAGGTACCCGGCCAGGTTTGATAATACATTGTCTTTTATTTGCGAAGCTGTTTCTCTTAACAATTCCCATTCGGGCAGGTGGTTAACGGCTTTATCACGCTTCTGGCGAATCCACCAAAGGGTTTCATCGTGCCAGTCTACACGGGCTTCGTCTTTATTAAACGTGGCTGCTAATTCTGCGTGGTCTTTTGTTTCCGTATGCATATCAGTCGGCGTTTAATATTTCGGCTAAATGCAGCACTTTTACTTTGCTGCCACGCCTGTTTAAAATTCCTTCCATGTGCATCAGGCACGACATATCCACCCCGGTAATAAACTCCGCGCCGTGGATCAAATGATCTTCAACCCGGTCTTTGCCCATTTTAGCAGATACGGCTTCCTCGGCAACGCAAAAGGTGCCGCCAAAGCCGCAACATTCATCAATACGGTTTAAGGGGACTATCTCAATGCCTTTTACCATGCGTAAAAGACTATCCGGTTTAGAAAATGGCGGCGCCACCAGCTCGCTCATTTGCGAAAGGTGCAAGCCGCGCTGCCCGTGGCAACTTTGGTGTACCCCAACTTTAAACGGGAACTTAGAGGGTAACGATTCAACCTTTAAAATGTCAGTTAAAAAGGAGCTTAATTCGTAAATTTTACTGCTGATGCTTGCCGCAGCGGCTTCATGCTCATGGCTATGCAAATGCTCTTTAATATGCAGCACACAACTACCTGATGGTGCAACGATATAATCAAACTCCGCAAAGTTTTTAATGAATAACTCATTACAGCCACCTGTAAGGTGCTCAAAGCCCGAGTTGGCCATTGGCTGGCCGCAACAGGTTTGGTTTTTGGGGTAGCTGACAGTTACGCCCAGTTTTTCCAGTAATTGCAGGGTGGCAATTGCGGCACCGGGGTAAAACTGGTCTACATAACAAGGTATAAACAAACCAACGTTCATATGCTAATGGTTTGACTGGCCGAATAATATTTCAATTGGATAATATCGTTTGGTATAGGTTTCCGGTTCCACTCTTTGTGGATGGCCAATGCCGCGCCTACAGCTGTAGCCTGCGCCATGGATGCCGAAAATACTTCAATTGTTGGAAAAGCCAAAGCAAGCAAGTGCATAAATACGCTGTTTTTGCTAAAGCCGCCATCAACAAATATTCGTTTTACCGGGGTGCCTTTCAGCACCAGCTGCGTAGCATAAACCTGCAGGTTTATCAAATCGAGAATTAGCTGATGATAGGCTTCTATATCATTGTGATATTCGGATAAGTCCCTTTTCTCAAAAGCAGAAGTTTTGGCGTTTGCATCCTGCGTAACCGATTGTTTTTTGGCTTTCAGGTAACTGATGATCTCGGGATCAAACGCCACGTTGCGGTATTTGATTACATCGGTTTTAAAGTGCGCGGCAATCCTTTTAACCTGCTGCTCGTGCTCGTAACCCGAAAA
>NZ_JBAZRC010000104.1:0-17004 GCF_041663085.1 Mucilaginibacter sp.
ATGAGTATGATGCCCATGGCGATGGGTTTACCGATTTATGATGCACCAGGTGTGTAAGCCTGAATAGCCTTTTATGATGCAGTAAACGATGCATCCAGTAAAAATAAGTATCATGTATAATAAGGCTTAGTATCAGGCTTACCGGTACCCACCAAATGGGGTAATCACTCAATTTATTGTAAATAAGGGTGTGCTGTTTTAACGGCGTGAACAATACGAGCATAGCAATAACAGTAAACACCGCTGTTGTTTGCATCGAATATAGTATCTCCCGGATAAAATCTTTCCTGTCGGCTTGACTGCCCTGTATTTTTGATTTGCCAAAATAACCGGAAAACACTTTGTAGAAAAGCAGGAACGGTAATCCGGCTATTACAAAATATCTGACCGCCGAAACGCTAAAGATCCTGATAATAACTTCTGTTACATTTTGCATAATATCAATAATGATATACAAAGTTAAGCAGGTGAATGCCCTTATAAGATTAACAAAAGATAATTAACGCTTTGAGTGCGAGGCTATCCGTTTACGGATGCGGCTAAGCGATACAGGCGTAATGCCCAGTAAAGAAGCGATGTATTTATTGGGCACCCTGTTAATAATGTCGGGCTTGTCTTTCATCAGCTTAAGATAGCGCTCTTCGGGGTTTAGCATAATAAACGTTTCTACCCGGGCCATTGATTCGGCCAGCATATTGAGCAGAAAAAAGTTACGTGCTTTGGCAAATTGCTGGTTTTTATCAAATACATCCTGTGCCAGGTCATAATCAACCTCAAGCAGTTCGGTATCTTCTAAAGCCTGGTAAATAAACCGCGATGGTTGATGCAGTATCACATTATCATGCGAGGCCATGAACTGATCCTCCCACCTTAACAGAACAGTTATTTCATCACCGTTCTCTTTTATGCAAAAAGCCCTTATCAACCCTTTTTTGATGTAAGCAAGTTTATTGTAAGTTGCGCCCTCTTTTATGTAAACTTCGCCAATACTAAGTTTGCGTGTTTTAGCCATCTGAAACAATTTCAACAGATCGGTAAGTTTCAGATCTTTAAACAACGAGAGATAATGTTTTATCTTTTCTACATCAAGCATAGGCTAAGTTACATGCTGCTTTTTATATTAATTGTTATAAGGTTTAATATTTAAGCTATATTTTTTGCCAAGCAGTTTTGGATCAACCTCAACCTCAAGCGTTTTTGTTTCGCCCTGCATTAACGAAAAATAACCGTCGCTATATAATGCCGGCAATATTTGCCTGCCCCGGCTGTTTAACAATTGTGCCCTTATACCAAACGCCGGGGCACTTTTTGAATTGTTTACAATGGTATAAGTAAGCAGCTTGTTAACGCCATTTTTAGCCATGCTGATTCTCGGCACACTTACACGCAGGCTTGAACCCACGGCAGGTATTTTGTTCAATGCGGTATAATTTAAATAGGTATTGCCTATCCAGTAAAAGTTTTCAGATACCATTTGCCCTTTGGCATCATAAAGTTTTAGTTTTAAAAAGTGTACACCACTTAATGACGGCAACTTATCGGTACCTGCAAAGGCAACAAAAGCTTCGGCGGCAGATGCAGCGTTTACATCTATTTTGTGGGTTTGGGTGTATGTAGGGACTAACTTGCCGCTCAAGTTGTACACCTCAGCTTTAGCAATGAGCCCTTTTATATCATACGGCTTGTTATTGATAACCTTAACTGAATTTGTAGCGGCGTTCCATTGGATGTGAATAGGTTCGCAGGCCGTTTTGGCGCCAAAATACGCGCCCGTAAGGTCGTAATAGTAATCATACGTTTGCCATATCATAGTAGGGTAGGCCGATTGGCTCATCCACATCAGCATGCCCGATGCATCCTTCCACATGTGGTCGTTCCATGCCTCGAACATGGCTTTGGTGGTTTCTACGTTAAGCAATTGTGCTTTTTTACAAAAGTCTTCTAAAGAGGTAGCCGTGCCGTAACTATCATTTACCGAGTTGATATATTTAACGGGTTGCGAACCGCCACCCAGTTCGCCATCGGTACTGAAATAGTGTTTTGCCCACATGTTGGTTTTGCTGTCGACTGATTTTGTAGTAGGGGCAACCCAGTAATCCTGCGGCATGAATTTTTTGAAACTTTCGATATTTACAAAAGCCGCTGAGCCAAGTTCGCTGCGCATACCGTAAGAGCCTTTCGAGAACAAATATCCGTTATGTGGATCAGTAAAGTATGTTTTAGGATCTACGTTGCCCCAAATACCACTACCGGATAAATTGCGGCTACCACCATGGATAGAGAAATTTGGGTTTGTAGTGCCCGCGTTTGAGCGCGGAATGTACAGGCGGTCTTCGCCATCATTATCTTTAATAGCCGCCATTATAGCGTTACTTAAGGGGCCTTTCGGGTCGCCGCCGGGCACACCCTCATTAGCGCCGCACCATATTACAATAGATGGATGATTGCGTAGTTTTTTTACCTTTTCTATAGCGTTATCTTTAAAGATGCCCAGGCTATCTATAGGGCCAAAATTGTTGAGCCAAAAATCATCCCAAACCATAATGCCATACTTATCGCAATAGTTGTAAAAGGCTTCATCGGTAACTTCACCCGTCCAGTTCCTGATCATGTTAAAGTTCATATCCTGGTGAAAACGGATGCGCGTATCATAATCTTTCCCTCTAACCTTTAACATATAATCGCTCATGCCCCAGTTACCGCCCTTTAACAAAACAGGCACATCATTTATATAAACCCGCATAGGGCCGTTAAGCGCAGTGGTATCTGCCGAAACTTTCCTGATCCCGAAGGTTTTAGTGATTTGATCCGATGATGCTTGACCGTTAGCCTCAAAGCTTACCACGCAGGTATATAAGCTTTGTTTACCATAACCATTTGGCCACCATAGGCTTGGATTTTTTATGCTGAGTTGCGCGAAATCTTTTTTATCGTAATTAACCGTTTGGCTGCTATTGGCGTTTAACATAACGTCGGGACTAATAACGGTAATATTCCCCGGGTTTATGGTTAGTTTAACCTTACCGGTTACCGGTTTTGATGATGCGTTTGTCAACTTTACATTCACTGTAAGATCCGCCTGTTGTTTGTTTGGCAACGTAGCATGTACCCATGGGTCTTCTACCGCGACAGGGCCTGTGCTGGTAATACTAACGATATCTGTAAGGCCGCTATTTAAACCCGGTACTGCGGGCATCCAGTCCCAGCTGCCGCTGCTCAGGTAAGTTGGTGCCTGGCGGTTAGCTAAAGCATAACCTGCATTTGGGGGTACAATAAGCACGGCTACAGCGTTTGGCTTGGTATTGCTCACCATATCAGTAATATCATACTTGCCGCGCTGCATCAGGCCTTTTATAGTACCCATATGTCGGCCGTTTAAATATATTTCGGCCAATTTGTTTACACCATTAAAGTTTAGCCAAATGTGTTTACCCGTACCAAACGCTTTGGTAGAAAACTCCGTACGATACCAAAATGGCTTGTTATATTTTGCTTTATCTACTTTGTATATATTATCGGCGTAATCGGGGTTTTCTTCTTTACCGGCAACCACGTAGGAGTGGAACACCGTACCGGGTACTACTGCATCTATCCATGTTTTTGTGTTGAAGCCTGCCACTGATATTTTTTCGGCAGTATATTCCGCGTCGTTCTGCGGGAAAAGCTTCCATTTTAAGTTTACAGTTTGGGCCACGGCTATTTGCTGCATGCAAACTAACAATATAGCTGCAAAAAGTAGATTTCTCGTCATAAACTCAGGATGTGTAGATTGGGTATTGTTATAATTTCGACAATAATACTAAATCTTTGCTAAATCGATTTATCAATTTAATAATTTTTGATAATAATATTGATTAGTTAAAAGGCACAGACATAACAAAACTGCAATACTTGAAAACAATGGGCGTAGGCTGGCAAGCAAATAAATTTATATTTGTGCAATTACACATCAATAATGAATACTACACACCTGGTTAAAACTTTTCAGCAACTTAATGTAAACGAACTGTATGATCTGTTACGGCTACGCAGCGAAGTTTTTGTAGTTGAGCAAAACTGTGTATTCCTTGATCAGGATAATAGAGATCAGCAATGCTATCATCTGCTTGTATTTGCCGGGGATAAACTGGCAGCGTATAGCAGGTTAGTGCCTGCGGGTTTATCTTACCCGGAAGTATCCATCGGCAGGGTAATTACCTCACCAGCTTTTAGAGGCAAAGGTTTTGGCAGGAAAGTGATGGAACTGGCCATCCAAAATTGCCGGGAGATATTCGGCCAGGTTGATATCCGCATTGGAGCGCAAACTTACGCGCAGCAGTTTTATGCTTCTCTGGGTTTTGTACCCCAAGGTGATGTTTATGATGAAGATGGTATCGAACACATCGAGATGGTAATAAAACCTTAAGCTGTGTATTTATAAAATGAATGGTGGTGCTGTTTACGCTGATAGGGCAGGGACTTAGCTTACCTTGGATTGTAAAAAAGTTAAATGTTACTTAAAAAGGGGGCGTAAATTAATTTACGCCCCTTTAGTTTTAATATGATTATTGTTTCCTTAAAGTATTAACATTAATGTGCGGCCACATAATGGTGCCTTCTTTTTTAGGCGGAAATTTTGGTATGAAATTAAGATCGGCTTGTTGTGAGTACTGTAGTTGTTTAAACTTAGTGCCATCAGCAAGGGTAACATCTTCTATCCAGTAAGTAGATACAAAACGGGTTGGGTCTACAGTTTGCTGCACAAAAGGTATGTTTACTATCGCTCCGCCCGGTACATGAGTATCCACTGTAATGGTAGTTACATTACCAATATTTTGGCCTGCGATGGCATTGCGCAGCATAGTGTTAGGGTCTTGTGTGTTAAACTGCGGAAAGTTAGTATGGGTGTATTCATCTAAATAACCAAATCTCGGCGGGGTGCCAAAGTCAACCGGGCGACCCTGCACAGGCGGGATAACCGGCATCCCGTTTGATATTACCGCATCTCCTAATGCCACTACTACATCGCCATGCGGTATGCTTGATTGGCGGGCAATGGTGAAAAAATGAGCAGGTATGGCCGCTTCCAAAAAATCATGTGCTTTATCTGGCTGTGCCTGTACATCGGCCATGTAAAGCCACATGCCATTTTCCAGATGCAAAATACCTTCGGTAGCATTGTCAGTTATGGTAAGGTCATACATTAAACCGGTGATAAACTGCATGTCTATGCCGCCGCGGTTTGGCACTGGTGCACCAATTGGGGTAAAAGTGATGGTTTCCGAATAGTTTTGAATCAGTAGTTTAAAGCCGGCCTGCCCGTCTATGTGGGTTGGTACCGCGATCATATTCCATCCGGAGTTGCCACGCCAGGTGCCAACAAGATCGCCAAGGGGGCCGAGTTTCTGTGCTACTTCTGCTTCAGAGCCGCTTAATCGTACAAAGCCCCTGGGCAAGGCTTTTGAATTGTCTGTTGTCATTGTGATAAGGTTTAGGTTACTGCACAACTAATTTACAGGTAAAGAGGCAAATATATAAAGCTGTTTTTAGCTTTTTTTAAGGCTATAAAAGGGCATCGGGTGATTGTGGCCTATGCTTTAATATAACGGCTAAAATTTCTTATTTTGCAGTACCAATTATTGTAAATTAGTTTGAATGAGAACCCGCGGCCAGTATAAATTTATATTAAGTTGTTGCAGTTTATTGCTTTGCCTCCTTATACAGGCAAATACAGCAACGGCTGCCTATAATATCGATAGTCTGCAAAAGGTGCTGAACAAGATATTGGAGAACAAGGAAGCTAACAACAAGGCAAAGTTTACCGAAATTGAAAAGATCAAGCTCGAGCTAAAAGCCAACTACTCATCGTTACCGGCACGGTATAATGATTACCAGAAGCTATTTAATGCCTATAAGTCTTTCATACACGATTCTGCCTACGTGTATTGCAAAAAGCTAAATGAAAGCGCTTACCTGCTAAAAGATAATAACAAAATAAATTACGCCAAGGTAAATATGGGTTTTGTACTCATATCTGCCGGTATGTTTAAAGAGGGGCTTGATACCTTAAGTAAGGTAAATACCCATTATTTGAACGAAAAGCAGAAATTTGAGTACCTGTTTTTGCAGGCGCGCAGCCATTTTGATATAGGCGATTTTGATAAGATAGATGATTATTATTACCATTATAGCGCCATTGGCCTTAAGTATTGCGATTCTATACTAAACGCTCACAAACCAAATACCTACGAATACTTATCCGCAGCAGGCCTGAAAGCTTTGCGCAGTGCCGATTATAAGGCCGCGTTATACCCGTACCTGGCTATTATGAAACTACCGCAAACCTACCAGGACAGTGCGGTTAACCTGAGTTGTTTAAGCTACATATATTTCGTTAACAAGAACAACGACCTGGGGATGCTGCATTTAATGCAGGCCGCTATTATTGATAATGTGCATTCCACAAAAGAATCGGTTGCGCTTACCAATTTAGCTACCCGATTGTATGAGCAGGGCGATACCAAAAACGCGTTCCTGTATATCCACAACGCTATCAACGACGCTACTTTTTACGGAGCCCGCCATCGCGAAGCACAAATAAGCAGCATATTGCCAATTATTGAGAACGAAAAGATAAATGGCATAGAGAAACAGAAACGCTCGCTGATGATGTATGCGTCTATTATTACGTTACTCATCGTGGTGGTGATCATCTTTTCGGTAATTACCTCGAGGCAATTGAAGAAACTGCGCATTGCAGACGAGATCATCGTTAAAAAGAATAATGATCTGAATATTGCCAACGAATCGCTTACAAAAGTTAACTATAAGATGGACCTGGCTAACAAATCGTTAACCAATACCAATATTAAGCTGGACGAGGCAAATATGATCAAGGACGAGTACATCGGTAACTTTTTTAACATCCACTCGGATTATATTGAGAAGATAGACCGCCTGAAACGCTCGATAGAAAAAATAGTGAAAGAGAAACGGTATGATGAGGTGCAACTGGTACTAAACCGCCTGAACACCAATTTTGAACGCGAGAACCTGTCGCACAGTTTTGATAAAGTGTTCCTGAACATCTTCCCGAACTTTGTGGAAGATTTTAACACCCTGTTTGATGCTGATCACCAAACAAACCTTGCAGAAAATCAGTTGCTGAATAACGAGCTGCGCATCTTCGCGCTCATCCGTTTGGGGATAGATGAGAACGAAACTATCGCTAAGATCCTTAACTACTCGGTAAACACTATCTATACCTACAAAACAAAAGTGAAGAACCGCTCGTTCGTACCCAACGATGAATTTGAGGACAGGATAATGTGCATCAAAGCGGTTAAAGAACAACCGGTGGTAATTTAACCGGTATTGCACTTTTGTATACCATTCTTTGGTAGTTTTTATGCTTCATAGTGTATTAAAATAGCCTTTATTATCCATATTGCTTTCATGATTATCTATATAAACTTAAACCTAAAATTGATATAATCATCTAATTGTCAATTATTTACTTAAATTAATCTGTCTTTAATTTTAATATCGGTTTCCATACATATTGTATGCGGGTTTAAAGCTTCTTTACTTTGATAATGTTTGCCGGCTCATACGGCAACCCAATTATTAAACCAATTAAACCCTTTTAAATGAAACACATTTCCTTATTCAAGTACGGCTTGACTGTGCTCTTTTTTATTTGTGCTACCCTTTCTTTCGCGCAAAATACACCGTTCACAGGTAAGGTGATTGATGAGAATAACCAGCCATTACCCGGTGCAGTAGTGCGTATAAAAGGCACAGAAACCGCCACCGCAACAGATGTTAACGGCGGCTTTCGGCTCAATAGCAGCCAGCAGGCAATCGTTATTACCGTAAGCTTTGTTGGTTATGATGTGGCCGAGAAAAGCCTTGTGGCTAATCAGCCTTTAACCATCCAGATACAGCCAAACTCTAAATCATTATCAGAAGTGGTTGTTGTGGGTTATGGCACCAGTAAAAAATCGGACCTTACAGGCGCGGTAACCAACCTGGGCACCAAAGATCTAAACCCCGGGCCAATTACCAACCCGCTGCAGCAGCTATCTGGCAGGGCGGCAGGTGTTACTATTACCCAAACCGGCAGCGAGCCTGGCGCATCGCCAAGTGTGCGCATCCGGGGTATCACATCGCTTATCGGCGGTAATGACCCTCTGGTTGTTGTGGATGGCGTGCAGGGCAATATGGATCTGCTGAAACAAGTACCCCCAAGTGAGATCGAGTCTGTCGACATTTTGAAGGATGCATCGGCAACGGCTATTTATGGCTCGCGTGGTGCGCCGGGCGTTATCATCGTAACCACCAAAAAGAACAAGGCGGGTAAAACCAGTGTGGAATACACCGCCAATGCTTCTGTTGATGTATTGACCAGGCAATTAAAAGAGCTTAATGCTACACAATGGTGGGAGCAGGCGCAGCTTTATAATGTACCTGCGTCTGCCAACCACGGTTCAAGTACCGATTGGGCAGGTTTGCTAACCCAAACCGGGTCGACCCAAAACCATACCCTTGCCTTTGGCGGCGGTGCCGATAAATTCAGCTATCGTGCTTCGGTTACAGGGATTTTGCAAACAGGTACAGTTATCAATTCAAATTACAAAAACTACATAGGCCGTATCCAGGCAACGCAAAAAGCGTTGGACGACAGGTTAACCCTAACCATGAACCTGAATAGCGGTATAAACGACTCTAATTTCAGCCCTAATAGTGTGGGCCGTGCGGCATTCAGCTCAAACCTGTATAACAACGTTTATGTAGCCAGACCAACCGACCCGGTGCTTAACCCCGATGGCAGCTACTATACAGATCCCAACGTGTTCCAGTATATTAACCCTTACGCGGTTGCGAATACCATCATCAACAAAGGGCATGAGGATAATCTGTTCGGTACCCTGCGTGCCGATCTGCAACTAACCAAAGGCCTAACCGCCGACTGGTTTGGCAGCTGGAGACGGATAAACGGTAACTCGGGTTATTATTTGCCTGCCATGTCAACCGTGGCTACGGCAGTTGATAACAAGGGGATAGCCAATATCAACAATTACCATACTGATGAAAAGCTAAATGACATCAGCCTGAACTATAAAACCGATTTTGGTAAACACCACTTAGATGCCGTAGCGGTATACGAGTACCAGATCCAAAGCTATAACGGCAATTTTGCCCAGGCAAAAGGGTTTATTAATGATATTGCAACCTATAATGCTTTGCAATTAGGCGATATCACCAAAGTTACCCCTGGTGATTTCAGCTCCTACAAAAACGACAGGAAACTGGTATCGTACATTGGCCGTGTTAATTACTCCTACAATAACCGCTACCTGTTAACAGCAAGTTTCAGGAGGGATGGCTCATCCGTGTTTGGGGTTAACCACAAGTGGGGCGATTTCCCTTCTGCGTCATTAGCATGGCGTGTAGACCAGGAATCCTTCATGAAAAACCAGCGCATCTTCAGTACGTTGAAACTGCGCGGCGGTTACGGTATTACAGGTAACCAGCAGGGTTTATTCCCGCAGGGTTCAATCCCGTTGGTAGGCAGCGCACCGCCGGTATTTTTTGGCGGGGAGCTTATTTCCAACTTTATTGCCAGCCAAAATGCCAACTCAGATCTGCGCTGGGAAACCCGCAAGCAAACAAACCTTGGTGTTGACTTCGGCTTGTTTAACGACCGTTTACTGGGTTCGGTAGATGTTTACACCGCAACTACCAGTAACCTGCTGTTTGGTTACTCGGTACCGCAGCCGCCTTTCCCTTACGGCAGCATCCAGGCTAACGTAGGCAGTATGGTTAATAAAGGGTTGGAGGTAACTTTAAGCTACCAGGTTATTAAAAATAATACCACTACACTTACACTTGCTGGTAACGCAACCTTGTTAAAAAACAAGGTGCTTAACTTAAGCGGTTCTATTAACGGTGTACCGCTTAATACCAATTACGTGCCAAGAGGAGGTAACTCTTACCTGATTGAAGGTTACCCGGTAGGCGTTTTCAATATTATTAAACACCTGGGTAAAGATGCCACCAACTCCGAAACTGTGGTTGACCAGGATGGTAACGGCATTATTGATCAGGGCGACAGGAGCCCGGACAGGGTAATAGCCGGCCAGGCCTTGCCTAAATACACCTTTGGTTTTACGCCAAGCTTTAGCTACAAAAACTTTGATGCATCAATGGTGTGGCGCGGATCTGGTGGTAATAAAATTTACAATGCTATCCGTGCAAACCTAAGCTACTTCGAAAACCTGGGTAAGGCTAATGTACTGCAAAGCGCTGTGCCGCTGGGCTTGTTCCATTCGCAATATGGCAGCGACCTGTGGTTAGAAGATGGCTCATTCATCCGTTGGGAAAATCTGAACCTGGGTTACCGTATTACTATGCCTAATTCAAAATACATCAGCTCTATAAGGTTCTCTGTAACGGGTAATAACCTGCTGTTGATTACCAAATACAGTGGTGCTGACCCTGAATTGCCTACCGATGGTAACAATACAACCGGGATTGATAATGGTATTTATCCGCGTACCCGCGTAGTGGCCCTGGGCTTAAATGTAGTATTTAAATAAAATATTGATTAGAGATGAAAAAGATATTAACAAGCATTTTACTTATTGGCCTGGCCGCCCAAAGCTGTACCAAGGTTAACGAAAATGTATACGATAAGTATTCGTCGAAGGAGTTTTACGCGTCGCCGCAAGGGGCGGATGTGGCCCTGGCAAACGTGTACTCGCAGGTAGGTGGCAACTGGAACGGTGTTGGCTATGCCGGTGCCGATAACGGATGGTATGACCTGAACAGTTTCTCGAGCGACGAGCAGGTGATCCCGCACCGCCGTACGGGCGACTGGCAGCTTGATTTTGCACAGCTTTACAAGCGCCAGTGGCTGCCAAGCATGGGCATCATCAGCAACACCTGGAACTGGCTTTACAAATCTGTTTATACAGCCAACCTCGCGGTAGATCTGCTGGAAACCTCCAAAGCCGATCCCGCTAAAATTGCCGAGGCAAGGGTATTGCGCGCATTCTTCTATTATTTACTGATAGATGATTTTGGCAACGTACCTTTTTACACCGATAACAACATTACTGTTGATAAACTGCCGCAGGTAGACCGTAAAACAGTATATGATTTTATTGTAAAGGAACTTACTGAGAACGTTGACAAGCTATCTGAAACCAAGGGTGGCGAGTATTATGGCCGTTTTAACAAATGGGCTGGTTATGCTTTGCTGGCCAAGGTTTACCTTAACGCAGAAGTTTATACCGGTACCCCAAAATGGACGGAATGCCTTGCCGCTTGTAATAAAATAGCGCAGGGTGGTTTCTCACTGCATCCGGGTGCGGCAAATGCTGCAAGCCCGCTGGGTTACCAGTATTACGAGCTTTTTGGCGATAAAAACCCGACAGACGAAACCATATTATCCATGTTTGTAACGGTTGATATCGTATCGCGCAATATCCTCACTATCCGCAGCTTAAACGGGCCTAATTTTAATGCAGTTTACGGCTTCAGCGGGTGGAATGGAAGTATCATCCCGCAGGAATATTATGAAAAATTTGCCGATAACGATATCCGTAAAAAACAATTCCTGATTGGTGCGCAGCCGGGCGGTGTAAATTATACTGCCGAGGTAAGTTCGCTTGATGACCCGGGCGCATTCCCTGACGAAGGCGTGCGCGATACCAAGTTTGTACCGGTATTACCCATGAACGGTGGCGGTGCATCAAACGATTTTCCTATTTATCGCTATGCAGATATTATGCTGATGCAGGCCGAATGTAATGTGCGTCTGGGTAACGCGCCGGCAGCAAAACCATTTGTTGATGCCGTAAGGCAGCGTGCAGGTTTAGGCGCTTTAAGTGCCGACCCAACCCTTACGGATGTTTATAACGAACGTGGTTTTGAGCTGAACTGGGAAGGCCACCGCAGGCAGGATATGATCAGGTTTAACACCTTTACCCTGGCCCATGGCTTTGTACCCGCTGTTGGCGATTTCAGGAAGCTATTCCCCATACCAACCAGCGCGCTTAACACCAACACCAATTTAAAACAAAATCCTGGTTACAATTAATCCGAATCAAGATCATGAAAAAAATATTTAGTCTCGCTATACTATTGGTCGCCTGTATAGCCTATGGATGTAAAAAGGAGGCCAATTTAACTGTATTGAAAACGGCATCGTTTGGCGATGGCTCTTCACTGAGTGCATCGGCCAATTCGGTAACGCTTTCAAAGGCGAATGATACTACATCGGTAGTAACCTTTTCCTGGCCGGCGGTTAAGTACACTATTAAGGCATCGGTTACATACACTTTGCAAATTGATGTACCTGCTGATACGGTAGGTACCAATGCATGGGCAAATGCCAAAAAAATAGTTGTAGGTAACGATGTGCTTAGCAAATCGTACCTGGGTAAAGACCTTAACACGCTTGCAACCGATATGGGCATTGCGCCCGGTACCGAAGGCACATTGGTAGTGCGTGTGCAATCCTACCAGGACCAGTACGCGTACAGCAAAACAGTTGTTTTAAAGGTAAAGCCTTATCAGCCCATAGCAATTTACCCATTGTTATATATACCGGGTAATTACCAGGGATGGAGCCCGGGTACAGCGCCAACCGCGGCAGCCCTTAAACCAAAAATTTACGAAGGCTATGTGTACATGGCGCCGGCAGATAACTACTACTTTAAATTTACCAGCGCGCAGGATTGGGATCACATCAACTATGGTGACGCCGGGGCGGGTGCTATCACTACAGATGGTTTAGCGGGCGGTTTGTTATCGCCGGGGCCGGGGTATGTGCAGGTATCTATCAATCTCAATACCAATACCTGGTCGGCAGTGCCAACTACCTGGTCAATATTGGGCGATGCATCGCCGGGCGGCTGGAATACTGATACGCAGCTTACCTATGATGTAGCCAAAGAAGTATGGACAGTAACCTGCGATATGAAAAAGGATGGGTCGTTCAAGTTTAGGGCAAATAATAACTGGGTAATAGACTTTGGCGTAAATGCCGATGGTAACCTGGCTTATGCGGATAGCCCTGTATTTGGGTATGATGGTTCTGTACAAAACATCACCGTACCGGCTGATGGTAATTATACCATTACGCTCGATCTGCATGATCCATCAAATTACAACTATAAATTAAAGAAAAATTAATGCACAGGGCGGTTTACGCCGCCCTGTTTAATTTGATATTATGAAATTAAAACCAACACAAACTCTAATGAAACTGCTGCTTTTATCGCTCATTACCGTTTTTAGCTTTTGTAAAAAGGATAGCAATACCAACGTAAAAACCGACCCTGTTTACACACAATATGGTACACCATTTGCCGGCGTACCCAGCACAAGCGATGCTGCCATTTACCAGGTTAACCTGCGTGCGTTTAGCGCCAACCACGATTTTAAAAGCGTTACAGCTAAACTGGATGGCATAAAAAGCCTTGGTATAAACGTAGTTTACCTGATGCCTATTTACCCGGTGGGGGTAAAAAATTCTGCTGGCGGCCTGGGGTCACCGTATTCGGTTAAAGATTATAAAGCTGTTAACACCGAATTTGGGACCCTTGATGATCTGAAAGCCTTGGTAGATGCCGCCCACGCAAAAGGTATGGCCGTAATCCTCGATTGGGTTGCCAACCATACCTCCTGGGATAACGCCTGGACAGCAAACAAAAGCTGGTACAAACTGGATGCACAGGGTAACTTTACCCCGCCTGCCGGTACCAACTGGAGTGACGTAATTGCGCTTGACTATAATAATAAAGATATGCGCGCCGCTATGATTGATGCCATGAAGTATTGGGTTTACAACGCCAATATTGATGGTTACCGTTGCGATGCCGCCGATTTTGTTCCGCTTGATTTTTGGAAAGAGGCTAATGATGCCATGAAAAGCATTACCACCCACAAATTGCTGATGCTTGCCGAAGGTACCCGTAACGATCATTTCCAGGCAGGTTTCCAGATGGTTTATGGGATGGGTTATTACTCCGATTTGAAGAACAAGGTGTTTGATAAAGCAAACTCATTAACGCTTTTGCAGAATCTTAACGTAAGCGAATATGCTACCGCCAAACCTGGTTCGCAAGTGGTTAGGTATACCACCAACCACGATGTTTACCTAAGCGATGGCAGCCCTGTAAATATTTACGGGGGTAAAACAGGCTCAATGGCGGCCTTCCTGATTACGGCTTACATGAAAGGCGTACCTATGATATACAATGGGCAGGAAGTGGGTACTACGCAAAAAATAGATTTCTTTTACAACACGCCGATAGATTGGAGTACCAACCCGGAAATGACCACGGAGTATAAGAACATCCTCAATTTCCGCGCGGGCAGTGATGCCGTTAAAACCGGCGACCTTAGTGTTTACAGCAGCGATGATGTGGCAGCTTTCACAAAATCAACCGACAAACAGAAGGTTTTAGTAATAGCCAATATGCGCAACAATAATGCTACTTACACTATCCCGCCGGCACTTGCCGGCGCAGGGTGGAAAAACGCCTTCAGCAATGCTACAGTAGCCTTAAACGGCCAGTTGTACCTGCAGCCATATCAGCATATGGTATTAGTGCAATAATTAATTAGTGGTTAATTATATTTGGTTTAAGTCCCGTGAGCTTTGGCTTGCGGGGCTTTATTATTTAAGATCATTTATTCCCTTTATGGCACGTACTTTATGTTTTAATTTTATGATCAATTACGTTGCTTTGGGGTATATCAAATAATTAAAGCGTTGAATAATAAGTAACACCTGTATCTTTATTCTAAGATAAAGGGAGGGTGAACCAAAAGCTGCTCCCTTTATCAACTTCGCTATCTACACCAATGTGTCCGCCCAGCTTTTTGATGATCTCGGCGCAGATATACAGGCCAAGCCCCAGGCCCGAATATTGGGTGCCGCTTTTATCAACCCGGTAATAGCGGTCAAATAAATGGGGTACCATATCTGTTGCAATACCGGGGCCTTCATCGTTAACAGATATCTTAACCATAGTGTCTTGTTTTTTAATGCTGATAATGATCTCTTTTGATTGTGGGGCATATTTTACAGCATTATTTACAAAGTTTACCAATATCTGTTCTACACGCCCGGCATCGGTAAACACTTCTATCGCACTATCGCCTTTTGTTATAATATTATACATCCCACCTGCGCGTACATGATGGCAGCAACCATCAATTATATCGCCTACAATAAATTTGCTTTTATGTATATGTAATTGCCCCTGGTTAAGCTTGCTTACATTCAGCAAATCATCAATAAGGCTGTTTACTTTATCCATGCTTTTATTAGCCGTTACTATCAGTTTCGGTATCATGGGCGATGTGGGATTATCCTTCAGCTTGTCTAATAATTGCAGCGAGGCTTTTAAGCTTGTTACAGGGGTTTTTAGTTCATGGCTGGCAATGCTCATAAAATCGTCCTTTTGTTTCAAAAGCTCTATAGTTGCCTCGTCCAGCATTTTTTGTACAGAAATATCCAGGGAAGTACCCACAAAGCGGTAGGCAACGCCATCTATATCAAAGTATGCCTTGCCCTTAAATTTAAGCCATTTTGATTTTTTATCGATAGACTCTATCGTACGGAACTCCTCATCATACTCGCCATCATTATGCCCTGCCAATGCGTTTTTAAGTGCTTTATCTACTTTTATTTTATCATTAGCATGTATCAGGTTTATAAAGCGTTGGTATGTGATCGAATCTTTGGCCGATAGGTTAAACATTTCCTTACAACGATGGTCCCAGATCAGTTCGCCGGTTAATGTGTTATAGTCCCATGTGCCGAGGCCTGCCGCATCCACAGCAAGTTTTAAACGCTCTTTGCTCTCTTTAAACAATTTTTCTACCTCGGCCAAACCATCTTCAACCTTGCGTTTATCGGTAATGTCTTCAATAGCAAGCAGTATCAATTGATCGCCGTTTATTTTTTCCAGCTGACGGGCATTCAGGCACATTACTTTACGCCCAATGGTTGGGAATACGTGTGTAACCTGGTAATCTTTTACTATTTTTTTTTCGGGCAGTATCATGTCGAGCATGTTACGCAGCGCCGGGATATCCCATTGCAGGTTGCCCAGGTCATAAATATACCGTCCTTCCGTTTCTTTTTCGGTAACCTTAAACTTTGTGTAAAAACCATTGGTAGCGCGTTTTACACGTAAATCTTTATCCAGGATGATGAGCGGGTCGCCAATGGTATTGATAATACCTTCGGTATAGGTGCGGGCATTATTCAGTTCCTCATTACGTTCCAGCAGCTCGTTATTTACAATAATGATCTCTTCATTGGTGCTTTGCAGCTCTTCTTTTGAGGTTTCCATTTCCTCATTTACGGTCTGCATTTCTTCACTGCCCGATAATAACTCCTGGTTGGCGCTTTGCAGTTCCTCGTAAACAGATTCCTGCTCATCGGTAACCGCGCGCATATCTGCACGTGTTTGCATCAGTTCGGCTTCCAGTTGTTCAATCCTTAAATTATTTGCGTAACTGCTGGCCCGTTCTGTAGCGTTACCGTCCGTATTGTCAATATATACTATTTGCGACAGGTCTTCTTTAAAGATCACCAGATAATGCTGATCATTTGTATTAGCAAGGGGGGCAACTTCCATATCTACGTGATGCTGCTCATCGCCAATTTTAAATAATACGTTATTTTTGCTAACTACGGTATTGGTTTTTTTAGCCTGCTGTAATAAGTTGCGCAACTCAAAAGCCAAACCTTCGCGAGCCATTTTTAAAATATTTAAGCTTGCCTTGCCGCTGGGCAATGCCAGCCAGTTATCGGTTTTGCCCCTAAACTGTATAATGTCAAATTCTTGGTTAACCAATACGCCCGATGGTGAATACCTGGCAAGGATAGTATCATCAGCAATTTTAAAAACGTCCTGTTTGCCGCTTTCCTTACGGATGCTGTTATCGATATTTTTAAAACTTTGCTCGCCACCGCGGCTGGTTACCGGCATGTGG
>NZ_JBAZRC010000105.1:0-16776 GCF_041663085.1 Mucilaginibacter sp.
AGGTAAAAAATTCATTTCTATCACCTTTTGGCCTGCACCCTGGCAGGTTTCGCAACGGCCACCCTTTACGTTGAACGAGAAGCGGCCGGGTTTGTACCCACGTATCCTCGACTCGGGCAGCGCCACAAACAAGTTGCGTATATCGGAGAATACACCTGTATATGTAGCCGGGTTTGATCGCGGTGTACGGCCAATTGGTGTTTGGTCTATCTCAATTACTTTATCAATATTCTCCAATCCTTCAATTTTTTCATAAGGCAGCGGATGCTTTTTGGCACGGAAGAAGTGATGGTTCAGTATAGGGTACAGTGTTTCGGTTATTAAACTCGATTTACCACTACCCGATACGCCGGTTACCCCAATCAATTTACCCAACGGAAAATCGACAGAAACCTTCTTCAGGTTATGGCCGGTTGCTTTTTTAAGCGATAATATTTTACCATTCCCCTCGCGGCGTTGCTCTGGGATAGCAATTTCCCGCTCGCCGTTGATGTAGGATGTGGTGAGTGTATGATGGCTCATCAGTTCGGCAGGTGTACCCTGGGCAACAATCTGGCCACCATGTACGCCTGCTGCCGGGCCCATATCTATCACATGGTCGGCTTCCAGTATCATGTCTTTATCGTGCTCTACAACCAAAACGGTGTTACCCAGGTCGCGCAGGTTTTTAAGCGCATTTATTAAACGTTCGTTATCGCGCTGATGTAAGCCTATACTTGGCTCATCCAAAATGTACATTACGTTCATCAGCTGCGAGCCTATCTGCGTGGCCAGCCTAATACGCTGCGCCTCACCCCCAGAAAGGGTTTTGGCGGTACGGTCTAAGGTTAAGTAGCTCAGGCCCACATCCAGCAAAAAGCCAATACGAGCGCGAATTTCTTTTAATATCTCTTTAGCAATAACGTTCTGGCGTTCGCTCAGCCTGTCCTCTAAGCCGGTGTACCACTTATCAAGCGTGGTGATATCCATGCAGGCCAGCTCAAAAATATTCTTTTGATCAACCTTAAAGTGCAGCGATTCCTTTTTTAAACGGGCGCCTTCGCAGGTAGGGCAGGTACGCAATACACGATAGTTTTCCATATCGTCCATCCCCTCGTCGTTGCGTCGTTCCTGCTGCTCTTCCAGCATCCGGATGATACCATCAAACGAGATCTGGTAGTTTTGCACGTTCCATTTATTGTATTCAACCGCTACGCTGATCATATCCGGCGAACCGTTCAATATTATATCCAACTGGTCGCGGGTTAGTTTCTCTATCGGGGTTGATAGCGAGAATTCATATTTTTTGGCCAGCGCCTTCAACACCTGAAAGATCCAGGTTTCGCGGTACTCACCTATTGGGGCAAGGCCACCGTTAAGGATGCTCAGTTTTGGGTTTGGTATAACCGATGCTTCATCTACTTCGAATATATAACCCAGTCCGTTACACTTTTCGCAGGCCCCATACGGCGAGTTGAACGAGAAAGTATTTGGCTGCGGCTCATCATATGAGATGCCCGATACCGGGTCCATCAAATATTTACTAAAGTAAAACACGTTGTTATCCTTATCGGCAATGCGGATAATGCCCTTAGCTATTTTCAGGGCCGATTGTACCGAAGTATACAGTCGCTTACTGTCGGCTTCGCTCACCATCAGGCGGTCAACCACAATATCAATATCGTGAATTTTGTAACGGTCTACCTGCATTTTGGCTTCCACATCGGCAATAGCGCCGTCAATGTAAACCTTCAAATAACCTTGCTTGCGTATCTGCTCAAAAAGTTCACGGTAATGGCCTTTACGGGCTTTTACCACGGGTGCCAGGATGTTCACCGGCTGCCCGTCAAACTTTTCGAAAATGGTTTTCAGGATCTGCTCCTCGCTCATGCGTTCCATTTTCTCGCCGGTGGTGTAGCTGTAGGCATCGCCAGCACGGGCAAAAAGCAAACGCATAAAGTCGTATATCTCGGTAATAGTACCAACGGTACTGCGCGGGTTTTTGCTGGTGGTTTTTTGCTCAATGGCAATAACCGGACTAAGGCCCGATACTTTATCAACATCCGGCCTTTCCATACCGCCCATAAACTGGCGTGAGTAGGCCGAAAATGTTTCCATATAACGGCGCTGCCCCTCGGCATAAATAGTATCGAATGCTAATGATGATTTACCGCTGCCGCTTAACCCGGTTATAACAACCAGCTTATTACGCGGAAACGAAACATCTATATTTTTTAAATTATGTACCCGGGCACCATAAACTTCAACTTCACTTTGCTCGCCCAGATCTAACGTTTTTTCGCTCATATACTTTTATGGAAACAGCATAAATGCCGTATAGGTTTTTACACCGGCACTAATTACTAAAATTTTTCGCAAATATACGCAAAAACGTCGGTGATTTAAAGCATTAGCACTGGCGGGAATGAACTGTTTAATGTAAAATTTTACCCTCACCGTCAACACGTTGTCCGTGCTGTAAAACATTTGTTTTTAAGTTAACCATGGGTTTACACAACCAGGCTTGCTTTGCAAAAATAAACAAGCCATAATTTATCAAATGAAAAAATCTTTACTTAGTATTTTCGCTATTGCCGCTGTGAGTTTAACAGCCTGCAAAAAAAATAATACCGATACGGTATCGCCGCCAGCGGTTACCTATCCGGATATGGCAGAAGCTGCCGACCCTGCTTTACTATTTACCACTTCAACGGGCGTAAAAGTTTACAATGGCGGCTTTGGCTCATCTGTTGCTGCCGACCCTAATGACCCTGCCGTATTTTATATGCTTACAGACCGCGGGCCAAACGTAGCCGGTACTATTGCTAACTCTATTATTTTGGGCAAGCCCGATTTTACGCCGGCTATAGGCAAATTCAGGTTAAAAAACGGCAAATTATACCTGGAGCAAACCATCGAACTAAAAAATGCTACCGGCGGTAAACTAAACGGCTTACCAAACCCGGTTGGCCAGGGCAGTACAGGCGAAGTACCTTACGACCTTAATGGTACCATATTACAGCCAAGCGCAGATGGCATCGATTCGGAAGGCATGGTATTAGCGGCCGATGGCTCGTTTTGGATAAGTGACGAATATGGCCCGCATATAGCACATTTTGATGCTACCGGTAAAACCATTGAGCGCATAAACCCGTTTGGAAGTGGCACCGGAGGCCGTAAAATACCATTAGTGTTTGCGAAACGCAGGGCTAACCGCGGCATGGAAGGTTTAACCGTTACACCTGATGGTAAAACACTGGTTGGCTTAATGCAGTCGCCCATGTATAATCCTTCAAAAGCGGCTATTGGCAATTCGGTAGTTTTAAGGATCTTAACCTTTGATATTGCTACGGGCGCAACCAAACAATACGCCTACTTAATGGAAAACCCAACGCTTACCGGCTGCAGCGAAATAACAGCGATTAACGCCACTACATTTTTAACTATCGAGCGAGATGGCCTTTATGGCGGCGCGCCAACCAACCCGGCTACTTTTAAAAAAATCTTTAAGATAGATATCAGCAAGGCTACCGATATTTCTGACGCTGCGAACAGCGCTACAGGCAAGCTTTACGGTGGCAAAACAGTAGAGGAATTAGTGGATGCCGCGGGTTTGCAAGGCGCAGGTATTGTGCCTGTTACCAAAACTTTAGCGCTCGATCTGCTAAAAGACTTGCCAACCGTTTACCCACACGATAAAGCCGAAGGTATTGCACTGTTAAAAGGCAACATCCTCGTGATATCAAACGATGATGATTTTGGTGTGGTTGATAACGGCGCAAGCGGCTTTGCCCAAAAAGTATTACCGGCTACCAATACAACAGATCATAACAGGTTATACTTTGTAAAACTGAAATTGTAACATAACCTTATGTGAGTTTACTCACCTGCCCCCTCTTTGCACAGAGGGGGCTTTTTTTTACTTTTCCGGAGAGGGGCCCGGCTCCATCGCAGGCATTATCTCCCTTTAATCCGTCGCGTTATGGATTAAAGCAGATACCTGCCCGTGTCTAATGCCTGCGCAGTATAAGCGGAAAGCCTGGCCTGAAGGAAACGCCCAAATTAAACGCTAAGAATGCCAGCTATCGTAATGTTTTAGCGCTTCGCTACTACTCAAAAGCATTCGCACCTATATCCAAAACATGGCCTTAATATCATCCTTAATGTTAGCCGGCAAAGCATTGTTTATTATATCCACATTAACAGTATTACCCGAGTTGGTGAGAGCCACACAATCGGTTATTTTTAGGCGGTGCGTTGTGAAATATTCCTTATACTTTTTTTCTACTGCATGTAAATATCTTAAGGCATGCTCTAAATTCTTCATAGCATATCAGTTTGTATGGTAAAAAATAGCGTTTAAACGCAAGCCCGGCGTGCTGCTTTTTAAATAGGGGGTGATAGTATCGGCGCGGTATTACTCTAAATACGGATATTGGTGCAGCCTTGGTTTTCGGTTGAATACTTTTTTAATTATTTTTCATATCCAAAACATATCGTTTATATAATCTTTAGTAGCCATTGGTAAGCCGGCGTTTGTGATGGTTACTATTACTACATTTCCGAAAAATGTAAATGATACGTAGTATGTTATTTTTAGTCTGTGCTCTTTAGTACATACGGGCTGTGTATTAAGTTCCCCTTGGTGGTATTATACAAAAAAAGCCACCCCGTCCGGGATGGCTTTTTGAATGTGCTCCGTAATAATTAAATTTCTTTAATTGTTATACAGCCCTAAAAAGGGAGTTGGTTTTTGCATATAGCTATAAAAGTTTTTATAACCATATTTAGCAGGATTACTGATGATCTCTTTCATAGCAATAATCTTGTAAACGTATGAACCGGTTTCGCGGTTAAGCGTCATGCGGAAATAGTTATCCTCATTTTGCTTATGAATGGCGCGTTCCAGTTTAACAGAACCGTTGTTGTAAGCGGCAGCGGCCAATGTCCAGCTGTTAAACTCACCGTACAGTTCTTTAATGTACTTGCAGGCAGCAATGGTGGATTTGCGCAGGTTAAGGCGCTCATCTTTACTCTTGTTAACCCTTAGCCCGTAAGTGCGTGCGGTGCCGGGCATAAACTGCCAAACGCCACGTGCGCCCTTGGGCGATGTACCTCCTTTTAAGCCCGACTCTACCAGCGGGATATACTTAAAATCCTCCGGGATGCCATAGGCTTTTAAGATAGGCTCGATGATAGGAAACATCTTATCGGCTTTTGAGTGCAAAACGTTCGACTGAATGTTTTTGTACCCGTGTTTCGCTATTGATTTTTTTAATTTAAAATCTACTTTTTTGTCGTTTACCGGCAGGGCCTCATCTGCAAAACTAAATGCCTCTTCGGCTGCTTCAGCAGGTAGGCTGAAGAGCAATTTTGAAGGTGTGTGGGCGATGTATTTTACAGGGTAAACCGGGTCGGTACTGAAAATGTTAAGCCTGGAAATGATAACCAGCACCAAGATTACGGAGCACGTAATTAAGTGTTTTTTAGTCATTTCAATTTTACTCATTAATTATACTTTTTGGTATGATGTGCTGCAAAGGTACGTTATATAAAGCAGATTATCAAACACTTGCAATTGCCTTAGTGTTTTGAGGATTTTAAAAGCGGCCAAAAATCGCTGTTTAAAGTGGTTTAAACGTACATTTTGAACCCTATTAAAAAGTTGTTTTTTTGGTTAAAATGTTGTACTTTTGACCCTCACGCTGCGAAAGCGCAAAACAAAAAATTATGGTATTTAAAAGACCAGCAGGTAGTCGCGACGACAGGCCCAACAAATCATCGGGCCGCTCAAAAAGTGGTAGCGAAAACGCAAAAAGACCATCATCTTCCTCCACAGGGAAACCCTTCGGCGCAGGCCGTACAGATGGCAAAAAAAACTTCTCGGTAGATAAAAGGGGATCTGCCTATTCAAAACCAAATACAGATTCTGAAGGCAGCGAAAGGCCAAAGAAAAGCTATGGTGCAGGCCCGTCATCATTTGGCGATAAAAAAGCATTTGTGCCAAAAGGCAGGCCATACAGCGGCCGCCCGGCAGATAGCGACCGCCCAAAAAGAAGCTTCGGCGATGCACCATCCGGCGAACGCAAAAACTTTACCCCAAGAGATAAACCATACAGTGGCCGCCCGCAATCATCAGACGGCGAAGGCAGCACTTACCGCAAACCAAGTTTAGGCCCTGCATCATATGGTGCGCGCAAAAACCCGGTTGCCGGCGATAAGCCATTTAACAGGCGACCTGCCGGTACCGACGGGCCAAAGAAAAGCTTTGACACTGAAGGCGGCGAAAAACGCCCATACGGAACCCGCGAAGGCGGACCAAAGAAAAGCTTTGGTGGCGATAAAAAGTTTGGCGGCACACGCGGGGGCACTAAAGATTTTCCAAGTACATCTACCGGTTTTCGTAAACGCGAGGGTGATGATACACCATCTAAGCCAACTATGCGTGGCCGTAAAAACCCGGTTGTTAAAGCTAAAGACGACGGCCTGATACGCCTTAATCGTTATATTGCCAATGCAGGCATCTGTAGCCGCCGTAAGGCCGACGAACTGATCGCTGCAGGCGTGGTATCAGTAAACGGTGAAGTGATATCTGAGCTTGGTCACAAAGTTGACCCGCTTAAAGACCTGGTACGCTACAACGGCGAGGCTTTAAAACGCGAGAAAATGATCTACGTGCTTTTAAATAAACCAAAGGACTACATTACCACTACCGACGACCCACAAGAGCGCCGTACCGTTATGCATTTGGTTGATAAAGCCAGCAAAGAACGCATCTACCCGGTTGGCCGCCTTGACCGTAATACTACCGGTTTGTTATTAATGACCAACGATGGCGACCTGGCCGATAAATTATCGCACCCACGTAACAGCGTTACCAAATTATACCTGGTTGAGCTGAACAAAGCCCTTACACAAGGTGACCTGAATAAAATTAGTTTTGGCCTTGAACTTGAGGATGGTTTAATAAAACCGGATAGCATATCATACGTAACAGGTGGTACTAAAAAGGAGATCGGCATCCAGATCCACAGCGGTAAAAACCGTATTGTGCGCCGTATCTTTGAATCATTAGGTTATGATGTGGTTAAGCTTGACCGTTCTGTTTACGCCAACCTAACCAAAAAAGACCTTCCCCGCGGCCGTTGGAGATACCTGGACGAGAAGGAAGTGATACAATTAAAACATTTGATATAATATATAGCCCGGTTTATCCGGGCTTTTTTGTGTGGCTGCCTTTTCTCTCCCCAAGCGTCATTACTGACGGGTACGAAGCAATCTCAAGACTATACATAACCGCCCTGCATTCGGCTTGGCCTATCTGGAGATTGCTTCATACATCGCAATGAAGGGTTGGGGTCGAAAAGAAAATATTATTAAATATTTTTCCTCTGCTACCCTCTTTATTATCACCATATTAAAACACCCAATCCTGTTTTGGGTTACACATTTATTATTTATGCGTGTTACAGATTAAACTTTTTGCACGTAATTAACTCTACACATTATACATATTTAATACTTATGAAAAAATTATTCTTAATAGCCGCATTAGTTGCTACAACATTTGGGGCATTCGCACAAAGCGCAGACCTGCGCCGTAAAATTGAAGTTACCGGCATTGCCGAGCAGGAGGTTACTCCGGATATCATCAACGTATCTGTTTCTTTAAGGGAATACATGAATGGTAAAACCAAGGTGACCATTTCGCAGCTGGAAAAACAACTGGAAAAAGCAGTTGCCGAAGCAGGTATAGCTAAAGAGGATTTTACCATTAACAGCCTGTCGTCATGGAACTACCAAACCGAGAAAAAGAAAAACCCCGATTTTTTGGCAAGTAAACAGTACAATATCAAGTTTCATGATTTGAATAAATTTGACCAGATACTGAGCAAGCTTGATGCAAAAGGCATACAAAGCACCAATATCGACAGCTATGATTACTCAAAGATCAATGAAATTAAAAATGGCTTAAAACTGAAAGCGCTGATAGGCGCCCGTGATAAAGCAGCTTTTTTAGTTAATGGCCTCGGCGATAAACTGGGCAGCGTACTAAACATCACCGAAAGTGATAACAGCAGTTTCCCGCAACCAAGAATGTACGCGGTGCAATTTAAAGGAGCAGCGGCAGATTCGGCCACCCCTGAATCGGATATCGATGTTAAAAAGATCAAACTTAGCTTCCAGGTCAACGCTACATTCGAGATAAAATAATTAACCCGCTATATATAAAAGCAGGCCTGTTTCCGGGCCTGCTTTTTTGTTTTAGGCTATGAAACATTTATTTTACAGGCCTGTTTACATGATTACACCAACACTCGTATTACCATGAAAGCCATACGATTTACAGCAGCCATCATATTTTTAGCTGCATCAATTACCGCCTGCGGCGACCGCAGTAACGCAACCCTCGGCGGCACAAAAGACACCGTTGCCAAAGCCGGTACCGGCGACCCTAACAATACCCGGGCGGCCGACACTGCCAAAAAAGATAGCCTGAACAAAGGCAATGCCGACCCAACCGGACGTAATGCCGTAGACACAGCGGACGCGCGACCCGTTCATTAACAGTTAATTAAATATTAATTTCCGCTCAAAGGGGTTGGTATTGTAAAATATAGATTTTATATTTACGTCCCCCAAATGGATTGAGCATGATACGTACCCGTTCTAAGAGAGTACTTCTGGTAGCTCCGCAGGCTTTCCCCGACCAATTACTGGCCGAGTACGATAACGTGAAACACATTTCGGTAATAGCCTCAATATTTCCGTCAATACACGAATTAAAACCCGATGTTATTTTGTTTGACCATGCACACATGTCAGGTAACCTCGAACGTGTACTACGCCGCTTACAAACCAACGTTTTCTATAAACACATTAAAATTTGCTGCTATAAACGTACAGAAAGTATCACTGCCGATGCAACCCTGAAGGTTTTGGGTGTACACCACATGATATACCACGCCGACCTACAAAAAACATCAAAAAGCAGCGCCGCACTTAATGCTATTAATAACCTGGTGAATGCCTCCCTTATTAAATGGGTAGCAGGAGTTGCTTAAATTAGTCATTGAGTCATTACGCTTCGCTGTAATTGGGTAATTGGGCCACAAGTATTACTTTCGACTTTTCACTTTCGACTTACTAACCGCATCAATCATTTTACATACGGGTAACACTTTTACAATAAATTGCTGTTAAACTTGCATGCTCATTATCAGTGTTAAATAAACTAACATCGGTTAGGGCTTAAAGCGTATCACACAAATGAAAATAGGAATAGTTTGTTATCCCACCTTTGGCGGAAGCGGGGTTGTTGCAACAGAATTAGGTAAGGCCCTTGCAGACCGCGGGCATCAAATTCACTTTGTAACCTACAACCAGCCAGCCCGGCTTGATTTTTTTTCGGAGAACCTTTTTTACCATGAGGTATCGGTATCGCAATACCCTTTGTTTGATTACCCACCTTATGAACTGGCATTGGCCAGCCGCCTGGTTGATGTAGTAAGATTTGAAAAACTTGACCTGCTACACGTACATTACGCCATCCCGCATGCTTCGGCAGCATTTATGGCTAAACAAATATTGGCCACTTACGGCATCTCTATTCCATTTATCACTACTCTGCACGGTACCGATATTACTCTTGTTGGGCAGGATAGTACCTACAAACCGGTGGTTACCTTCTCCATCAATCAAAGTGATGGGGTGACGGCGGTATCAGAACATCTAAAAAACGATACCTACAAGTACTTTAAAATTGAAAAGGATATAAAGGTGATCCCTAACTTTATTGACCTTACCCGTTTTAGCCTTAAACCTAAAGATCACTTTAAAAAAGCCATAGCGCCAAATGGCGAAAAGGTTTTGGTGCATACATCCAACTTCCGTAAGGTAAAACGTACCGAAGATGTGGTAAAGATGTTTGCCAAAGTGATAGAGAAGATCCCATCCAAATTATTGATGGTAGGTGATGGCGGCGAACGCTCGTTATGCGAACGCTTATGCCGCGACCTGGGTATAGCCGAACATGTACGCTTTTTAGGCAAGCAGGATGCTATTGAAGAGATCCTTTCGGTGTCAGACTTATTCCTGATGCCATCACAATCAGAAAGTTTTGGTTTGGCGGCATTAGAGGCCATGGCCTGCAAGGTGCCGGTTATAAGCAGTAATGCAGGTGGCTTGCCCGAACTTAATATTGAAGGCGTTACCGGCTTTTTACTTGACATTGGCGACGTAGATGGCATGGCCGAAAAAGCCATTTATATACTGGAGGACGAGGACAGGCTAAACCAATTTAAGGAGAATGCCCTAAAGCGCGCTAAAGAATTGGAGCTTGCTAATATTATGCCTTTGTATGAAAACTATTATAAAGAGATCATAGAACAAAGCAAACAAGAAATATCAAACTGCAAATCGTAATATTATTATAACCTTTTGGCTTGATTTGTGTTAGTACACCAAATAACACATATTATTTATAAGATAGAACATGAAAAAGATATTTCAAACATCCCTTGCCATTTTAGCCTTAACCTTTATTTTTTCGGCTTGTTCAACGCCACAAAACACAACGGCATCTACAACATCAGGCAGCAGCATATCGCGCGGTAAGTTTGTAGGCACCTGGACGCTAACCAACGTAAGCTACGATGGGTTGCTACCCGGAGCTGTACATAATGTATTTGACCAGGCAGCACCGAGTGATTTTGTAGGCAGCACCTGGAAATTCACCAACAGTGGTAACGGTATCTATACCTTACAGAATGGTGCATCGCAAACCATTTTCTGGTCGGTGTTTAACGGCGGCAGTACCGGCACCCAATTTCAGTTTAAAAAACTTTACCAGGGCGATAAAGCCAAAAATGTACAGGAAGGTTACCGTTTAGATATCGGCAGTATTGATAATGCTAACATGAGCCTGCGCTCGCCGATAGCAATTGGTAACAGCAATGGCTACATTATATACTCGTTTACCAAAGCGCAATAATTAAGTAAAAACTTAAAAGTCAAAATTCAAAAATAAAGAAGCCGGAGGTGATATCACCTCCGGCTTCTTTATTTAATCGCCAGAATTTTTGAATTTTTATTTTTGAATTACATAGCCGGTGCAAATTGCAGGCATACCGGGTTGCCAACCTCTATACGTGTAACGGCCTGCATTATTTTTCCAGTTGTTTCATCTAAACGCCAAACGGTGATGTTATCGCTATTTTGGTGCGCTACGATCAGAAATTTACCTGTGGGGTCAATAATAAAATTACGCGGGCCTTTACCGCCAGATGGCTTACGCTCTATAAAAGTAAGCTCGCCATTTTCCTGGTTTATGCTGAATACCGAAATATCATTGGCATCGCCACGGTTGGTAGCATACAGGAACAGCCCGTTTGGCGAAATATGAATATCGGCAGCGCCGGTTTGGCCTTTAAACCCATCAGGCAACAATGTAATATCCTGTCTTTGTTTTGGCTTGCCGTTGTTATAATCAAACACAATTACCGAACTACCCATCTCGGTTACCAGGTACATGGTTTTCTTATCGTTTGAGAAAGCCAGGTGGCGCGGGCCATAACCCGGGGTTACACTTACAAACGCAGGGTTTGCAGGCACAATAGGGTTATTTTTACCCCCTTTATATTTGGTGATGTTTATTTTATCGGTACCCAGATCGGTATACAACACATATTTTTCATCCGGCGATAGCACGGCGGTATGCACGTGTGCTTTTTCCTGGCGCTCCTTGTTTGGGCCGTGGCCGTCGTCTTTTATGGTTTGCACAGCCGCACCTATCGAGCCATCCTCGTTTAAAGGCAATACCGCAATATTACCGCCCGAATAATTGGCTACAAAAAGGTTCTTCTGGTTTTTATCAACCGAAACATAACATGGCGAACCGCCTAATGTTGATACTTTATTGATGAAGGTTAATTTACCTGTTTTTGGCTCAAAGCTAAATGAGCTTACCTCGCCCTGATCGTTCTCGTTTACGGCGTAAACAAATTTGTTGTTTTTTGATACCGCTAAGTACGATGGGTTGCTTACATTATCTATCTGGTTTAAATAGGCCAGTCTGCCGGTTTCGGTATAAAAGCGGTAAACGGCAATGCCTTTACTGTTGCCGCTGGTATAAGCGCCAACAATCAGATCAAACGTTTTTGGGAATACCGGCTTTTTCTGCGCGATACCCAGCACAGGCGAAAGCATAGAGATCAATATCAGGAACTTTTTCATCAGGAGTGTATTGGTTTACAAGTGCAAGTTAATAAAATCATTAAAGAAGATGGCACTACTTGTTAATATTGTGTGAGACAGGGCTTGGGTGGTTTGGTTTAATGACGACGATACGACTTGCTCGTCTGCGACGAGTGCTTAATATGGTTAGGCGTCTGTGACGCTATAATGGCGATGCAATCGCCCGAACCATATTAAGCACTGATTGCAAATCAGCGCAATCAGTCACAAAAAAGCCCCGATAAATCGGGGCTTTTTTGTGACATAAGAAGTTTTACTCTTCTACCATTTCGCTGTTAGGGCTGCTAACTTCAGGCTCTTCATGTTTAAAGTAGCGCTTTTGGTTTAGCAGTATCATAATAACACCTACTGATATGGCTGCATCGGCAAGGTTAAATACCGGGCGGAAGAAAATATATTCCTCGCCACCCCATATTGGCACCCATTTAGGGAACTGACCTGTAAGTAGCGGAAAGTAAAACATATCAACTACACGGCCATGAAACAAGCCCGCGTATTTGTAGATAATGCCGTAAAAAGTAGAATCGATAATATTACCCAGCGCACCAGCCAGTATCAAAGCCACCATCATGATCAACCCACGGTGATACTTGTGCTTGATAAGGAATACCAGCGCATAGCCTATGCCGCATACCGCAACAATACGGAAGAGGGTTAAGGCCAGTTTGCCCAGCTCGCCGCCAAGCTCCATGCCAAAGGCCATGCCGTTATTTTCGGTGTAATGGAGCATACCACGGTTACCAAGGAAACGGATCTCCTCGCCTAACGACATGTGGCCCCTTACCCAGATCTTAATGATCTGGTCAACAAGGATAATAATAGCAGCAGTTAAAAAAGGTTTTGTGTAAGCTGCCTTCATTTATTGCTTCAATTTTGCTTCCATAGTAAGCGTTGTGTGCGGAACTGCACGCAAGCGTTCTTTAGGGATAAGCTTACCGGTTTCGCGGCAAATACCGTAGGTTTTATTTTCGATACGTACTAAAGCAGCCTCTAACTGCTCAATAAATTTCTTTTGGCGCGCAGCTAACTGGTTAATTTGTTCTTTCTCCAACGTCGCAGATCCATCCTCCAGTGTTTTATAAGTACCGGCAGTATCATCAGTACCGTTCGCGTTTGGCGAACTTAATGAAGTAGCCAGGGCGTTCAACTCTTCTTTAGAGCTGCGTAATTTTTCTAATAATAGGTCCTTAAATTCTTTTAATTCTGAATCAGAATACCTTGTTTTTTCGTTTTCCATTTAACTTTTACTTATAGCAATCAAAATTTCATATTCGTCAATAACGACTTTCGTACCTTCAGTTAGCTGATTATCAAGCACAAGGCTGTCCGCTAAAATTTCGGCGCAAATATAGGATAAATTGTTTTCCAATGCTTTCCAAATCTCGGGGCCGCAATTTACAACTACGTTTATCCTGTCGGTAACTTCAAATTCTTTGTTCTTACGTTCGGTTTGAACTCGGTTTACAAATTCGCGGGCATAACCCTCCTCTTTCAGCTCGTCGGTTATCGTAACATCTAAAGCCACGGTTAGTTTTCCTAAATTTGCAACCTGCCATCCCGGAACATCCTCAGCGATGATCTCTACGTCGGATAATAGTATCGAGTATTTAGTATCAAGTATCAAGATAGAGCCATTTGCTTCTAATTCCGATATCTGCTCTTGTCCGAATGCATTGATAGCCGCAGCCACATCCTTCATATCCTTACCTACCTTGGCACCAAGGGCTTTAAAGTTTGGTTTTATCTTCTTTTTGATGAAACCGGCTGCATCGGTAATATACTCAATGCTTTTGACATTGGTTTCGGATAATATGAGTTCTTTTACCCGCTCTACCTTGTCTTTGAAGTTCTTATCCAATATCGGCAAAAGAATTTTCATTAATGGACGGCGAACAGGCACTTCTATTTTCTTTCGTATGGATAGAACCAAAGAACTTATATCCTGTGCCAATTGCATGCTTTCTTCTAAGTCAGCGTCCACTAAATCATTATGATACTTCGGATAGTAAGCCAGGTGTACCGATTCAAATTCCTCTTTACCGGTAACGCTGTTCAGGTCGGTATATAAACGCTCGGCAAAGAAAGGCGCAATAGGCGACATTAATTTGCTGATGGTGATCAGGCAGGTATAAAGCGTTTGGTATGCCGATAGCTTATCTTCAGAATTATCTGACCTCCAGAAACGGCGGCGACTTAACCTGATATACCAATTACTAAAGTGTGCGTCAACAAATTCCTGTATAGCGCGGGCAGCTTTGGTTGGTTCAAAATCAGCATAAAAACCGTCAACCTCTTTGCTCAGGGTGTTTAATAATGATATGATCCAGCGGTCAAGCTCAGGGCGTTTATCAAGAGCTATCTCAGCTTCTTCGTACTTAAATTGATCGATATTGGCATAAAGCACAAAGAACGAGTAAGTATTATACAGCGTACCGAAGAACTTGCGGCGAACCTCGTCCAGCCCTTCAATGTTAAACTTCAGGTTATCCCATGGTGATGCGTTACTGATCATGTACCAGCGGGCCGCATCGGCACCAAACTGCTCAATAGTCTCGAACGGATCAACGCCATTGCCCAAACGTTTAGACATTTTGTTGCCGTTCTTATCCAGCACCAATCCGTTTGATACCACGTTTTTAAACGCTACGCCTTTATTGCCAACCAATTCGTTTACGGCCTTTACCTCGTCGCTGGCTTCGCTCAGCATCACCGCAATGGCGTGCAGGGTAAAGAACCAGCCGCGGGTTTGGTCAACACCCTCAGCAATAAAATCTGCCGGGTAGGCAGCAGCAAATTCGTCTTTGTTCTCAAAAGGGAAGTGCCATTGCGCATAAGGCATGGCGCCGCTATCAAACCAAACGTCAATCAGGTCGGGCTCGCGCATCATGCGTTTGCCGGTTGACGAAGTTAATATCACATCATCCACATACGGGCGGTGCATATCTTCCAGTTTAAAGCCCGCAGGCATTAAACCTGCCGCTATCGATTTCCCGATCTCAGCATTCAGTTCTTCTATCGAACCGATACACTTTTCTTCTTTACCATCTTCTTCGCGCCAGATAGGCAGCGGGGTACCCCAGTAGCGTGAACGCGACAGGTTCCAATCCACCAGGTTTTCCAGCCAGTTACCAAAACGGCCTGTACCGGTACTTTCAGGTTTCCAGTTAATGGTTTTGTTCAGCGCAACCATTTTATCCTTCACCGCGGTGGTACGGATAAACCAGCTATCTAACGGGTAGTATAGTATCGGTTCATCAGAACGCCACGAGTGCGGGTAGCTGTGCTCATATTTTTTTACGTCGAACGCTTTGTTCTCTGTTTTTAATTTGATGGAGATCAATACATCAGTCGGTTTAAAACCTTCTGCTGCGCGGTCTGCATCAGTATAATATTCTTCTTTAACGTAACGGCCGGCAAAATCGGTAACCTCTTCTACAAAGCGGCCTTGCTTATCAACCAAAGGCACTTCTTTCCCGTTCTCGTCCTTCACCATTACCGATGGCACGTTGTTTTCCTTACATGCCCTAAAGTCATCCGCACCAAAAACAGATGCGGTATGCACAATGCCGGTACCATCCTCGGTGGTAACAAAATCAGCCGGGATAACGCGGAAGGCGTTCTTCTCCAGCTCGGCATTGGTTACATACGGCATTAACTGCTCGTAATGGATGCCCAACAGGTCGGTGCCTTTAAATTCTCTTGTAAGCGTCCAGGGGATAATTTTATCGCCGCCTTTGTAATCTTCAAAAGATGCGTTCTCGCCTTCGGCCTTAAAATACTTTTTCACCAGATCCTTAGCCAATACAACGCTGATGGGCTCGTATGTATAAGGATTGAAAGTGTTTATTTGTACATAGCTGATGCCTTCGCCAACGGCCAAAGCACAGTTTGACGGAAGCGTCCAGGGGGTAGTCGTCCAGGCCAGGATAAATACATCGCTGTTAACCCCGTCAAATAAAAACGCCGAATCTTTATCGTTCTTTACCTTAAATTGGGCAACAATGGTGGTATCCTTCACCATTTTGTAAGTGCCCGGCTGGTTCAGCTCGTGCGAGCTAAGGCCGGTACCTGATTTTGGCGAATAAGGCTGCACGGTGTAACCTTTGTACAGCAGGTCTTTGTTGTAAAGCTGCTTCAGGATCCACCAAAGGCTCTCGATGTATTCGTTCTCGTAGGTAACATACGGGTTGTCCAGATCAACCCAGTAGCCCATTTTCAGGGTAAGGTCGTTCCAAACATCGGTATAACGCATCACCTCCTTACGGCAGGCGTCGTTGTACTCTTTTACAGTTATTTTTTTTCCGATATCATCCTTAGTGATGCCTAACGATTTTTCAACCGCAAGCTCAATAGGCAAACCATGGGTATCCCAGCCGCCTTTACGCTTAACCTGGAAACCTTTTAGGGTTTTGTAACGGCAAAAAATATCCTTAATGCTACGCCCCATAACGTGGTGAATACCGGGCATACCATTAGCGCTGGGCGGGCCTTCATAAAAGGTGTACGGCTTGCTTGCCGGCCTGCTGCTGATACTTTTTTCGA
>NZ_JBAZRC010000106.1:0-16650 GCF_041663085.1 Mucilaginibacter sp.
AAGCTGGTGGCATGTATGGCTTAGCGAAGGCTTTGCTACCTACATGACCAACCTGTATATGGAAGGTACTTATGGGGCCGATACCCTAAAGAGCCGCCTCGCTGCCGACAGGAAAGCCATATTCAATTTTGAGAAAAAGCACATTGCTCTCGTAGTCGATTCAACCTTTAAGGGACCAATGATCAATATGCTGAATGATAACGCTTACCAAAAAGGCGGCTGGGTGCTGCACATGCTGCGCCGTAAAATTGGCGATACAGCCTTTTGGAAAGGTATTACGGCTTATTATAAACAATACAACGGCAGCAACGCTAATACCGAAGACCTAAGAATAGTAATGGAAAACGCCAGCAGTACCGATCTGAAACAGTTTTTTAACCAGTGGCTGCACGAAGCCGGCCACCCGCGTTTAAAAATAACCCGTGATTATAACGCAGCTGATAAAACCGTTGCTTTCCACATAGCTCAACTACAGGAAAAACCTTATCAGTTTACCCTGGAATGCCTGGTTGATGGCAAGCTATACAAAACAGAAGTAAAGAGCAATGCTGCCACCTTTATTGTACCTGTGGCATCGGATACGCCCATTATAAAGGTTGACCCTAATGTTAATCTGCTCGCGGAGTTTGATTAAACCTTCTATTTAATTGAATGTCTAAATTTAAATCTCGGTGTAATTTAGTTCCGAAAAATTGATTTTAACCTATATTAAATTTTGATAATTAAAATAATTCAAAACAATATATCTTTTTAAAATGTTTTTCGTATAATTGAACCATACAATAACCCGGATGGTTGTTGTGAGAATTAACCCGATCTGTTCACTTAATTTATTAGCATCATGACAAAGGCCTATCAATCCATTTATGTAAAGTTTTGCAGATGGAGCTTCAAAAATTTTGGTCAGGGTACATTGCCCCAGTTTAAATCATTGTTCAATGTAAGCTTTTTGCTGGTTGTGGTGTTAACAAATGCCATGCTGTTCACCAAACTTTTGGTAAACGCTAATTGGCTAAAAGTGGATATGACAGCTTATGTAGCCATTTTATTCGGCGCTGTAGGCTTCCTGCTGATCAATCATTTTATACTACTTAATAACCGCATGTTCAAAAAATTGAACGCCCGTTTGGCAACCATCAGTGTACATAACAAAAACCTGTTTTCGGTAGTGTTGCTGGTAAATGTAATATTTGCCTGTGGCCTTTGCTTTATCAGATAATAGTATAACCACATATAACAAAAGAGCACAGCACCTATTTATTTAGGCCTCTGTGCTTTTTTATTAAATATACTTATGCCCCGGCTATTATAACTTAAGCCAAAACTACTCCATTCCTTTTAGCCACATCGCGCATTACAGCAGGGTCTTTCCCAAATACCTTAACGCTAAGGCACAGGTCTTTTAAAAAGTTTTCCTGGCCAAAAGGAGTAATAGTTATCAGCAATTTACCGGTTTGGGTGCCTGCATTCTTAAAGTTATGCAACACACCACGTGGGATAAAAATATTGCATCCTTTTTCGGCTTCGTATTTTTCGCCATCGGCAAACAGTATAAACTTGCCATCGGCAACAAAAATCACTTTGTCTTCGCGGGTGGAAACATGGGGTGTAGAGCAGGCGCCTACACTTATCTCTTCTTCAATAATAGTAAGGTGGCCTCCGCTGCATTCAGTACTCAGGATCACACTCTTGCGTGTGCCGGTCATTTCTATATTTTCACCCGTTTGAGGCTGGTTATAGTTCATAGTAGATATCATTGTATTAACGTTTTGGTAATAATATGACGGAGGTTGTACGCTAAGTGTTACAGATACACTTAGAAAATGTTATGTGTTTAAACGGGTAATAGGCTGTTAAACAGCCGCTCCGCATTAGGGAGGCAGCGGAGACCGGCCCGGCTCAATGCATTGTGCGCGTATAAGCGGAGAACTCCTGGTCAAAGGCAATGCTCATTTTTAATAGTATCTCCCTATAAAGTGCTTTAAAATAGAGTGCAACTATCACTCGGATCTCTGCGAGAAACAAAAATCTCCTCCACCCCTCAAATAAATTCTATATCTTTCGCATAACAAAACTCTATCACGTGTTAGTTAAAACCTTTGGAAGTGCGGTTTATGGTATCCAGGCTATTACCATTACAATTGAAGTGAATATTGCGGCGGGTACCAAATATTTTATTGTTGGCCTGCCAGATGTAGCCGTTAAAGAAAGCTATTTCAGGATAGAATCGGCACTTAAAAACTGTGGTTATCGCATGCCACGCCAGCAGGTTGTTGTGAATATGGCCCCAGCCGATATCAAAAAGGAAGGCTCAGCGTACGATCTCACCATTGCTACGGGTGTTTTAGCCGCATCCGGCCAGATAGAAGCCGAAGAACTGGACAAATACCTCATCATGGGCGAGCTTTCGCTTGATGGCGGCCTGCAACCCATAAAAGGCGCGTTGCCCATTGCCATACAGGCCCGTAAAGAAGGTTTTAAGGGATTTATATTACCCAAACAAAACGCCCGCGAAGCCGCCATTGTAGATAACCTTGAGGTTTATGGTGTTGAAAATATAAAACAGGTAGCCGACTTTTTTAATGGCGACACCACCCTGCAACCGGAGGTTGTTAATACCCGCGATGAATTTTACAACAGCCTTACCGCTTACGACAGTGATTTTAGCGAAGTGCGTGGGCAGGAAAATATTAAGCGTGCCCTGGAAATTGCCGCGGCAGGCGGCCATAATGTGATACTGATAGGCCCGCCCGGGGCTGGTAAAACCATGCTGGCACGCAGGCTGCCATCTATATTGCCACCGCTAAGCCTGCACGAATCGTTAGAGACCACCAAGATCCATTCGGTAGCAGGGAAGCTTTCGGCTGCCGATGCGTTGGTAACCACAAGGCCATTCCGCTCGCCACACCATACCATAAGCGATGTAGCACTGGTTGGCGGCGGCACTAACCCGCAGCCTGGTGAAATTTCGCTGGCACACAATGGCGTATTATTTTTGGATGAACTCCCGGAGTTTAAACGCAGCGCGCTTGAAGTAATGCGCCAACCGCTGGAAGAAAGGCGGGTAACTATATCACGAGCCAAGTTTACGGTTGATTACCCCAGCAGCTTTATGCTAGTTGCTTCTATGAATCCCTGCCCTTGCGGGTACTATAATCACCCCGAAAAAGAATGTATTTGCCCGCCGGGTATGGTGCAGAAATATTTGAGTAAGATCTCGGGTCCGCTGCTTGACAGGATTGACCTGCATGTGGAAGTAACGCCGGTAAATTTTAATGAGCTATCATCAGAACGGCTGGCCGAAAAAAGTGAACTGATACGCGAAAGGGTGATAAAAGCCCGCGAAGTACAGATACAGCGCTTCGGTGAACGGCCCGATTTGCATGCCAATGCACAAATGAGCCCGCAAATGGTAAGGGATATTTGCAAGATAACACCTGCCGGACAAACGCTGTTAAAAAAGGCTATGGAGAAACTGGGCTTATCTGCACGCGCTTATGACCGTATACTAAAAGTTGCCCGCACCATTGCCGATTTAGCCGGTAGTGACGAAATATTATTAGAACACCTGGCCGAAGCCATACATTTTAGGAGCCTGGACAGAGACGGTTGGGCAGGGTAATGGAAAAGGAACAGAACATAACAGGTGCTATTACACTTAAGTTTAAAATATACTTCACAAACTGGATAAACGTTGTGGGTATAGCAACAGGCACATACCTGTTTGTAATAATAAGTGAAGTACTTAAAACAGGTATCTCGGCGCTTCCGCAATTGCTTATTATGGTGCTGCTTACAATTGTGCTATACGGCGGGGTTTTCTTTACAGGCCTTTTAATAGGCATGTTATTGCTTGATCTGATCCTGATGAACCATAACACAAAACACCTTAGGTTAAAACTTATAATTGAATGGGCAGTTATCAGTGCGCCCCTTACTTATTGGTTGGTAATATATTCGGAATGGATATTTCTCACAGCGGTTATCTGTTTTTTTATAGCACAGCTTATAAGGGAGAAGCGAATTTTAAAACTACTGGCACAAACAGGCCTTCGTTAATAGTTATGGAGGGCGTTATTTTAATTAGCATTATACCCCGCGCTTAACCGGTTCATGCCTTTTATATCTCTAATTAAAAAATTTGCTTTTTTTAAAACTTATTTATAGCTTCACCCCTCTACATTACCCATGAACGACAAAGTAAAAAAGATCATCATTTTTGACGATGATGAGGACATCCTATCTATTTGTAGTTATATTTTAGAAGAGCAGGGATGGGAGGTTCACACCTTTACAGATTGCAATGATATTATTGAAAAAGTTGCCGGTATTTTCCCCGATGTAATATTGATGGATAACTGGATACCTGATGTGGGGGGCATTAATGCTACCCAAACCCTAAAAAAAGATGAAACACTAAAGCAGATCCCCGTAGTGTATTTTTCTGCCAACAGCGATATTCAACTACTTGCCGACCATGCAGGTGCCGAATCATACCTGGCCAAACCGTTTGACCTGGAAGACCTGGAAAGGGTTATCAACTCTGTACTGGTTCATTAACAAAAAAATATAAAGCATAAAAAAGCCATCCGTTAATTAACGGATGGCTTTTGTTTTTTATATGGTTTACATTGGGCCACCACCGCCCCGAGGAGGGCCACCCGGGCCACCGCCGCCCCTAAAGCCCCTGTCGGGATTAGACGGTGCCTTGCCCGAGAATTTCTGCAGGCGGAAAGTAAAGGTTAACAGGTAATAACGGCCAAGCCTGTTTACATTTGTTTGTGTAACAGTTCTACCGTTGGTAACGGTAGAGAAACCTGTATTCTCGTTAAATAAATCGTATGCTGCAAAACGTAAGGTACCACGGTGGTCTTTTAAAAACCTGCGCTCTACATAAGCATTAAAAATATTAGGGTTTTTAATATTAATACTGCTTGAGTACCCATAGTTTAATGTTTTGGTATAATCGTAGCTTAAGGTCCAGTCTTTCCACACGTAGTTTTTTCCGTTGATCCCCAGATCAAGAGAGCGGATATTGGTATTTTGATTGGTTAACGGCGTGTTTAAAGAATTGTCGGTTTTATTCAGCGAATATCTGGAGAATATCTCTGCATCTATCACATCTGTAATATTCGTTCTAAAACGCAATTGCGGCGCAAAAGTTAAAGTTTTAGCAATATTTTTTTCAATAGGTGTAATATTGTTTTCAGCATCAACACTTTGCGAGTAGCCAATGTTATTAGTATAGTTTACCTGCCCACCAAATATTAAAGTATACTTACGTTCGCTCCATGGTTTCGAGTAAAGGAAATTAGCACCGGCAGAATAGTAGCCATCTGAATTTAAATATCTGATTAGCGTTGTGTTTTGATAGTTTTTTAAAGAAGGATCTGCCGCTAAGGTTGCAGCGGTAAATTTAGGTGCATAGCTAATAATATTCTGCACTATTTTATGATCGGTTTGGGTATAGTTTAAACCTATCAGGAAGATATTGCCTGTTTGAAAACTAAATGCATTATAACGTAACGATACATTGTTCGTAAATTCTGGTTTCAGGTTAGGATTACCTTGTACCGGGTACAACGCATTAGAGAAATCGGTAACGGGTTGCAGCTGGTTAAACGCAGGCTGATTACTACTGCCGTTGTAATTAAAGCGTAACGATTGGCTGCGGCTGAAATTGTAGTTAAAACTTGCTGCCGGGATGATATTAAATGTAGACACGCTTGTAGATACATTATTCATCAGGTTTATGCCATCAAGTTTTGATGGCTGGCCACCAACACCCAGGGTTAAGTTGTACTTTTTTTCAACAATACGGTAGTTAAGGCCAAAACGGTTTGTAGTAAATGTATAATTATAATTATTGCTTAACAGGTCGTACCTGTGATACAAATCAGGCGTTGAAGTGTAAAGGGTATCTGTTTCTTTATCGCTCGATGTAAAGGTATGATTAAGTGCGTAATTAAACTCCAGGAATGATACCTTACCAATAGGCTCCTGATATGATAAGTTTACACCATAAGTATTTGTACGGCTATCGGTGTAAATCACCTGGTTCTCCGGTGCGGTTGGGATACCTACTGTATAGTTATTAATAGGATTATCATACGCATTATTTTTATTGGTGCTTGCATTAAAACCAATGTTTAAATTACGCTTGCTATTTTTAAAACGATGGTTAAAAAAACCTGTTAAGCCATAATTTGGAGCAGTTGAGGTACTAATGGTGGTTGATGTATAAGCCAGATTGGTAACATTGTCGCGTATTAACGATTGATTGTCAACACTGTTTACGTCAGTACCTGCATAGCTAAATGTAGGCGTAACTTTTAAATAGTTAAGGGTGTCGGGCTTCCACTCCAAGTTAAAGTTAAACCTGTGGTTGGTTGGTGTGCTGGTTTCCTGGCTTTGCTGGGTGCTGGTACTTGGGTTGGCCGAGCTGTTGGTTTGTAACGTGGTAGAATTGGTAAAAGTAGTATTATTACTAAAGCTATAACTACCATATACCGATAAGTTTTTACCCCACTGATCTCTAAAGTTTAACCCTATAGAACGGGCATTTGTTATACCATTCGCATTGGTAGTAGAACCCGTAGAACCGCCACGCAACGCGTTACCACGGCCACCGCCGCCGCCAAAACCACCACCGCCCGCAGCGCCGCCTGTGGCACTACCGTAGCTAAAAGTGTTAACGTTGGTGTTATTAAGGTTACCAAGTACTGAGATCTGCTGATCGCCTTTAAACTTGAAGAAATTCAACAAGCCTATGTAACGGTTAGCGTTAGTTACACCCGGTTCTTTAGGTAGCAAATCTGAGCCATCGCCGGCAGTTGCCTGGCCAAAATATCCGTAATTTTTATCCTTACGGATGGTAAGATTCAATATTTTATTTGGCTCGCCGGTTTTTACACCGGTAAGGTTTGCCTGGTCGCCGTAATCGTCAATTATCTGTACACTTTCAATTACATCTGCAGGCAGGTTTTTAGTAGCGCTTTGTACATCACCCCCAAAAAAATCTTTACCATTTACACGCACTTTGGTAATTTGCTTACCCTGCGATGATACCGTACCATCTGTAGCTACATCTACACCGGGTATCTTTTTAAGCACATCCTCAATAGGCGCATTTTCGCGTACTTTATAGGCCGCTACAGAATACTGAACCGTATCTTCTTTAAAAACCACCGGGTTAACGCCCACAATGGTAACTACACCAAGTTGTTTGGTTGCCGATCTTAGCACTATAGGGTCAAGCACAACAGGCTTTCCATCGCCGTGCAAAGTATAATGCTTGATCAGGCCTTCAAAACCTATTGAACTTACGGTTAATGTTATCTTATTTCCTTTTACCGATGGAAAGGTAAACTTACCGTTAACATCGGCAATGGTAACGCTGCTATCACCAAGCTCGGTGCGTATTTTAACATTACTACCCGGAAGGGTTAATTTGGTAGTATCCACAACAGAGCCACTTACCGGCCGTGCGGTTTGCGCGGCAGATATGGAGATATTTAAGCAAACAAATGCTAATATTAAATAAAGGTACTTCATGATATTTTAATAACGTAAGGGTATGTTATACATGCTTGTACAAGCATATATTGTACAAATGTTCACTTTATTCGGTTTATATATTTAATAATCATAGCATTGTTACATATTTAAATATGTAAATAATAGAATTGTTACACTACCAAATAAAAAGCCCTGCAAATGCAGGGCTTTTTATAATTTTTAATTATAAAACTGTACGTATTTATATACAAATGTTTAATATATCAGTTCAACCTAAAGGCTGATGCCACCTGGTTAAAGTTTCTAACGTTTAAACCAGGGTGTGTTACAGATAAAGTAGTGAGTGATGTACCCGATATTACAACAACCCTGAAATCTAAATTCGAGCCTGTAAAGTTGGCCTTGATATCTACATAGCCAACGCCATAGTTAGATAAGGCAAGTGTACGGTCGGCTTCGGCGTATGGCAAAGCATAATAACCGGTAGTTGTGCCGCTCACTCTAAAGTACACTAGTACTATACCACTGTTAACAACATCTGCCGTTATTGCCGGTATTGAAAACCGGGTTAAACCCGTTAAAGTGACACTTTTATTTAGCAATAAAAAGCTTTGTGCGTTTGCACCATCCTGACCATTTTGGCCTGTAGGGCCTTGTGGGCCAGCTGGCCCGGCGGGGCCTTGCGGGCCTGTTGCCCCGGTAGCGCCCGTTGCCCCGGTAGCGCCGGTTGCACCTGTGGGGCCTTGCGGGCCTGTTGCACCCGTAGCGCCCGTTGCACCGGTAGATCCGGCCGGGCCTTGTGGGCCGGTAGCACCCGTAGCCCCTTGTGGCCCAGCTGCGCCGGTAGCACCGGTAGAACCCTTATCTCCTTTTTCGCCTGCCACACCTTGTGGCCCCGGGGTTGTAGATTTTTTACAGGCACTTACGCTTAGAAGGCCAAATGCTATAGCAATTATTAAAAGTCTATTTTTTTTCATACTTATTTTGTGAGTGTTATCAACTTGTACGGGGTTGTACTCATTTAGTTTCAAAAATTAATTTGTGCGGAAATAATTTTCTTTATAGTGACTGGAAAGGGTTGCAGATATCCACATTGACTATCAACCTATGTTTAAAACCCTTATATTCAATACGAAACATTTGATGTGCTTTTTTCGTTAAACATTAAAAACATTTAACCTATGAATAATTTTAAAGGCTCATTGCATAATAAAGTGCATAAGTGGATCGATGCTATTGGCTTTAGGCTAAATACGTCGCAAACGCATAAAAAAAGTAAGATAACCACCAATCATTATTTTTTTGAAACCTTTAATTTTTTTGAAAAATGGAAGGATGATGATCACGCCAAGGCAAAATTTTTATGCTTTGATACTTATGGAGAGAAAGTAAGCGTTAAAACTTTATTAGATCTGCAAACGGCTTTTTTTGAAAATATAAGTCAACTTAAATAATACCCGCTGCCCGCGACCAGCGGCTTCTGAATAATATTACAAATACAAAAAAACGCCTCCGCTAATAGCAGAGGCGTTTTTTTATGCCTTATAAAAGGTAATATATTATTTTGTTTGCGGGAAGCAATCAGTATCTGCCTGCGGGGCATCGTCAGCTAAACGGCCCGGGGCACCGCCGCCTGCTATATTAACTACAGGGCGGGTTGGGTACAGTGCTTCTTTTATACGTAAACGCAAATCGGCGTAATGCGCTGTGGTTAACGCGTCGCCTCCTTTTGGCAGGGCTGTGCTTATTTTAGTAAGCTCGGCACGTACCATTGGCCTGATGTCAGACAGGGCAATATTTATAGGCGTTAAACCAATACCGGCTAACTGTGCTGGTGTAGCACCAGGGAAACTTGGGCTTGCGTCTTCGTTAAGCAGGCTTTTCAACCTGTCAACATAACCGCGCTGCAGGTTACGCTTAAACTCGTCAGGTGTACCGGTGGTAAATATACCGCCGCGCAGGTCATTAAACATATCGGCAACGGTATAAGCAGCTGCACCATTTTTTGATTGGTTATCAAACATACGGGCCATGCGCGATGCATTCAGCACATTTGCTACCGAGTTAACCTGTAAAGCCTTAATCCGGCCTATAATAACGCCATTATCAAATTTGCTCAGCTCTTCTCCGTTTATAAGCCATTTTGGTGTAGTAAATACCTGCTGGTTTAAAAATACAACCGCATCATGCTGCAGGTTTTTATTTATAAAACCATAAACCGGGCCTTTTTGATCGTACGTTTTAAAGTTTTCGTTCATGCCACCAATGTTCATGGTAACGTGGCCTATGTAACGGTTATACTGGCCAATAACTTCGTTATATAAGGTTTGTACATCGTCATAATCCTCCCCTTTCTGAAAGGTCCATTTTTCGATGTTCGGTAATATCCTTTTTAAATTGGCAATACCATAAGTACTGGCTTTCATGGCGTTATCGCCCAGGTCTTCATTTTGTAAACGCGGGTCGATAGAAGTGCCTTGCCTGCCGAAGTAGTATAATGGGTCGCCTGCTTTTTCTTTAGTCCAAACATCCAGCATCTCTTTTTCTTGAGTAGGTGTTTTCTTGCCCGGGAAATAGCTGTATCCCCATTTAACAGACCAAAGGTCATACTCGCCAATTTGCGGGTACAGGTGGGTTACACCGTCGCCAGGCTGGGCAATGTAATTAAAGCGGGCATAGTCCATAATTGATGGTGCTGTGCCATGCTTATCTGTGAATGATTTTGAACGAAGCGAATCAACCGGGTAAGCGTAGCTCGAGCCAAAGTTATGCGGCAGTCCCAAAGTGTGGCCAATTTCATGCGATGATACAAAACGGATCAATTCGCCCATTTGCGCATCGGTAAATTTAGCCATACGTACATTAGGGTTAATAGCAGCAGTTTGTATAAAGAACCAGTTACGCAACAGGCTCATTACGTTATGGTACCAGCCTACGTGGCTCTCCAGTATCTCGCCGCTGCGAGGGTCGGAAATATGCGGGCCGTATGCATTCTGTACATCAGATGCAAAGTACCTTAAAACGCTATACCTCGCATCCTCTGTGCTAAACTCAGGGTCTTCTTTAGCGGTTGGGGCTTCTTTACCAACAATGGCGTTTTTAAAACCGGCAGCTTCAAAAGCTTTGTTCCAGTCGTTAACACCGGCAATAAGGTATGGTACCCATTTTTTAGGTGTAGCAGGATCTATATAATAAACAATTTGTTTTTTGGGCTCAACTAACTCACCACGTGAATAAGCCGCTTCATCTTTAGGCTCAAGTTTCCAGCGGTGTATATATGCGGTTGCTTCTGCTTTTTGGGCATCGGTTCCATAATCTGTTTGGCCCTGGCCAAAAAAGCCAACCCGGCTATCCATCAAACGCGCTTTCATTGGCGTTTTTGGTAATAATAGCATAGATGTGTTCAACTCAAAGGTTAAAGCCCCGTTGGTATTATCGGTTGGCGATTCGGCTGCACGGTATGTTTTAAGCGTACGGGTCTCCACATTAAGCGGGAAGCTTTTTATAGTGTCAATATATGAGCGGGCATTATCAACTCCTGTAATTTTGTAAAGCTTTTTTATATTATCTGGCAGGCCAATAGCAGCAACATCGCCATTATACAGGTCGGTAACATCAATTAATACACCGGTAGTGTCTTTGTTATAGGCTTTAATATCAAACGAGGCCAGGATGGCATCAAGGTTTGAGTTTTTTACAGATTGGTACATATCACTGGTACTATCAGCTCTTACCGAGTAGCTTGGTACGCGTACAAAGATCTGTTTGTCGTGGCGCTGCCATTTCCAAACCTGGTTGTTAACTTCTTCGCCGCCATATTGTTGGCCAAAAGATTTTAAGCCCGTTGGTGTTTTTACAAACCTTGTAACAACAAGCATTTCGCGACTTAAAAGGCTATCGGGTATTTCAAAATAATACTTACCATCAATTTTATAAGTATTGAAAAGGCCGGCATCGGCTTTGGTTTTCCCAACCAGATCGCTAAATTTTTTGATGCCTTCTTTTTTACCGGCGCCTATAGTGGCTGTAGCGGTAGAGCCGCCCGGTGTAGCTGTGGTTTTTAAGGTGAGGGTACGGTCGGCCGTTTGCTTTTTTGTAGCGCACGAGCTTGCTATGGTTGCTATAGCAAAAACGGCCACCTGCAGGTATGTATTTACCCGTAAAGTTTTGTTCATTGTTAAATTAATTAGTAAGTCAAGGATAAAATTATGGATTATATTGATGAGAATGCTTACGCAACAAATTAGTTACGTTTCAATAAAAAAACAGTTATATGCGTCGCTTTAAGGAGATGATAACTCGGTCGTACTTTTTATCATGATAAATCTCAAGTAGCAGGCTACGCTCGGCCGTTTTGAAATAAGAGTCGATCTCTTCAGCGCTCATTTTTGATACTGGTTTAAAGTTAATAGATGTTATTTCGTCATCCTTTATCAGGCCTATCTCATCGGCAGGCGAGCCTGGGGCCACGCGGCCTATAATTAAATGTGCAAGATTATCGCCGGCCATAAAGTATTCAATGCCACTCATATCATGCTCAAAAGGCAGACTGAATTTTTCGTTTGATTTTAGATAAAGCAGGTTATTGGTATAATCAAATATCAGGTTAAAGCGTTTTAATATCCCTATGCCGATATTGCCATCACGCGGTACATTGAATGTTCTTTGCACATAATCTTTATCGGGAAAGGAAGTGATCACATTCTTTATTTTATAACTCCCTAACTCAACTTCTTTAAGCCGGCTTAAGTAACCAGTAATGGGCCCGTTTAGCGCCACGCCTAAATTGGCCTGGATAGATTTTTTTGGCAGCCCATGCTTTTGAAGCATATTCTCCAGCGAGATGGGGTGCCCTGCGCCCAGATCTATTATAAATTTATTTTGCGATTTGGTGCCGTCGGGGAAACTTACATTGGTTAGCAGGTATGGTTTACGGTCTTCAATAGTAATGGGCACCTTTTGGCTCTTTTTAAAAGGCTTAAGGTCTTTAGGGTAGCAAACATTAATTATGCTATCGGTAAAGTTTATCTTAACCGCCAGCGAACTAAAAAACTCGTACCCTAAAAGCCCGTGTATAGGCATGCCTACATAACCCGACAAGTTAAAAACATCAGTTTTTAATATAGCTGCCGATACATTATTACTTTTAAGGCCGGGGATAGCAATATCTAAAGGAGGTGTTACATATGCCTCATAGGCATCCCCTTCTCCCAGGCCCGAAAGTTTTATGGTGCGTTTGTGGGTTACGTTTATCGAATCTACCAGTTTTGGCTCAGTAACGATCATCAGGCCCACACCTGTATCTAATATAAAGTTGAATGGGCCTTTGTTATTGATACTGAGCTTTATCACCATCATGTTACGAACAAGCCTGAAAGGAATGTTCACACTTTTGCGGCCGCTATCAAGCTCAAAAGACTGAGCGCTTGCCGATAAAAAAAGGCAACTTAATATGGCGCTAAACCATATATGTTTAAACTTTGGATATTTATATAGACCGGCTAACACCTGGTTTGAATTGGAAGCTAAAGCTACGTTATTTTTTTATAAAATAACAGCAGGGCTAACCAGGTTCAAAAATTACAGGTGCCTAATTGCACCGTCAGTACCTTAGGCATTATTATATTTTTTTAGCATCCTTGCCGTCGTCACATTTAAGTGCACCTTCCAGTTCCGGATTCTGCAGAGGCATGCGCTTAGTTGTCCTTTCTACTTCGGTTTGTTGTATTACTACCGCGTATTCAGCCGGTTCAATGTGGCTGCCACGAGCTTCGGCATATACCTGTGTAAATTCGGCTCCTATATATAAAATTGCGGCTGTATAATATATCCACACTAAAATTACGATAAGGGAACCCGCGGTGCCGTATACAGAACCCTGTGCGGTATACTGAATGTATAAGCTGATGATATACTGCCCAATAATGAATAAGATTGCGGTAAATATGGCGCCCGATCGTACATCCTTCCATTTTATTTTAACATCGGGTAACACCTTAAATATAATACCGAACAATACCGAAATAACAAGCAGTGTTATACCAAAATTAACGGTGAATAAAAATGTTTCCCCAACAACGCCTGCAATGCTTTTCCCTAATAACCGGGGCAAAAATGCTACTATCTTATCACTAATAGCACTGATGATAATATTTACCAGTAGGGATGCCAGTAATAAAAAGCCGAGGCTCACAATCAATGAAAAAGAAAGAAACCTGTTTTTCAACATTTTAACCCACCCTTTTTTAGGCTTGGCTTTTACGCGCCATATAGTATTAAGCGAGTCTTGTATTTCAATAAAAATACTGCTGGCACCAAGCAACAGTGTAACGATGCTTATCCCCAGGCCTATTCCGCTTTTGCCTGTAATATCCTGCGAATTCATGGTGCTTTGAATCTGAAGGGTTCCCTGCTTGCCTATATAATGTTGTATCTGGTCGTAAAAATCTTTTCTGTAACTATCATCCTTTAAAAAAATGCCCGCAAGGGATAATATTAATAACAGCAAAGGCGCTAATGAAAAAACGGTATAGTAGGCTAATGATGCACTAAGCTTTAAGCCATTGTCATTAGAGAAACCGCTAAATGTGGCGATCAATACTTTCCATAGCTGTTTTAAATATTCTTTGCTAAAAAATTTCATATCAAAAATCGAATATATTTGTTAGTACCTTGTTCTTAATAACAGATAACACCATTTTATGAAAAATGTAATAATACCTGCCAACTTTTTTAAGTTATTATTAATTTGCCTGTTACTAAGCAATTTTAGTGCCTTGGCTCAAAAAACCAATATATGGATAGTACGCCACGCCGAAAAAGTGACCACCATTGCCAAAGATGACGACCCTGTTTTAACTGTAGCCGGCCAAAAACGTGCCGAAGCTTTAGCTAAAGAGTTAAAGGGTGATCATATAAAAGCTATATACGTTACCAGGTATAAGCGTACCGGTTTAACAGCCAGGCCACTGGCTTATAAAGCCAAATTACTGCCAAGGGTGTATGACGCCGATACGGCTGTTGTAAAACAGTTTGCCAAAAATATTCTAAAGAATTTTAGAGGGAGTAATGTTTTAATTATAGGGCACTCTAACACTCTGATGCCGTTGCTGAATGCCTTTGGTGCAGAAATGCCTTTTGTGGGGCTTGATGAAGAAGATTACGATATGCTTTTTAAAGTAACTATTAAGGATAACGGCAAGGTGGAACTGGCTATAGATTACTACGGCGAGAAACACCACGCCAATGAGATCCCTGAAAAATATCAGCCCGAAATAAACCACCCGGAAAGCGTAAGGCCTTTTACTAACTACTAATGGTTTGATACCACCAGCAGGTCGAGGTCTTTACTTGGGATAGAGAAGCGCTCGCCCATATGCTTATTGGTAAGGTGGCCCTGGTATATATATACCGCGTTGCGGATACCCGCTTTTTGCCAGATTACATTTTTAAGGCTGCCCTGCTCGCCTATATCTAATAATATGGGCGCAAAAATGTTTGTTAAGGCATAAGTAGCTGTACGGGCCACACGCGATGCAATATTAGGTACGCAGTAGTGGATAACATCATACTTGCGGAAAACCGGATGGGTATGGTTAGTAACTTCAGACGTTTCAAAACAGCCCCCCTGGTCAATGCTTACATCAATAATAACCGAGTTGGGCTTCATGCGGCTAACCGTAGCCTCAGATACGATCTGCGGGCTGCGGCCATCATCAGCCCGGATAGCACCGATAGCCACATCACAGGTGGTAATTGCCTTTTCAAGTACAATGGGCTGCACTACAGATGTAAATACCCGCGTGCCAATATTATTTTGCAGGCGGCGCAGTTTATAAATAGATGGGTCAAAAACTTTTACCTCGGCGCCTAATGATATAGCGGTACGTGCGGCGTATTCGCCAACAGTGCCGGCGCCAATAATAACAATTTCTGTTGGGGGCACACCTGTTATGCCACCCAGCATCAGGCCTTTGCCTTCAAAAATATTGCTCAGGTATTCGGCCGCTATTAGTACCGATGTAGCGCCTACAATTTCGCTCATGGCGCGCACAACGGTAAGCGATCCGCCTTCGTCCTCCAGATGCTCAAAGCAAAGGGCGGTTATCTTTTTTTTCATTAAAGCGTGCAGGCAATCCGCTTTTAAGGTTGATAGCTGCAGGGCAGAGATCAACAACTGGCCGGGTTTCATCATTTCTATTTCCTCCTTGGTAGGCGGAGCTATTTTGATGATGATATCGGCTTCATAAACTTTTTTGGTATCGTAAACTATCTGGGCACCCTGTTCACTGTAATTGGTATCAGTAAAGTTGGCGGCCTGGCCGGCGTTGCTTTCCAGCATTACCTCGTGGCCGTTGTTGATGAGCAACGCTACCGATAATGGGGTAAGCGGGATGCGGTTCTCCTGGAAGGAAACCTCCTTGGGAATGCCTATGTAAAGCTTGTTCTTTTTGCTCTTAACTTCCAGCATCGACTCCTGAGGCTGCATCATTGCCTGTTTGGCAACATCTGAAAACCCGCTGTATTTCCCTGTACTCATGATACGTTAATTTTCCGGCTGATGAAGATAAGAAAAAAACAGGTTTGATTATGAAATGTTTTCAACTGTTATTTGCCTTGAGGTTGCATCTAAAACATGGATGCGCACGCCGGTGTAGCTATCCGGAATAAGGTTTGCTATCTTCTCGGGCCATTCTATAAAACAATAATTGCCCGAGTAAAAGTATTCTTCGTAGCCCATATCCAGCGCTTCGCTCTGGTCTTTTAACCGGTAAAAATCAAAGTGATAAACCGGTCCATTGTTGCTTTCATATTCGTTTACTATAGAAAATGTAGGGCTGGTAACCGAATCACTAACGCCCAATTCTTCGCAAAGCGATTTGATGAGCGTTGTTTTCCCTGCCCCCATATCGCCGTAAAAAAGGAATATGCGGGTATCGCCGGCAAATTGTAAGATCTCTGCCGCGGTTTTTGGCAGGTCGGTAGTGGATGTGGTGTGTAAGTCCAATCTTTATTATTTAAAGCGTCATTGCGAGCATAGCGCGGCAATCATCGACATATATGTAACCTACATTTCTATCGGGAGATTGCTTCGTTCCTCGCAATGACGGGTTGAATTAATGCTTCAAAAAT
>NZ_JBAZRC010000107.1:0-16638 GCF_041663085.1 Mucilaginibacter sp.
TGATTTTTGTGCCGAGCACAACATTGTTTCAGATATCGAGATCATTGACATGAAAGACATCACCAAATCATACGAGCGGATGCTTAAAGGCGATGTGCGTTACAGGTTTGTGATTGATATGGCAACTTTGTAAGTATTATTAATAATTAATTTACGCAGAAGCAGGCACCCGAAACGGTACCTGCTTTTTTATTAAGTGCCTATGCAACAATTTTACAACTTATATGTATATTGTGTATGCTATAAATATCTTACCATAGTAATTTATTATTTAGAAGTTAACCTTTACCATCGCGCTATCAATGGATAATGAAACAGGGGTACCGCCCGAACTAACACATGCCGATATAAAAGAAATGCTCATCAGGCTTAAGCAATCTGAAGCGCGTTTAGATATGGTTGTTTCATCTACCAAACTGGGTACCTGGGATTATAAACCACTAACCGGCGAATTAACATGGTCGAAAGAATGCAGGGAAATATACGGCCTTGCAACCGACGTGAAGGTGGATTTTGAATTGTTTGCAAAGCAGCTGCACCCTGCCGATAAACAATATGTATTAGAACTGATACAGCAGGCGATGGACCCCAAAGGCGATGGCACATATGATATGAGTTGCCGCATACTGCGTTTTGATGATGGCAGCGAGCGTTGGGTACGGTCGCAGGGGAAAGTTACTTTTAACTTATTTGGCCAGGTTGAATTTTTTATTGGTACCGTATTAGATATTACAGAAAGCCGTTTATCTGCCGAAAAAAGCGCCCGGCTTGGGGCTATTATCGATTCGTCCGGAGATGCGATCATCAGCAAAACAACAGAGGGAATAGTTACCAGTTGGAATAGTTCGGCACAGCGAACATTTGGTTATACTGCCGAAGAAATGATTGGCCAGTCAATATTAAAATTACTGCCGCCTGAGAGGCTGGAAGAAGAACCCATGATATTGGCCCGGTTAAGAAATGGCGAACGTGTAGAGCATTTTGAAACCGTGCGTGTTACCAAATACAATCAAAAAATAAATGTATCACTAACCATCTCGCCTATAAAAGATGCGCAGGGGAATATCATCGGCCTGTCTAAAATAGCGCGCGACATAACAGAGAAAAAGCAGGAAGAATTAAGGAAGAATGATTTTATAGCCATGGTGAGCCACGAGCTTAAAACGCCTTTAACATCTATCCGTACCTACATACAGGTGTTGCTTGCCAGATCAAAGAATGAAGAAGACGCATTTAAAACAAATGCTTTAACAAGGGCAGATGTACAGGCAAAAAAAATGACATCCATGATCCAGGATTTTCTGAGCCTTGCAAGGTTGGAGGAAGGGAAGATCCACATTACTAAAGAAGAGTTTCAATTACACGACCTGATAGAAGAAATTGCAAGCGACGCGCAATTTTTAACATCAACCCACAATGTTAAGGTGGTTGATTGTATGGATATAACGATAATTGCCGACAGGGATAAAATTGGGCAGGTATTAATTAACCTGCTAAGCAACGCCATAAAATACTCGCCAAAAGGGGGCAATATTACTATTGGCTGCATCAAAAATGATGATGATGTTAAAATTTATGTAAGGGATGAGGGGGTAGGTATAAAACCAGCCGATCAGAAGCGCTTGTTTGACAAATTTTACCGCGTTAAGGACGAAAAGATAAAAACTATATCGGGCTTTGGTATAGGCCTTTACCTGGTTGCCGAAATTTTGCGCTGCCACGATACCCAAATTAAGGTAGAAAGCACAGAAGGGGCGGGGGCTACTTTTTATTTTATGATGAAATGCTCTTAAACATTATTGATGTTGCTACCCACAATATTAAGGCAATGTGGTAAAATCATAAAATGGCAGTTCTTCATAGTTATCTATAAAGGCCATGTGGTCTTTTAGTGCTTCAAATGCATTTGGGTACTTTTTGTCGTCGATGGTTACAATTACTAATCCTTTTGGCGCTTCTTTGCCGTATTTGGCCTTCACCACGTCATCATCCGGGAAATCTACAGCGCTCATCCATTGCGGGTCGAGGTATTTGATAGCACTAAGTGTATCTATCTGGAATTCCTTTTGGTTGGACACTATAACCCAAAAAGGCGATTTGCCGTCGTTGGTTTTAACGTGTTCAACGGGTTTTTCTTTATCCATGCTTACCATGGCCCATTCACGCTTTTGCGCAAAGGTTGTGGATGGGATGCTTAAAAGGGCAAGTATAGCGAGTGTTAATATATTCTTTTTCATACTGTTATGTATAGGCGTATTGTTTAATACAAATAATAAGCCAAATGTTACCCTAAAACGTATGCGCAGTGCCAATAGTGCCCGTTAACCGCGCAAATAACTATATATTACATTTAAATGTTGTTACCTTAAGGGTTTACGGCACATATATGCCATTAGTTACACAGCTTTGAAAAGTATTACTTTTTAGTGATATTGGCGTATACGCAATACAACCTATGAAAACCGAAAAAGAAAAAATGCTGACGGGCGAATACTACATTGCAAACGATGAAACCCTGGCAACCGAGCGTAAAAACTGTAAACAACTATTAAAACAGCTTAACGTTGATGAGTATGTTGTTGGCGAAGGCACAGCCGCCATATTGAAACAATTAATCCCCAATGCGCCAAAAAGCCTGTACATCGAACCGCCTTTTCATTGCGATTATGGCTATAATATCACCTGCGGCGAAAACGTGTATTTTAACGTTAACTGCGTGGTGCTTGATGTAATGGAGGTGAAGATAGGTGACAACGTTTTCTGCGCGCCTGCGGTACAGATATATACCGCCACACACCCTTTAGATGCCGTGGCCCGGCGCAGTAAAGAAAATGCCAAACCCGTTACCATTGGAGATGATTGCTGGATAGGGGGCGGGGCGGTGATATGCCCGGGTGTTAATATTGGTAACCGCTGTGTAATTGGTGCAGGCGCTGTAGTTACCAAGGATATCCCTGATGATTCATTAGCAGTTGGCAACCCTGCAAGGGTGATCCGCAAACTGGATAAAAGCGAATGATTAACTGACCCAAAAATACAGTCACAAATCTGTTACATTGGGTTGAAATTTGAGGCCTGATGTGTTAAATCATGCTATATTTTCTTAATATTATGTTTTTCCTGAAGTCCTGCAAAATGGCTTCGGAATAAAAAAACTGACCTAACATTAAACATATGAACAAAACTTTAAAATGTGTATTACTGGCACAGTGTATTGCGGTAATGGCGATAGCCGCCAACGCCCAAACGGTTGCGCAGCCAAAGCTGGTAGAGAAAGTTATCCGCAAAGGCACCGAACTGGTTATCCCTTATGAGAAGTACGTGCTTCCGAACGGATTGACCGTAATTTTGGCCGAAGACCACTCAGACCCACTTGTACACGTTGATGTAACCTATCACGTTGGTTCGGCGCGCGAGGAAATAGGCAAATCGGGTTTCGCCCATTTTTTTGAACACATGATGTTCCAGGGGAGCGACCATGTTGCTAACGGCGACCACTTCAAGATCATTACCGAAGCCGGTGGCACTTTAAATGGTTCTACCAACCGCGACCGCACCAACTACTACGAAACCGTACCTGCAAATCAATTAGAAAAAATGCTTTGGCTGGAAAGCGACCGCATGGGCTTTTTGCTTGATGCCGTTACCCAGCAAAAGTTTGAGGTGCAGCGTGCCACCGTTAAGAACGAGCGCGGCCAGAACTATGATAACCGCCCTTACGGTTTAGCCAGCGAATACACGTCTAAAAACCTTTATCCATACGGCCACCCATACTCGTGGTTAACTATTGGCTACATCGAAGAGCTGAACAAAGTAGGCGTAAACGATTTAAAGAACTTCTTTTTAAGATGGTATGGCCCTAATAATGCAACCATCACCATTGGCGGCGATTTAAACCCTAAGCAAACTTTGGCATGGGTTAGCAAATATTTTGGCAGCATCCCGCGCGGGCCTGTTGTTAAAAATGCAACGTTCCCAACGCCGGTTTTAACTGCAGACAGGTATGTGTCATATACTGATAACTATGCTAAACTGCCTTTAATGTCTATCACCTATCCGGGTGTGAAGATCTACGATAAAGATATGTCGGCATTAGACGCTTTGTCAGAAATTATTGGCCAGGGGCGTAACTCTATCTTCTACAAAAACTTTGTAAAAACCCGTAAGGCTGCGCAAGCATCAATGAGCTCATCAAATACCGAACTGGCAGGCGAGATCACTATGCGCGTGGTACCATTCCCGGGGCAAACGCTGGCCGATGCTAAAAAACTGGTAGACGAATCACTGGCCGAGTTTGAAAAAACAGGTGTTAGTGATGATGCTTTAGTTCGTTTTAAAGCAAGTGCCGAAGCAAACGCTATCAATGGCTTATCAAGCGTTAGCGGTAAAGTATCTGAGCTTGCACAGGCGCAATACCTAACCGGTAACCCTAACCAAATTGGCCGCGAACTGGCCGATATACAGGCAGTAACCAAAGAGGATGTAATGCGTGTATACAACAAATATATCAAAGGTAAGCCTGCGGTTATATTAAGCGTGCTGCCAAAAGGCGGTACAATTGCAGCCGTAGCGCCCGATAATTATACCGTAAATACCGCCAATTACAAAGCGCCTGATTATGGCTACAACGGCCTTACCTACAAAAAAGCTACCGATAATTTTGACCGTGCAGCCAAGCCTGGCGTGGGTGCAAACCCTGCAATTAAAATACCGGCTATGTGGACAGCAACTACGCCTAATGGTATCAGGATGATTGGCACGAAAAACAGCGAGATCCCGTCGGTTTCTATATCCATATCTATAAAAGGCGGTGGCTTATATGCTGTTAATAATCCTGCAAAAGCAGGTTTGGCGGGTATCGTAGCACGCATGATGAACGAGGATAGCAAAAACTATACGGCCGAGCAGTTTAACTCTGAGCTGGATAAACTGGGTAGCAACATCAGTGTGTTTGCAGGTGCCGAAGAAATGTTCATCAATGTATCTTCATTAACTAAAAACCTGCCTAAAACAATGACCTTGCTGCAGGAAAAATTGTTTAACCCTAAATTTACGCAGGACGCTTTAGACCGTATCAAAAAACAAACAATAGAAGGTTTAAAACAGGCTAAAACACAGCCAGCAGGTGTGGCATCCACTGTTTATAGTAAAATACTTTACGGAACCGACAACGTGCGTACTTACGCAACAGGTGGTAACGAAGAAACAGTGGCGGCAATTACCCTGCAGGATGTTCAGGATTATTACGATAAATACTTTACCCCATCGCAAACACAAATTGTTGTTGTGGGCGATGTAAATGAAGGTACCGCAAAAGGCAACCTGGCTTTCCTTAACGCATGGGCCGATAAAAAAGTAACTATCCCAACACCGGCCGAAGGTAAAGCCTTTGATAAAACTACCTTATACCTGGTAGATATCCCGGGTGCGGCGCAATCAGAGATCCGTATTGGTTACCTGGATAAGCTGAACTATGATGCAACCGGCGATTATTACAAATTGGGTATAGCCAACTACATTTTAGGTGGTGCATTCAATAGCCACATCAACCTTAACCTGCGCGAGAAAAAAGGCTGGACCTACGGTGCTCGTTCGGGCTTCAGCTCGGGCAAATATGGTGGCGACTTTACCGCTTCGGCAGGTGTATTGGCTACCGCTACAGATAGCTCGGTTTATGAGTTTATCAAAGAGATCCGCGATTATCAAAAAACAGGTATTACGCCCGATGAATTGAAGTTTACCCAAACATCAATAGGCCAGAGTGATGCCCGTAAGTACGAAACTAACGGACAAAAAGCAGCGTTCCTTTCACGTATACAGGAGTATGATCTGAAACCTACGTATGCAGATGAGCAGAACAAGATCCTGTCAACTATTACCCCGGCCGAGCTTAACGCGCTATCGGCAAAATATCTGAATACCGATAATATGGTAATACTGGTTGTGGGCGATAAGGCGAAAATATTGCCCGGCCTGCAAAAGTTGGGTTACCCTATTGTTGAGCTGGATGCTGATGGCAAACCAAAACAATAAGTAATAATTGTATAACAAAAAGCCCTCCCGACGATAAAGTTGGAAGGGCTTTTTTATGATATACTTTTTTGTCATCCTGAGCATCGCGAAGGATCTATTAGCGAACATACAATCGGTTATGCATAGTTCGCTAAGGAGAAATAGGTTAATAATTCTTAATAAACGATAAACTCGCGTTCTTATATTCCGGCTTCTTCAACTGTAATTTTAGCTTCTTAAAGCTCTGGGTAGGCCCTTCGGATGCTACCATGTTTACCAACCATGCAGGCAGGCTGCCGGCGGGGTCAACATGCAGGGTGTATTCAACCTTTATCTCGTCCTTACCCAGTGGGGTAATTACCCATTTACCCTTTGAGTTGGTTACACGTATAATGCCATCTTTAAGCGGTATAAGGCCATTAACAGCGGGGCCATCAACGGTTACCGCCTTGGTTCCCTCATCCTGGCTTACTATCAGGTGGGCCACAAAATCGCGGTTACTGGTAGGCCATGGCAGGCTCACTTCCGAGTAATAATAGATCTCTGACGGCGAGGGTTGTTTTAACAGCGTGATAGATTTTGTATGATAAACCCATTCGGTACACGTTTTAACATCAAGCAAAATTGTTACTATCTGCGCCAGAGTTGCCTGGAAATTGCACTCCACCCGTAAAGCCTTAAACTTTGAACCTGCTACATCACTGCTATAAACCTTAATCCCGTCACTGTTTGCTTTTAGCTTCCAGTCGGTTTGCGCTGATAGAGAATTGGCGGTAATGAGTAAGAATAATAGGGGGAGCAGGTGCTTTTTAAACATTTGTGTAAAAGGGATTTCGGGCAAATTTAAATATCCGCCAGAAAACCCATGTCATACCTGCACCACATTTTAGGCTTAGGCCGATGCTACCAACCTGCTGGTGCTGCGGTAAACATATTCGTTATAAATATGCCTGCGTGCAAACCTTCCCGGCGAATCGGCATTTACCAGCTTAATGTAAACCGCGCGCGGCACATCAAAATACTCGTATGAGTTGCCGTCGGTAAAATCAACTCTTAACACCTGCGATTTGAATTCAAAATCAACAATGGCTGCAGTAGAGGTGGTCAGCGTATATTCTGCTAATGATTGGGCGCGGGTTTCGGGCGCTATACTTACCAAAAAGTGGTAAGCTTCAATAATGGTTTTGCTTTTTTCTTCGGCTTCCAGCTTGCTTTCGGCGCTGTCCTGAAATTTATCCGGGTGCCAGGCTTTCATTAAGCTGCGGTAAGTGGTTTTTAATTCCTGCAGTTCGGCAGCTTCTGTAACACCTAAAAGTTTCCTGTAATCGACAATTTTTTTCATTGTATTGATATTGTAATGTTTATTGTCGATGAAAACTTTATTCAAAGAAAATAATTTTGCAAAGGTACGCTTTATTAACACGCGGCGTATCACTTATAAGCGAATTATAATTTGCAGTTGTAATTGCAACAAAAAGCAGTTAATTTGTAAGAGAATTTTATTCACAGTAATCAATTTGGAAAACATCCGGGCAGATATAGATGCTATAAGCCGCATTGAAGCCGTAACCTCTATTTTAGAGGTTGTTTGCCGTACTACCAATATGGGGTTTGCCGCTATTGCACGTGTTACCGATGATAAATGGATAACCTGCGCCGTGCGCGATGAAATAGCATTTGGGCTTGTACCCGGCAGCGAATTGAAGCTGGAAACCACCATTTGTAACGAGATCCGTCAGCACCGCAGCCCGGTAGTGATAGATCATGTTGCCCGGGATGAAAACTTCGTTAATCATCATACACCGGCTATGTATGGCTTTCAAAGCTATATATCATTCCCTATCACTTTAAAGGATGGCCGTTTTTTTGGCACGCTTTGCGCTATCGACCCTAACCCCGCACATTTAAAAAATACCCAGATAATGGGGATGTTCCGTTTATTTGCAGATCTGATAGCTTTTCACCTGGATGCGCAAGACAGGCTGGCTTTATCAGAACTTAAACTGATAGAAGAACGCAAAACGGCCGAGCTGCGCGACCAGTTCATTGCCATTTTGGGGCATGACCTGGGCAACCCTGTAGGGGCAATTTTAAACGTAGCCCAGATGCTGCTGCGGATTCCCGGCGATGAGCGCATAAAACGCCTGGCCAACATCCTGCAAAATTCATCATACCGAATGAAGGCGCTGATAGAAAACATTCTTGATTTTGCCCGCGGCCGCCTTGGCGAAGGAATTATCTTGAACAGGAGCGACGATGACTCGGTTGAAGAGGCGCTGAACCATGTAATAACCGAACTGGCTATAGTATGGCCCGACAAGGTTATCAATACTCATTTTGAAATACAAGGAAGCGTTAATAGTGATATTAAACGCGTTTCGCAGGTGCTTTCAAATTTATTGGGTAATGCACTTACACATGGTAAAAAAGACAGCCCCGTAACGGTAAGTGCGGCGTCTACCGAAACAGAATTTACTATCAGTGTAACAAACGAAGGCAAGCCGATTGCAGATGCCATACGCGATAAACTTTTCCTGCCATTTTCCCGTGGCGAAGTAGTGCCTAATCAACAAGGCCTGGGGCTTGGGTTGTACATAGCTTCAGAAATTGCACATGCCCATGGCGGTACACTCGATGTAATATCGAATATGCAGGAAACTACCTTTACATTTAAAATTCCGCTTACGTAAAGCCCTGTTCCTTTTATAAGCCAATAAATACAGCTATTAAACTAATTATAGCCGGCAAGGCCTGCTTTACAAGAATTGATTTGCTTGCCGTAAAACCACCGTATAAACCCGCAGCCGTAACACACCCCAGGAAAAAGATAGCCACGTTTTTGCTCCATACCGGGTCGCCAATAAGCAACGACCAGATGAGCCCGGCAGACAAAAAGCCATTGTATAAACCCTGATTGGCTGCAAGCGAGGTGGTTTGCTCAAACAACTCGGCAGGTAAGCTTTTAAAGGTAGCTTTGCCTTTAGTTGTCCAGGCGAACATCTCTATCCATAAAATATAAATATGCTCAATAGCTACTATGGCTATCATAATGTGGGCAAAAAGTTTCATGCCGATGTGTTTAGATTACTAAGATAATCATCTTACAGTAACCCCGACTAATAAGAACGGCAGTTTGCGCTTGTGGAAGATTTATGCGTATGGTTAATGGTCCGGCAGGCTCACCATTACAGGTTATAAGCTATAACAGGTTGGTCATTAAATTAATCTATGGGCACAGTAAACCAAAAGGTGCTGCCCTTACCGGCTTCGCTGTTAACGCCAATTTTGCCGCCGTGGCGCTCCACAATTTCGGCACTGATGTATAAGCCAAGGCCTAATCCCGAATATTGCACACCCGTAGAATCAACCCTGTAATAACGTTCAAACAGGTGGGGGATCTTATCGTAAGCAATGCCTTCGCCAAAGTCCTGCACAGATATTTTTACGGTTTTTGTACGGCGTACAACATTAATGATGATCCTGCGCGATTGGGGTGCGTATTTTACCGCATTGTTTACCAGGTTAACAATTACCTGCTCTATCTTACTGCGGTCGGCATAGAGGTCTATATCGGTATCTCCGCTTACAACAAGCCGATGATCGCCCGCCATGCGTACATGGTCGCAGCTTTCGGTTATCATATCGCCGACTTTAAAATAAGTTTTGTTTAGCGCCAGCTGGCCGGCCGTTATTTTTGATACATTGAGCAGACTTTCTATCAGGTGCTGCATTTTGGTTAAGCTGAGGTTGGCCTTTTCTATAAAGGCCGGGATCTTTTCTGAGCTGCCATTGGTTTTGATCAGCTTATCCAGGATCTGTATTGATGCTTTAAGCGAGGTCATGGGTGTTTTAAGCTCATGGCTGGCAACACTTATAAAATCGTCTTTTTGTTGTTGCAGGCGTTTAAATTCGGTAATATCTAATACGGTGCCAAGCATACGTACGGGGGTATTATCGCTGTCATAATATGTTTTTCCCTGGGTACGGATCCAGTGTACCGATTCGTCGGGATGAATAATGCGCAACTCATAAAAAAGGATGCCGGTTTTATCAGCCTCCTCGTGGGCACGTGTGTGAATAATGCGATCTTCCGGGTGGAAGGTATCCAGCAATTTTCTGCGGGGCATCGGTTTATCAAAACCAAAAATGGCGTTAAACCTGTCGGATGTAACAGTTATTTGGGTTAGTATATTTAAATCAAATGTACCTATTTCTGCCGCTTCTATAGCCAGCCTTCCGCGCTCTTCAACATCTTCAATATTACGGCGGGCTGTAACCTGGTCGGTAACATCAATCGCAATAACCATTATAGCGTTTATGGAACCATCAAAATGCCGTACAGGTTCGTATACAAAATCAATAAATAGTATTTCGGGCTTATTGTTACGTATCAATAGAACTTCGGCCTCTTTAGCTACAAATGAGGTTCCTGTATTTATTACTTCATTCATTATCGGGCCGTAAAGGTCGGCAGCCTCGGGTATAGCAGCCCATATGGTGCGGTTCTCCAGATCGCGCCGGTTTTTGCCTACAAGCTCTAGGTATGAATCATTGACCACTTCTATCATCAGGTCTTCGGCCCTAATAATGCAGATGCCTACAGGTGCCTGCCTTACCAGATTGTAAAGCGTCATTTCGCTTTCTTCAACAGCTTGCTTGGCGCGTTCAAGTTCGGTAACGTCGGTAGCAAAGCATGCTACGCCATATATTTCACCCGCTGCATTTCGCATAGGCTGATAAGTGAATTTAAAATAAAAGGTTTGTATAACGCCATCAATTAAAAAATCGGCACGGTCATTACTGGTGTAATACGGTTCGCCGGTTTTATATACTTTCTTTATCAACCCCAAAAAGGGCTGGTCACTCATCTCGGGCAAGGCTTCGGTAAATGGTTTACCTATAACTGAGCGATCTTTGCCCCATGCTTTTAAAGTAGCGCTATTTGCAACACTTACTATTGCATCTTCGCCGGTACATACATAAACAGGAAAGGGTGATATCTCAACAATATCCTGGAAAGTGCTTTCTGTTGGCTCCAAAAGTATATTATAAATTAAATAAATTGCTCCAAATCAAAATTAAAAAACTTTATAACATAAAGCCGTAAAGGTGTTTTTGTTTTGTATGATGCCGACAAATAATAAAATAAATATTGTGCGTATATTATAAAACCATTTTACGGCAAAATGCATTATAGAATTATTGCATTAACAGTATTTTAATGAATTATTGTTGATGACTTAACCTTTATCAAAGCATACCATATTGAATTTTTTACCACGGCAGTTTATAGTATTATTTTTATTAGTGGCGCCGGCAATTGGTTATTCCCAAACCTCGCAGGATGCCCAGAGACTTACAGGAGATACCATCCCCAAGGTTAAATACCGCGGGCCGCGTACACCTTTTTTTGGCCCGGTGCCCGCTACTACCAAACGTTTTGGCCGCGCAGCTGCCGAATGGGGCCTGGCACAGGCCATACCCTTTAGTTATGGCAAGTTTATAGCACATGCACCTTATTCTAATGTAACCGGCGCAACCATATGGCGCAACTTAAACCCCGGGAGCTGGTCGTGGGATCAGGATATCTTTCGTACCAACCAGTTTGGGCACCCTTACCAGGGGAGCCTTTATTTTAGCGCGTTCCGCTCAAACGGGTACTCTTTCTGGCAATCGGCGCCTGCTGCCATGGCGGGTAGCTATTTTTGGGAAACCTTTGGCGAAAACGAACGACCATCGCCTAACGATTTTATAAACACCAGCTTTGGCGGCATTGTATTAGGGGAGATGAGCTATCGTCTGTCTAACAAAATTGTAAATAACCGCCACCGCGGCTTTGGCAGGCAGATGGAAGAGGTTGCCGCCTTTTTAGCTAACCCTATGAACGGCCTCAACCGTTTGCTTGATGGTAAATGGGGCAAGGTTTACGGCAACCCCCGCGATCGGGACTCGTCGCTGGTATCTATGGAGGCCGACATTGGTGCGCGCCGCTTTAGCAGTATAACAGGTAATGTTAAAACGAATGGCAAAACAGGTTGGTTTGGCCGCGCCAAACTGATGTATGGTAGCAGGTATAAAGACTTTAGCACCCCGTTCAGTAATATTTTTATAAACGTTGAAGTTGGCCGGGACGATAGTTCGCTGGTAAACAATTTGAGTGTTTATGGCTCGCTGGCAGGTTGGGAACTGCAAACGGGTAAAGACCTGCAGCATGTGGTAATATTATCGGCCAATTACGATTACCTAAGCAACGAGGCCTTCTTTTATGGTGCGCAAAGTGTTAAGGCCAACCTGTACTCTACCTTTGAGATGAGTAAGAAAATAACTATCAATACAAATGTAGGCACCGGCCCGGTGCTTTTAGCGGCGGTGCCCAATACCTATAACTCTAACGGGCGTAATTACGATTATACATCGGGGTTTGGTATTAACGGTGGGGCGGGGTTAAACATAGCCTCTAAATTTTTTGCCAGTGTTGATTACCGGGGTGGGTGGCTATATACCATAAACGGCAATAAATCGCATTACTTTTTGCATACGGTTACCAGCGAGGTGCGGTATGCTTTCAAAAACGGCCTCTCCCTTGCAGCCGAACCGGGCTACCTATTTTTGCGAGGGAAGTATGACGAACACCCCGACGTGAACAAACGCTACCCTTACCTGCGGGTATCTACAAGATACAGCATGAATTTTTAATACGATGCTGTCTGTTTAGGGGGCACATCGTGTTAAGTGATTGGCCATCAAGAGGTGAAAAAGTGCCGATACAGTTAAACTAAGGAGCTTTTTTAAGGTCGAATAATAAACACCTTATATAAACCTTATGAAAGTATCTTCACTTTTTTGCCTTGTTGTTGCCTGTTTGCTGATGATATCCTGCGGGACTGTCCGCCCAAACTATTTGGGTACAACTTACCCTGCAACACAAACCATAGATAGTTATTACGCTGCTAAGGATGTAAAGCATTCCTATAAAGTAATTGGCCATTTCGCGGTTAAATCGCCGGAATTGCAGGGTTACATGGAAAGGGCAAAAAAGGATATTATTGAAGAAGCCAAAAAGCAAGGGGCTGATGGCCTTATCTTTTCATCAATTGACTACGACGATAAAAGTTCAGCCATGATTACCATTAAGGCTGATGCTATAAAGTATGATAAGTAGTTACTAAATACGATTATTAAATCCCGTAATGCTCAATAACATCTTCCGGCACCTTAACGCCCCGGCCGGTGGCCATATCAATCATCACGTAATCAAAATAACCGTCGCAGCATACTTTTTTGGTAGCCTTGTTGGTTAGGGTGAACGCTACGCGGCAGCCTTTATCATTAATGGTTTCTATACCTGTTTTTACAATGAAGTAATCGCCCATGGTGAGTGCGCGCTTATAATCAACATGCGCGGTACGTACTACCCAGCCAAAGCCGCGTTCCATAAATTTCTCCATGGCCATGCCGTAGCAGCGTTCCATCTGGTCGTAACGGGCGGCAAGCACATAATCAAAGTACTTGCTATTATGCACATGCTGAAACATGTCTATATCATCAGGGCGTACACGCAGTTCGGTCTCAAAGGTGGCGTAGTTGTTCATCAGTAATAATAAGCTGTAAAGGTTGCAAAAGTTTTAATAGTATAAAAGTTGGTGTGATCTGTCGATATTAAAATACGTATTTTGCCGTTATACCATCACCAATAATACTTACACAATTTATGAAACTTATTATCTTATCGGCCACGCTGTTAACCCTTATGAGCTGCGGGCGGGCAACATCACAGGTAAAATTTAACGGCGATATGGAGCAGCTTACTACTGATAAAAGTATGGCCGCCGGATGGAGAACCAATTCCCAGCCGGGGAAGCCAATATACTATCCGGTTAAAGTTGATAGCCTGGTTAAGCAGCAAGGCAAGTATGCTTTATCAATTGAGAAAATAGCCGATGGCGGCAGCTTTGGCGTGATCAATTATTATATCCCTAAAACGTTTAAAGGCGAAAAAATTGAACTAAGGGGTTACATCAAAACCGAAAATGTAACCAACGGTTACGCAGGTCTTTGGCTGCGTATTGATGGTACCCAAAACCCTCTGGCTTTAGATAATATGCAAAACAGGGGCATAAAAGGCACAACCGACTGGCAGGAATACACCATTGAGCTACCATATGATGGCAGTAAGGCCATAAACATAAACGCCGGCGCATTGCTTGCTGGCGGCGGGAAGATCTGGGTGGATAACATGAAGTTGTTTATTGATGGCCAGCCCATAGAAAAAGCCACCGTTGTAGAAAGGAAGCTTTTAGGTGCAGAAGCGGATACCGCATTTCTTTCTGGGTCAAAAATAGATACTGTTACTTTAAACAAACAACAGCTTATAAATTTAACGGCTTTAGGGCAGGTTTGGGGTTTTGTGAAATATTATCATCCCAATGTTATTAAGGGTGATTTTAATATGGATGCACAACTATTCAGGGTAATGCCTGCTGTATTAAAAGCGAAAAACAACGCCGATTTAAGCATCGCGCTTGAGCAATGGTTTGATAAGTTTGGCACAGTGCAAAGATGCGCCGATTGCACGCCTTATAGCGGAAACGATATAAAGCTATCCCCATCATATGGAATATTGTTTACAGGTAATGTGCTGAGTAAAACTTTAACAGATAAGCTGCATAGTATTTTATATAAAAAGATCTTCACCGATAGCTACTACATAGCCATGACACCACTAAGCAACCCCAAGTTTACCAACGAACTTGCTTACGGCGGCATGAAATACCCGGATGCAGGTTATAGGTTGTTAAGCCTGTACCGATACTGGAATATGATACAATACTTTTTCCCATATAAGTATTTAATAGGTGAGGACTGGAATAATGTACTTGCGGATTGTATCCCCAAATTCGTGGGTGCCAAAAACGCTACCGATTACACCCTGAACAACCTTGCGTTAATAGCACGTGTACATGATACCCATGCCAATATATGGGGTGGGTACACAACCCTCGACAATTACAAGGGTAAAAACGCAGTGCCATTTAAAGCGGAATTTATTGAAGATAAATTGGTAGTGACCGGTTATTATAATGATACCCTTAACGTAAAGCAATTGGTTAAACCAGGCGATGTAATTGAAAGCATTAACGGCGAACCCGTACCCGGCCTTATTAAGAAATATCTGCCCTACACCCCGGCATCAAATTACTCAACGCAGCTAAGAGACCTGCCTTCGGCTTATTTACTGAGAGGTAATACTCATGAGTTAAAATTAAGCATCCAGCGGGATGGTAAGGCGCAAAAGGTGACAGTGCCGGCTTTACCTATAGCTAAAGTAAACTACAAAGAAGACCCAGCTAAGAAAGGGTTTTACCTGTTAGATAACAACATAGGGTACCTGTACCCCGGCAATTACCATAACAGCGACCTGTATGAAATAAAACAGCTTTTTAATAGTACCAAGGGGATTATTATTGATATGCGGTGCTATCCATCGGATTTTATGCCGTATACATTTGGTGCTTATATAAAAACCAATGTGTCGGCTTTTGTTATGCCCAGCGGCGGTAGTATTTATCAACCAGGATTATTCACCTACAGAGCATCGATAACCATACCGCCTGCAAACGAAACCTATAAGGGCAAGGTGGTAGTTATTGTGAACGAAAAATCGCAAAGCCAGGCGGAGTTTACGACCATGGCGTTCCAGAGCTCGCCCAATGTTACGGTAATTGGCAGTACCACAGCAGGGGCCGATGGAGATGTTTCACCAATATTATTGCCAGGTGGGATCTATACGCTAATATCAGGTATCGGCATCTATTATCCTGATGGTACCGAAACGCAGCGTAAAGGTATTAAGATTGATGTGGTTGCAAAACCAACCATTGCCGGTATAAAAGCCGGTAAAGATGAGTTGTTAGATAAGGCGAAGGAGATTGTTTTGGAAAAAAAATAAGCATCCATGTATAATTTGCGTTGGATAGAAATGTATACGGAGCTTTAAATAACGAACCCATACCTAACCTCTATCAAGACGTGAAATATCGCGTCTCTACACAAAGCACTCGTAGAGACGCGATACTTCACGTCTACTTGCATAATCTCCCCTAAACCAAAGTCTTCTTCCATTTGCCTTTCTTAAACAGAATATAGGCGGCTATAGTTAAACCGATCTCGGCAACGGGGATAGAGATAAAAACACCGGTTGGGCCCATTTCAAAATATTTAGCCAATAAATAAGCAAGGGGGATCTGGAATAACCAGAACGTAAAGAAATTTATTTTGGTAGGTGTCCAGGTATCTCCGGCGCCATTAAAGGCACTGGTGAAGATCATGCCCATTCCAAAAATAATAAAGCCCCCACTTAAAATTTGTAACGAACGGGTGGCTACTTTTTTCACCCCATCATCATCGGTAAAGAATGATGCGAACAGATGGCCACAGGTTAAAAACAATACGCTTACTATCCCTAAAAAAACAACGGTATATTTTATGGTTTGATATACCGATTGCTCGGCCCTGTCTACCCGGCCTGCGCCAAGGTTTTGGCCAACCAGTGTGGCGGCGGCGTTACTCAAGCCCCAGGCAGGTAACAAAAAGAACATCATTAATCGTAACGAGGTTTGATACCCT
>NZ_JBAZRC010000108.1:0-16618 GCF_041663085.1 Mucilaginibacter sp.
CACAAAGCCAAACCCCGGCGAGTACCGTGGCTTAAAATAATAAACCTCTACCTTATCATTATTGCTCATGGCAAATACTCCCCGCCGCTCTGTACGGTGTACATAATCGGTTACCCCCAGGGTATCGTATACAAACTGCCCGGTTGTTACATCTTTCCATGGTATGCAATAATTACGCACCTGGTAATCCTGCTCGGCATTACCGGCTAATACTTGTCGCAAAAAATGCGTTGCCGAACCATTGTAGGCCGTTAAGCGGTTCTTTTTCCAGCGGAGGCTATCAGCCGGTGTACCTGCTTTTTCTTCAAACAGAACCGAACCTTCGTAAGCAACCTGCCCTGCCTCTTTATCCAACACAAAGCTGTTAAGCAAGTATTTTAATTTATAACCCAGGGCATTATTATCAATTTCCAAAAAATCGTCAGACTGGCCTGTAAGTTTTAACTGGTGATTACTATAGTACAAATCTAAAACTTCGGGGTTTTTGAGTTTACATTGCATTGCAAAGGCCGATTTACCAAAAAACTGTGCTTTAAACTCTTTCAGCTGTTTCCATCGCTGGGCAGTGCCTATGGTTACCGGTTTTAGCATCATTACTTTGGCTACCAGTTTTACATCGGGCAATACCATATCGTTATCAACCATTATAGCTACACTATAACGCTCATAACCAACTACACTTACTATCATATCATATTGCCCGGGGCGCAAACCGCGAAGAAAAAATGAGCCATCCTGGCCAGACTTTGTACCGATTGTTGCATTATTTAAAAACACACTTGCATCGGGTACCGGCTTACCATCGGTTGCATTAACAACTTTTCCCCTCACTTTTAGTTGTGCAAAACAGCACAGTGGTAATAATAACAATAGCAGTAACAGGTGTTTCATAGGTTAGTATGCCTAAATATACAATTACTTTTCTTCGGGCGAATAATCAACCGGTAACATTTCTGCAACGCGGCTTTTACCCCAATTACCTTCAAAGTTTATACTGGCTGGGTTTTGTATAACGCCGTTGCTATCAAACAGCGTGTAAGGCCCCTCAAAAGACAGTATGGTGGTTAAGTAATTTGGCATAGTTAACGATTGTATCACCTTGTTATCGGGGCTATTATCACGCTTTTTGGTGTACATTAAATATAAACAATCGGTAAATTTTAAAGCGAACATGCCTTTTACATCTGTAATGGAGGTATACTCGATAGTTTTTAAAGGTACATTTACCAGCGTTTGAAAATACTTATCGTTAAAGCCGTTATAACCAGGGTTTGGTTTTCTTATCAGCCTTAATACCTTAAAGCCATTGCCTTCTACATTATCACCCACTGCCGCCCGCAAAAAATGCATCGACGATCCTTCGTAAGCTATCCGGCGGTTTTTTAGCCAGCGGCGATGCTGCTTAGGCGTACCTTTCATGTCCTCAAATAAAGTCGACCCTTCAAAATACAACAGTCCCGATTTATTATTTTTGGTAAATTTGGAGAGCAGGTATTTAACCTTATAGCCCAGGGCCTTATTCTCTACCTCCAAAAAACCGTATGATGAGCCGGTTAGCGTTCGCGTAGCTTTATCAAACTCCAGATCTACCATTTCGGGGTTTAGTATTTTGCATTCTTTCGCTAACTCCGACGAACCTAAAAACTCCCGCTTAAAAACATCATACTTCCATTCCCAGTCGGGGTCGGGTTTTATTACTACTTCTTTAAGCTGATTTGTTTTTGGCGTTAGCTGAATGTCGGGCAGGCTCAGGTTCTCGCCTGCGGCCATAACAGTTTGCCGATAGGTTTCGAATCCGAGCACGGTCACCACCAGTTCGTATTGCCCCGGATTTACATGTCGTAATATAAAGGTACCGTCGGTAGCAGATTTATTGCCTACTGTTGCGTTGCTTAAAAACACGCTTGCATCTGCTACAGGGCTTTTATCGGTTGCGTTTGTAAGTTTACCTGTAATGTTGATTTGGGCAAAACAGGTAAGTGGTAATAAAGAAATGAATAAGAGTAAACGTTTCATAAAAAATAAAGTTAACTAATTTATTAGTTAGTTAAACCTTTTGCATGATATTTGTTCTTATATACAAAAACACGTTATTAACCGTTATGATAGTTGTCATAACCGGTTTATGGCAAAAAACAAATCACATATGAAAAAATTATTATCTATCCTATGCGTGTCAATTATAGCGCTGACAGCCGCATCATGTAAAAAAGAAACTATTGTTCAAGGTGGCAACACAAACCAAACGGTTTATGCAACAAATGTAACAGATTGGACATTAGTCACCGAAAATGGGCGCAGCTTTTATAAAACGGATATAAATGTACCTAAGCTAGACAAGACTTATAGTGAAAATGGTGCCGTTTTGGTGTACATTGCTAATACCGGAGATACCCAATGGGAGCAGGTCCCTGAGGTTTTTGCCGGCCAGGCATTTAGTTTTACTCATGACGTGGGCCGGGTTACTATATATGCACAAAACCCAACGGGCACGGGTACGCCAACATTGCCTGTTCCTTTGGATATAAAAATTGTGTTGATCGACTCAAACGTACAGTAAGCAATCGAAATAAATTTAACAGAAAAGGCCTTCGGATATCCGAAGGCCTTTTCTGTTAATGAATATGTTTGTCTGAACTTATCAAAGAATTAGCAAGCCAATTCTTCAACAAGTTCAATATTACAAATCTGGAATAAATTATTATTTCTCCATTTGCTCAATCACGGCAGCAGTTACGCCGGTGAAAGAGAAACCACCGTCGTGGAAAAGGTTTTGCATGGTAACCATTTTGGTCAGGTCGCTAAATAAACTAACGCAGTAATCAGCGCACTGGTCGGCATCCGCATTCCCCAGCGGGCTCATCTTCTCGGCATAGTTAATAAAACCGTCGAAACCTTTTACACCGTTACCTGCTGTTGTGCGTGTTGGCGATTGCGATACCGTATTTACACGTACATGTTTTTTAACACCATACTGGTAACCAAAGTTACGGGCAATACTTTCCAGGTAAGCCTTGTTATCGGCCATATCGTTATAATCAGGGAATACACGCTGGGCGGCAATATAAGTTAAAGCTACTACCGATCCCCACTCGTTTATAGCATCCAGCTTCATGGCTGTTTGCAGCACGCGGTGAAAGCTTAGTGCAGATATATCAAGCCCTTTGTGGGTAAATTCGTAGTTGTTATCTGTGTAAGGGATGCCTTTACGCACATTTACGCTCATGCCTATAGAGTGCAGCACAAAATCAACACCGCCGCCAAAATGCTCTATACTTTTGGTGAACAGGTTGGTTACATCCTCGTTGCTGGTTACATCAGCCGGTATAACAGGGGCATTACATTCCTCTGCAAGTTTATTCAGTTCGCCCATGCGCAATGCCAGCGGCGAGTTGGTTAAAACTATTTCGGCACCTTCTTCGTGGCAGCGTTGCGCCACTTTCCAGGCTATTGATTGCTCATTTAGCGCACCAAAAATAATTCCCTTTTTACCTTTTAATAAATTGTAAGCCATTGTTTTTAGTTTTATAAGTGGGGCAAAGTTATGTTTTATTTACGATTTTAGAATTACGATTTTAGATTGCAGACCAAATCGTAATTCTAAAAATACAACATCTTAAATACTTAACAGTTCCCTTGCATTTTGCAGGGCACTTTCGCCGGGGTTATCGCCGCTTAGCATTTTAGCAATTTCTTGCATACGCTCTTCAATATTCAGCTTTTTTATACGGGTTTTAGTAACCGATTCAGCATCGTCCTTATAAACAAAGTAATGGCTTTGGCCTTTACCCGCAATTTGCGGCAGGTGGGTTATAGTTATTACCTGCAGGTTACTCGACAGGCGTTCCATCACCTGCCCTACCTTGTTGGCAACCTCGCCGCTAACGCCTGTATCTATCTCGTCAAAAATAATAGTTGGCAGGGCGGTATACTCGGCTATGATTGATTTGATGCTGAGCATTAACCTGCTCAATTCCCCTCCCGATGCTACCTTGCTCATATCGGCCAGTGCATGGCCCTTATTGGCCGAAAACATAAAGCGGATAGTATCAATACCTGTAGCACCTAAATCTGCCAGCGGCGCTTGCTCTATCTCTAAAGCAGAATTACTCATACTCATCTCGGTTAGGTTGGCCAATACCTTTTGCCTAATAACAGGGATAGCTTTACTACGGTTAGCCGATAGTTCATTAGCAATGCCTGTCAGTTCATCCTTATCGGCACTAATTTGCTTTTGCAACTTCTCTACCGCTTCATCGCCAAACACTGCCTGCTGAATTTTGTCCGACAAATCCTCCTGGATGGCTAACAACTCGGCATTGCTATTTACGCGGTGCTTTTTTTGCAGGTTGTATAACATGCTTAAGCGGGTATTCATCTCTTCGGCGCGGGCCTCATTTGTAAAAGTACGTTGCTCTATATTTTCAAGTTCGGCGGCTATATCTTTTAGCTCGATGAGGGTGCTTTTTAAGCGCCCGTGCAGCTCTTCTACCCCAGGGTTATATTGTTCTATAGTTGATAACTGCTGGCCAGCCTCGCGCAGTTGTATAATGGCAGATGTTTCGCCCTCATGCATCAGGTAATGTGCGCCCAGCAGGTTACGTTTTATCTCTTCGGCGTTGGTAAGTGTGGCGAGTTCCTTTTCAAGCCCCTCCTGCTCATCGGCAGCTATGCCGGCCTTTTCCAGTTCATCAAACTGAAACTGGTAGTAATCAAGGTCGGCTTTGGCTTTATCGTTTTGTGTTATAAGCTCATCAAGCTGTTTAAGAGATTTTTTATATGCGCGATATTTGGTTTGGTAGCTACCTAACAGCTCATGGTGCCCGGCAACGCCATCAACCACCAACAGTTGAAAATCAGGGTCGTTAATTTCGCGGGTGGCGTGTTGCGAGTGGATGTCTATCAGCTTTTCGCCCAGGTTTTTGATCTGGGTAAGGTTAACCGGGGTATCGTTCACAAACGCGCGCGATTTGCCATCAGCCGAGATCTCGCGCCGTAAAACGGTTTCGCCCTCGTAGTCGAGGTCGTTATCCTCAAAAAAGTTTTTCAGATGAAAATCGGCAATTTTAAAAGAGCCTTCTATCACACACTTTTTTTGCTGATTAAAAAAGTAACGGCTCTCGGCACGCTGCCCTAATATAAGCGACAGTGCCCCTAAAATGATTGATTTACCCGCTCCCGTTTCGCCGGTAAGTATATTAAGCCCCTTATCAAAATTGATCTCGAGGTTATCTATAAGCGCGTAATTTTGTATGGTTAACTTTTGAAGCATAAAAAAAGTATCCTTTTTTTGAGGATACTAAATTACTAATTTTAATAGGATTTGTGAGTGGTTGATTGAGTTAAGTGATGAGTAGTTATAAACCATTCATCCAACCCAATCAACCATTCACCAAATACTAATTGCTTTCTGGCTTCTCAGGTGCTTCGGGTTTCTCAGGTGCCTGTGGTTTTTCTACATACTCCTGTGCGTCCCTGTTATCCCAATGATAAACGTTAGAAGGGTGGGTTTTGCGATACTCGGCAACCTTCTTTTTAAACTCTGGCGATCTGGTATAGGCACGTAATTTTTCTGAAGCGGCACGTAGTTCTTCTTTCTCTCTCTTCATATCCGGGTTAGCGGTAAAATTGCGCATCTCTTCGCCAATCTTGCGCATTCTTTCCTGAGTTGCTTTAATATCGGGGTTATTATAAGCTTTGCGCATGTTTTCGCCGGCGGTACGCATAGCTTCGCGTTGTTTTACCGCATCGGGGCTACTGCTCAGGCCACGCATTTGCTCGCCTAATTTTCTCATTTGGGCAGTTGTTTCTTTTATTTGCGGTGATAGGTTTTGGTCCAGCTCGGCCTGGTATTTTTTGTAATTCTCGTTGCTGCTATCGTTATAATCATTACTGGTTATCCCGTATTTTTTCTTCAGCTTATCATTCAAAGCTTTAAACTCGGGGGCGTTAAAATAGGTCTCTATTTTTTTACCTAAACCCTCCATTTGTTTACCGGTTTTCTCCATGTCAACGCTTCTTCCACCCCAAATCTTCTCATATTCGGCAGCGGCTTTTTCCTGGTCGGCGGTTGCTTGTTTTATCTCGGGGCTATTATAAAAGGCATCAATTTGTTTACCCAGCTTATCCATTTCTTCGCTTTTGGCTTTAAATTCGGGGCTATCGTAATATTTACTGATAGCATCTCCATGGCGTTCAACCTCCTTGCTCAGTTTTTCTAATTGCGGGTCATCTATTCCCTCGTTAAAGGTATAGTTTCCGTAGCGGTAAGTATCCCTGTTTTTTGCCCTGGTTGCAGCAATTTCTGCTTTGATCTTTGTTGTGGTAATTTCCCGGTTTTTGGCGGCTGCCTTTTCGGCAGTCCTTTTTGCCTTCATAGCTTTTTTTGCCGGGATGGTATCGCTAATAAAGCTTTTTATTACTTCGGGGGTTATGGCTTTTACAGATATTTTACCCTGCGCAATTTCGGGATTAAGCAGTGCTAAACCGCTAATGCCTATAGTTAGTATAAGCATAGCCACTAATGTTGGCCTAATGCTTGGCATTTGTTTTTTTGTTTTCATGATTCTTTCGATTCGGTTTAATAATTGATACTTTTTGCCTGTTACAGCCAGCGCTAACTGCAACTCATTTTGGCGGTTTTGCTCTAATTTGAATAAAGCTTTCGCATAAACAACGGGGGCTTTGGTGCTGTCTACAACTAAATCGTCGCAGCTGTTTTCACGTTCTTCCCCAATTATTTTATTGATAAGTAATACGCACGGATTAAAAAATAACAACGTGGTTACAACTTGCTGCAGCAGGTTAATAAGGTAGTCGTTACGTTTAATATGAGCCAGTTCGTGCATTAATATGGCTTCAATTTCTTCGGCTTCCAGGTAGGTAGATAATGTAACGGGCAGCAGTATTACAGGTTTTAAAAAGCCTACAATGCAGGGCACGTCAACCATTTGGCTAAAGCCTACCCTTACCGTTTTAGTGATATCAAGTTTTTTGGCAAAACTGCCTATTTGCTGTTGTAACTGTACACCCAGGCTCATGGTGCGCTTAATGGTGCGGATCTTTCTGTGTGCCAGTACAACCCTTGCCATATTAAGCATTAAACCTAAAACATATACAGCGGTTACATATGGCAGATATTTTTCAATATTATAATAGTATCGGATAGTTTGAGTTCCTAATTGTTGAATATTTGGAAAAGCTGCCAGTAAAGGCATATTAGCTGGGTTAACCGGCTTGGCAAGCCAATCGTACAATTGTATCTCGTGGATAAGCGTATAGGCAAACCATCCTGTAATAGCCAACAGGCTGCTTACTGCCATCAGGTATTTTTTTGAAGCAGTAAGCCCCGACGCAAGCAATAACACCACCCTTAACAGGAAGTAAATAAGCAAGCCCTGCCACAATGAGTGGATGATGGTTATCCCTAAAACCTGGCTGATGTTATATAGTATATTTTCCATTGTATTGAAATTCTAAAAGCTAAATTCTAAACTCTAAATTGCTTACCCAATCTCTAACCACAAATCTTTAATCTCTACCCTCAAACTGATCTAAAAAATTCTTTATCGCGTCTATTTCATCTTTTGATGCCCGGTGCTGGCCAAGGGCCTGTATCACCAGGTCAGATGTTGACCCTTTAAACACTGTTGATAAAATTTTATCAAGCGCACCCTGCTGTGCCTGTTCGCGAGTGATCAATGCTTTATATAAATGGGTTTTGGCGTTGGTATCGCGCTCAACCAAACCTTTTTCATGCATTATCTGCATTAGTTTAAGGGTTGTGGTATAGCCCGAATCTTTATTTTTTGCCAGTTCTTCATGAACATCACGAACGCTGCACTGCCCCTTTTTCCAAATCACTTGCAATATCTCAAGTTCGCTTTCTGTCGGTTTCAAATCCATGTTATAAAAGTTATACGAATTTCTTCGTACAAATATGTACGATAGTTTTCGTATATCAAAATTTTATTTAAAATATTTTATCACTCTCTTTGGGATGATTGTCCAAACCGGTTAAAACAGCATCCATTTAACAGACGTATTAAACTTTAAAACGTTACATTTTCGTCAAAAAACGGCCTTAGTTCGCCAATTTTCGCTTGCTTGATTTCTGTAGGTTATATTTGCAGCAAATATCATATTTATGGAAATTTTTGCGTTGGGCGAAGGCTCATACTCGGTTGATGCTACTAAAAAATTCATTCCTTTTAATCCCGAAACTGATAGTAAAAAAGACCGCCCGGGTTCGTTGTTCATCCACGTTAACCCGTTCCTGATAAAGACTGCCGATGACCTGATAGTACTTGATGCAGGCCTTGGTTATAAAGATACCCGCGACGAACTGCTTTTACACCAGCACATCCGCAATGCGGGGTTTGATCCGGAGGATGTTACCCTCGTGTTAATGTCGCACCTGCATTATGACCATTCGGGTGGACTGGTGGTAGAACGTAACGGGAAGCTTGAACCAAGCTTCCCACAGGCAACGCATGTTATCCAGCGCGATGAGTTTACGTTTGGCCTATCGGGTGCTTCGACATCATATCATAAAGAAATTTTTGAGGCACTGCAAGCCAGCGCTAAAATTGATTTTGTTGAGGGCAGCGGCGAATACAAGCAGGGCATTAAGTATGAGCTATCTGCGGGGCACAGTAAATTTCATCAGGTATTTTGGATAGACCTGGAAGGTACTAAAGTTTTTTTTGGAGGTGATGAGCTGCCCGAACCCGAGCAATTAATAAGAAAGTTTGTAGCTAAATACGACTATGATGGGCACCGCTCTGCCGAACTGCGGATACAATATGGCAAAAAAGCGGCTTCAGAGGGGGATATCTGTTTGTTTTATCACGCCAGAGCTACAGCTATTGGCACGGTTAACTACCAGGACGAGGTATTTACCGTAACTGCGATTTAATATTGCGATACGCCAAAAAGTTCTTTAATTTTTTCTACGTTAAGCGGTTTTGATATAAAATCTTTAACAAGGGGGTATGAACGCGCCTTGTTAATATCGTTACTAAATACTGATGAAGAGATAATGTAGATCTTACTTTTACCCAAAGGGTCGAGGTTAAGGCGCTTGTACTCATCTAAAAATTCCCAACCGTTCATGATGGGCATATTAATATCCAGCAGGATATAATCCGGCAATTTTTCCGGGTCTTTACGCTGTATATCAGCCAGTTGATCTATCGCAAATTTCCCATTAAGGCATGCCATAATATCAGAATTGGTCAAAGCCTTCTTGATCAGCTTTATAGATATAAAGTTGTTTATTTCGTCGTCGTCAACCAATAATACGCTTACTGTCTTGTCGTTATTAGGGCTCATGTCTATTTATACGGAATTACAAATTAAAAGGTTATATTCCTACAGGTTGTAACGTTATTTTTTTTGTAAAGTTATAGGGCAACTATTAACCACACATTATTTTAATTACGTAATGTAGCTATTTTTAGTTCTTATACCGCCACCTATTTGGTTTACGATAATTTGACCATTTTGTTACATGTTGCAGTTACATATTAGCAAAAAAGGCAATCATTGCTGATTGCCTTTCTCTACTTTTCAAGTTCCGTATTCGGGGGTTGTTACTTCGCTTTCTTCAAATTCATAATCTGTTAACGGCGGGCATGAACAAATCAGCGTTCTGTCGCCATAAGTATCATTAACCCTGCCAACAGATGGCCAGAATTTATATGCCGCTACATAAGGCAGCGGGTAAGCTGCTTTTTGGCGTGTGTATGGATGCTCCCACTCGTTGCCGGTAATTACAGCAGCGGTATGTGGCGCGTTCTTTAACGGGTTATCTGTTTTATCAGATATACCATTCTCCACATCCATAATTTCATGACGGATAGAGATCATAGCATCGCAGAAACGGTCAAGCTCGTGTTTCGGTTCAGATTCGGTTGGCTCAATCATTACCGTACCCGCAACCGGGAACGATACTGTTGGCGCGTGGAAACCATAATCCATTAAACGCTTGGCAATATCGGTAACCTCAACGCCAAATGTTTTAAACGAACGGCAGTCAAGTATCATTTCATGCGCACAACGGCCTTTAGCGCCGGTGTACAATACGTTGTAATGGTCTTTTAAGCGTGTTTTAATATAGTTCGCGTTTAGTATAGCGTAGCGGGTTGCATTAGTTAAACCGTCGCCGCCCATCATGGCGATGTACGCATGAGATATAATTAAAATAGATGCAGAACCCCATGGCGCGGCAGATACCGCATGGATAGCTTTGCCATTATCAATATCAACCACAGCATGCCCGGGTAAGTAAGGCACCAGGTGTTTAGCTACACCAATGGGGCCCATGCCCGGGCCGCCACCGCCGTGTGGTATACAAAAGGTTTTGTGTAAATTAAGGTGGCAAACATCGGCACCAATATTAGCCGGGCTGGTTAAGCCTACCTGTGCGTTCATGTTAGCGCCATCCATATAAACCTGGCCGCCATTTGCATGGATAATTTCGCAGATCTCAATGATAGATTCCTCGAACACGCCGTGGGTTGACGGATAAGTTACCATCAGGCACGAAAGTTCGTTTTTGTATTGCTCGGCTTTGCCCTTCATATCGGCAACGTCAATGTTACCGTTATCGTCGCATTTTACCACAACTATTTTCATGCCGGCCATAGCCGCTGATGCGGGGTTAGTACCGTGTGCTGATGATGGGATAAGCGCTATATTACGATGATGGTCGCCCCTGTCGTTATGATAAGCGCGGATAACCATCAGGCCTGCGTATTCGCCTTGTGCGCCTGCATTTGGCTGTAAGCTCATGGCCGCAAAGCCAGTAATTTCGCTTAACCAGCGGTTCAGTTCATCAAACAGCTGCATGTAGCCGCCAACCTGGTCGATTGGTGCAAAAGGGTGCATTTTACTAAACTCGGCCCAGGTAACCGGTACCATCTCAGTAGTTGCATTCAGTTTCATGGTACATGAACCTAAAGCTATCATCGAGTGGCAAAGTGAAAGATCTTTTGCCTCCAGCGATTTGATGTAACGCAGCATCTCATGTTCAGAATGGTGCGAGTTAAACAAGCCGTGTGTTAAGTAAGCTGATGTACGTTGCAGTTCAGCAGGTATAATACCCTCTACATTACCTTTCAAAGTTTCGAAGTTTGAATCGGCAAGGGTTTTACCTTTCACCTTGGCAAAGAAACGTACAATGGTCCTAATGTCGTCGGGCGATGTAGTTTCATCAATAGAGATGGTTGCTACGGTGCCTTTATAGTTAAGGTTAGCCTCGTTATTTAAAGCTTCTGATTTTACCGGGCCGGCTAAAGCGCCAAGCTCAATTTTCAGAGTATCAAAATAGATATCATTTAATTGTTCATAACCAAGCTCTTTTAAAGAGTTAGCCAACAACACGGTTAAGCCGTGGATTCTTTCGGCTATTAATTTTAAGCCTTGCGGGCCGTGGTACACCGCGTACATACCGGCCATAATAGCCAGTAAAGCCTGCGCCGTACAAATATTTGAGGTTGCCTTATCCCTGCGGATGTGCTGCTCGCGGGTTTGCAATGCCATACGCAAAGCATAGTTACCCGCGCTATCGATGGTTACACCAATGATACGGCCGGGGATAGCGCGTTTATATTCTTCTTTTGTGGCAAAAAATGCCGCGTGCGGGCCACCAAAGCCCATTGGCACGCCAAAGCGCTGGGTACTTCCAACAACAATATCCGCACCCCATTCACCCGGAGGGGTTAAGAGGATAAGGCTCATAATATCGGCAACAACGGTTAGTTTAATGCCTTTATCATGCAGTGCGGCAGCAAAATCAGTATAGTTATAAACCTGACCGTTACCAGCAGGGTATTGTACAATGGCCCCAAACATATCGTCGGTTAATTGTACGGTCCGGTGATCGCCAATTTGCAGTTTTATGCCGTAAGGCTCGCTGCGGGTTTTTAAAATATCAATGGTTTGCGGGAATACCTCTTCAGATACGAAGAAAACGTTAGCCGCATTGTTTTTGCGTAAGCTGTACTGCATAAACATCGCCTCAGCAGCGGCGGTGCCTTCATCCAGTAACGATGCGTTGGCAATTTCCATCCCGGTTAAATCAATAACCATAGTTTGGAAATTTAACAGTGCCTGTAAGCGGCCCTGTGCAATCTCAGCTTGGTAAGGCGTGTATTGAGTGTACCATCCCGGGTTTTCAAGGATGTTACGCTGTATAACACCGGGTACAATTACATCATAATACCCCTGGCCGATGTATGATTTAAATACTTTATTTTTTGAAGCAGTTTGTTTAAGCGTGTTCAGGTAATCGAACTCACTTTTCGCGGCCGGCAAATTCAGCGGATTTTTCAATCGTATTTTGGCCGGTACTGTCTCGTCTATCAATTCATCAAGCGTATTTACACCGATGGTTTTTAACATTTTATCGGTATCTGCCTGGTTTGGCGCTATGTGCCTCTGCTGGAATTTTTCCTGGTAATCTACGTTCAGCTTCATTGAAATGGGTGTCCCTTAAAATTTAGTGCAAAGGTACAATTTTACGTGTTGAATAACAATCGGGTATAATGTGTTAAACATATTTTACAGTAATATTAATATAGCACTCCAAATAACCTAAAACGAATAAACCCCAGGTGTATTTAATTATATATTTTTCTTAAATTTTATTGACTAATAATTTATACCTATATTGCCTTATAAGCAACAAGTTAACATTGCAGATTAGTGCATTAATTTAATCGAAATCAAAATTTCTACTAAATTAATATCGATAATTTAGCTTTAGGAAGCGTAAACAGCAGTACAGAACGCCACCCTTAATAACTGAAACTAAATAATAACTAAATAAATGAAAAAACAACTGACAAGAACCGAAATGAAAAACGTAACTGGCGGTAAATTACCTCCTCCTCCGGGATGCTCATGCCAGGCCCCGCCGCCATTGTTAACCTATGGTTGCACTTACACGCCAAACCAGCTACAATACTGCCAAACGGGGCAGGATCTGGTTTGCTGCACCGACCCAAATGCTTAATTACAAAAAGTAATTATACTAAACAACAAGGGCTATTTTAATTATTAAAATAGCCCTTGTTGTTTAAAAAGGCAAATAAAATTGGCTGTATCTTCCAATCTACCCTCCAAACTTTAAAGCGATTTCTGGGGTATTATAGCACTCGTTTACTAAGTAAAATATATATCTTTACGAGACCTATTTTTTATGCTTTTGAAGAAACCTTTACTCCTAATCGCAATAATATTTTTCTGCTCGCAAATATGTTTCGGCACTACATTTACGGTTACCAGTAATGCCGATGCTGGGCCAGGTACACTTCGCGAAGCGTTAACCAATGCAGCCGCCAATGGTGTTGCCACCCAGGATATCATCAGGTTCGCGCTACCAGGCACACTCATATCCGATCGCATCATCAGGCTAAAAACCCAATTACCTTTTGTTTCATCAAACCTGATTATTGATGGTACTACCCAAACGGGTGCAGTTTTTGGCGTATCTGACGCTAAGGTTGTTATTGAACCCGAAACATCGCCCGCAAACTTTAACGGTTTAAATATTAACGGCGATATTTACAATGGTTACGTGGCCGCAAAAAACATTGAGATATATGGCCTATACATCCGCAATTTTGACAAAATAACCAGGGTTGACAACCCCAATCCTTACGCAAATTCGGGTATTTATATCACCGGGGATGCATCCTTTATTACCATTGGCGCCCCTGGCAAAGGGAATGTAATTAGCGGCAATAGCTATGGCATTACAAATTCCTACACCAACTACTACAATGGTGTTAGTGAAATTAAAATACAAAGCAACATCATTGGCCTGCTGGATGATGGTTTTACCGAAAACAGCAATATATATGGCATTAATTTATCTGTCAACCAAAATGCTACAATAGGGGGAATTAACGCCAATATGGGTAATGTAATATCGGCCAATGTTACCAATATTGCTATTTCACGCAGTTATAATTTCACATCGCCAACCAATGCGCTCATCATTCAAAATAATAAAATAGGCACTAATTTTGCCGGCACTGCCGATTTTAAAAACATCCCGTTGTTTGTAGCCGCTACTTTTGGCAGAATGTATGGTATTTTAATTGATGGCGCTAACGGCCTTCTTGCCAAAATCACTGATAACATTGTATCGGGCCAACGCTATTATGGTATATATATTGATAACGCGACGTTTGAAATAGAAGGCAATAAAATTGGCACCGATAAAACGGGCACTGCCGATCTGGGTAACGGCGCAGGTATAAGGGTTGGGGCAAATGCTTCGGGCAATATTGGTGGCACTGCTGCTACTGCCAAAAACATCATAGCCTATAACAGTTATGGTATTGATGCTTTAAATGATGCCCATGCTTTAATAAGCCGCAACAGTATATTTTGTAATAAAGAATACGGTATAAGCGTATCAACAAATTATTACACTGTACCATTTGTAAAAGTGCTTGGCTTTAGCGCCACCGCGGTATCGGGCGTGGCTACCCCAAACTCAAAAATTGAATTATTTTATGCCGATGCCTGCGGTTATGTAAACTGCCAGGGTAAAACCTATATTACAACCGTTAACTCAAATGCAAGCGGTGTGTGGGCCTACAGCGGCACTATTACCAGCCCGGTTATTGCAACCGCTACCGATGGGAATAATAACACATCTCCTTTCTCATCATTAGAGATTGCCGACAGTGATATCGAGATTAAGCAATTTACCTGCGATTACAAAGGTAGCATTACTATAAAACCGGCGTTTACCGGCTTGCTTTTCCATTGGGATAAAAAAGAACAAAACGGCACATTAACATCAATAGGCGACACTAAAAACGTCAGCAACCTTCAGCCCGGCACCTATCAGCTAACTGTTCAATACCCCGGCGGCTGCCAGAAAAGCACTAAACTTTTTATTATTAACGATCAGCGGATCAGCATACAAAACACTATACCACCGGTTCCGGTATGCCGTCAAAAGTTTTTCCCGGTTGATGTTAATTTTAAAGGCGGAACAGGCAATATCACCTTTGCCTGGAAAAACACAGCAACCGGCACTATTTACTCAAATAAACAAGCCATAGTACCGGGTGGTACATACACCGTAACTATAGCTGACGAAGCCGGTTGCTCGGTAACATCGGCTCCGTTTGCCATAACCCCAAAACCCGGGCCCGATTATGACCTGTCTACCATGGATGTTGCAACCGCCCGTTGTGGCATTGCCGAGGGCTCGATTAAAAATATAACTACCTATGTAGGCATTGGTACGTTAACCTACCAGTGGTATGATGTTAATAATAACCCTATAGCCGGAAAAACCAGCAAAGACCTTACAGGTGTTAAGGGCGGATCTTACCGGCTTGAGTTAAGAGACCAAAGCCAGTGCAGCCCATATTCTACGCCTTACATCGCAATTCAGGAAACCAATTCAGTAAACATCACGGCCGGAATTATTACCCGCCCTACCTGCGGCCTTAACAATGGTGCTATAAATAGTGTTTATGTAGATAATGCCGATTTTTTTCAATGGGCAGGACCTAACGGCCTGATAGCTACCAACCCAAACACTTATCACGACCTACCTAATCTGGCTGAAGGAGTATACACCTTATATGCAAAAAACACAGCTACAGGCTGCGATAACAGCAGATCGTTTAATGTGATAAGGCAGCTTCCGGAAACGTTCAGCTACAGCCCTAATATTGTAGCCGCCTCCTGCGACCTGAGCAACGGTAGCATAAAACTACAATTTAACGGCACTATCATACCACAATCGTACCAATGGATTGACGCGAATAACACACCTGTAAGTAACGGCAACAGCAATCAAATAACAGACCTTGCACCTGGTTTTTACCGCGTACTGGTAACTGATAAATATAATTGCCCGTCAACCCTTGGCCCCTTTGAGGTGAAGAAAACACCGCTGCTTCTTTTTGCGGATACTAATAACCCCACCCCTACAGCCGACCAGTGTAACCAAAAGCTTGGCCATATTGATGGTGTTGCCGTTACCGGTGGTGTTGCGCCTTATACCTATACCTGGACAGACGAAGCAACCGGGCAGCAGATTGGTGGCAATACGCCATCATTAAATGGTATTGGTAAAGGCAAATACAGCCTTAAGGTTACCGATGCTACCCCATGCGCCATCCCGCTTGTGGCCGAGCATATTGAGATTGACAATATACAGTTTGTACCTGCCACCCCTGTACTTACCGATAAAAGGATCTGCTCTCCGGAGTCTGTTAACCTGGCTGTAATAAACCCAATTGCGGGGAATTATAACCTGTATGCTACAGAAACAGCAACAGAGCCTTTACAGAAAAATGCAAAAGGCTCGTTCAACGTTGCAGTTGCCGAAACCAGGGATTACTATGTATCATACAACATTGGCACCTGCGAAAGCTTGCGGACCAAAGTACACGTAGAAGTAATTTTGGTTGATGTAAAATTCGGCAATGCCTTTACCCCTAACCAGGATGGCATTAACGATTACTGGAAAATAACCGGGTTAGAGAAATTCCCGGGCAGTTTGGTACAGGTGTTTACAAGGGGCGGCCAAAAGGTATTCGAATCAAAGCAATATGCAACCCCTTTCGAAGGCAAACAG
>NZ_JBAZRC010000109.1:0-16501 GCF_041663085.1 Mucilaginibacter sp.
CCGGGTTAATATTTTGGTATGCATTAGCCGGGCCGGTTTGTTCATTAATAGCTTCGGCCAGCATCAGCAATACATCCGAGTATCTTAGCACCGGCCAGTTATCATCTGTACGGCCAACCACCGTATGCGGATGGTTGTATTTATTTACAAACGGGATAGGCACAAATACACCGCCAGCGTTTGTATAACCCTCTTTTAAAGCAACGGCTTTACGCTCATCACCTGCTTCAAATTCGGCGATGATACTTTTGGTTGGGATATTCCAGCCTTGCGGGCGGCTTGTAGGGAAGCCGGTTACAGCACCTTCCGAGCCTCTCGGCGCAAAAATGTAAAGGAAGTTGCTCCACTCGCTCACCTTATCGCTGCCCAGGTACTGTACCTCAAATAATGATTCGCTGTTGTTTTTATTAGTTGTAGAAAAAACATCGGCATACTTATTTACCAGCGAGTAACCTAAAGGCAATACCTGGCGTAAGGTACTTTCTGCTTTCGGATAATCTTTTTTGGTTAAGTAAACCTTACCCAATAAACCCAGGGCCGATCCTTTAGAAGCACGGCCCACATCCCCACCAGTGTATTCGCTTTTTGCGGGCAGGTTGGCTGCCGCGTCGGTAAGGTCTTTAATGATCTGCGTATAAACAGCATCTTCAGGACTACGTGATGTAGCAAAAGCATCAGACGCATTGGCAAGCGGTTCGGTAACTAATACCACCGGGCCAAAATAACGTACCAAATTAAAGTAATAGTAGGCCCGCATAAATTGCAGCTCGCCTTTATACTGAGCTTTTTTCTTATCGGCTATCGCGGTTACGCCATCTATCTTAGATAATGCTACGTTGATATTGTAAAGCGCGTTGTACGATTGGTTGTACATATCGGCTATGTTTACATTGGTTGCCGTTACGTTCCAAAACTCAAAAGCTTCCACACGGTCTGTCTGCCCCCTGTCTGATGGGTCGAGCTGTATGGTTGTATTATCTGATGACATTTCGGCAAAAATGTACTGGCTGTTCACATTGTCCTGCATGGAGCTGTACGCACCGCTTACCGCCTGCTTTATCTGGTCTTCTGTTTGATAGAACTTTTCAGCAGTTTTCTTGGTAGGATCGGACAGGTCGAGAAATGATTTTTTACAGGCTGATGTAACCGCCAGAAAACCTAATAAGAATGATATTTTATATATTTTTTTCATCGTGTCGGTTTTTTAAATTAAAAGTTGATTCGGGTACCAATAGATATGGTGCGGGGCACAGGGTACGATTCGCCGTCTCTTCCCGGGCTTATCACATCATTGCCATTATTGGTACGGGCGGCATTAACCTCGGGGTTATTACCCGGGTATTTGGTAAACAGGAAGGCGTTATCTACACTAACAAAAACCTTGGCATCAAAAACATTTTTAATACGTGGTATAGTATAACCTAAGGTGATGTTCTTCATCCACATATAGTTACCGCTATACACATACATAGAGTTGGCCTCGCGTGTAAATTGGTAAGTATTTGAGCCTGGCCATTTGCCAGCACCAGGGTTCTGTGCAGATCTCCAGCGATTCTGCACATCAGACAGTACGTTAAATACACCATCTATATTGGCCAGGTTCATATCAACCGCCCTGTAGATCTGCCCGCCCGATGATCCGTTTAATAACATGCTCAGATCAAACCGTTTGTAGCCTACGTTCCAGTTCCATCCCCAGGTAAATTTAGGGTTGGGGTTACCTATCACAACCATGTCCTGCGTATCGTAAGAGATCACGCCGTCGCCATTGCCATCAAAATATTGGTAAGTACCCGGGATGTTGTTGGGATGGTGCGGTGTAGCATCAATTTGCGCCTGGGTTTGATAAATGCCCAAAACTTTATATCCGTAAAACATACCTATTGGCTGCCCTACCTGGCTTATGTTGTAGCCATCATAAAATGCGCCTGTAAGTAATGAATTGCGGTCGCCGTCTATAGCCAATACTTTATTCCTGTTGAATGATATGTTAAAACCTGTGCTTAAGGTTACATCGCCATATCTGTCGCGGTAGTTTACACCAAGTTCAAGCCCTTTGTTTTCCAGCTTACCAATATTGGTGATGATGTTTCCGAACCCTGCAACAGCGGGTATCTCTACATTAAGCAGCATATTGGTAGTTAACTTACGGTAGTACTCTGCAGTAAAGTTTACTTTCCCTTTCAATATGCTCAGATCCATACCAATGTCCAGTTGCCTTGATTGCTCCCATCCCAGGTTAGTGTTTGGGAACGAACCGATTGTTGCACCCGGTACAACTGTACCACCCAGCACATAATTACTGCTGTTAATACTTGCCTGCGAGGTATAGTTACCAATGTTGTTGTTACCGGTAATACCATAACTTGCCCTGAATTTCAGATCATCCAGCCAGCTCATTTTAGGGAAGAAACTTTCCTGCGAAATACGCCAGCCAACAGATGCCGACGGGAAACTACCCCAACGGTTATTGCTGCCAAAACGGGAGCTTGCCTCGCGGTTAAACGCGGCGGTGAACAGGTATTTATCTTTGTATGAGTAGTTAACCCTCGACAAAAAGCTTTCGATAGTAAAAGATGCCATGCCGGCGCTGCCGCTCAACTGGTTGGCTGCCGAAACATACTCCACCAGGTCGTCGGGAAAGTCTGACCCGGTTGCGTTACCCGTGTTTAAGCTACTTTTTTGAAAAATATGGCCAACCGTTACCTCCAGTTTATGATCTTTAAACTTAGGCGAGTAGGTTAACAGGTTATCCATACCGTAGTTCATATTATTGTAGAAGTACTCGCCGCCACTTGCAAGGCGCGGCGGCGGGCTGTTAAACCCGGCCAATGTTGATGGGGTAAAATCATGATTACGCATATCGTCAATCACGCCGTTAAGGTTGGTACGGAAGCTAAAATCTTTAAAAGGCTTAATTTCTATGTATGCGTTAGCCGTAACATTACTTTTATATTGTTTGTGCTGCTCCTCGTTAAGGCGCTGTACCGGGTTAGGGAACCCGAAAATATTATCATGGCCGCCTATGTAACTGTTGTAGCTACCGTCCTCGTTATATACAGGTTCGCGCGGGTCCATCAGTAAGGCCTGGTCTACAATGTTGCTGCCAAAGCCACCGGCAATAGCGTCGCTGTTTTTTGCCCATGAGTAAGCGCCCGACAGGTGCAAGCCAAAATTCAGGAAGTTATTAGGCCTGCCATCCAGGTTTGCCCTTGCTGTAACCCTGTTAAAACCGGTGTTGATCAGCGAGCCATCCTGTTTAAGGTAGCCAATAGATATATATGAGCTTGATTTTTCGGAACCATTGGTTAACGCAACGTTATAATCGCTAAACGGCGCGTTTTGATGCAATATCTCTTTGTACCAATCGGTTGATACCTTGGTTTGCTCCGGGAACCTGAAATCGGCAGGGATCTCGCTATCTAATGGTTCCCTGTTTTGAAAATACCTGATCTTATCAGAAAACACATCCTTTTGAAATTGCGCAAACTGCTGGCCGTTCAGCACATGTACTCGCCTTGAATCGGGCACGTTTGCAAAACCGTTGTTGGTAGTAACCGAAAGCTTATAACCATCTTTTTTACCGCTTTTGGTAGTTATTAAAACAACCCCGTTGGCGCCCCTTGATCCATAAACCGAGGTAGATGCCGCATCTTTCAGGATAGTGATGCTTTCAATATCGTTTGAGTTTAGTGAGTTGCCCACGTTGGTGCCCACCGGGAAACCATCAACCACGTACAATGGGTCGCTGTTTGCACCCAGTGAACTGTTACCACGGATCTCTACCTGCAGTTCCTGCCCCGGCTGTCCCGAGGTTTGTTTGGCTACAACGCCCGGTGCCTGCCCCTGCAAAAGCCGCCCAACGTTTGATGCAGGGATGCCTTGCGATTTGGAAAGATCTACCTGCGAAACTGCCGCGGTGATATCGGCCTTACGCTGTGAGCCGTAAGCAAGTACAACCACTTCCTTTAGCCCTTGTGAAGATGCCGACATTTTTATAGTGATACTGGCGTCATCACCCACAACTACGGTGCGTTCTGTATAGCCGATGTACCTGAATATTAGTGTCGCGCCTTTATTGGCGTTTAATTTAAAACGGCCGTTAACATCTGTTTGGGTGCCGTTGGTAGTACCTTGCACCGATACAGATACACCTACCAGCGGTTCTGATGAAGCGGCATCGGTTACTGCGCCCGACACGGTTGCAGCCGTTTGCGCAAAGGTTGGCAGGTAACATAAAAGCGATAAAGCCAGTATGAGCAGGTGCCTGCCGGTTACAAAAAGTAAAAGTCTTTTTTTCATAATTTTTGGTTAGTTATTGTTTGATTAGCTTATAGGTTTTTAATTTTTTGCACAGCGATTTTTTACACCATAGGCATGCTAATTATTTCTTTGTCGGTTTATATTTTTTGAGCGTAAAAGCAACGCTGCGATAGATGCAGGGATGCTTTGGTTATTATTGGTTTTCAAAAGTATTTTAATGCAACCTGCCTGAAATACAGGTTTTGATATTTGATTTATATATTTTGATACTTTTTAACACACTGTTAAACAGGTATTTATTTGCAATATTTAAATATTGACACCTTATATAGAGAAATTGGGATAAACAGAGAAAGATGTCAGAAAACACATCACTTTTATCAAATGATGTAAAGAAGGATTTAATAACTTGCCGAGATTAGCAGGAAGAAAAACCATTTACAAACCGGCAGCTCCTGCCATGTTAAAACTGTAAGCGATGAAATTTAACCGGACAAATTTGTTCCCGATACTGGTATGCATAATATTCTTTTTGATACACGGGTTTGTCCCGCATACCGCATTTGGCCAGGGCAAACGCAAACCTTCCGACCTGGTTATTACCAATTTTGATAAGCAGGGTAATCAAATTATCCGTTACAGTAACGTGGGCGATGCCATTGATGCCCACGACGGCGAAATAGCCTTGTTTAACGGCACCTACTACCTGTATGGCACCAGCTACGATTGTGGTTTTGAGTGGGGAAACAAGAACGCGCCATTCTGTGGTTTTAAAGTGTACTCGTCAAAAGATATGTTGAACTGGACCGACAGGGGCTTTTTGTTTGATGCCAAAACCGAAGTTTGGCAAACACGCTGCAATGGCAATACTTATGGTTGCTTTAGGCCGCATGTGGTTTTTAACAGCAAAACGCAATTGTATGTACTATGGGTAAATGTTTATGATAATGTATCGGGCTACCGCGTTTTTACAAGCAAAACGCCTGTTGGCCCGTTCACAGAAGTTGCCGAGCCAAAACTCGCTGTAAACTCGAACGCGCCGGCTGCGGGCTTAAACAATGGCGACCATGATACTTTTATTGATGATGATGGTACCGCCTACCTGGCTTATACCGACTGGCGCACAAAGGGCACCATTGTAATTGAAAAACTAAGCAGCGATTACTTAACCGGCACCGGCGAAGTTGTAACATCAGTTACCGAAGGGCAAACTGAGGCACCGGGCATGTTTAAACGTAATGGCATTTACTACGTGGTTTATTCCGACCCTAACTGCGGGTATTGTTCGGGCACAGGCACATCTTATAAAACAGCTAAATCGCCGCTTGGGCCATGGTCTGCAGGGAAAAAGATCAGCGATAACTCCTGCGGAGGGCAGCCTTCTTTTGTATCAACCATAAAATTGAGTTCGGGCAATGTTTACCTGTTTGGCAGCGATTTGTGGAACAATGCCGCCAAAAATGAAGCACTGGCCAATTATTACTGGGCACCGCTCACATTTAATGCCGATGGCTCCATCATCCCCATGACCTGCGACCAGCCCTTTAAAGTTACCGGCAGTAAAGTGGCAAGGATACCAGCTGCAGACGTTAAAAACAGCAGCACCAAAGGTCTTCCTGATATAGCCGGGGCAACTAAGCGATCGCAAACATTTTTGGCAGAGCGCAGCGGCATTCTAAAAACGGTTTATCTCCCCGTATACAAAACGGGTAATGTCGACGCGGACTTGCAGGTGGCTATTTATCGTGCCGATGTACATGGCAATCCTGAAGGTAAAGCCCTAGCAAATAAAAGCATCCCTGCAAAAGTAATAGGCTGGTCGGTTAAGCGCCTGGCTGTTCATCCTGCTATTAATTTGACAAAAGGAGCGGCCTATTGTATTGTGCTTTCTTCGGCCACAAGTGCAGGCAGTTATGGCTTTACATACAATAATAGCAAAACAGCCAATCCGCAATTATCATTCGGTAAATTTCAGGGAGATTCCTTTGTGGCTGAAAATGGCAAGCAATTAAATTTTAAGCTCATCGTTACTCAATAAGGCCCTTGGGAGAAATAAAATTCACTTTTTGATATTTTGTTTGTACTTTTTGATATTGGCCTTGTTGGTGGGGAAATAGTTGTTATTTTTAATATATAAACCACTACTATCAGGTATTGCCACTTATCTATGCGGCATACCGTGTACCAATTATTTATTATAGTAGCGCATTCAAAATGATCAATTATTACAAATATTTGCCGGTAAGCCGCGAGGACGAAAACTGGGGCCTTTGCGTTTTAAATACGGGCTGCACCCATATCGAAGCCACTGGTTTATACCCTTTTAAAACCCACCCTGCGCACCATTATTTTAACTGGGCCATTGGCAGGGTATTAAACGAATATCAGATCATTTACATCACCAAAGGTAAAGGCATCTTTGAATCTGATAGCTGCAAACGGCGCGAGATAAAGGCCGGCACCATCATCATCCTTTTCCCCGGGGAGCGTCACCGATATAAACCTGACAACGAAACCGGCTGGGACGAATACTGGATTGGTATGAAGGGGGATATTATTGATAACCTGGTGAAAAAGAATTTTTTGAGGCCCGATAATCCGAGCATCTACATAGGGTTTAATGAAGGCATATTTAACCTGTTTAACAGCATTATTGAAGTTACCAAAAGAGAAAATACCGGTTACCAGCCTCTCATATCAGGTGCCGCGCTGCACCTGATGGGGAATTTTCACTTTATTTTTAAGCAGGATGCGGTAGAGTGCGAAGAGAAAGAAACCATCATCAATAAAGCAAGGCTATTGTTCCGCTCAAACATCACGAATGATTTTTCGCCCGAACAGGCTGCCGAAGAACTGCAGGTAGGTTACTCGTGGTTCCGCAAAGCTTTTAAAAGTTATACAGGGCTTTCGCCGGGTCAATATTACATCCAGCTAAAAGTAGAACGCGCTAAAGAGCTTTTGAACAACCCGGAGATCCCGATCAAACAAATAGCTTACGACCTGCGGTTCGACAGCTATTTTTACTTTTCGAAAATGTTTAAAGAGAAAACCGGCATCCCCCCTACCGATTATCGTAAAAGGGCATTAGGGTCGTTGTAGCTATCCAAAAGCCAAAACAACTGGTATATTTACCGTATCAATGAGAAACTACTTAAAAATACTGCGGATTGACGAATATTCAATTACGCCCTATTATGCGCAGATCTATAATTCTATCCTGCGGGCTATTGAAGATAAGCTGATTGATAAAGATGATATCCTGCCCTCTATAAACGACCTGAGCATCGCGCTTGATATTTCAAGGAATACCATCACCCGTGCTTATAACGATCTTAAAAAAATAGGTGTTATTAACTCCGTGCCCGGTAAAGGCTACTTTATATCCAATACCCGGGTAGACCAGTCGGTTAAGGTACTGCTGCTATTTAATAAACTGAGCAGCCACAAAAAATTATTATACGATGCCTTTGCCGGTGCGCTCTCGCAAAAAGCATCTATTGATTTTTACATCTACAACAGCAACTTTAACTTCTTTAAAAAGCTACTGCTGGAGAAACAGGAGAAATATGATAAAGTAGTTATCGTGCCCCATTTCAGGGACAAGGCAGATAACGCGTTCGAAGTAATAAACGAAGTACCCAAAGAGAAACTCATTCTGCTGGGCAAACTGGTTAACGGCGTTACCGGTGAATTTGGTGCGGTTTATGAAGACTTTGAGAACGACATTTTTAACGCGCTTGTTAGCCTGATAGAAAAGATCAGGCAGTACACCTCGCTAACTATCATTTTCCCGAAGCAAAGCTATTTCTCTACCGATATACTGATAGGTTTCCTGAATTTCTGTAAAGTTTACAACTGCGATTACGATATCATATCCGACCTAAAAACCCAACCAATCCAAAAAAGCACCCTTTATATCACCCTTACCGAGGACGACCTGGTAGAACTGATAGACAAAGCACTGAGCCTGGAATATAAGGTTGGCGAGGATGTGGGCATTATCTCCTACAACGAAACAGCCCTAAAAAGATTGATTCTGAACGGCATCACTACCATATCAACAGATTTTAGGTTTATGGGCGAAAAAGCCGCCGAACTGGTATTGAATAATTCGAAAGAACATTTGAAAGTGCCGTTCAATACTATTATAAGAAAATCGTTATAAACAAAACATTCCGGTTATTTACGCCGTTGTTGGTGTTGTCACCAACAACCTTTAGGAGTATCAAACATGGGCAATTGCATGGCAGCTTGTTTGTGACAACACCAACAAGGGCGAAAGAAAACAATTCTCTTCCGCAGTCGCTCGGCTCCAGCCGAGTGACCCTTATTATAAGGCCTCCGGCCGCATATTTACGGCGGCAAGATGCCGCTAAATAGTCTTCACTCGGCTGGAGCCGAGCGACTGCATAAGCATAAAACCAACCTGCTAATCAGTTATTCTAAACTGATAGCTTCCTGCCGCTATTTGATAATTCGCGCTGTTCTTTATTAAAACATCCCCTTGGTAAACTTTTGATTTGCCGGCATTAGGGAACGTTATGGTAGCCGATGAGTTTGCCGGGATAGTAACGTTATAAATAACATCCTGCCCTTTCCTTGCCCACGATGATACAATTTTACCATAAGGCCCATCATGCGATGCGTTGAAAAATTCAAGGCCCGATACAAAGTTTGGTTTTAACAATACATTTTTAAACCCGGGATGTGACTCATCAGGCAGTATGCCGCCAAGTCCTTTAAAGAACCAGCCGCCAATTTCGCCAAACATCATGTGGTTTAATGAAATATCCCTTTCGGCTTTGATATTCCAGTTCTCGTAAAGCGTTGTAGCACCATTCACAATCCACCAGCCCCATGACGGGTAGGTATCCTGCGCGGCCAGTTTATAGGCGGTTTCGGCTTCGCCATTATTGCTTAAAGCATTTAATACGGCTTTGGCGCCTAAAACGCCCACATCAATATGCATCCCATCGGCAGCAACCCGTTTTGCAAGATTTTGAGCTACCTGGGTTTTGTATTGTTCGGGTACTATCCCCCATTGTAAAGCCATGCTCAATTCGGTTTGTACACCATTGCCGTAAATGCCGGTTGCTTTGTTAAAGTATTTATCGTTGATGGCCTTTTTGATCTTTTCAGCCAGTGCCGAGTAAAATGTATAGTCGGCCTGTTTACCGAATAGCTTGGCCGCCTTTGCCAAAATAGTAGCATCAACATAAAAATAAATAGACGAGGTGTACTCTAACGATGACGATGATTTAACCGGCACCCAGTCGCCGCGGCCAAAGGTGGTTAGGCCGCCTACGCTTATACCGTTAACGTAATTAACATACGCACGGATATTGTTATAGTTATCAGACAACGCCTTGCTATCGCCATAAAACATGTACAAGTTCCAGGGGATAATGGCGATGGTACTCGTCCAGTCGGTACCGTTTGCTGTGCCGTAACCCCAGCCGCCTGTCGGGATAATATCAGGCAGTACACCGTTTGGCTGCTGCTCATCGCGGTGATCGGCCAGCCATTTTTCATAAATAGTGATACCGTCAAAGTTAAACAGCCCGGTCTCCACAGCAAAGTGGCCGTCGCCAGTCCATCCATTCTTTTCGCGCTGCGGGCAATCGGTTGGATAACCAAACAGATTGGATAGGTATGAATTATTGGTAGCCCACCACAGTTTGTCTATCAATGGGTTTGATGAACTTATTTTACCCGTTGCCGATACATCGCTGTGCATAAAATAACCAACAACATCCTCCTTTTTTAACTCAAGCGGTTTACTGCTGGTGATCTCTACATACTGAAATCCCTTGTAGTTGAACTTCGCCATAAACTCAACAGTACCCTTACCGTTTAAGGTTACGATATCCGTACCAAATGGGTCGCTTTTATCTTTAGGGCGATAGTAAACGTCAATGTTCGACATATCCACATGGCCATTAGCGTAAAGCCTTTCGCCGTGTTTAATATGCACTACGGTACCGCTTTTGCCGTTTAACTTTACTTTAGTCACACCCGAAATATTCCGGCCCAGGTCAACCACGTAAGTGGTATCATTAAACTTGTTAATAGATTTTGCCGCTATCTCATCCACATTACGGATAGGCTGCATCACCTGGCTAACAATTTGTTTTGACGGTGCTGCGCGCAGGTCTACTTCTTTCCAATCTTTATCGTCAAAGTTTGGAGTATTCCATCCGGGTAATTCCAGCCTGCTATCGTAATGTTCGCCGGTGTAAATACTGTTAAACGTAATGGGGCTATAGTGTGTTTTCCAGCTATCGTTGGTGGCTACAATGGCGGTGGTGCCATCATCATAGGTTATCTTCAGGTCCATGCAAAAGGTTGGCCTGTTGCGCCACGGGGCCCGGTCAAAATTCCAAACCGCTATGGATTGCATATTGTACCAGCCGTTACCCAATAGTACACCAATGGCATTTTTGCCTTGCTGCAACTGGTTGGTAACATCATAGCTTACATACAGTGTACGCCTGTCGAAACGGGTGTACATCGGGTCGAGCCTATGATTACCTATTTTTTGCCCGTTGATATATAACTCATACAAACCGCCAACAGCAATATATGCCCTTGCCGATTTGATCTTTTTACCCGCGGTAAATGCTTTACGAAAATACGGAGCAGGCAGGGTATTGATGCCGGCCGGGTCACTTATCCACGAGCCGGTCCAGTTATTTATGCCCATTAAGCCGGTCTCGAAGTTGCTAATGCGGCTATCTGGCAATTTTGCGCCTGCGCGGTTCCAGGTGCGCACCAGCCAGTAATATTTGGTTGATGGCTGCAAGGCTTTGCCGTTATAAGTAATGTTACTGGCAGATGAAGCTACTTTGCCCGAGTTCCACGTCGTGGGATTTTTCGCTAACTGAGCAGAATCTGTACCCACTAGCACCTGGTAGGCTGTTTGGGTAGCTCCCTTGCTGCGGTCTTCCATTTGCCAGGAAAGGCGCGGGTGTTGTTCGTCTACACCAATCGGTGCTTCTAAATGCTCGCACTGTAAAGCAACGGTACGGGTTTGGGCATAAACAGTAGCGCCGGCAAGCGTATTAAAAAAGAATGTTAGCGCTAAAACGTAATGTGAACGGTTCAAAATCTTCTTATTTTATTTGATTAAACTTATTTATTGTCGACTAAGCAACAGCAATTTCTTATTTGCATCTTCTTGAGGGTAATTGCCATCAAAAGCCAGGATTAAATTTAAAAGCGTTGGCCAATGCGATTCCCTCCCAACGGGAGGGTGCAGGGAGGGAATTTAGGCCAACGTTTTACTTCCTTTATTTTTGGTCAACAACCTCAATTTTCACCGGCCCTAATAAACCCGATGACTCTAACTTATCAGTTGGTTTAAACCTGTTGTTACTCAACCATGTCTTCCGCTCAGATTGGGGTAGCTTAGCATCGCCAACCAAACGGTTTACCCATGTATTTACCACCTTTATCGCCAGTTTATTTTCTCCGGACTTTATTGCAGCCGTAATATCAACCTTGTAAGGGGCGGTCCATGCGCCACCAACGGCTATACCATTTACGGTTACTTTGGCTATTGCCTTTGCCATTCCCAGATCAACAAATACCTTCTGACCTTTTTTTACAGCGGCTAATGTAAACGTATTATTATAAAATGCCGTTCCCGAGTAATAACGGATGCTATCATTAGGATTTACCGACCAGTCGCTTAAGGTATTAAATATAACAGGATTTACCGGGCCGCGCATCTTACTGTCGAATTTAACCGACCATGGTTTATCAATAATTATAGTTTGCACAGCCGCAGCATAGTTCGGATTGGCCGTTACCGCACCTTGCGCATCCTGCCTGAATATGATGAAAGCGCTTTCAGTCGGGGCCAGTTCAAGTGGCACGGTGGTAACTTTGCCCGTTTGTGTATACGATGGTAATTCCCGCACGCTTCCGCTAACCGGATCCCATAACTCGGGGCGTTTACCTGTGATGCGGAACTGTGGCGCTATTTTAACCGTTTTATCTTCCTGGTTGGATATAAAATAGATCGAGCCATCCTCTACCTTCCGATGGATAAACAATGTTGAATTATTCTCCGTGATCCTGGCATCCGGGATAACCTTGATCAGATCAAGCGCTTCCTGCATCTGCATATTGCTAATCACCATCCCCTTGCCTACGCGGTTTGCTTTGATGGATGAACCGTTGATATTACCCCATAACTCGTCAGCAAGTTTGTTAACCTGCGCATCGCCTGCCGGGTAATTTTGCAAACTTGGCGATGTTAAAGGTTTTGGGCCTAAAACAACCATCCCCTGCTCCACCAGCTCCTTTATTTTTAATAATAGTTCCGGGCGAATGGTGGTTAATTGCGGCAATACCAAAATGCTGTAGCTCATGCCATCAGGCAAAACCATTTTACCATCTTTTACGCTCAGCCTGGTTTTTATCACTTCGCCGTTAATATAATCAAACGAATATCCCTGTGGCAGTTTAGGGTCTTGCACGCCGGTCATTTTTGGCGCGTCCTCGCTTATAAAATAGGCTACATCTGCAACATATTTACCCTGCTGTAGCATCATATTACAGCGTTTAATATATTTCAGGAATATATCCATATCATAAAACCAGGTGTTTAACCGGTTAAATTCCGTACCAAAAAAAGCGTTAACACCGGGCGCTTTATCTTCATAAGGCTGGCTAATGTATACGTGCATCAGGGTGTTATTGATACCCTCGGTAAAAAAGCGGTCGGCACGTTGTTTCAATAATGCCGGGTAGCGCGCAAACGGGCCTCCCGCACAGGTAAATGATTCGGCCGACACCTTAGTTTTCCCATAAATATGCGCTGATGATGAAGCCGCACGGTTTTCGATATCGCCTAACATGCCTTCGCTCCAAAACTCACCGCCTACCTCGTCCGACTGCCCGCCGTACTGCAAAAACTCGCCTGGGAAGCCCCAGTGTCCATAGTTCTCCAGCCAGGTGGTAAGCCCATGCTGGTGACTGATATCGCGCAAGCCGCCTACATAATCGTAAGCCACCCTATCGGCAATAAAACGGCGCAGATCCCAAAGGAAACGGTCGGACTTATCTTCGCTACCCACCACCTTGCCCTGTAAAACGGGGACGTATGGCGTTGGGTCATAACCGTAATTCTTTTCAAATTTTTCAACCAGGCCGTCGGTCCAGTTCTGGCCACCGGTTTCATAGCTATCCTCAACCGTTACCTTCCATGTTTTACGGTCAGCCGCCGGAATGCGTTTAATGATCTGACCCAGGAAAGCGTCAAAGTGAGCGGCTATATGCTCTTTGCTCATTTTATCCGCCTCCAAACCGGTGCCCTGGGCCGAAGCCGGGCCGTTGGTTACCTTGGTTGGTGTCATCCCGGTGCGCTCAATTACCCAGTTACCGGCAGGCACCTGCCAGTTAAGGGTGCCATCGGCAACCATGTATTTTGATACATCAACCACCTTTGCGGGGTCTATCACATATTTATTGTCATCAACAACAGGTTGTGGCTTCCACTGGTAAGCATCCCAATACGGGAATGGTGTTTGCCACATTTTAGCCAGCGTTTTTTCTATATAGTTCTCTACTATCGGGGCTGATGATAACTTCACTTCGGCAATACCTGCGTTTTCGGTTTTGGTAAACAACAAACGGAAACTATCTGACGATGTAGCGGGGATAGATATAGCACCCGGTCCGTACGGGTTAAAACCCACGTTGGCAGCATCGTTACTACGGTCGACCCTGAAATGTTTTACAGTTACATACGTGCCGTTCTTCTTTACCTGCAGGTCGCCTTCCAGCGTCATACCCCTGCGTGCAGGGACAATAACAAGGCTGCGGGCGGTATAAGCTTTTTTAAGGTTGAGATCTATTGTATACGGTTTGTTTCCGTCCAAAAATATAACTGTAGAATCGGCGCCATCGGCAATCTTAGCCAGGTCTTTAATAAAAGGCGCTGAGCTGATTACAGGCTTCAGGTCGCGGATGTCTTTGATATAATCCGCGCTAACCGGGTAAGCGATCACTTTAACATCCTGGAAATTCTTTTCGGGTTTTACCAATTTACTATTAAACTGATATGGCCCCTTTACCGCTATTTGTGATGATGTTAAATAGCGCATAGCTTGCTCCGGCTTCACCCATGGCCCGCCGGACTGGCTCCAACCCGGACTGTTAAAGATACCTATCTCGATATTGAGTTCGGTAGCCCTTTTTAGTGCGGCATGCAAAACATCCCACCACTCGTCTGTAAATATCTTTATTTTACCGGCAGGTACATCATCCTGCCATATATTACCAATGAAGGCGCGGTTGATGCCTACCTTTTTCATCGATTCTAAGTCGTGGATTACACCTTCCTTTGAGATATTATCCGAGATCCAGTACCAGTAAACGCTGGTTTGAATGCTATCCGGCACAGTTATAAAGCCTGCTTCCAGCTGACCCATAGGCTTAATAGCAACTGATTGGGTAATTTGCTTTTTTGGTGCACACGCGTTAAACGCAAAGCTTATCAGTAATATAAATACACAGGATACACTCAGCTTTTTTGTAGTAGGCATCAGTTTATTAATTAGGTACGCGTTAGCGGTATTGGTTAATTGGCGCTTACCGGGTAAGCGTTTTCGAAAGTATCTTAAATTATCAATTCAACTATACCCAGCTATACCATTGATTATTGCCGACCTATTTAGATTTGAGAAGGTAACAGATAGGGATGGTTAAACAAACTGTTACCTTTATCATTGCCTTAACCATTATAATAAACCCAATTCCTAAATTATGCAAGCAATCTTCGGTGTTATATTTCACTTTATCGGCGGCTTCGCTTCCGGCAGCTTTTACATCCCTTATAAAAAAGTAAAGGGCTGGGCCTGGGAAAGTTTCTGGATAGTAGGCGGCATTTTCTCCTGGCTTATTGTGCCACCTGTGGCTGCATGGTTAACCATCCCTAATTTTACAGATATCATTGCCCAAACAAACGGGCAGATACTGGCGCTTACCTATTTCTTTGGTTTGCTTTGGGGTATAGGCGGTTTAACTTATGGGTTGGGTGTGCGCTACTTAGGGGTATCATTGGGCAGTACCATTATACTGGGCCTGTGTGCGGTGTTTGGTTCTATCATACCATCGGTTTATTATAACTTTTTCCCAAAAGAGGGTAAAGACAGCTTCAGCATGATGCTGCACAGCAACTGGGGCCAAATGGTTTTATTGGGTATTGTAATTTGTGCTATAGGTATTATAATATGCGGAAAGGCCGGTACAATTAAAGAAAAAGAGCTCTCTAAAAACAAAACCGTAGCCGAAGAGAATAAAGAGTACCGTTTTGGCCTTGGCATTTTTGTAGCCATTGTATCGGGTGTGTTAAGCGCCTGTTTTAATTTTGGTATCGAGGCCGGCAAATCAATGGCCGATACCGCAAACGAGGCATGGAAAGTATTACACCCAAACGCGGGCAATTTCCTGTTCCAAAACAATGTTATTTATATAGTGATATTATGGGGTGGCCTTACTACCAACTTCATTTGGTGTATGATATTAAATGCGCGCAATAAAACCTTCAGTAACTATACCGACGGGCAAAAACCGCTGTTAAAAAACTACATCTTTTCGGCCCTGGCGGGCACTACCTGGTTCCTGCAGTTCTTTTTTTATGGCATGGGCGAAAGTAAATTGGGCAACGGCGCCAGTTCGTGGATCCTGCACATGGCCTTTATCATCCTCATAGCAAACGCCTGGGGCTTATTGTTAAAGGAATGGAAAGGCGTTAGTAAAAAAGCAATATATACGGTTATAGCCGGTATAGCTACCATCATCATATCAGTTTTGGTGGTTGGCTATGGTAATTCACTCAAATAAAAAAGCAATAAAAATTCATATCAATATGTCTACTACAACACAATTTAAACATGTAAGCTACTTATGGGACGATGCTAAGGCAGCCGCTTTAGCCGGAGACGAGGTAGCCTTACTGATATACCGCTCAAACCTGCTTGGTGCCGATCTGCGCCTCACCAACTACGGCGGTGGCAACACTTCATGCAAGGTAACTGATAAAGACCCTTTAACCGGTAAAGAGGTTGAAGTAATGTGGATAAAGGGCTCGGGCGGCGATATCGGCACGCTTAAAAAAAGCGGTTTGGCTGCGCTATATGTTGACAGGTTAAGAAGCCTGAAAAACGTTTATCGCGGTATTGAGCACGAGGACGAAATGGTTGAGCTGTTTAACCACAGCATTTTCGAT
>NZ_JBAZRC010000110.1:0-16456 GCF_041663085.1 Mucilaginibacter sp.
TGGGTAGTTTTCTGATGCTACCAATAAGCGGCCTAAGGCAGTACTTAACTGGCCTTGTGCCTGTTGGTATTGTTGGATAGCTTCGGGGGTTAACTTGGTTGGGTCAACCTGTATGGAAGTAGCCCTTGCACGTGCATTGGTTACTTCGGTTAATGTTCCTTTTTCAAAATTAGCTTCGCCTTTTACGGTTGATACCAGGTTAGGGATCAAATCGCTGCGGCGTTGGTACTGGGTTTGAACTTCGCCCCATTTACCTTTTACGTTCTCGTCAGACTTTACCATGCCATTGTAACTGCAGCCACCCATCAGGGCTAATACTACAACAACAGCTATTACGATCAATAAATTTTTCATTTGTGTTTGTTTGTTTATGGTGATGTGAATTTACGAATTAGATTACAAAACGCATACCGTTGTTACAAATGGTAACATTTACGCCATAATGGCAATAATTGGCTGTGTAAATGTAATTAAATACAGCTTACATGGTATATGATTTTATATTTGCATGCGTAATACATTTTACTGATCGCATTATTAAGTCCCATCAATGAAGAAAATAGTTGCCGCTCTTTTAATTTGCACCGGCCTGCAGGCTGCCGCGCAAAACACCCCGCATGAAAATTTAGTACAATATGTAAAACCCATCATCGGCACACAACGTATGGGCCATACCTATCCGGGTGCAACCGTTCCTTTCGGCATGGTGCAACTTAGCCCGGAAACTGATACCGCCAGTTATGAGCTTAACGGGAAATACAATCCCAAAGTTTATGAATACTGTGCCGGTTACCAGTACGAGGATAAAACCATTGTAGGGTTTAGCCACACCCATTTTAGCGGCACCGGCCACTCTGATCTGGGCGATTTTTTAATTATGCCAACTGTTGGCCCTTTAAAATTAAACCCCGGCGTGGCAGATGTACCCGGCAGCGGTTACCGCTCGGCATTTTCACATGCTAATGAAGTAAGCGCGGCCAACTACTACAAAGTAAAGCTTGATGCATCAAACATAACGGCCGAACTAACCACCAGCGCACGCGTTGGTTTCCACCAGTACATTTTCCCCAAGTCAGATCAATCGCATGTGATACTTGACCTGATGGCGGGTATCTATAATTACCCTGATAAAACTGTTTGGACGTATGTAAAACTTTTGAACGATAGTACGCTGGTAGGTTATCGCCAAACCAATGGCTGGGCGCGTACCCGTACTTTATACTTTGCTATGGCGTTCAACAAAAAATTCATTCAGCATGGGTTTAAGAAATACGATAAACGCGAAGTTTACGGCGGTTTTTGGGGCAAGTTCAATCAATCAAAAAACTTTCCCGAGATAGCCGGTAAGCAGATCCGCGCTTACTTTGATTTTAAAACCGAAGAAGGCGAGAAGATCAAGATCAAATTTGCCCTGTCGCCGGTGAGCATGGATGGCGCCTTAGCCAATATGCAGGCCGAGGCACCCGGATGGGATTTTGATAAGGTAAAAGCCGACGGACAAAAGCTATGGGAAACCGAGCTGGAGAAAATTACGGTTAATGCATCTGTAGAGCGCAAGCAGGATTTTTATACCGCCATGTACCACACCATGATAAACCCAACCGTTTACATGGATGTTGACGGGCAATACAAAGGGCTCGACCAAAACGTACACAAGGCAGATGGTTTTACCAACTATACCACCTTCTCGCTTTGGGATACCTACCGCGCGCTGCACCCGCTGTTTAACATTATACAACCGCAGCGTAATGCCGATATGGTAAAATCGATGCTGGTACATTTTGACCAAAGCCCGGAGAATATGCTGCCGGTTTGGAGCAACTCGGCAAACGAGAACTGGTGTATGAGCGGTTACCACAGCGTTGCTGTTTTGGCCGATGCCGTTGTTAAAGGCAATGCCCCGTTTGATGCCAACAAAGCTTTAGATGCCGCCGTTACTACCGCACGCCACCGCAGTTACGAGGGCATTGGCGAATACATGGATAAAGGCTACATCCCTGATGAAAAAACAGGCGTATCGGTATCAAATACTTTAGAGTATGCTTATGACGATTGGGCTATTGCGCAGATGGCCAAAAAATTGGGTAAAACAGATATCTACAACGAATTCATCAAACGCAGCGAGAACTACAAAAATGTGTATGACGATAAATCGGGCTTTATGAGGCCGAGAAAAGCTGATGGCACATTCCGCGCCAAGTTCGACCCGTTGAGTACCATTAACGAAGGCTTTATTGAAGGTAACGCCTGGAATTATACCTTATTCGTTCCGCAGGATCCAACGGGTCTGATCAAACTGATGGGTGGTAATAAGCGTTTTGTAGGTTACCTTGATTCGTTATTTACCATGAACCTGCCCGATAAATACTTTGCTGAGACGGAAGACATTACCCGCGACGGTATAATTGGTAACTATGTGCATGGTAACGAGCCATCGCACCACGTAGCTTACCTGTACAACTGGACTGACAAGCCCTGGAAAACACAGGAGCGCATCCGTATGATACTGCCGCGCATGTACAAACCAACACCTGATGGTTTGGGCGGTAATGACGATACCGGCCAAATGAGCGCCTGGTATATTTTCAGCTCGATAGGTTTTTATCCTGTAGCACCGGGCTCGGTTGATTACTCTATAGGCAGCCCATCGGTAAACAATGCTACCATACAGGTTGGTAATGGCAAAACGTTTAAAGTAAACGTAAAAAACCAAAGCGAAAAAAATGTTTACATCCAAAAAATGACACTGAACGGCAAACCATATAACAGCTTAACCATTACACACCAGGATATTATGAATGGCGGCGAACTGGTATTCTATATGAGCAGCAAACACAAGTAGAGATTAGTGATTAAAGAATACAGAGTGGTTGATTGGGTGGATTAGTTCATCCGGTCAATCACTTTTTTGTTTAAGATGTTTTGTAGGATGGGGCGGCGAGGACTCACCTTTTGATTTATTGATTAACCTGGCGGGCTTGCCAGTGGGTAATCAATAAATCATGTGAAGTAGGTTGACGTATTCTCCCTCTTGTATGAAGAGGGCCGGTGTTGGGACTTATTACCCAGCCATGCAGTGGCGCTCTCTTACAGCTAAGCTTTTCAGTTTTTCTTTAAGGATAGTACGGGCGCGGTGTAAGGTAGTGCGTGATAGTAATTCGCTCATGCCTAATTTGCTGCCAATTTCCTGGTGAGAGAAACCTTCTATAGCGTACAGGTTAAATACTGAACGGTAAGTGGCGGGTAGCTCCTGTACCATGTTCATCAGGTCGCGGGCTTCAAGGCCATTATCGTTATAGCTGCTGCTAACGGCGATGTTTTGTTCGGCAAAATCATCAACCAATACCATGCTTTTTGCTTTACGGTAGCGTGAGATGGCGCTGTGAACCATTATCCGGCGGATCCACCCTTCCAGGCTGCCTTCGCCACGGTAGTTCTCCATGTTTTTAAACATTTTGATAAAGCCTTCCTGTAATATATCCTGAGCTTCGTCTTTATCCTTAGCATAGCGCATGCAAACCGCAAGCATTTTTGGCGCTAAAGCTTTGTATAATAATTCTTGTTGCTTTCTGTCGTTACGCATGCAACCTTCCCAAAGTGTTTGTAAGCGGTTATCAACGGTAGTTATCATTTTAGTATTTTTTAATCTACAACACCCTATGCCAAAATGCAACCATTTTTATAAGTTATTGATTTTCAATAAAATAAATTTAAAACTATTTTAAAAGTGTACGATAGCGGACGGTCAACCGTTCTGTACCGTACGCCCATAAGTGTATATTGTACACTATGAGTGCACGTGGCTTTTAGGCTTTAACCACAGAGGGCACTGAGGTTTTCACAGAGTAAACAGCGTTATGATCTCTTAATAAATTACCAGGCTCTGCGTACTCTGTGCTAACCAATCAAGCCAATTCTCTGTGCCCTCTGTGGTTAAACAAAGCGGAAACAGCCCACTGAAAATATTATCTTTGCACCATCCGGGATAAAAACCCGGCAACACATTATGATAAAAGAAGCAGAGATTGTTTGCCTGCCCGGGCAACAGGAAGATGAAGCAGTTTTAACAGGCCTGGTATCTGCCGCCGTTAACATTCCGCAAAAAAGAATAACCGGCATTAAAATATTAAAGCGCTCGATAGACGCGCGTGGTCGTAAGGTATTGTACCGCATGCAGGTACGCATATTTATAGACGAGCCTGTACAAACCGAGATTTACATCCCGCAATATAAAAACGTAAAGGATTCCAAACGTGTTATCATCGTTGGCGCCGGTCCGGCAGGGATCTTTGCCGCCCTGCAATGTATAGAGCAGGGATTGAAACCTGTGATACTTGAACGTGGCAAAGATGTAAAGCAACGCCGCCGCGATCTGGCCAACATCAACAAACAAGGCCTGGTAAACCCCGAAAGCAATTATTGCTTTGGCGAGGGCGGTGCGGGCACCTACTCGGATGGCAAGCTTTATACCCGCAGCACCAAGCGCGGCGATGTGAACGGCGTATTAAAAACCTTTGTAGCCCACGGCGCCACCGAAGATATTTTGATTGACGCCCGCCCGCATATCGGCACCAACAAACTGCCGCAAATTATCACCGCTATGCGCGAAAGTATTTTGGAAGCAGGCGGCGAAGTTTTATTTGATACCAAAGTTATCGCCATGCTGGTTGAGTTTGGTAAGATAAAAGGTGTACAGCTGGCCAATGGCGAAAAGCTTTTGGCTGATGCCGTGATATTGGCTACCGGCCACTCGGCACATGATGTTTTCAGGATGCTGCATAGTCAGGATATACTGATAGAGGCCAAACCCTTTGCCCTGGGTGTGCGTATTGAGCACCCGCAGGAAATCATCGACCGCGCCCAGTACCACTGCGAATACCGTGGCCCCGACCTGCCGCCATCGTACTATAATTTGGTGGAACAGGTAGAGGACAGGGGCGTGTTCTCTTTTTGTATGTGCCCCGGTGGTATCATAGCCCCCTGCGCCACTGCGCAGGATGAGATTGTAGTTAACGGATGGAGCCCAAGCAAACGGAACAATCCTTTCGCTAACTCAGGTACCGTAGTGCAGATAAACATGGAAGATGTAAAAGGCGATATGAAGGACCCTTTCCGGATGCTGAACTTTCAGCAGCAGGTAGAGCATCTGGCCTTTAAGGCCGGCGGCGGTAAGCTGGTTGCACCAGCCCAGCGCATGGTTGATTTTGTGGAAGGCCGGGTTTCTATCGATCTGCCCGAAAACTCTTACCTGCCAGGCTGCAAAAGTGTAGACCTGAAAGACGTACTGCCCGACTGGATCCACAACCGCCTGCGCAAAGCGCTGCCTGCCTTTGGCCGTAAAATGAAAGGCTACTACACCAACGAAGCGATACTGGTAGGCGTAGAGTCGCGCACATCATCACCCGTAAAAGTGCCCCGCGATAGGGAGACATTCCAGCACCCGCAGGTAGCAGGGCTGTTCCCTTGTGGGGAAGGTGCCGGTTATGCAGGTGGTATTATTTCTGCCGCTATTGATGGGGTGAATTGTGCGGATGGGGTGGTGAGGTATTTTAGATAATCATTTTTCTATTTGTCATGCTGAACTTGTTTCGGCATCTTTCATGCTAAGTAAACCACTATAATCATACGCCGCTCATTGCCGCGGAGGCTACTTCTTTCTCTTGATAGAAAGAAGCAAAGATCAAGACAGAAAAAAGCTTCCCCGCACAGGCCTTTACCCGCGTTCGATACTTGTCTTAAGCCCAGGTTCAGAACCCCCGCGTTAGGGAGTGCAGCGGATACCGGCCCTGCGCCTAATGCCTGTGCAGTATGAGCGGAAAGCCCGGGCCGCAGGCAACGCCATAACACCGTATCAGTTACTGCAATATCGTTACCCATCCCCTCTAAATTTTTCCTATTTTTGCTTCATCATGAGCGAAGAAAGATCACTGAACTTTATAGAGGAAATTGTTGAAGAAGACCTGGCCGCCGGTAAAAACGGGGGTAGGGTGCTTACACGTTTCCCGCCCGAGCCTAACGGTTACCTGCATATTGGCCACGCAAAATCGATATGCCTTAACTTTGGCCTGGCAAAAAAATATAACGGCAAAACCAACCTGCGTTTTGACGATACAAACCCCGTAAAAGAAGACGTTGAATACGTTGACAGCATAAAAGAGGACGTAAAATGGCTGGGTTTTGACTGGGCCGAAGAGCTTTACGCGTCTGATTATTTCGACAAGCTGTATGAGTTTGCCGTTGCCCTGATCAAACAAGGCCTGGCTTATGTTGACGATAGCACATCTGAAGAGATAGCCGCCCAAAAAGGTACACCAACCGAACCTGGAAAAGGTAACGAATACCGCAACCGCAGCGTAGAAGAGAACCTGCAATTATTTGCAGATATGAAAGCCGGTAAATACCCGGATGGCGCTAAGGTTTTGCGTGCCAAGATTGACCTGGCATCGCCAAACATGCTGCTGCGCGACCCTTTGATGTACCGCATTAAGCATGCCCATCACCACCGTACCGGCGATGCCTGGTGCATTTACCCGATGTATGATTTCGCACACGGCCAAAGCGATGCTATTGAGGAGATAACGCACAGTATTTGTACGCTGGAGTTTGTTCCGCACCGCCCGTTGTATGATCTGTTCATCGAAAAACTGAACATTTTTCCGAGTAAGCAATACGAGTTTGCCCGTTTAAACCTCAACTATACCGTAATGAGCAAGCGCAAGCTGCTGCAACTGGTAGAGGAGGGGCATGTTGATGGCTGGGACGACCCGCGCATGCCTACCATTAGCGGTCTGCGCCGTCGTGGTTATACGCCTGCCAGCATCCGCGAGTTTTGCGAACGGATTGGTGTGGCCAAACGCGAGAACATGATTGACGTTGGTTTGCTGGAGTTCTGCATCCGCGAGGACCTGAATAAAACCGCGTGGCGCCGTATGGCGGTGCTTGATCCGGTTAAGCTGATCATTGATAATTATCCCGAAGGCCAGAAGGATGTTTTCCATGGCGAGAACAACCCCGAGGTTGAAGGTGGCGATGGCAGCCGCGAGTTTCCGTTTAGCCGCGAGCTTTGGATTGAGCGCGACGACTTTATGGAAGAGCCGACCAAGAAATATTTCCGCCTGGGTGTTGGCCTGATGGTACGTTTGAAGAACGCTTACATTATAAAAGGCGAAAGCATTGAGAAGGACGCCGACGGTAACATCACCGCGATACATTGCACGTACATTCCCGAATCAAAAAGCGGGAACGATACCAGCGGCATCAACGTAAAGGGCACCATCCACTGGGTGAGCGCCGACCACGCCAAAACTGCCGAAGTGCGCCTGTACGACCGCCTGTTCCAGGTGGAAGACCCAAGCAACGAGGACGGCGACTTTAAGGATTACATAAACCCTAACAGCCTGCAGGTGTTAAAAACCGTTTACGTTGAACCCGACCTGGCAAACGCTAAGCCTGGTACACCTGTACAGTTTATGCGTAAAGGTTATTTTACTTTAGATAAAACCTCGACCCCGGACAACCTGGTGTTTAACCGTACGGTTACGCTGAAGGATAGTTGGGTTAAGAAAGGCTAAAGCTGAAAGGTAAAAGCTAAAGGGCGAAGGGTTTAAAACTCTTCGCCCTTTTTTGTACCATAATTGTTGCAGACAAAAGTTACGGAGCGGTTAAACCCGGGTTGCTATTTGGCGCTCATACTTATATGAAAAAATTAATCCTACCCTTATTACTGGTATTGTTTATGGGCTGCAGCATACCAAAGATGGTTGTTATAAACATGTCCGAAGATGAATTTAAAAAAGAACATGAAGGTGCCAAAGTGGTAGAGCTATCCGAACGGCGCACCGTTTATTATCAGTCTTTCGATGGCCTACACGGAGGTGGGGAGAAATTCTATTATTTTAAAAATGGCAAGCTTGTTTTAATGGACGAAGGATTTCACCCTATTGGATCAGTCTTGCCCGTACCTACTCCGGAGCGTTAATATTTTTTGTAAACATTAAACAACACATCCAGATCAAACTGGGTTAACGTGGTGGAGTCTTCGCGCTGTACAAAATGGCGTTTAAACGCGCCTATGGCCGCGGGCAAATTGCGGGTATCATAGCCAATCAGTCGTAATGCGGTGGCGCTGTCGAAGTTGGCAGGCGCGGGTACAATAATAATGTCTGAGTAATAACCAAAGCCTTTGTTTGCAAGCAGTTCCCACGGGAAACGGATGCCCGGGTCGGGCTTGCGGCCCGGGGCAATATCGCCATGGCCAATAAAGTTTGCAGTGGGGATGTTATAATCCTTTTTAAGCTTGGCCAGCAGTATCAGCAGGCTGTTCATCTGCGCGGGGCTGAAAGGCTCGTTGCCTTTGTTATCCAGCTCAATACCTATCGAGCAGCTGTTCATATCGCTGATGCTGCCCCATTTGCTTATGCCGGCATGCCAGGCGCGCATATAATCGTTAAGCATGTGTATCACCCTGCCATCCTTGCCTATTACGTAATGCGCGCTTACCTGTGGTTTTACTAAAGTGAAAGTCCGGAGGGTTTGCCCTACCGAATCCTGAGCGGTATAATGGATGATGACGTAGTTTGGTTTGCGCAGGTTAAAGTTAACCGTGCCCACCCATTCCGAAGGGATGGGGCTGCCCAGGCTATCGGTTAATACCGCAGGCGCTTCGGCCAGTAAGGTTTGGCTCAGCGAATCGGCATGCTGGCTGTACACCTTATTGGTTGCAGCATAACGGCCGGGGATAGTCTTTATCTTTTTAGAACAGGAAGATATAATTGTAGCAGCAAAAAGCAGCAGTAACAGGCGTTGTTTCATAGTTGATGCTAAAGTAGCAAATTTTGTGCCTTGATGTGTGGTATTGCTTAACCTCGCGTCTTAACCACCCTGTCATTTCGAACGAGCGTAGTGAGGAGAAATCTTTTAGAACTCACATCCCCACGCGTCATTGCGAGGTACGAAGCAATCTCTTTAGGACAGATAATGAAGTATATGTCCTGCTGAACGTGTTTCAGCATCTCTCATGCTAAGTCTACCACTAAGATAATATCGCCGCTCAGCCGCCGCGGAGGGCTGTTACTTTGTCTTGATACAAAGTAACCAAAAATCAAGACAAAAAAATCCTTCCCCGCACATGGCCTTTACCTTTTGGCCCCGGTTTTTTGTCGGGCCTTTACGTGCGTTCGATACTTAGCACCTGACCCGTTCTGACGGGTAATCCGATGCGTTGGAACATGGGGGCGACCATTTTCGTGACGTCACGAAAATGATCCTCAGCGTCGTGTGAGGTGTTTTCTACTTATTCTTCTTATAAAAATCCTCCAACGCATCCTTATACTCTTCGCGACTGAATATGTTAACCAGATCAAGGAACGATTTGTAGTTGGTGGTGTATTCAAAAGCATATTTAGCGGCCGCCAGTTTAGAGTCGTCGGTCAGGAACTGGTTCATGAGGGTAGCCAGCTGGTTAATGGTAAGGCCCAATTGTTTATCAGTTAGTTTGGCCTTTATTACCGCAATCTTCTCCTCATCGTTACGCTGCTGTTGCATCTCCTTGAGGATGCCTTTGACCTGCTCGGCAGTCATGGCTTTTTCCGGATGTTTGGGTTTTTGGTAAGCGATGGTGGGGGCTATTGGTTTAGCACTTACAGGGTTTACCAGCGCGGTGGTTGCGGTTAGCAGGAGGATGGGTAATAGTTTCATTATGGGTTAGGGTTATAGGTATTAAATGTAAGGAGAAATTGGGAAATGAGAAAGTAGCGTTAATTCCTGATAGCTCTGAGAAAATGTAATACATCAACCTCGCCCGTTTCATCTGTAAACTTGATAGATTCAAACTCATGCCAGGTATGGTCGATCTCATTATCCCATGTGCCAAAGTGCAGATCAGGCAAGTTCCATTTATCTGCATAAAACCAGGTGCCATCAATAAGTTTTTGGTGGATGATGTTTTCTATTTCCGCTAACGCGATACTGGTTGGGTTATTGAAAATAACGAAGCTGTGATTTTTATAGTTGGCACCATCGCGATACAGGTAGTGGAATTTGATGTTTGGCATATAGCTAAGTTAGCCGGATGCCGGGGCGGTGTCAATCGGATATAAGTGAACTATGGTCTAAAGCGGTCGTTATGGATTCGCAGGAATGCCGGTTCTGGAGAAAACTTTTTGGGTGATATTAATTCCTTGCCGTTAAACACGGTAAAATTATCCCTGATACTTTGCACATCACTGTTTAACAAAATAGATGATACCTTGATCTTAAGGTCTTCCGTAACGGTGATAAATCCCCTCTCGAACGCATTATCATGCAAGGAATTTAGAGCTAAACCATTGCGAGGGTTTAATCGATTACCCGCGTCCTCGCTCCATTTTAAAATGTGGCTCGCGATGAGCAGTTCAGGTTGGTCTATACCTGTGATACAACAGGTATAATTAAAATTGCTTAACACCATTTTGCGGAAAGCCGTTTGGTCTAACCGAACAACAACCTGCCGTAGTGCTTCCCGTCCCGTAGTATTTTCAGGTTCCGGAGTTTCAATTGGGTTCAAGGCCTCGAGGGTTGTGTTTTTCTTTTGAGCGAGGAGGGTCTCACTTTCAATGAATAGTTCATCCCAATTGCTCATGTATTCCTGCCAAACCTGCTTATCTAAATTACTGACATTGGGTAGGCCTTTTACTCCACGTGCTTTTAACTTAGGGTCGAAACTGGCAAAGTTGCCCAATTTAAGAGCAATGGACGATGGCGACCTACCGATAATTGCAGCCAATTCTTGAACGTCTTTATTGCTCGCGTGCATCTGCCCAAACCGTATTTTGGAGTATAGGTTGATGGCTAAGAGCAGTTGTTCTTTTGTCCAGAGGGTTTGGCCGGGTTTCATTAAGGGTTATTACTCATTTCAAAGTTAACATTATGTTAAAAACTTACATTGTTCTTTAAGCTAAACTTTTATATTTTGCTAAAAAACCTATCACATGCCAAAAACAACCATTGAGTATCGAATTTTTATAGCTTCACCAAGTGACGTTGACGATGAGAAGAATACAATCAAAGAGGTTGTTGACGAATTGAATAACCAAAGTTTAATAAAAAATATAAAATTTGAAGTCTTAGATTGGAAATCTTCAACACATCCATCTGTCGGTCAAGATGCTCAAGATGTAATCAATAATCAAATAAATGATGATTTTGATATATTCATAGGAATCTTTTGGTCAAGGTTTGGAGCAGCAACAAAAAGAGATACATCTGGAACCAAAGAAGAATTTGAAAGGGCGTTTAAAAGATATACTCAAAATAAAAAAAGTGTTCATATAATGATGTATTTCAAAACATCCCCGATTGATTTTGATAAGATCGACCCTGAGCAGATATCTAATATTAAAGCGTTCAAAGATGATATATCTAATCGTGGTGTATTATTTTCAAACTTTAATCATATAAGTGAGTTTCAAATTCTAATAAGGAGGCATTTGACCGCTTTATTAAATGAAATCTCTAATAATATTGAAGATATTATTAGAGAAACTCCTGAAGAAAACTCGATTATCGTTCTTGAAAAGACAAATCTAATAAACGATGAACTGGGGTATTTTGAATATTTCGAATTGGGTAACTTGGAAATTACTAAAATGCAAGTTGAAATTGAAAAATTAGGAAAAGAAATAGAGGATTTAGGCAATAGTATGACGAAAAAGGCAGAAAGGCTAAATACTATTAACAAAAGTTCGGTTGCCAGTAAGCAGCGACAGACTAAGTTGCTTATAGATAAATCAGCAGAAGATTTAAATATATTTAATAGGAATATAGAGCCTATACCCACAGCCATTAGTCAAATGTTTAACTCCTCAATGACTAATTATAATAAAGCTTTTTTAATTCATAGGGACTATATAAAAAATGAAGAAGAAAAGGAAAAGATGATTGGTGTACTCAATACGTTAAAACAAGCAATGGCAAAAGGGAATGATAGTTTAGTGGAAATGAATGAAGCTATTAAATCCTTACCTCCTATGACAACAAGTTTTCGCAAGTCTAAAGAGAAGGCAACTGGTCTAATGACTAATATTACAGATGAATTGTCTTCTTATATAAATGTTATAGATGAAATTATCAATACAAGTTTTTAAATGAAATTAAATCGATAACTCATTGGTTTTTAAATTTTGCGCAGCGTAAATCATCTTACACTTGTTAAGCCTATCAAGCCATAAAAAAGATGTTCCATTTTGTCCCGAATCGGAAAAAACGGAACAAGCCTAAAATATTAATCATTTAAAAATCAGTTGCTTAAATAAATGCCCTGTTTGGCTTTCTGCTTCCTAATACAAGCCAAAAAGGCCGTTTTGAGGTCGAAAAAAGTCGAAAAAAATCCCTTTTTTTGCCAAATCTTCCCATACTCATTTTTCTTCCATTTTACCAAAAAACGAGACAAACCGCCTTTTCAATAAAGTGCTGATTATAAGCTGCTAATGCGAAAATCAGGAAGTATTAGTTGAACTACTGACAAGATCTTGTCAGTAATAAGTTGTTCATTTTCAATGTGTTCCGTTTGTTCCGCTTGTCCCGTTTTAAAAATGGAACAAAACCATACCGCGCCTGTTGTATTTGCAATATGCGTCTACCTGTTTCGTTCGGTTTTTTGTTCCTCGCCCTGCTTTCCTGCGGCGGGCCGGATAAGCCCACCTACACCATTACGGCTGCTGATACGGTAACAGATTCGGCAGGCCGCAAAACGGTGATACTGGCGCCTACAGATGGCACCGATCAGATGAATAATATCAATACGGGCAAAACTACTCCTGCCGAGCTGATCAGCTTTGCGCGTACTTCCCTCGGTATCCCCTACAAATACGCCTCTACCGACCCCAAACAAGGGTTCGACTGCTCGGGCTTTATTACCTATACCTTTAACCATTTCGGTATAGCGGTGCCGCGTACCTCTGCCGATTTTACGAATGTAAACCATGAAGTGCCGTTAACCCAAGCCCGCCCCGGCGACCTGATCCTGTTCACCGGTACCGATAGCACCGTAAGGATAGTAGGCCATATGGGCATTGTGGTAACCAGCCCCGGCGAGGAGCTGCAGTTTATCCACTCCACATCCGGCCGCGACAATGGCGTAACCATATCAGGTATGACCAAAGGCTATCAAAAAAGGTTCGTGAAGGTTATCCGGATCTTTAAATAAGCAGAAAGCTTAAGGACGAAAGCTAAAAGCTTTTCGCTTTGGTCTTTCAGCTTTAAGCTCAAATCAGTACTGCCCTATGCTCAATAGCACTAATGTGCAGGCGTATTCTGTTTCTATCCCGTTCTCATGGGCCATACGGCGCAGTTCGCTGTTTTCGGTACCGGGGTTAAATATGATACGTTTTGGCTTTGTTTTAAGGATGTAATCGTATAGATCCTCCTGGTGCTGCGGGCCAACATACAGGGTAATGGTATCAATATCGATATGGATGGTTTCGGGTTTTTCGATAGGTACACCGGCAACCTCGCCGGTTTTTATGCCCACATTAACAATGCTGTGTCCGCTACCTGCTAAACGGTTGGCGGCAAGGTAAGCGTAACGGCCAGCGTTGGGCGTGGCACCAAGTATCAGTGTTTTTTTATTGGCCATGGTATAATAACGTGCAAGATAGTTGTTTGGTTTGCGGTTTGCCGTGGGCGGGTTGCTTTTTACACGGTTGTGATTTTATTTTTTACCACAAAGAACACAGAGGAAACCACAGAGCACACAAAGAATCAATAATAGCTAAATGGGTTTTAATCTCTGTGCCTCTCTGTGAAATCTTCGTGCCCTTTGTGGTTAAAATCCTACACACGTTTAAAAATTAAAAAATAATTTAAAATGTTTTAAAAGCACAGTCGTCTTTATATTTATAAACAATAAAAAATTGACAGTAGCCGCAATGCCCCAGGATAAAAACAGCCACATCATACAAACAATTGCATCGTATGGTAAAAGCTTGCTGGGTTTTATCCGCAAAAGGGTAAAAAACGACGCCGATGCTGAGGACATTCTGCAGGATGTTTGGTACCAGTTTAGCAGTGTGGTAAACGCGGAGCCGATAGAGCAAACCAGTGCATGGCTTACCGGGTGGCAAAAAACAAGATCATCGATAAGCATAAAAAACGTACCGAAACCCTTATAGATGATATGTTGCCTGCCGGCGATGATGAGGATGACGACGCACCCGATTTTAGGGCTATCCTGCTTACAGAAGCCACTACGCCCGAAACACAGTATCTGCGCAACCTTTTTTGGGAACAGCTTTTTGTAGCGCTTGATGAGCTGCCCGAAAACCAACGCCAGGTATTTATTTGGCAGGAGCTTGACGATATGCCTTTTGAGGAGATTGCCCAAAAAACCGGCGAAAACATCAACACGCTGGTATCGCGCAAACGGTATGCTGTGCTGCACCTGCGCAAGCGGTTAAAGCAATTGTATAAAGAGATAACAGAATATTAAAAAATTTAAGAAAATAAGACAATGAGAAATACATTTTATAAAGGGAGGTTCTTTTTTATCCCGATAGGCGTAGCAGCCATTTTAGCGCTGGTAAGCTTTGTAGTAATGCAGCTTTGGAACAACCTTCTGCCCGATATTATACACGTTGGCACGATCACCTTCTGGCAGGCCATGGGCATATTTGTTTTGTGTAAGATCCTGTTCGGCTTTGGGCCAAAAGGGGGCCGCGGAGGTGGCGCACCCTGGATGCGCCGCAAACAAATGATGCAGGAACGCCTTGCTGGTATGACTAGCGAAGAGCGTGAGCGTTTTAAAGAGCAAATGAAAAGCCGCTGTGGCTGGGGCGGCCGTGGCCGTAACGACTGGCGCGAGGCATGGAAAGAGGCGCCGATAACCGAGAAGGAAACGAAAGAATAACCCAGAACTTAATCTGGCCTGTCATTTCGAACGAGGTACGAGGAGAAATCTTTTACACTTTGCGTGTAGTCTACAAGCGTGGCGTAGAAGATTTCTCTCTATCGTTCTAAATGACAGGTTTTTAACCTACAAAACCCTACTATTATGGACGTGCTGATATTTAAAACAAGTGTTGCCAGCAAACAGGAGGTAAACCGCATCCACCCGCTGTTAACCTCACTGGCCGAGATAAAGCAATACAATTTCGACCTGGAAGATTGCGATAATATCCTGCGGATAGTAAGTAACGGAGTTGAACCGCAAACCATTAACCATATGCTGCAAATAGCTGGGTTTACCTGCGAGGAGCTGCCTTATTGATAAATCCCTCCCCTGGGAGGGGTGCGGCTGTTTGTGTAGTGGCAGGGATTTGCACGCTTAATTTAATATTTTCATAAACCCCCACCGCCTCCTTCCCCGAGGAGGGTATTGCACAGTCCACCAGTTTTCCTTATCCCCCCACTATCCTGTTCAGCAGTGCTATTTGCCCGCTGTGGTAAATATGGTGTTGTATCAAGCCCTCTATTAATGCCTGGTAAGTTACGCCTGTACCCAGTTCGCGGTTACGTTCGTCATTAATGGGTTCGTTCCATTTATCATCCGGGAAATTTTGAATGATGCCGGTAAGGGTAACATTGCTCAATTTAAAATCGGCTATGAGTTGTTTCCATTTATCTTCATCGGGCGTACCCGGGTCGGGCCAGTCGCCACCTGTGGGTTCACCGGCGGTTTGTCCGTTCATTCGTGCGGCAACTTCCTGCGCCCAGCCTAACATGTGTAGCAAAATGCCGGCTATGTTATGTACAGATCCGGGCGGCTTTTCGTAAGCAGCTTCAAAAGATACACTGTCAAGGATATCATAGGTAGCCGGGCCGTACCATGGGTCGTGCGCAAGGATCTGGTTTAAAGATGCCTGGAGTTTTTCTGCAATGCTCATAACATTTAAACGTGCGGCACTGTACTTTGGTTTTAAAACAAGAAAGCCGCCACGGATGTATCCGGGCGGCTTTCTTGCAAGGGGGGATTTTATTTATGATGCATTAACATAGTTATTGATCACTTTCATGGTTTCTTCCTTATTTTTGTCAGAGCTCCATTTTTCTTTTTCAGATTTTTCTGCCAGGGCAAACAATTGCTCATAAAGCAGTTTTCCATCTTTTTTACCTGATAGTTTTATAGAAGCATTTTTAGCGAATACGTTATCCCATGCGGCGCGTGCATCAGCCCAGTAACCTTGCTGACCGGCCCACCATTTTTTGGCGTAAGCAAATTTAGCTTCATCAACCTTGGTAAATTCTTCGTAGCCTTTTTCCTGGGCTATGATCTTGTCGCCATCGGCACCGCGTACTACTTTGTTATTGTCCTGCTCGTACATCCAGCCGTTTGCGGTTAGGTAAATGCGGTTACCTCGGTTCAGCACGTTGTAATCGCTGCGTTTGGTAAATTCGCGGCGCGGTAGCGGCGAATCTGTTTTGCTTTGCCATTCGTGGCGGCCGTCAACATGTACCCAGGTACCAATGCTCTCGTAACGGGGGC
>NZ_JBAZRC010000111.1:0-16368 GCF_041663085.1 Mucilaginibacter sp.
CAGAGTAGTAGAATTTTTTCTCAGGATCTACGGTTTTGTAGGCTTCAGTAAGTTTGCCAAGCAATCTTAGGCGGGTAGTATCGGCAATTGGTTTTTTAAGCCGGCCTAATAACTCGTTTACTTTTGCTATTTGAGCGTAACCGGGAATAGAAAAAACCAGCAGCAGCCAGCAGCAGTGCTTCATAAACCATTTTATAGGAGTGTGATAAGGCATGGTTTTCGGCTAAATTAAACAGGAACTAATGTATGTGGTGGTTACTCACTTATCACCCACAATAAACCGCCGGTTAAATATAGCAATTCCACTTCATACATAGGCGTAATAATATGGCTGATATTTTAAATTGTTGGTTAATACGACGCAATAAGACATGTGTTTATGGGTTTACCACTCCCTTAATTTTATACATTTTTTTTGCGAAACTTATAACCGAGCCAATTGGGCAATTAGCATATAAACATGCCGACCATCACCTAAGGCAATTTAATGCCTAATGATATTAGTGGCGCTTGCTATTGGCTTTACAATTGCCGTTTATTTTAAATAATACAAGCAAAGTTCATACATACCCAGTAAATTATTGAATATTTACTGGTTGCTTATAGGGCCGCCATTACCCGCAATATCATTTGTGCCGGCAAGGATAATTACAACAGCGGGCTTCAGGTTTATCACATCCTGCCTAAACCTGATGAGCATTTGCGATGTGGTTTTCCCGCTGATGCCCCGGTCAATATAGTTTTTATGATGCTTGAAAAAAGCAGGGTGCATCTGCGCCCATAACTCGGTAATTGAATTACCCATAAACACTACCCTGTTTTTTTTCAAATACTCCCATTAGCCTTTTTGTTAGCCACAGCATAATATGCCAACCCCGCCCAATCACTCTGTTCGGACGCTTCTGCCGTTTTAACGGTAAGCTTTTGTGCCTTAGCAGATGCTACGCTATCTGTTGCAATTTGAGCATACGCCGCCTGATTTGCCCATGCTATGATAATAGCATGGGCAACAGTTTTTTAGTAGTTTTTAACGCTGTATTAAAAACCGGGGTTTTGTTTAATAAGCGGGTTGGTATTCAACTCATTTAAAGGAATAGGGAAAAGTAAATAGTTAGCGTTGGCAGTACCTCTTTTGCCAGCAATAACAGAAAGAGCATCAGTGGTGTGCACTGCAGATGCATCTGCTTGTGTTTGCCTGCTGTATCGTACCAGGTCAAACCATCTATCGCCCTGAAAGGCAAGCTCAAGCCTGCGCTGCAAGTCTACTTCGTCCCTGAATAGTTTTTTTGTTGGCAGTTCAGTCAATAACTTAATACCTATTTTTGCGCGTAAACGGATGGCATTAAGCTTATCTAAGGCGTCAGCGTTAGGACCGTTTTGTTCATTTGATGCCTCAGCATACATCAAATAGACATCGTTAAGCGTAAGCAGCGGATAATTATCCTTACTTGAAAAAAAGTTGGTGTTTTTCCACTTGTAAATAAACCAACCGCCATCATTGCCGGTACCGCTTCCCAGGATAACACTGGTATAATCTGTACCGCCGTCTACTTCACCGCGTTTTTTCCAGCGTTCATCGTTCACCATATCAGCCTGTGCTATCAGGTTATCCGTTGGGATATTATACTTTGGAAAAGAATATGATGCCGGTGGCGAAGGCAATATCAGGTCGGGCAGGCTAAAGCCGCCATCATCAGTACCTGCAAACTGCACTTCTAGTATAGATTCCTGCTTGTTTTTAAAAGCCAGCAGGTCCTGGTAAGGTGTTGTAAGGCCTGTGCCATAGTTGGTATTAGCAATAACCTTTGTTGCCGCAGTAAGGCAATCCTGCCATTTGCGTTCATACAAAAAAACCTTTGCCTGCAATGCGTTGGCCGCACCTTTGGTTGCGCGGGCCCTGTCTATTATTTGGCCTCCAAAGCTTTCGGGCAGTACGCTTTCTGCTGCGGTAAGGTCACTTTCAATCTGGCTGTAAACCTCCGATTCGGTTGCTCGGGCTTTAGCCGATTGGCTTTCTTTTTCGCTGGGATCAAGGCGCAGGGGTACGCCGCCAAAACATTTTACAAGGTTAAAATAATGCAACGCACGCAAAAAATGGGCTTCGCCTAATATCTGGTTCTTGCGTTGCTCTGTTAAGCCTTTGGTAATGCCGGGTACATATTTTAGTACTGTATTTGCGCGGTTTATACCTTTAAAAGCGTTAAGGTAAAGCCTGCCCGGCTGGTCTGTAATGGCTGTCCATTGAATTTTCTGAAGCGTAAAAACATCTGTATTTTCTGAAGTTACATCATCAGATGGCATCTCGCCCAATATGTTTAATACCGATCCGTAATAGCCATCATCCTGCAAGGCGTCGTAACAGCCGGTAATTGCCGACTCGGCATCATCGCCTGATTGAAAGTAATTGGCCGCTGTAATAGAAGTAAGTGGTGGTTTTTCCAAAACTTTTTTACAAGCCGCAAAAAATATCCCTACCAGTATAAGCAAGGTATATATATGAAGTTTATGTGATTTCATGTTAAGCTGTATAATAGGTTAAAACTGTACATTAACACCAAGTGTATAAGTTTTTGCCGGGGGGTAAACGCCATAATCTCTTCCAAAACCGGTATTTGATAATGGGTCGGCGTTTACTTCCGGGTCATACCCTTTGTAATTGGTGAACGTTAGGATGTTTTGCCCTGTGGCATATATTCTTAATGATGATACCCCTATTTTTTTGAGGGCACCCACCGGGAAGGTATAACCAACAGTAAGGTTTTTTAGCCTTACATAAGTGCCGCTTTCCAGGTAACGGGTAGAGAAAACGTGGTTGTTATTAGGGTCGGCATATACCTGGCGGGCCATGTCGGTTTGTTGGCCCGCGTGTGTCCAGCTATTTAGCACATCAACAGATTGGTTAAAGGGGTCTATCATGTTCTCCAGCAGGGTACGGTTTTGGTTAAATATCTTATTACCAAAACTTCCCTGGAAGAAGAAACTTAGATCCACTCCCTTATAGCTGAATGTGTTTGTAATGCCGCTGATAAAGCTTGGGTTGGGGTTACCTATCACTTTACGATCGGCAGCATCAATTACATTGTCGCCATTTACATCCTCAAAGCGGTAATCGCCTGGCGATGCATTAGGTTGCGCAGGGGCGGCATTTATTTCTGCCTGTGTTTGGAAAATGCCTTTTACAACATAACCATAAAAAGCACCAAGCGGTTGTCCCTTTTCGCTTATCGAATAATCTTCAATAATTTTCCTGTCTACCAGTTTGCCGGTTTCATCTATCAGCTTACCAATATCGATGATCTTGTTACGATTTAAGGTAAAGTTGAATTGCGTGTTCCAGGTAAAGCCATCTGCACTGCGGATGTTAACGGTGTTAATACCCAGCTCAAACCCTTTGTTTTGTACCTGGCCCAGGTTTTGAACGATGGTTGAAACCTCAGAACCTGCGCTAACGGCTAAAGGCACTTCTGTCAATAAGTCTTTTGTTTTTTTCAGGTATACATCAGCGGTTATGTTTACCCTGTTGTTAAACAGGTCAAGGTCAAAGCCTGCATCGTACTGGTAGGTTGTTTCCCATTTAAGGTTATCATTACCAATTCGTTGGGCAGCAATCCCTCCGGCAACAGATCCGTCGCCATTATAATTACTGTAGTTGTAGCCTGTGCCAAAAGTGCTTAGCCTGTCGTTAACGCCTACATTCTGGTTGCCATTAGCTCCAAAACTTCCTCTCAGCTTAAATTCGTTAACGATGCCATTTTTGTTAAAAAACGGCTCCTCAGATATGCGCCAGGCAACAGAGGCCGCAGGGAAATAACCATACCTGTGGTTAGCAGCAAACCTGCTCGACCCATCGGCACGGATACTTGCAGATGCATAATACTTATCTTTATAATTATAATTACCCCTTAAAAAGTAACTAACTAAACCCCATTGCTCTTCATAGCTGGATATAGCTTGTTTAATGCTTGCTGCATACAAATAAGGAACAGCGTTTGAAGGAAAACCATAGCCCGATGCACTTGAAGTAAACAATTGAGAGTTTTGTATTGACTGGCCCGCAAGCAACGTTAGGTTATGATCTTTAATTTGCTTGTTATAGGTAAGCGTGTTTTCCCATAACCAAATGGTGCCTGTGTTGGTGCCGGCGGCGGCGCTGCCCCTGCTTGCAGATGATGCATTCTGAAAACCGGGGTTTTCGCGTGCTATAAACTGGTTTTCAAACTGCGACCGGTAATCTATCCCCAGTGAGGAACGGAAGTTCAGGTTTTTCATTATAGCATATTCGCCGTATAAATTGCCAAATAGCTGGCTAAGATTTACCGTATTATGCGTGGTTTCGTTATCACCAAACGGGTTATCAGATTGCGAAAACGGGTTAAGCGCATAAGTGCCATCGGCATTGTATATGGGTATGGTTGGAATCTGCTCTAAGGCGCCAAGCACAACGCCCGAGTTGCTCAGTGCCATTTCGCTACGGGTGCTACGGTTATTAATGGTGTTTGCCAGGTTAAGGCTTGTACCTATCTTAAACTGGTCTGTTACCTGCTGATCGAAGTTTATTTTGGCAGAATAACGTTTAAACCCGGAGTTACGAATAATACCGTCCTGATCAAAATAAGCGCCTGATATATAATATTTCGACTTGTCTGTTCCTCCTTGTATGCTCAATTGATAATTTCTAACCGGGGCATTTTTGTACAATAAGTCCTGCCAGTTAGTATTAGTTGTTACTGTATCTACATCGTAGGCGGGGTCTTCACCGGCATTCACCAGCGCTTGATTAAATACATCGGCAAACTGCTTACCATTAAGTACCTTTAATTTTTTAACAACCTTTTGCTGGCCTATGTACATGTTGAAATTTACCTGGGGCTTGCCTACTTTACCTCTTTTGGTGGTAACAACCACAACACCGTTAGATGCGCGCGAACCATAAATAGCCGCCGCGGCACCATCCTTCAATACATCAATTGATTCGATATCGCTTGTATTGAGCGTACTTAAAGGATTTGGGCGCTGGTTGCCAATGCCGAGTTCCTGGTCATAACCCGGTTGCACGGGTACGCCATCTATCACGTAAAGCGGGGAGGTGCTTAAACTTAACGAGTTTTTACCCCTTATGCTGATATTAATTGCCGACCCAGGCTGCCCCGTTGGGTTATTAACCTGCACACCCGCTGCCTGCCCCTGCAAGGCATTTTCAAAGCTGCTTACAACCTGCCTGCCAAGCGCTTTAGCGCCTACTGTTGCAACGGCTGTACTCAAATCCTTACGGGTTTGAGTGCCATAACCTACTACTACTACCTCGCTAAGTTTGCCTGTAGCCGGGTTTAAAACAATGGTTAGGTTAGCAGCCGGCGGGTTGCCAATAACCACCTGTTTAGGCTCCATACCTATATAAGAAATGTTAAGTACATCGCCGGGTTGTACATCTATAGCAAAACTGCCATCGGCACCGGTAAGTGCTACGCCTGCTTTCCCTTTTATGCTGATAGTTGCACCGGGTAGTGGTTGGCCGTTGTTATCGGTAATCTTCCCGCTAATGCGGGCAGGCGGCTGTACTTTTGCCATGCCGCTGGTAACGGAAGATATTACTACCGTTTTGTCCTCAATAGCGTAATCTAACTGTTGCCCGTTCAGGCACTCGCTAAGGGCTTGTTGTATACTGGCATTTTTAATATCAAGGCTTACAGGTTTTGAATTTTTAAGGATAGAATAATCATAAAAAAACACATAGCCTGTTTGTTTTCTGATTGATTTAAGCACTTTTTCTAAAGCTACATCTTTGCCAGAGTAGGTTACCGTTTGGGAAAAACTACTTGCATGAACATGCATAAATGCTACGATAAGTAAAATAATAGTCAACCTCATAATTCGCCAAAATGGGTGGTTCTTCTTTTGCGGCTTAGCTAAATCCTGTTCACAGGAAGGCATAGCACAGCAAATGCTGCAAATAATAAAATTCATTATATTTGAATAATTGGTAATGAGAAATAAGATGATTGAAACAAGTTGTATTATCCTCTTTGCCATAGCCGGAGGTGTTTGCCCACCTTCGGCATTTTTTTTGAAAAAGGATATGGTTAAGAATGTATAATTAGTCCATAACCATAACCTCCTTTCCCTTAACAGTAAAGTGTAACTTGGTTTTGCCAAGGATGCGCAACACCTGCGAAAACTTAAGATCGCGCTGTATAGCACCCTGGAACTCTTTTGATGTTAACTGTGGGCTGTAACTTACTTTAATATCATACCAGCGGGATAATTGCCGCATAACTGTATGAATATCTGCCTGGTTAAACTGAAAATAGCCCTCTTTCCATGATACTACTTCGTCCGTATCCATATCAGTTAAAACTTTGATGCGCCCATCGCCACCAAAATTCATTACCGACTGCTGGCCGGGACTTAAAAACTGTACGCCTGTTTTATTTAAAACCTTTACACGCCCTTCTAACAAGGTGGTTTTCATTACACCTTCATTTTCATAAGCATTGATGTTAAAATGGGTGCCCAGTACCTCAATTGTTTGCCCCGAAGTTTTCACCCTGAATGGCTTTGCAGCATCTTTAGCTACTTCAAAATAAGCCTCCCCGGTAAGTTCTACCACACGTTCGTTACCGCTAAATTGCACCGGATATTTTAATGAAGAAGTGGCATTCATCCATACTTTGGTGCCATCTGCCAAGGTAACGCTGTACTCCCCGCCAATAGGGGTTTCCACTATATTGTATGCATTTAAATTATTGCCCTGTGCATGAGTATCGGTAATGTTTATTAAAGTACCGCCCGCATCCTTATGTATTACGGTATTACCCTGCCTTGCAATAATCCCATTTGGAGTACTACTCAATATCATTTTTTTGCCATTTGCCAGCGTAAGTATGGCTTTGCTGCTTCCAGGGAGAATGTCGGGTTTTGTAGTTTTTACAATACCGTTAGCAGGAGCCAACCGCTGCGGGAGTTTCAGGGAAAAAATAGTACCTGCGCCTGCTGCTATGATAATTATTGCAGCAGCTGCGGTCCGCCAGTTCAGCCATCTTATTTTTGGTGCTTCACCACCCTGCTTGATGCGGCTGAGGAGTTTATGATGGATTTGCTCAAATATAAGTTCTTCTTCGGGTGATAAATCGTCGGTTATTTCTAAATTATGGTATTGTTCGGTCAACAACGTCTTCAGCAGGGCTTCATTGCCGGGAATGTTAAATGCATTAAGAAGCGTTTGTACCTCTTGCGGTGTACATTCATTTTTAATGTACTTTTTTATCAGTACTTTAAGCTGTAGGGAAGGGTTCAATTTTGGCTGCGTTTATTACTAATACGCTGCAGGCAAAATTTATGTGGGCTGCTAAATGAAAAATATTTTACAGCGAGGCTATAATACTAAGCGTTACCGCATAAATGGCCATATCAGGGTGGTTTTTTAGGTAATTCTTTAACACGATATTTGCCTTTACCATGTGATCTTGAATAGTAGAAAGGGATATATTTAACTCCCGGCTAACTTCGGCATACGTTTTTCCATCCAGTTTGCACATCATATAAACCCTTTTGCGTTGTGGCGAAAGCTGCTCAATTGCATCTTGTATCAAAGCAAGTTGTTCCTGGCTAATAACTTTATCTTCCTGGCAGGTATAATCTTGCTCGGCTGCCGAAAGCAAGTTGTTTTGCATGGCAGCGTCTTTAGCCAGTTTTCTGAAATGGTCATATACAAGGTTAGCACCAATAGTATACAAGTAAGCCTTGAATGATTTTTCGGGATCGATCTGCGACCTTCTTTCCCAGATCTTCAGGAATATGTCCTGGATAATTTCCTGTGTGATATCTTTATCGTGCACCATCTTTAGTGTTTTTGCATACAACTGGCGCACGTAAAGTTGGTAAAGGCGGGTAAATGCTGCTTCACTTCCACTTTTTAAGAGTTTAAGTAAGCCTTCTTCTTCGTTTATATCCGCACCCATTTACCTGTTATTATTGAGATAAACTTAACAAAAAAAACATCATAAATTAAAGTAAAGAAACGAAGTACGGTAACAGCAAGCATGGCATCTTCAAAATTGCTTCAATATTAACGTGTACCTTAGTAATTTTGAGGCGGTAAGCAACAGAGCTAATGAAAATACTCATCATAGAAGATAACCGGGCCCTGGCCAGTAGTGTACATGAGTATCTCTCGCGCGAGAGTTATGTTTGCGAGCAGGCCTTTAACCTGCATGAGGCCAAAGAAAAGCTGCTTTTTTATGCTTACGACTGCATTATTTTAGATATTATGCTGCCCGATGGCAGCGGCCTCGATCTGCTGAATTTTATAAAAGAAAAGCATATCTCCGGTTCAATACTCATTGTATCGGCAAAAGGCGCTATGGACGATAAGATACGCGGATTGGAAGAGGGTGCTGACGATTATATAACCAAACCTTTCCACCTGCCCGAATTAAACGCGCGTTTGCGTGCCATCCATCGCCGGAAGGATCTGGACGGCAGCCATATGGTTGTTTTTAACGAGATAAGCCTTAACGCCAATACATTCGAGGTGACAATTAATAATAAACACCTTGATGTGACCCGCAAAGAGGTAGAGCTGCTGTTATACTTTTTGGTAAACAAAAACCGGTTGTTATCGCGCCAGGCAATTGCTACGCATTTGTGGGGCGATTACACAGACAACCTCAGCAATGTTGATTTTGTGTATCAGCATGTGAAGAACATCCGTAAAAAAATAAACCAGGCAAAAGGCAAAGACTATATTGATACGGTATATGGCCTGGGCTATAAATTTAACACGCATAAATATGAAACTGGTAGATAAGTTTACGCTGTGTTTTTTGCTGATATTTTTTATTGTAACCCCAATAAGTATTTACAGTACACATTACAGTATTAAACAAAGAATTGATGGTGTTGAAATTGAGCGTTTAACAAAAGTAAACAACGAAGTTGCACTGCAATTAAAATCAGGCATCAGTCCAGATAAGTACTCGCAGGGTCGGCCAATATCTATCAATACTTTTCCCGGTGAGTTGCCAAAGGAGAAAACACTTACCGAAAAGCAAAATTACGACCAGGGCGATTGCCGCATTACGGTAAGCTCTTTTTATGCTATTAAAGGCGTTAACTATAAAATATCGTCTTACAATTACGTAACACAATCCAGCCAGATCTTACGGGGGATGCTGCCGGTATCCTTGATAAAATCATTATTGATGATAGTGTTCGTTCTTATAGCTGCAAGGATGCTGTCGCGCAATATTTTGTCGCCGTTTAACCAATCACTTGCGCAGATGCAAAAGTTTAACCTGCGGAAAAAGCAACCGCTGGTACTTGCCGAAAGCAACACCAGGGAGTTTAAGGAACTAAACCTGCTGCTAAAAAAAATGACCGATATGGCCATCACCGAGTATGGCCTGGTAAAGGAGTTTAGCGAAAACGCATCGCATGAGCTACAAACCCCCTTATCGGTACTTAGAAGTAAACTGGAACTTTTGGCTGATACCAACATACAAGGCAACCAGGCCATATTAATAGGAGAGATGCAACACGCCATTGAGAAAATGGCACGTATAAATCAATCATTATTACTGCTCACCAAGCTGGAGAACCAAGAGTATGAGGCTACCGAAAACATATCATTTGCCAAACATATCAAATCTATCCTGGGGTTTTATGAAGACCGCATACAGATGAAGGCGCTAACGCTTACTACACATATAAGTGATGATATCTCATTAAAAATGCATCCGGCGCTGGCCGATCTGCTTTTTGATAACTTACTTGGTAACGCTATAAGGCATAATGTTAAGAACGGTATCATCAATATTAAGGCAAACCACGAAGCCTTTGTGATAGAAAACACCGGCGCGGCGCCGGTTATCCCTACCGAGGAGCTATTTGAGCGGTTCAAGAAAAGCGATCAGTGTGGTGAAAGCATTGGTTTGGGGTTGGCTATTGTAAAGCAGATCTGCGAATTGAATAAATTTAATGTACGATATACATATCACGATGGTATTCATTCACTTAGGGTTGGTTTTAATGGAACGACCGTAGCTGATGGTGCCGCCTTCCTTGCAAAAGTTTAACAAATTTGCACCTTTTATTACATTAACTTTACAAATCGGCAACAAATTGGGGCTTTACTTCAAAATTGCTTCAAATTTGATGGGTTGTTTTACAAAATAATTACCGGCCCGGTAATTATTGGTTTAACTAAGATACTCAACCCCGTGAAAAAAGCTATCTCCGCGTGTTTTTTACTTCTTTTTAATTCGATATTAGCAGTTGCACAACAGCCCCTTACACTTAAACAAGCTATAGAAACGGCAGTAAATAATTACCCTGCTATAAAAGCCAAAACAAACTACGCATTGGCATCAAAGGCGGCAATTGGCCAAACCAAGGCCGATTATTTGCCCAACTTAAATTTAAGCGCCCAGCAGGATTACGGAACAGTGAACGGCCAAAATGGTCCGCTTTATGGTTTCGGCGGATTAGGTGTAGCATCATCAGGAATACCATTGCCCAACCAAAACTGGAACGCCGCTTTCGGCTCATTATACCTGGCCAACCTTAACTGGGAGTTTTTCACCTTTGGCAGGATAAAAGAACGGATAAAAACGGCCCAAAAGGTTGCTTTAAGAGACCAAAACGACCTTCAACAGGAACTTTTTAACCATAAGGTGAAAGTGGCAGCCGCTTACCTTAACCTGCTGGCAGCGCAAAAACTTACCGACTCGTACCGTAAAAATCTGGCACGTGCCGATACCTTTAAACGCATTGTTAAAACGCGTGCTTTCAATGGCCTTATTGCCGGGGTAGATTCTTCGCAGGCGGGTGCCGAGGTATCTAGCGCCCGTATCATCCTTACCCGCGCTATAGACCAGGAGCAGGAGCAAAGCAACCGGCTATCGCAGCTGATGGGGGTAGCACCAACGCAGTTTGCTTTAGATACCGTATTTGTATCGCATCTGCCAAAAAATATTGAAGAGCCTATAGACTCGGCTGTTAGCAAGCACCCAACGCTTGCCTATTACAAATCGCGTATTGATGTTAATAACGAGCAGATCAAATACCTGAAAAAGTTTAACTATCCAAGCTTCTCATTTGTGGGTATCCTGCAAACACGTGGTTCGGGCTTTAGTAATGAATATTCTACAAACCAAAACGCCTACACCGATAACTATTGGGACGGTACCAAGCCAACCCGTAGCAATTACCTGATAGGCATAGGCGTTAGCTGGAACCTGGCGCAGCCTTTCCGTACAGCAAAAGCAGTAAAAACGCAAAGGTATGTGAGCGAGGCGCTGACAGATGAATATGAACTGGCCAACCAGCAAATAAAAACCCAATTTTCACTGGCAGATACCAAAACGGTAAACGCACTTAACAATTACCGCGAAGCGCCTATACAGGTAAAAGCTGCATCGCAGGCATACCTGCAAAAATCGGTACTGTATAAAAACGGATTAACTAATTTGGTTGATGTTACGCAAGCACAATATGCTTTGATCCGTGCCGAAACCGACAGGGATATTGCTTATACTAATGTATGGCAGGCGCTGCTACTAAAAGCTGCTGCCAAAGGCGATTTTAACCTTTTTGATAGTGCGCTTTAATGAATTGAATTTTTCTTCGAAATACATATATACATGAACTTGATCCGTTTTGCATTACGTAAGCCCATCACCATTATGGTAATTGTGGCCGGTTTATTCTTCTTTGGGATAAAATCGATCACGGCCATCAAAGTAGATATATTCCCTAAGCTGGATATGCCGGTGATCTATATATCGCACCCTTTTACCGGTTACACGCCAGAGCAAATGGAATCGTTTTTTGCCAAGCAATACGTAAACATCCTTTTGTACACCAACGGGTTAAAAAGTATCGAAACCAAAAACATCCAGGGGCTTACTTTAATGAAGCTGAACTTTTACCCGGGTACCAACATGGCGCAGGCCGCGGGCGAGCTGGCCTCTTTTACAAACCGCATCCAGGCGGTGTTCCCTCCTGGCTCTAACCCGCCGTTCATTATCAGGTTTGATGCTTCTACGCTACCGGTTGGTCAGCTGGTTTTAAGCAGTGCAACCCGTAGTAATAACGAGTTAGCCGATCTGGCAAACGTGTATGTACGTTCGTCATTTACCTCCATACACGGTTTAGTAGCACCGCCGCCGTTTGGTGGTAACATCCGTACGGTAGTTATTAAAGCCGACCCCGAACTGCTGCGTTCACATAACATGACGCCCGACCAGTTGGTAGAGGCGTTACGTGTAAACAACCAAACAACACCATCGGGCAATGTGCGTATTGGTGATAAGAACTACATCACACCAACAAATACCACCATTAATTCTGTAAAAGATTTTGAGAACATCCCCTTATTTAAAGGTGGTGTACAGAGCTTATACTTAAGGGATGTGGCAACCGTATCTGACGGGGCCGACATCACCGCAGGTTACGCCCTGGTTAACGGCAAACGTTCGGTTTACTTAAGCGTTGCTAAAAGCGCCGATGCATCTACCTGGGAAGTTGTACAAAACCTAAAGGCATCTATCCCCAAAATACAAAGCCAGTTGCCGGCAGATGTGAAGGTAAGCTACGAGTTTGACCAATCAGTTTACGTAATGAACTCGGTAAAGAGTTTAATTACCGAAGGTGCTATTGGCGCTATATTAACAGGGTTAATGGTGTTGCTTTTCTTGGGCGATGCACGTGGCGCCCTGATCGTTATATTAACCATCCCTACATCTATTATATCGGGTGTTTTGTTCCTGAATCTGTTTGGACAAACCATCAACATCATGACGTTGAGCGGCCTTGCTTTGGCCATCGGCATCCTGGTAGATGAAAGTACGGTAACCATCGAGAACATACACCAGCATTTGGATATGGGTAAGCCCAAGGCGCTTGCTATATGGGATGCCTGTAAGGAGATAGCCTTCCCTAAATTGCTGATATTGTTTTGTATACTGGCGGTTTTTGCACCGGCATTTACTATGGGCGGCATCCCGGGCTCATTATTTTTACCGCTGGCACTGGCTATTGGTTTCAGCATGATCGTGTCATACTTCCTGGCGCAAACCTTTGTGCCGATAATGGCTAACTGGATAATGAAGGTGAAACATCATCACGCCAAAGATGGCCATCAGTTAACCGATAATGAAGAGTTTGAACTATCGGGCCTTGAAGGTGACGACAGGCCATCCCAGTTACACCAAAAAGAAGTAGCCGCCGCAACTGCCGACCGCAACCACAACGGCAAAGTTGGCGCTTTTGAGCGTATGCGTATGCGTTACCTGAGGTTTCTTGACAGGATGATGCCTTACCGCAAGGTTATTGTATTAGGCTACATCGTTGTTATTTGCGGCCTTGCAGCAATTTTAATGCAAAGCATTGGCCGCGATGTTTTGCCAAAGGTAAATGGCAGCCAGTTCCAGGTGCGTTTGCGCGCGCCGGAGGGCACCCGTATAGAGCAAACGGAAACACGCACCTATAAAGCCATCAATATTATTAAAGGCCTGGTTGGGCCCGAGAATGTTTCCATCACATCGGCATACGTAGGTACGCACCCCTCCCTTTTCTCAACAAGCCCTATTTATTTATGGATGGCAGGCCCGCAGGAGGCCGTAATACAGGTAGCCTTTAGGGAGGGCTTTAAAACCAACCTTGATGAACTTAAAGAAAAGATAAGGGCGGCATACGCCAGGCAACTGCCTGATGTTAAATCATCATTCGAGCCTATTGAGTTAACTGACAAGATACTGAGCCAGGGCTCGCCAACACCTATCGAGGTACGTTTCTCGGGCAGGGATAAAAAGCTGAGCGAGGCTTATGCACAAAAACTGATAGCCAAACTTGGGCATATCAACTACCTGAGGGATATACAACTGGGGCAGTCAACCAAATATCCGGCCATCAATATTGATATAGACCGCACCAGGGCGTCGCAGGTAGGGGTAGATATAAATGATATTTCCCGTTCATTGATCGCTTCAACATCGTCATCGCGTTACACCGATAAAAATATCTGGATAGATCATAAAACCAATAACAGCTATAGCGTACAGGTACAGATCCCCGAAAGCAAAATGAGCAGTATCTCCGAACTCAGTGAGATCCCGGTATTGAAAAACTCATCGAGGCCTGTTTTGGGTGATATAGCCGATATTAAGCCGGGTACTACTTATGGCGAAGCTGATAACCTTGGTGCTATGCCGATGCTATCTGTAACCGCCAACCTTAATAATCAGGACCTTGGTTCGGCATCTAAAGATGTGCAAGCGGCCATCAAATCATTAGGCACGCTTCCAAGAGGATTAAATGTTGAACTCATAGGCTTAAGCGATACCTTAACAGAAACAATGGATAGCCTGGAGAGCGGGCTCGGGGTAGCCATCATCGTTATATTTTTAATGCTGGCAGCAAACTTCCAGTCGTTTAAAGTATCGGGCATTGTACTGGCAACTGTGCCGGCGGTTATGCTGGGTTCGTTATCATTGCTAATGCTGGCCGGTTCAACGCTTAACCTGCAATCGTACATGGGTATGATCATGTCTGTAGGGGTATCTATATCCAATGCGGTACTATTGATTACCAATGCCGAGGAGCTGCGCCGTGTTAACGGCAATGCCATGGCATCTGCCCGCGAGGCTGCCTCATTAAGGTTAAGGCCAATTGTAATGACCGCTTTGGCCATGGTTGTGGGTATGATACCGATGGCCAGCGGGCTTGGTGAGGCCGGTGACCAGTCGTCACCACTTGGGCGTGCCGTAATTGGCGGGCTTATAGCCTCAACATTTGCCGCATTGTTTATTTTGCCGCTGGTATTTGCCTGGGGGCAGGGTAAAACAAGTATCCAAAGTGTTTCACTCGACCCTGAGGACGAGGAAAGCATCCATTTTATTAAACTTGAGTATAAATCATAATATAATCATTCCATGTATATCCGTAAAGCCCTTTCTGTTTCTGCCATAGTAATGGTAACAAGCCTGATGCTGGTAAGATGTAAATCGCCGGAGGCTAAAGCCACAGCTGAAACTGCCGCACCTGCCGATAGCGCATTAGATGCCGTTCTGTTAAGTAAGAGCGCCATGCAATCAAACATCACTATCCCCGGCGAACTGGTGGCTTACCAACAGGTAGATCTGTATGCCAAGGTGAATAGTTTTGTAAAAAAGATGTACGTTGATGTAGGTAGCGTAGTCAACGCGGGCCAGCTTTTAGTCCGTATGGAAGCACCCGAGATTGGTTCGCAGATGAACGGTGCGCAATCGCGCCTTAAGGCACAGGAAGCCTTGTACATTGCCAGCAAAGCCAACTACGATCGTTTACTGGAAACCAGCAAAACGCCGGGTACCGTTTCGCAAAACGACCTTGACCAGGCACTGGCCAAAAAGAACGCCGATTACGCGCAATTCCAATCGGCACAGGCTGCTTTTAAAGAGGTAGGCGCTAATAGCGATTACCTGGAGATAAGGGCGCCGTTTTCGGGCATTATTACCGCACGTAATGTAAGCCAGGGCGCTTATGTTGGCCCATCGGGTAAAGGATCTGACGCGCCGTTGTTTACCCTGCAACAGCAGGATAAGCTGCGTTTGGTAGTAAGCGTACCCGAAGCATATACCGGCTACATGAATAATAAAAGCGTGGTGAATTTCACCGTACGATCTTTACCTAACCAGGTTTTTAATGCCAAGGTTGCCAGGTTGGCGGGTGCGTTAGATACCAGGCTGCGCGCGCAACGTACCGAGATGGATGTGCTGAATACAGGGAAAAACCTGTTGCCCGGTATGGTTGCCGAAGTGAACATCCCGCTGAGCGATGAGATCCACAACTTTGTTGTACCATCAGATGCTATCCTCAACTCAACACAAGGAACGTTTGTGATAAAACTGAGCCGCGATTCATCTAAATGGATCCCGATAAAAACCGGCCGCAACACGGATGGGAAAACCGAGATTTTCGGATCGTTGAAAGTATCTGATACTTTGTTGCTGAAGGCTACCGAGGAAACAAGGAATAACGAGAAACTGACCGCCAAAATAAAAGCGAAGTAAATAGCCCGTAACACGAAGTAATGTAGTATTTATACCTGCGGGTGGATGAAGCGGTAAACTTACCCCGGTTTCGGTATTAATGGCCAATATATTGTTAAAAGAGCCTGTAAGCGCACTGCAATGGCTGGGCGTTATATTGATACTGCTTGCCGTGGTGCTAATGAATATAGGGAACAAGAAAGAAAAGCAAGTGATGGGTTGAGATTTATAGTACTTCTATATATCCGTCCGTTCACCTTTATCCGCTGCCCATCCCTGATTAGTTTGGTGGCATTTTCCAACCCAACATCTGCCGGTAACCATATTCACGTGCGATGAC